>JAGQRH010000069.1 GCA_020425605.1 Planctomycetota bacterium | reverse complement strand
GTTTTCCGGGCGATAGCCCATGCGCCGCAGCACGGCGGGCACGGGGCCTTCGATGGCTCCGCGCTTGTCGGCGCGGATCTGGCGGCCGGTGTAATCGACCAGACGCAGATACTCGATCTGCGTCATGCGCAGCACGCCAAAGCCGCGAAGGCCGGCGATCGGCGCCAGCGGCAACTCGGCCGCCGTGGATTCCTGCTCGATTGCGGTCAGGCGCTTGACCGCACTGGTGTGCGCCGATGCCTCCAAGGTGTCGCAGAGCTTGGCCCGCACCGGATTCAGATCGACATAGGCCATCGCCGCCAGCACCGCGCTTTCATCCAGCAATACCTGACACTTGAATCGGCCTTCCCAGAACCGCCCCTTGCAGACATCTTCGCGATTTGCCGCTCGTGCGATGGGTTCTGACAGGCAACGCATGAACCATGAGAGGTCGGACAAGCGCTTGCGCAAGACCTTGATTCGTTCGTCATTGCCAGCTAACGCCTTGACCCGAACTTCATCATTCTGATCCCGCCGAGGAAACAGGCGCATCCAGCGCGCCGCGACCTCGTCAGCTGACCAACGCGCCACGGCCTGCGGCAAGGTCTCCACGACCACGTGCAGATGGTTGCTCATCACTGCATAGCCCCAGACTGCGACACCAAAGATGTCCGCCAGTTGATGGATACGATCCTCAACCCATTGCCGGCGGTGCTCAAACGAGCGACCCGTCAATCGATCCTCGCCGCACAGAAATGCCCGACGCACGCAGCGCGATACGCAGTGGAATGTTCCGGCCGAGCCGGTGGGAATCAGAATCGAGCGGGCGTAAGTCATGGGACAGATCATTCACCCCCGCTCTACCGCTTGTCAGTCGGAAACCGACGCCAGCGTCTGTAGGAAAAATCCTGCAAAATGGGTGTCCAAGTCTCCCTTACCAGCCCCCACCCACGACTCGGTGCCTCGGCGGCTCGCTACGCCTTACCAAGTAGAGGAACTCCCCCTTCAATGTTCTGCCAGATTCGTCCTGGCGCTTCTGGGTGTCCAGCCTCTGTGCTTGCAATGACTGATTCCGCTTGTTCACAGCGATGGCGACGGGTAAGGACCCGGGGTGTCCTCGTTAGAATCCTCGTTAGAATCTGGGTGTCCTCGTTCGGCGGACGGTGTCCTCGTTCGGCGTCCCTCGTTTGCCGGCGACGCGCGAGAATCCTGGGTGTCCTCGTTTACCCATCTCTTTACCCATCTCTTGACAGGTTTGGATGACAGGTTTGGACACCCAGAAGCCTGGGCGTTCAAACGGCTGGCTGCCGAGACCTCGGGCCGGTCCCCAGCGACCCGACTCACCGACAGACCCGTCAGCAGTTTTTGGGTGTCCTCGTTGATGCCGACCGGTGCAGGGCGGTGACACCGGCGCCGAGGCATGACGCTGAATGCCGCTGTACCTCCAGGCGCCGATCGGATCGAGTGCTAGCTCGCCAGCGACCCCAGCCACAGCGCGACGCCGAACAGGGCCCAGTCATTGATCACGTGCGCGCCGGTCGATACCCACAGGTTGCGTGATAGCAGGTAGCCAAGGCTGAGTACCAGGCGAGCCGTGCCGATGATTGCGAGGCACTGGAGCAGGTTCCACTCGTAGGTCGGCAGGTGTGCGAGTGCGAAGGGGATGGCGGAGAGTGCCCACGCCAGCACGATTGCCGTGCGGCGGCTGGTCTTGAGCCGTGCGACCAGCAACCACAGGAGCGCCAGAAACGGCAGGATCGTCAGCAGCTCCTCGCCCAGTAGCTGCGGGACCATCGAGGCCAGGACGGATGCGCGGGTGCCGGCATTAGCCTCGCCCAGGGACTGGAACATCGGATTGGACGAACCTTCGCCTGCACCCGCGAAAAGTGCACCGATCGAGAGCGTAACCGCCAGGTTCAGTGCTGCAATGCCCACCATCAGGGCCAGGTCTCGGATCCGGGGCCGGCGGAAAAGGGCGGTCCAGTGGCGGCCGGCGACCAAGGCAAGGGCGGCCAGTGGCACGATGCAGAAAAGCAGCGCGGGGACCCAGTGGCCCCACGGCTGCGCGGGTTTCGTCCAGGGTGAAACCAGCAGCAGGAAGCCGAGGATGACCCCACCCAGCAGCACCAGCCATTGGTGGCCCGACAAGCCAACCGGCGTTCCGGAGTAAAATGGGAAGTCGGGTGCGTTCTTCATGCCGATGGGGGTCATGGAGGTCTATGCGTGATTGCAGGCTGCAATCAAGCATGCACTCATGCAGACTTCCGGGGAATACCCCGGGTACGGGGCGGTCATGGGGCGGGCTGGGTCAATGGACTTCCTGAAGATCCTCAAGTCGTTCGAGGAGTTCGTCTACGAGGCGCTTACCTGGCTTGTCCTGCTGCCGCGCACGCTCCTGCGCATCGTCGTATCCCCGGGGCGGATGACCGCCTATGCCCGCCAGGAGCTCGGGTCGGAAAGCGAAGCTCGCTTCAGCGACGCACTCAGCCCTCCGCTGCTGCTGATCCTTTGCGTGCTCATATCGCATTTCATAGACCTGGCCGTGCGCAGTCCTGATACCAAAGTCGAGTCGGGCCTCGGAGGCATGGTCTTGTCCTCCGAGCAGAATCTCCTGCTCTACAGGACCATCGCCTTCGGGGTTTGGTCCCTGGCGGGGTCGGTCTACCTGCTCCTGTGCCTGCGCAAGCCGGTGAACCGCGAGACCCTGCGCATGCCGTTCTACGAGCAGTGCTACCTGGTGGCGCCCTTCGCGCTCGCGACGTCCATCTCCTTGACGCTGATTGACCTTGGCCAGACCTGGTCACTGCTGGTGGCTACCTTTCTCTCCCTGGCCTTCGTCCTGTGGTTCTGGGTCACCCAGGCCGCCTGGCTCAGGTCATCGGCATCCCTTGGCCGGTGGCGCAGCCTGGTCGCTGCCACCCTGGTGCTGCTGGTCGGATCGGTGGTGAATGCAGGGATCGGCCATGTCCTGACGTCGTCAGGGAGCGGGAATCCTGACGAGCCGCAGGACTGCATAGCGCCCGGGTAGGAAGCGCGCGTCCGGCTGATGGCCCCGCGGGACACGGGGACGTGCCCAAGCCCCGAGCGACGCCCTCCCACAGGGGCCAGGCAGCGCCTTCCGTCTTCACGCTGCCTCGACGAGCTCGGACTAACATTCCCCTGCCTTCACCCTGATTGCCCAACGCCGTCCGGACCGGAGATCCGCCATGAAGATGCACCGCCGTCCCACCTGCTTCCTGCTGCTGGCCTCGGCCACGTTCACGGCAGCCGCCGGAACTCCGCCGGACGTCGCCGATCTCATCGACGCGCGTGGTGCAGGCGGAGAAACCCAGCTTCTTTCCCGAGGTTACGAGCAGCGCGACTCGAACGTGGTGCGTGACCAGCGCTTCACTTTCTGGTGGAGCGAAAAGCGGCGGCAGTGCATCTCCGTCTCCACCGTCGACGGAAGCTATGCCTCGATCCAGTCCGTGCCGGTGGAGAATTGCGGCCAGTCCGGAAGCGCATCGGCGCTTGCCTCAGCCACCTCCGAGCGTGACCCCAGCTCCCTGGTCCTGGTTTGCTACGGCGGCGGCACCCGGCCCACGCTCAAAGCCGAGACGCGCTATGCCTGGGACGACGACAAGAACAAGTGGCGCGCGTCCGATAGCGTGCGGGCGACGACGGAGGATTTCAGCAGCGACGTCCAGCTTGAGCTGTACGGCGACCACGGCCGCATCCACCTCGGGGCACCTCTCGTCCCGCCTATCAACTCCCGTGGCGACCATGGCTGGTGGGAGCTCGACAACCTGCAGGTGGGGCCGGAACGGATCACCGCCAGCTATCGGCTCAACGGCATGAACAAACCGAAGCTCACGGTCGACCGTCGCTCCGGTCGGATATCCATCGAAGGCGGCACGACCTTTTCCGGCCATTGCGACATCGGCGATTACGGCGGCGGACAGCGCCGGTTCTGATGCGGACCGGCGAACAACAATGGACACGTATGGACGCCCCCGGTCAACCTCAAACTGCACTTTCTTTTGGCTTAGCTTTTCGGAGGTCTGATGCAGTTTTTGGCGCAAACGACGCCTTCCTGGAAACCCAGGCTGGACTCCCGGACTCGCTGTGATCAGGTGTGTTTTCTCTGCTGCCTTCTTCGATGAACCTGCTCTTCAGTGCTGAAGCGGATCGGTACTCGGACACGTATACGGCGTCTTGGTGGTGCGTTTTGAAGTGCACCGCGCCGGGATGACATACGGCTCTGGCGGCCCTAACACCCACACGCGGTAAGTGCGCTTGTCCCGTGAACGGGCTTGTTGCCAGAGACGGTTGACCGTGTCGCTTCATCCGGGAAGAGTGGCACTCCGATGGGCTCTGCTTTCTCCTGTGGTCGCTTCTGCTTGCCGCACTTGCACTTGCTGTTGCGTCTCAGGCCGCTGCCGACTGCTGCTTGGCGACCTTCGGTCGGCGGAAGCAGGACACCCAAGATCTCCCCTTTCAATGATCCGCGACAACGGCGCGCCGCTTCTCATCATCAAAGTTCGTCGTGAAAGTGGAGACGTCCGGGCGCACCGATTTCGGCATCTTCTGACGCAGTCGACTGCCGTGCCTGGAGGAACTGGGTCGGGATTCGGCAAGGCGGGATACCAATGCAGAGTTTCCAGCAGACAACCTGCATCTTTCTGCAATTACGCCGCCAACCGCCTCGCCGTGGTTATGCCTCGCAACC
>JAGQRH010000068.1 GCA_020425605.1 Planctomycetota bacterium | reverse complement strand
GTTAAGATTCAGCAAGCGTTAGACCTTTTACGAGTAGTTGGAAACAATGCGGTGCATCCGGGCATTATTGATTTTGATGACAATGAGGAAGTTGCCCTGAAAATGTTTCAGGCTCTCAATCTTATCGCCGACGAAATGATCACCAAGCCAAAGGAGATTGACGAGCTATACCAGAGCGTTATGCCTGAACAAGCCAAGGTTCACATCCAGAATCGTGACGGGAAATGAAGTAACCTCCGACACCTATGGTTCAGAGGACAAAAGTTTCGTAAGTTCATGAATAGCGCCTCTCGTCAAGCCGGTCAACTTCCATCCATAATTGAAAACTGGACGAAGCTGAGATCACCTAGATAATTGAAACTCGCGGGGCGTCGATTGAAGGCTTGGAAGCGCTATATTCAGTTCGTTCTCCCTTAGCCCGTCTTTCTCAAGCCCCGACGCGAACGGCCCTGATCGCGCAGATCCGAGACGCCCGGGACGCGATCGTGCTTGAGCAGCGTTGATCTACGCGATCAAGCTTCGCCGGCCGCGCCGGCGCAGGTCAATTAGGAACGGATTTGCCGGCACGGACGCATGTGCTATCGGCGCAGCAGCGCTGCGGAGTCGGGGAATAGGGTTTACCAGTGCGCATCGACTCAGGTCGGCGCCGGTGGCCTGAGCAAACGATGGTGCGCGAGCAGGAACAGCGCCCGGTCCGGATAGCTTTGCGACAGTGAGACCCACACGTTGCGGACCGTGATGCGCACCCGTGCCCCGAGTTTCAGCAAGCGAAGGCGCAGGGTGTCGCACTGTGCATGGGCGTAGCGCGTGCCCGCAAGAGCGAGTCGGCGCAAGGCCTGCCCTATGTGTCAACCTGCCAGTGGACAGCCACTGAAGAAGTTACAGTAGAAATCTCAGGGCGGAGCACGAGGATCTAAAGCGATGCCGAAGCCCGAATCGATGTCCCTACCGCCCACGCAGGTGACCCCGGAGCCCGCCTTGGAGAAGCGCACACGCCGTCAGCTGACGCTGGAGTACAAGCTGCGGATCATCGCCGAGGCCGATCAATGTCAACGCGGTGAGCTCGGCGCGTTGCTGCGACGCGAGAAGCTCTACAGCAGCCAGCTGCAAAGCTGGCGGCGTGAACTGGCCGAACACGGCGCACAGGGGCTGAACAAGACCAGCCCCGGGCCCGCGCCGAGGATGAGTCCGGAGCAACGCGAATTGGAGAAGCTGCGCGTAGAGAATGCGCGGCTGCAGCGTAAGCTCGAGATCGCGAATGGTTGTCTGGCTCTGCAAAAAAAAGCCTTGAAGATGCTGGAGTTGAGCGAGAACGGAGACGAGTCATGATCGCCGCTCTCGAAGATTGTCCGCGCTCGATCCCGTTATCCGCAGCGTGCTCGGCATTGTCGCTCAACCGCAGCAGTGTCTATGCGCGCCGTGCCCAGGCGCGGCACGCCAGTAGTGAGTCCATCCGTTCACGCAAGCACGCCGTGCAGCCGCGCGCGCTCAGCGCCGAGGAGCGCAACGCGGTCTACGAACGGCTCAACAGCGAGCCCTTTCACGACCAGCCGCCGCGCGAGGTCTATCAGCAGCTGCTCGAGCAAGGGGAATATCTATGCTCGGTCAGCACAATGCATCGCATCCTGCGTGACCACGGACAGAGCGCCGACCGCCGTGCGCAACGTCCGGCACAACACCATGTCAAACCGCGTCTGGTCGCCACCGCGCCCAACCAGGTCTGGACATGGGACTGCGAGCGCCACGAGGCGCTTTCTGGCCGTGCGACGGTGTGAGACCGTCGCGGTCCGGCTGTCGCAGCAGCCGGGTACAAGCTGAGGGCAGCCTGAACCGGGGAACGCCGGCAAGGGTGGCAAGCAGCCCTGACAAAGCCGGGATGCGGTAGCACCGCTAGATGCCGCAGGTCCGGCGAGCAAACGAGGCAGGTGTAACGAGAGTGAACCCGTGGCGTAAAGCCCCTCAAGAGAGTGCCACCAGCTCCAACCTAGCGGATCTGGGCTGGGTAGCAGCGCGCAGCCACGGCTCGCCGTGGCGAACTCCCTCGTCGGTTAGTATGTCGCCGACCGGGAGGCTGTCGTGAATGCCTGCGGCGTAGCGACAGCGAGGCTGCAGGGGCATAGCGGGACACCTCACCTTGTGAACGGCAGGAAGTGAACGTGGGAACCATACCGGCAGTCCCGACCGTCGCTCGCGGCGAAGGGAACGCTCGTTGCCAGCCGATGCTGCCAGTGTGGGGCGGAGGAGCCGTAGTAGTCCGAGCGCGGGAAAGCCGCGTACATGGCAAAGGGCTCCAGTGTGTTCGCGGCGAATCAGCATCACGCGGAGGCCGCTGGTGAATACCGGCGCACCGTGGCCCGATCGGGAAACCGCCGGGGCGCGGGTACACGCGATGCAGACCAAGCTGCACCAATGGGCAACGGCCGATCCGCGCCGTTGCTTCGATGATTTGTTCAACCTCGTCTATGACCCGGCATTCCTCGCAACCGCGTGGCACCGGGTGCGAGGCAACAAGGGCGGGCGCGCCGCCGGTGTCGATGGGATTGCTCCCAATGCCATCGACTGCCCAGCGGCGTTTCTCGCCGAGCTGAGAGACGCTCTCAAGGCTCGATGCTTCACGCCGACCCGGGTCCGGGAGAAGTCGATACCGAAGGCCGGCGGCAAAGTTCGTCGCCTCGGTATTCCGACCGCTGCCGATCGTGTCGTGCAGGCATCCTTGACGCTGGTGCTCGAGCCGATCTTTGAGGCTGACTTCCTGCCGTGTTCGTACGGCTTTCGGCCGAATCGTCGCGCTCAGGACGCGATCAGCGAGATCCGCTTCCTTGCTATGCCGACTCGAAACTACCAATGGGTATTCGAGGCCGATATCAAGGCGTGCTTCGACAATATCGATCATGTGGCGCTAGTGCGCCGCATTGCGAGACGTGTCGCAGACAAGCGAGTGCTCGCGCTGATTCGCGCGTTTCTTCGAGCCGGCGTCCTCACCGAGGACGGCAAGGCTCGAGAGACGATCACCGGCACGCCTCAGGGTGGCATCCTATCTCCACTTCTTGCCAATATCGCCTTGTCGGTACTCGACGAGCACTTCGCCCGCAAATGGGAGGCGCTCGGACCGACCTGGCAGCGTGCCAAACTTCGTCGCGCCGGTGTCCCTGCGATGCGACTCGTCCGCTACGCGGACGACTTCGTCGTGATGGTACACGGACAACGCGAAGATGCCGAAGCGCTCTGGCACGAGGTGGAGACGCTGCTCGCACCGACTGGGCTGTCCCTGTCGGTCGAGAAGACCAGGGTGTGCCACATCGATGAGGGCTTCGACTTCCTCGGTTGGCGCATCCAGCGCCGTCGCTGGCGAGGTCGGGGCGGCAGGCAGGCCGTGTACACCTATCCGTCCAAGAAGGCGCTGCTTTCGGTGACGGCCAAGGTGCGCTCGCTGACTCGCCGTGCCAAGCATCGAACCCTCGGAGAACTGCTGCACTCGGTGAACCGCGTGCTGCGGGGATGGTGTGAGTACTTCCGATACGGCGTGTCGGCGCGAACCTTCGGATACCTGGACTACTTCACGTGGCACCGGGTCTTCCGCTGGCTCTACAAACGTCACAACTGTATCGGTAAGAAGGAGCTCGTGCGTCGCGTGATGCCCAACTGGCAGCTCGCGTCCGGGCGAGTCACCCTGTTCAAACCCCAGGCGGTCTCGATCATCCGATATCGTTACCGTGGGGCGCGAATAGCCACGCCCTGGGCGCCACGGGCATGAACATACGGAGAGCCGGATGCGGTGAGAGTCGCACGTCCGGTTCGGAAGGCGGGCCGCGGAAACCCAGCCGGCGAAAGCCGGCCAGGGCGCCGCGGCCCGACCCTTACGCGAAACTCGCCACCGAGCTGCGCAATCGCTACCTCACCCTCTATGTCGTGCTCGACCTGTTCAGCCGCTTCGTGCTCGCCTGGATGGTCTCGGCCAAAGAGAACAGCGCGCTCGCCCGTCAGCTCATGCGCGAGGCGGCACAGCGTTACCGGATTACGTCAGGCTCCCTCACCGTACATCAAGACCGCGGCGCGCCCATGACCGCTCACCGCTACTTCGACCTCATGGGCGAGTTGGGCATTACGCTCAGCCATTCACGTCCTCGGGTGAGTAATGACAACCCGTTCAGTGAGGCACAGTTCAAGACCCAGAAGTACCAGCCCGATTACCCTGACCGCTTTCGGCATCCCGCCCATGCCACTGCCTGGCACGCCGACTACTTCGATTGGTACAACTTCTCACACCACCACTGCGGTCTCGCTGGCTACACCCCCGAACAGGTCTTCACCGGGCGCTGGCGCCGTGTCGCCGAGCACAAGCAAGCCGCGCTTGATGCGCAGTTTGCTCGTCACCCCGAACGCTTCGTCGCGGGTCACCCAAAGGCGCCAGCGCCACCGCAACGCGTTGAGCTCAACCCCGTCACACCGGAGGAACTCGCAGCTGGCGTGAGCACCGCGGTCAACTTCCCAACCCTGCCAGCAGTGGTACAGAAATCTACGCTATCTGGAAATTAGCTGTCCAAAAGAGGTTGACGCATTCCGGGGCCTTGCCGATGTCGTTTTTCCGCCAGATGTCGCTGACTACCACGTCAAACGGAAGCAACTCCATGGCTGCCAGCGCTTCCTCTGTTGATCCGACAACTGATACCCTTATTCGCAACGTCTCTAGGATTTCCACCAGCCGCGCATTATTCGAAGGATTATCATCCACCCAAAGGAGATTAGCTCCGACTATTGCTTCAGCACTATGCACGGCACGCGCCACAGCCGCTTCGCTGAATGTTTGGGCATTCCTACCGACATCCTTCCTCAGAAGCTCTGCCAGCTCAGTTGTTACCTTTTCGATCACGTTCCTTTCGAACTTAACCCCAAACACATCGGCCTTGGTGAGCGAA
>JAGQRH010000067.1 GCA_020425605.1 Planctomycetota bacterium | reverse complement strand
GCTCGACCTGTCGCTACGCAATGCTTTGCTCAACTTCAAGCAGGGCAAAAAGGCGCTGCAACTTGATGCCGCCGCCCCGACCTTGGAGGACGCGCTGGCCGAAGGCCAGACACTCAAGCTGTTGGCCAGCCCCGAACTGATGCAGGGCCGCGACCCGCGCAGTCAGCAGCTACACGAGGCCCGCAGCCTGGAAGACTTGCGCAAGGCCCACGCAGCAGACGCCTTGAAGCGCCGAGAGGTCTTCATTCGCCTCGAAGAGCAGGAACTCGATGGTCGCCTTGTCGATCTCTATCGCGGTGCCCGAAATGCCTTGCAGGAAGGCGGAGCCAACACGCTCTTCCTTGCCCTGGGTTTTCTGGTCTGGACTCGACCCGATAAGCCGGACCACCGCGTCAAGGCTCCGTTGATCCTCCTTCCGGTGACGCTTGATCGCAAGAGTGCCCGATCTGGTTTCTCGATTCGTGCGCATGATGATGAACCTCGCTTCAATCCCACGCTCGTCGAGATGCTGCGCCAGGACTTCCAGCTCGAACTCGGCGTGCCACAGGGCGATCTGCCGTGTGATGACTCCGGGTTGGACATCGCCGGCATCTGGAAGCGCGTCCGCGCCGCCATCAAGGATATCCGGGGGTGGGAGGTCAGCGAAGATGTCGTGCTGTCGATGTTCTCCTTCGCCAAATACCTGATGTGGAAGGACTTGGTGGAGCGTACTGACGACCTGCGTAAGTCGCCCGTGGTGGCTCATCTGATTGATACGCCCCGCGAGCCCTATCAGTCGACCGTGCCCTTTCCCGACGCACGTCGACTCGACCACGACTACAAGCCCCAGCAAGTTTTCAGTCCCTTGCCAGCCGATTCTTCTCAACTTTCGGCCGTGATGGCTGCAGCCAGAGGCAAAGACTTCGTGCTCATCGGCCCGCCGGGTACCGGGAAGAGCCAGACCATCGCCAATCTCATCGCCCAATGCCTGGCCGAAGACAAGCGCGTGCTTTTTGTGGCTGAGAAGATCGCCGCACTGGATGTTGTCTATCGCCGTCTTCGCGAAGTCGGCCTGGGCGAATTCTGTCTCGAACTCCACTCCAACAAAACCCGAAAGCTTGATGTACTGGCCCAGTTGCAAAAGTCCTGGGATTCCCGGGGCGAGGATGCAGCCGACTGGGCAGCGAAGGCCCAGCAACTCAGTCGCGTGCGCGAGCAGCTATCGACTTACGTCGAACGCCTGCACCACAGGCACCGCAATGGTCTGACGGTGTACCGGGCGATTGGCAGTGTGGTGGGTGGCGACGATATCCCGGATCTTCGCTTCTCTTGGTCCTCGCCACGAGAGCATGACGAAGCCGCATTGGCGGCGCTGCGGGAGATCGCGGGTCGACTTCAAGCCAACGCCATGGCTGTCGGACCTCAAAACCTTTCCGCGGGGCCTCTGACGCCTGTACACATGAGCGGCTGGTCCGCGCGCTGGCAGCAGGAAATGGTTCGTGCAGCACAGGCTTTGGGCGAAGCTTGCGACCATCTCGTTGCCGCGTCGAATCAATTGTGCGAGGAGTTGGGGTTTGACGCCCCGGTTCTGCATCGCAATGTCCGGTCATCGCTGGGCGTCATCGGCAAAGCGCTGCCACAGTCTGCGGGTAAAGCTTGGGGTTTCTGCGCCTTGCCGCAAAGTGCCGAGCTCTGCGCCGAACTGAAGGCCGGCGGTGATCTTCTGGCGCAGCATCGCGAGCGTACGGCCCGGATGAGCCCAGCCTGGCCTCCCGAGCGGCAATCGCAACTGCAACAGGCGCTTGATCTGCTGGCGCAGTATCGCGGCATGCATACCGAGCTGGGTGTGCCGTGGCCGACTGCCGTGAGCGACGAGCTGCAAGGTGGTATTCAGCGGATCGAAGAGATCACACAACTGCGCGAAGGTTTGTCGGTGAAGTATGGCTCGGGCGTTGCACAGCTCAACGTCACGCTGCTGCAGCGCGACTGGGCCAAGGCAGAAAAGGCCTTCTGGCCGATGTCGTGGCTCGGAAAGCGCAAGGTACGCTCCACACTGGAATCCGTGATCGAAGGCACAGACGAGCCCCGCATTGCTGAAGACCTGGCAGCACTGGTGCGTATCAAGAGCCTGCGTGATGAAGTGGGCGAGCTGAATCCGGGCGCGGCTGTCGAGGGACTCTGGGCCGGAGAAAAGACCCGCACAGACCACGCCCGCAGCGCCCTGCAGGCCAACGCAGCCTTGCTTGCGGCGCGAGCACAGCGCCCTTACTCGCTGGATGGGCTGAGCCCGGCGGTCGAGGGTTACTGCGGCGAGCGTTGGATGGCCGAGGCGAAGCGCCTGACAGCCTTGCGAGATCTGGACCGGCGCATTGCCGATTGTGCTCCCTTGACGGAAGTCAGCGATGGCCTCTGGCGTGGCCACGAAACCGATGTTGATCTGCTCCGTGCGGCGCTTGCCTTCGAGCAAGAACGCCTGCAACTGAAAGACCGCGGCGCCCTTCATGCAGAGCATCATGCCGTCGCCGAAGGCCGCTGCGGCCCCCGACTGCAAAAGGAACATGCCGATCTGCAAGAGCGTGCCGCGCTGGAGTCACGGTTGACTGGTCTGAACCTCATCGCCACCCACTGCGCTGGCGTGTGGGCGGGCCTGGATACCAATACAGATGCTATCGCCCAAGCGCTGCGCTTCCATTCGCTGCTGCACGCGGGGCTCTCTGGGCTAGGCCTTCCCGCGACGGCAATCAATACCATGCGCCAAGCGTTACACCACGTATTGGATGAACGTGCAGACGAGCTGAACGAAGGGGGCATTGTCGGCAGCGCTTGCCAACAGATGCTGTCGCGACTCGCAGAGCTCAACGCTGCCGTCGCCGCTTTCAGCGGCAGTGCAGTTCAGCCTGAAGAGGTGAAGCGCGCATTTGTTGAACTGACACCTGCCGAGATGGCCGACTCAGCTCGTCAGTTGGATAGCGCGCATGCTGGGTTGCACGCTTGGTGTGCATGGCGCAACGCCCAGGAGGCAGCGCGTAGTGCTGGATTGGCCGCACTTATTGGCGCGGTGGAGGCTGGCGACATTGAACCCGCCCGCGTACCCGCGGCCTTCGAGGTGAACTACGCGCGTTGGTGGCTGGCGGAGGCGGTGGATGAGGACGAAGTGCTCAAGCGCTTCGTCTCTGCCGAACACGAACGGCGCATCACCGAATTCCGCGCATTGGACGAGGAATTCACGAAGGTCACGCGCCAATGGATTCGCGCCAAGCTCTGCGCCGGCTTGCCAACAGCCGATAACGTGCAGCGCAACAGCGAGTGGGGCGTGTTGCGTCACGAGATCACCAAGAAAAAGCAGCACAAGCCGTTGCGTCAGTTGCTCGATGAGATTCCCTCGGCGGTGTTGCGGCTTACGCCTTGCCTGTTGATGAGCCCGCTATCTATCGCCCAATACCTCTCGGCGAATGCGACCAGCTTCGACATCGTCATCTTCGACGAGGCCTCGCAGATCCCTGTGTGGGACGCCGTAGGCGCCATGGCTCGTGGTAAGCAAGTCGTGATGGTCGGGGACCCCAAGCAACTGCCACCAACGAATTTCTTTGGCCGCGCGGAGGCATCCGAAGGCGATTCGGATGACGTTGAGGGTGATCTCGAAAGCATCCTCGACGAATGCTTGGGTGCGAGCCTGCCCACCCGCAACCTTTCCTGGCACTACCGTTCCCGCCATGAAAGCCTGATTGCCTTCAGTAACCACCGCTATTACGGCGGTGGGCTGGTCACTTTCCCGTCGCCGGTAACAGAGGACAGCGCGGTGAGCTTCCACTTTGTGGGAGGGCGGTACGAAAAGGGTGGCGCCCGCATTAACCAGCCCGAAGCGCGCGCTCTTGTGGCCGATCTCGTGGCGCGGCTCAAATCGCCTGGTTTCAGTCAGTCGGGACTCACAGTCGGCGTGGTCACTTTCAACTCTGAACAGCAAGGGCTGATCGAAGATCTGCTTGATGCCGAGCGCCGCAAGGATCCAGGCCTGGAACCCTACTTCTCCGAGGTTGAGCTCGAACCCGTGTTCGTCAAGAACCTGGAAAGCGTGCAGGGTGACGAGCGCGACATCATGTACTTCTCCATCACCTACGGGCCGGACATGAGCGGCGCACTGTCGATGAACTTCGGCCCGCTCAACCGTGATGGTGGCGAACGTCGGCTCAACGTCGCAGTAACGCGCGCCCGCCACGAGTTGCGCGTTTTCTCCAGCCTGCGTGGCGAACAGATGGACCTCGCCCGCACCAAGGCGATCGGCGTGCGAGACCTCAAGCACTTCCTCGAATTCGCCGAACGCGGCGCCCGCGCGCTGGCCGAAGCACACCACGGTAGCCAAGGCGATTTCGACAGCCCCTTTGAAGCCGCCGTCGCCGTTGCGCTGGGCCGCAAGGGCTGGCAGGTTCACACGCAGATCGGCGCATCTTCGTTCCGCATCGACCTAGGCGTGGTGCACCCCGACCTCGCCGGGCGCTACCTGGCCGGCGTCGAGTGCGACGGCGCCACCTACCATCGCTCCGCTACCGCGCGCGACCGCGACAAGCTGCGCGAACAAGTACTGCGCGGTTTGGGCTGGGAGATCGAACGCATCTGGTCGACCGACTGGTGGGTCGATCCGGGTGGCACGCTGGAGTGTGTGCATCTGCGCTTGAATGACTTGCTGGCACAGGACCGCGAGCGCCGTGCACTCGCGCAAAGCGAAGCAGCCCAAGCAGCCCAAGCAGCGGACGAGCCCGCGCCGGAGACGGAAGCGACTCAGGAGGCAACGCTGGCAATCGCCCGCGCAGTCGCAAAACCGGCAGTGTCGTCACAGGAGGCTGTCAACGAAGCAACCGAGGCCCACTATGCCCGCACCGCAACTTCCCCGGCCGCAGCCGAATCCAGCGTCGTCACCACGGATCACCAGTTCCATGCCTCGCAACCGGAAGGCGCAGTGCCAGCAGGGGTTGTCTCCGCGGAGCAGTTCTATGAACGGGCGTATGACGCAGTGCTCAAGCCGATGATCGACTGGGTCGTGCAACACGAAGGCCCGGTACTCGACGCCGTACTCGCCCGCCGTATCGCCCGCGCCCACGGCTTCCAGCGCACCGGAAGCCGCATCCAGGCGCGCGTTGAAAGCATCGCGCGCGAACGCTTCGGCAGCACCGAAGAAGCAGGCGGCATCTTCTACTGGCCCGATGGCGTGA
>JAGQRH010000066.1 GCA_020425605.1 Planctomycetota bacterium | reverse complement strand
AACACAGCGTTCGTCAGCGTGCGCTGCATGGTCGAGAAGTAGCGGTCGGCCGTTGCCAGGAAACTCTCCTCGGCAACAGTGGTCAGGGCGTCCAGCATCTCGGGCGTTACGCTCGTCGCTGCAGGCAGCCCAACAAGTAGCGTGGTCGCAGCATCTTCGAACAAAGCGCGCAGGCTTTCACGATCAAGCCCCAGCTCGGCGCGCAGTGTTGGATCTGCCAGGCTGGCCACGATACGCTCCGCAGACAGACCGGAGCGGGCCATCTTCTCCACGGCATCGGCCAGCTCGTCTCGGGCAACGGCCAGCGCGGAGACGAGGCGCTCAGTCAGTGCGTCGGCCTGTGCGCTGGGATTGGTGGCCACGGTTTACGCCTGCCCGCCGCTGGCCAGGGCTGCAGCGAGCAACCCGCCGCGCGCCGTGGGCTGTGCTGGCGGCTCCGGCATGTCCTTGAGCGCCTGGCGGGCCTTGTCCAGTTCGGCCACAGCTTCAGCGGCCGCTTCGTCGTCAAGGTCTGGATCCTTGCGCTGCAGGTAGTCGGCGCGCGTGGCGAGGCCCTTGCTGAACTCCTTTTCCCACAGGTCGAATCGCTCCTGCTCGCTCATCGGCAGATGGCTCTCGCGGTAGTTGATCGAGAAGTCTTCGCTGCCGATGGACTTGCCGACAGCCTGTGCAATGATCTTCTGCACTTCAACGCGGTTGCGCTCGAATTCAGCCCATCGCAGGTTGTCGGCCATCACTGCAATGGTCAGATCGGCCTCCAGAAGCCGCTGATGCTCGCCGCTTGTCGCCATCGAGTCCCCGGCCCAATTCAGCCGCAGGTGATGCGAGAAGGCGACGCTGTCCAGGTAGGAGCGGGCCAGTGCCGGCAGCTTCTCCAGGTCCACGCCGCTTGATGCGAAGCCGAATCCGCCATCCTCGGTGTACTGGACGTTGTACGGACCAATGGCTTCGCTCTCGCCAGGCATCGGCGGCCGGCCATTCTTCCACGGGACGCCGAGGCCCTGCAGGAGTCCGGCATGGCCAGCCAGCGTCATTGTCCAGTTGTGCCAGCCTTGAGCGTTGAACACGTCTTCCAGTGGCTCGCTCTCCTCGTCTTCCCGCTCGGCGAATAGCACAGGCAGAACGCCGTACGGATTGACATCGCTGCCATCGTCGTTGTTCGCCACGCGCGCGGCACCTGGGGAAAGGTAGAAGCTGGCCTGATCCGTCCACACAGCCCAGCGACACTCCCGGTCCTGCTTCGCCGTTTCGTTTCGCAGCGGATAGGCCACGCCGGCCGGCTCCATGTCGCCCGGCAGATGCAGCGTCACATACTTGTGGAGCACGAAGTAGATGAACCGTTCGCGCTCCTCGTCCCAGCGGATCAGCAGGCCGTCCTTGCCGAGCGCGCCGACGGATAGCTCGAGGCTGCGCATGGCAGCGTCCAGGCCGTGCTCGAGGTCGTCCATGCCCTTCGGGTTTGTACGATCCGGCGGAAGCCGGTAGCTGATGAAGCGGCTCCCGATGATCTTGCGCGCCGGGTTTTGCGTGCAGATCGGGAGGCGCAACTGACGCATGAACCACTCGGGGAAGTACTGAGCAACCTCGTCTCGAAGCGCACCCTTGCTTCCGCGATATAGCGCCCAGCAGCGATCACGCTCGCGCAAGGAGCGGTCTCCACCGTCTCCAAAGTAGCCGCGCACAGCAAGCCGGATCGTCTCCGGGTCGAGGTCTTTGACGGTGATGCGATTCATGCGGACCTCCTCCTGGTGACGCCGCGATAAAGTATCGGATGCAGGTACTCCACGCCATAGCTTGCCGCGTCAAGGGCATGCGGGTCGCGCTTGCGCTTGTCGATCGTGCCGTCTGGGTTCCGCTCGGCCTTGTCGCAGTCTTCAATCAGCCGCCTGCACTTCGGGCTGATCGTCATGTTGACGTTGCCGTCGCCGTCGAGCAGCATCCTATTCCAGGCGGCCAACCGAGCCTTGTGCGATGGGCTTCCAGCATGGGCACGGACAGCAAACCCGCGCTCGTGCATGATGTCGTGGTCGCTCTTCGTTCCCTGCGTTCCGCGCGCGCTTCCGGTTGGATCGGGGTAAGTCGTGCGGATTCCAGGAAACCGCTCCTGCAGTGCAGTGGCCATCTTGTCAGTATTCGCGTTTTCGCGGATCACGATTTCGTCGAAGAAGTGCAGAACGCGCCGGCCATTCACGTTGATGTAGCCGGCCAGTTCAGCCAGCATTGGCGCGACGTTGAAGTCCTGCCCGATCCAGCATTGATCGACCGGCGGGATGACTCCACCGTGGTCGGTGACGTGTTTGTCATGGCTGAAGTTCCAAGCGCAGCGGTCGCCCCCTGTCTCAAAGCTGGCCTCGTATTCCTGCGCGTAGATCACGGGGTCCATGTCCCGCTTGGCGGAGACAACCTCTTCCGGGTCGATGAACCTACTCTGCGCCGTCGTGTAGAGCCAGGATTTCCAGTCCGCGTCTTCCGGGTCGCCGCTCATGCCGCGCAGGTAGAAGTCGTACATCTTACGCCGACCGCGCGGAGACGACGTGAACAGCGCCTCTCCAAGAGTGTCCGTCAGCATTGGGCGGATGATGCGGTCCCACACTCCCTGATCCTTGAACAGGTCATACTCGTCAAGCCACGCCCTCGCACAGCCCTCGCCGGGGATGCTGTCGGGGTTGTCCGCCCCGCACAGGCGGATGATCGCGCGGTTGGGGAATTCGAGCTGCAGGTCTGAGCGGTTGAACCTGGCCCCCTTGATGCTTCGGGCCAAGTATTCAAGGAACGGCATGACATTCTTCTTCGCCTGCTTCAAATACGGGCTGATGTGCATCCGCACTTCGCCAGGCATGATGTCGCCGTCCGCGATCCACACGTCACCGAGTACTGTACCGCCCCAGCGCCGGCCCTTGACCAACACCTTGAAGCGGGCCGGGTGATCCAGGATCTCAATGTGTTCTGGGTATAATTCAGGAGGGCTCAGCATCGCCGCCTCGGATGATCGCCCGAATCGGCTCGGGGTCGTTGAGCTCGATTAACTGCGCGGCCCGTGGCTCTGGCTGGATGTAGGATCGAAGCGCCTTGAAGGCATCAATGTCGCCATCTTCGGCCTTCTTCAGGTAGACTTCGATTAGCCGACGGAGTCGTGTCGTGCCATTCTTCTTCTCGGCCAGGAGATCTTGAAGAATGTCCGATATACAGCCGCCCTTTTTGGGGCGGCCCTTCGGGTTTCCGCTTTGGCCCTTTTGCCACTTCACAGTGCCCTGAACCCCATTTGCTTAACAGGTTCGCCGAAAGCAACTATGCCAATTCGTGCGGGCCGCTGCAAATGCTGATTTCAGAAATCTAGAATGGGGTGCTTTCTTCGGCCATCTACCCTGATGGCTGTCAGTGCCTCCCACCGCTGCAGGAACTCTGCCGGCCCGCCCTCCCTATAGGCAAAGAATGGGATCTCCGCGACGAAGGACTCCATCTCGCCGCCCCGTCCGCCGCGAATCTGCTTGCGTGTCTCCCACTTGGATTTCCGTACACGCTCCAGCTCGCGCCGGCGCTTGAGTCGGCACTCCCGGGCGTCGCAGGTCTTAGCCCTGGCGTTTGCTGTCGGGGCTGGGCAGTATTTGCACTTCACGCTGCCCCCTTCGCCTTCGCGGCCACTGTCCCCCGCTTGAAGTGCATTCCGCCAACAGACAGCCGGGCCAACACGGACGAACGATCTCGCAGCGGCCAGCGGTTCACCTCGTCCATCAGGCGCTGAAACCGCTCGGGCGCGATTGTGTCCTTGCGCCGGTTGCACTTCGTACAAATCAGCTCGATGTTCTCCTCTGTCGTCTCGCCGCCGTCCGCCATCGGGACAATGTGATCCGGGCTGAGGCTATTGGTTTTCGTGTGCTTCATCGGATCGAGGCAGTACCGGCATGGCTTGCCGTAGGCCGCCTCCATCTTGGCCCGCATATCGTCGAGCGACAGCAGGCACTCCTGCCCGGAATCCTTACACCTTGTCCGCAGGGTAGAAATCATGGCACCGCACCTGTCCACGATCTTCTTGCCGACGGTCTCGGCGTGTGGCTGGCGGGCATCTTTCGCGCACTTGGCGAAGCGGGCGATCCAGTCTTGCTTCGATGTCTTCCGGTTCATCCCGGCCTCCCACTTCCCGGCGCACTCGTGATCTGCGCCAGCCGTTCCTCGATGCGCTCCAGCTTCACCCGCACGTCACGCAGGGCATCCAGGATCGCGTCCTGCTGGCCGAGGATGCGGGCGACGTTGCTGACCAGGTTGACGAGCGCGTAGTCGCGGTTTTTGTCGGCTTGTTTCTGATCTGGATCTGCCATCGGTCACTCCCCGGTTTTCGCGGCTTCGTCGCCCTCGGTGCGGACGGGCTTGCCGCAGTCATAACAGTGCCAATTCTGCGGGCCAGTCCCGACGAGGCCGAGCCGATGTTTACACACGCATCACTCGTCGCCCTGCGGCTTGTTCCCGTACCGCTCCCCATTCGGGTCAGGCAGCAGCGCACAGTTGGCGAGAATGTCGCAGACCAGCGTCCTTTCCGGGTCGCGCATTCTCGTCTGCTCTTGTTGGAGCATCTCTACACGGCGCTTGTACCAATCGCGGCTGTCGCGGATCTTGTCGATCTCATCATCGCCCTGCGGCTTGGCGGCCAGGATGGCTTCGATCTCGTCGGCTGCCGAGTCGTATTCGTGTGCTGCTGAAGCAATGCCGCCATACCGCAGATTGCCTGCATTGGTTCGGCAGGCTCTCGCAGCAACGCGCAGCGTCTCGTCGCTGATGTTGTGTGTCATTTGTGCCCACCTCTCCTGTATGGTCTGATCTCCTTCACGGCCAACACCGCTTCGATAGGCAATTCGTACATCTTGGCCAGCATTTCCGGTGAGTCCTGTGCGTCGATCAACATGTCCCACATCCGATGCCGCTTGTCAGGATGCCCGCAGAAGGCACATGGTCCGCACGGTGGAAACCACTTGTCCAAGTCAGACAGTTCCATCGCCCCGACCCCCTTCCTTCGCGGCCGGCAGCGTGCGGGCGTTCAGCACGAGAGACTCGAAAGTCATTATTCCGGCAAGGGCCATCACAGAATCTATGTCCGTGCTCTCGTATTCGCGGAGGCATCCCTTGACTAGCTCTGCGAACCGCTCCTCCTTCGTTGGCTGGGCGGCGAGGCGGCGGATATTGTTTACGAACTCTGGCTCGTGCACAGGTAGGCTCGCTATGAAGTTTGCCGCAGTTTCAAGTGCCTCCCGCAACTCCTGCGCCGTGTATTCAGTGTCATCCATCACACTCCCCCTTCCTGCGCCGGATCGCTGCCGGGCTGGTCGGCACACAGGGCACACTTCCCGTCGATGTTCGTGAGGCCGTCCGTGTGGCACTTGCAGTTCGGCTGGTCGGCGGCGGGTGTGTCGGTGCCGTATTTCCTCCGCATTCGCCGTCCGAGATCTGTCGGCGCGTTGTAGA
>JAGQRH010000065.1 GCA_020425605.1 Planctomycetota bacterium | reverse complement strand
TGACGAGGGCTTCGGCAGCCTCGACGAGGACACATTGGACGTCGCCATGAGGGCCCTGGACCAGTTGCAGGCCCAAGGGCGCAAGGTCGGCGTGATCTCACATCTGCGCGAGCTCACCGATCGCATCGGGGTCAAGATCGAGGTCATTCCGGTCGGGAATGGCCGCAGTCGCGTGCGGGTCAGCGCAGGCGGCTACTAGGCATCCTCCCCAGGCCCCTAGACGCCCCGTATTGCACCCATGCCTTGGCCAGTGCCTGCTCGGAGTTTCCCGCATCGGAGCGGCGGCAGAGGCTGACGGCAGAAGCAACTGCTAGTGTGAACATTCTAGCCTTGGACTTGACACTGCCCCCATACCGCGGTGCGTCGCCGACGCATTGGGGAGGTATCAGGTCCTAGACGAGGTAACCCGACATGGCAACCAAGAAACTCAAGAGCAAGGCGACGGCCGAGAAGGCCAAGGCGACCTTCTCCATCAAGAATGCACCGAAACTGATCATGGAACAGGCTGAGCAGATCTGGCTCGCCGGCTTGGGCGCTTTCGCCAAGGCACAGGATCAGGGCGGCAAGATCTTCGACACGCTGATCAAGGAAGGACAGGCTTTGGAAAAGGCGACCCGCAAATTGACCGGCGACCGTGTCGATGCGGCCCGTGGCGCCGTCGAAAGCACCGTCTCGCAGGTGCGTGATCGGGCTTCTGACACCTGGGACCGACTCGAGCAGGTGTTCGAGAACCGCGTCTCCCGCGCCCTCAACAGCCTCGGCGTGCCGGGCCCGAAGGATCTGAACGAACTGACCCGCCGGGTTGAAGAGCTCAGTCGCGCCGTGCGTGCACTGGAAGCCGGTCAGCGAGGCGCTGGCAAGACCACCGCGACCGCGAGCAAGGCCACCGCCGCCAAGGCTGCCGCGAAGCCGGCTGCCAAGGCCAAGCCCACTGCCGCGAAGAAGCCGGCAGCCGCCAAGAAGCCGGCAGCTGCGACCAAGCCCGCGGCGGCCGCCACCGCTGCCAAGCCGCGTCGCGCGCCGAAGGTCAAGACGACCCCGGTCAGCACGAGCGAGCCCAGCAAGGACTGATCGTCCCTGCGTTGACACCGTTCAGGAAGCAGGACCCGTCTCGCGGGTCCGCGGGCAGGGACGCCCGCACTCCGTCAATGCCCGCCAGCCACAGCGATTTTGCCGTTCGCCCTCCCCGACCGGCTCGGCTGGCGGGCGCCCTCTGTTGAGGGCATCTTCGCCGGCAACCGCCAAGTAACGTCCGGCCCCGATCGCCGCGCGCTGCGCAGCTGCGCTCTAGGCCCTGAGCCCCGGGCCCTTTCTCCTCACCAGTGAATGCCCCGCATCAACGCGGCAAAGGCGACCTGTTCGGACGAGGTCGGCGCTTCTGCACCACCCTTCTGCCCTTTGGCAGCCGCTGAATCCGGGAACAGCTGGTAAGCCGTGTTCATCACGACCTCATAGATCTTCGGCGCCAACAGGTGCAGCACTTCGGCGAAGATACCGAGACGCGTCGCGATGCGCTGTGGTCGGCGAATCACCGCATCGGCCACCATCTCGGCGGCGTCTTCTGGCGTCAGCGTCGGCACGTTGTCGTAGATCTTGGTCGGCCCGATCATCGGCGTACGCACCAGCGGCATGTTGATGATCGTGAAGTTGATGTCCGAGAACTCGCTCGCAGCGCAGCGGGAAAAGGCGTCCAGCGCGGCCTTGCTGGCCACGTAGGCGGAGAATCGCGGCGCATTGCTGAGCACACCGATCGAGGAAATGTTGACGATGTGTCCGCTGCGTCGCTCGGTCATCTTCGGCAGGAAGCCCATGATCAGACGCAGCGAACCAAAATAGTTCAGCTGCATGGTCCGTTCGAAGTCATGGAAGCGATCGTAGGAGAGTGCGATCGAGCGCCGGATCGAACGGCCGGCATTGTTGACCAGCACGTGTGGTGCACCATGTTCGGCGAGCACCTTGGCGACCAACTCGTCGCAGGACTCCAGACTCGACAAGTCTGCAGACATGGCAAAGGCCTTGCCGCCGTGCCGGGCCACTTCCTGCCGGGCTGCCTCCAGCTTCTCGGGGTCCCGAGCGACCAGAATCACATGTGCCTGAGCCTGCGCCATGCGGATCGCGGTGGCCAGGCCAATGCCCGACGAAGCACCCGTGATCAGGACCACCTTGCCCTTGACGCGCGAACTCAGCGTCCGATCGACAAACAGTTCCGGGTCGAGATGCCGCTCCCAGTAGTCCCACAGCCGCCAGGCGTATTCGCTGAGATCCGGCATCTTCACACCGGAGCCCTTCAATGCGGCCTCCGTCTGGCGGTTGTCGAAGCGCGTGGGGTAGTTGAAGAACTTCAGCATGTCCTGCGGGATGCCGAGCGAGCTCAGCAAATGACGGCTGATTCGCCGCACCGGCGGCAGCATGCCGATCGCTCCCTTCACCGCGCCGGGGACGAACGCAAAGATGCGTGAATCGATGCGCATCGTCATCTCAGGCGCATGCCCTGCCCGAGCAAACAGGTTGAGGACCTCACCCACGCGCCGGGGCGCCGGATCGGTGAGGTGGAAGCAGCCACCGTCCAGACCGCGCTTGTGCGCAATGTGATCCATGGCATCGACCACAAAATCCACCGGCACCATGTTGACGCGACCACCTTCGAAACCGACCACTGGCATCCACGAAGGCAGCGCTTCACGCAGCTTCTTGATCAGCGTGAAGAAATAATAGGGCCCGTCGATCTTGTCGATCTCGCCGGTCTGCGAGTGTCCGACGACGATGGCGGGCCGATAGATCCGGTAGGGCCGCTTGCTCTCGTTGCGAACGATCCCTTCGGAGTCGTGCTTGGTACGGAAATAGGGATGCTCCAGCCCTTCCGCCTCGTCGAACATGTCTTCGCGGAACGTGCCTTTGTAGAGACCGGCCGCAGCGATCGAGCTGACGTGATGAAAACAACCCGCCTCAATGGCCTCGGCAAACTCGACGGCGTTGCGGGTGCCGTCAATGTTGGCGGCTTGCTGGGACTCCGCCGAAGCCGCCAGGTCGTAGACAGCGGCCAGATGGAACAGATGCTTGACCTTGCCCTTGAGTTCAGCGATCTGAGCGGCCTTGATGCCCAGCTTGGGCTTGGTCAGGTCGCCCCAGATGGGCACCAGGCGGTCGGCCTGATCGGGGTAGCGCTCCTGCAACGCCTGGAACTTCGCTTTCGATCCACGTCGGGCGAGGACGTAGATGGTGCCCTTGCGCTGCAACAGCCTGGCGATCAGGAAACGGCCAATGAATCCCGTCGCGCCGGTCACGAAATAGCTCATCTGGTTCTCCCCGTTTGCAATGGGCACGGGCCATCCGGGCGCCGCGCTGCCAGCCTAAGATAGCCGCCGGGCAAGCCGCACGCCAAGCACCGCGGTGGCAAATTGACCGCTCAGATGCCGCATGCTATTCACTGCGAACCGACCCGAAACACGCATGCAAAGACAGGAGCATCCGCATGTCCGACCTCAAGAGCACCTTCGATGCCGCCGGAGAAGCTGCCAAGAAGCTGCCCGAACGCCCCGACAACGAGACCATGCTCAAGCTCTACAGCTACTACAAGCAGGCGACTGAGGGCGATGTCAGCGGTCCCAAGCCGGGCTTCTTTGATTTTGTGGGCACCGCCAAGTACGAGGCCTGGGAGAAGCTCAAGGGCCAGAGCAGTGACGAAGCCATGCAGGGCTATATCGACCTGGTTCGCCGACTCGGCGGGGAGTTCTGAGCAACCGCATCGGCCGATGATTCCATACCTGGCCACAGCGCGATCCGGGCCCGACAGCCCGGCTCGCGCTCGGTATTTCCGATGACCGCACGCCCCAACAAGACGCGCGAGCGGATCCTGACGGTCAGCCTGGCCATGTTCAACGAACAGGGTGAGCCCAACGTCACGACCAATCATATTGCCGACGAACTGGAGATCAGTCCCGGCAATCTGTACTACCACTTCCGCAACAAGGACGACATCGTCGAGCATCTGTTCGAGCGCTACGAGGCGCAGATGGATCAGGCGATGCTGGCGCCGGAGGATCGGGCGCCGGAACTGGAAGACATCTGGCTGCAATTACACCTGGTGTTCGAGTGCATCTGGGAGTACCGCTTTCTCTATCGCGACCTGGTCGATCTGCTGTTGCGCTCGCGCAAGCTGAAGATGCGCTTTGCCCGGATTCTCAAGCGAGCACACGAGAGTATTGTCGAAGTCTGCCAGGGCCTGGTGGAGACGGGCGTACTGAAGGCCAGCCGGGTCGAGATCGAGGCGCTGGCCTACAACATCGCCATGGCGACGACCTTCTGGCTCAATTTCGAGCAGATTCGTCCGCAATTGACGACTCGGACTGAGCCAGAACTGGGGCGAGGCATCTACCAGGTCATGATGCTGCTTGCCCCCTTCCTGCGCGACGGCGAGCGGCAGCACCTGAATCATCTGGCCGAAGACTATCTGCGCTGAAAGCGCGCGGCCGAAATGAAAAAGGCCCGACGGGCAGTGCCTGTCGGGCCGAGAAGAACGGTCAGCGCCTCGCGGGGGAGGGGATGCTTGGCGCCGACCGGTAGAACACTTTGACCAGACCGCTCAGGCGGCTTTGGCGTCGCCCAGCAGCGTGCTCTTGCGACCGGTCTGCAACAGCTTGACCTGCTTGCTCAGTTCAGCCACACGCTTGCTCAATTCGACAATGTCATCCCGGGAGGGCACGCCCATGCGGCCCAACACCCGACCAACACCCTCACCCACCTTGCTCTCGACAAACGCATAGTTGTCGTTGGCGACATTCAGGGCGCGGCCGCATGCGGCGTCGAAGCGCTGCCGCAGTTCACCACCGACTGACTGAACCAGTTTGACGCCACGCTGCCGCAGAGACGTACTTTCGTTGACGACGCTGTCGTACAGGCTGGCGGACTGCTTGCGAACCAGCGAGGCGGCGCCCAGCGAAGCCAACCAAAGCTCCTGCGCACTGACCCGAACGGGCTTGATGCTGCTCGTCGACCGCTTGCCAGCCTTCTTGGCGGAAACCTTCTTGCTCATTATCGCTCTCCAGATATCACCGGATGGTCGGCTCGATTGCCGACCTTGAGGGACAGCTTAGGCAGCCAAGGTAGAACATTCACACTAGTGTGAGGTGGTGTCGCGGCAGACCCATGGCCGGGTGCGTCTCGCCCGCTCGGTCCGACTGCTAAGATCGACCAAAACCAAGGGGAATCGCAGCATGGCCAAGGGCAAACAGAAGGGATTGGGCTGGAAGGCCTTTCCGCATCCGGACAAGGGATACCTTCGCACAGGTGCGGCCCTGGCCAAGTATTGGCCACAGCTGCACGCCGGAGATGGCGAGCCATTTCCGGACACTGCCCGCCTGACAGACTTGGCCGATCGAATTCCCGCAGTCGCGAAAGAACTGGGCAAGGACGTCGACGGAGTGGCCGCCGACTTACAGGACGGCTGGCGCTGCTTTCACGCCGGTGATTTTGAGCAGGCCACCTTGATCGGTGAACGCTATCCGCTGCTGGGAGCGACCTTGGCGAACAAGGCCAGCGGCATCTACGCCACCTACCTGGCCGAAGACGAGGACAAGGAAGCGATCTTCAAGCA
>JAGQRH010000064.1 GCA_020425605.1 Planctomycetota bacterium | reverse complement strand
TCGGCCCAATCCGCTCGAGTGGCCGGTTTACGGCGACCAACCTGAGCCTCGCGTTGGGCGGACCCGGCCATCAGCCGTCGCTCGTGGTTACATTTCGATTTCAAGAGATGAGACCGACCCAAATCCGCTTGAACGGCCGGTCTACGGCGACGAACTTGAATCCCCCGTTGGCTCAGCCCGGCCGTAAGCCGCCAGCGACAGATGCCGAAAAGCTGTCGCTCAGCGGCCTCCTTTACTCGGATTGCAGCCGGTCACATCGATCTTTTGCCACATGCTTCCGATTTTAGGCCAGTAGGTTCGCAGGGTTTCAAGACTTGGACGCGATCTTTCGTTTGTGCGCTGGTGGTAAATGTAGGGAAGCTTGAACCCGTCCGCGACGCGACGAAGAAACGATGCCCGACACGAATTTCACGGTCTAGAATGGCGGCATGGAACATGCCGATGGGCTGACACGCGCCGTTCAGACCGCTGCCGAAGGCGGACGGGTCTTTCTCAGTTACAGCCGCACCGACCGTGACGCCTGCGCCGCACTGAAGTTGGCACTCGAGCAGGCAGGGCTCCAACCGTTTCGCGACGAGGATGCAATCCGTGCCGGCGACCGTTGGGTGAGCCGCCTGGAACAGGCACTGGAAGGCTGCTCTGCGTTCGTCGTGTTGATCGGGCGCGACGGCATCCGGCGCTGGGTAGGTGCCGAGGTGCAGGTGGCCTTGAACCGTCACTTGTCCCCGCCAGCAGAGGGAGCGCGCCTGCCCATCTTTCCGGTCCTGCTCGAGTCCGGCCAACGGGAATCGCTGTCACCATTTCTCGCGCTGTTTCAGACCACACGCTGGACACCCGCCGAGGCACTGCCAAAAGACTTGCTGGAGGCGATTAGGACGCAAGCGGTGCGCTTCGACGCGCCGCTGGCGATCGAGGGCTGCCCCTTCCTCGGTCTGAACGCCTTCGGCCGCGACGACGCCCGCCTGTTCTTCGGCCGGCGCAAGGAGAGCCTGGAAGCGCTGGCCTGCCTCGGCGACCAACAGCAAAGCAACCCGGAACATCTCCGTGGCGGGGACGGTGGCATCTACCATCGCTGGCTGCAGATCGAGGGAAACAGCGGCGCGGGCAAGTCCTCGCTGGTACAGGCGGGCATGCTGCCGATGGTCGAGCGGGGGGCGTTGTGGGCGCGCACCGGCTTCGAACGCTGGTCGGTGCTCGGTCCGATGATGCCTGGCATGGAACCGCTGGCGAAACTGGCAGAAGTGCTTGAGCGCGGCTTGGTGCCCGATGCGGCGCAGCGCGATTCATTGCAGCGGCTGAAGCGACTTGAAGACGATGTGCGCGCCCTGTCCTTCGCACTGCGCGATGCGCGGCAGGACGGCGGCGCATTTCTACTCGTCGTCGACCAGTTCGAGGAACTGCTCACGTTTGCCGACGACGCCGCGCGCAGACGCTTCGACGCCCTGCTGGCCCACGCGCTGCAGGACCCCGAGTGCCCGCTGTTCCTGATCAACACGGTGCGCGCGGACTTTCTTGACCGCTTTGAGCAGCTCCCTGCCCTGCAGCAGATCTACAACGCGCGTTGCAAACGCTACTCCTTGCCCACCATTTCCGAGTATGGACTGAAAGAAATCATTGAAGAGCCTGCCCGTCTCGCAGGGCTGGACGTGAGCGAAGTCGCCACCGCGATGCTCACGGACGCCCGCGACGAGATCGGTGCGCTGCCGTTGGTTGAAAACGCGCTATACACGCTGTGGCAGGCGCGCGAGGGCACGCGCCTGAGCGGCACGCGCTATCGCCAGTCGAACGGCATCGCCGGCATGCTCAGTGCCCAAGCCGATGCGATGCTCGAACGAATCGAGCACACCGTGCCCAAGGGGCGGCAGGCGGCGTTGGAACTGCTGCTGCGCCTCACCCGCATCAATGACGAGGGGCGGCACACGCGTCAGCGCATCAGTCGCGAAGAGGCGGTTCTCCTGGCCGGCGGCGGCAAGCACGCCGACGGCGAGCGCGTGGTTCAAATGCTCTCCGGCGAGCGGCGGGCCGATGCGCCCGGCAGCCACGCGCACACCGGCGTGCTGCGATTGATCACCATCAGTACGGAGCATGAGCGCCAGTACGTCGACCTGATCCACGAAACCCTGCTGCGCGACCGCGGCAAGGACCCGGACACCGGCAAGCGCGTCGGCTACTGGCCCACCCTGTACGACTACATCGAAGACAACCGCGACCGTGACCTTCATCGCCAGCAACTGCGCTTCCAGACCGAGCGCTGGGCGCGCAGCAGGGGCCTGACCCGACTCTGGCGCCTGGCGTATCTGGGTCTTGGGCAGTACTCGCCGCTGCGTGTCCCGCCCGATTCGGCCGAGGCCAGATTCCTGTCCTCGAGCCGGTGGGCGCGCCGCGCGCTGCTGTTCTTGCTGGTCTCGCTGATCAGCTATGTGGGCGAATCCTATTACTGGTCGAAGAAGAACGAATTGCCGCTGGAGTCCGTCGTCACCTTGCAACGCTTTCGCTTCTTCGGATACGCGCCGCTTCCAGATTTGGTGCCAATCCCGCCCGGGGCTCTTGAGATGGGCGAACACGATGACGCCTTTCTCAAGACCATCGACAAGAAGTACTTTCGCAATTTTGGCGTTCCCGGAACAGCTATCGAGATCGAACGAGGGTTCCAGCTCGGTGGTAGCGAGATCACCTATGACGAGTACGACTATTACGTGTGGCATCAACAGCGCGCGGTCAGTCCCGAGCTGAAGTTCCCGATTACCGCCAAGGGGGGGCGTGGCAATCGACCGGTCGTAAACATCAACTGGCGCGAGGCGAACGACTACGCGCAGTGGCTGGGTGAACGCAGGGGGGAAGATTGCCGCCTGCCAACCGAGGCTGAATGGGAATATGCCGCACGTGCGAAGACCCGCAGCGCCTATCCCTGGGGAGACGAAGTGCAGGCGACGCACGACGGCACGAAGGTGCCGATGGCGAACTGCTATGGCTGCGGCAGTCCTTGGGACAATGACCAAAGCGCACCCGTAGGGCAATTTCCCGCCAACGGCTTCGGGCTTTACGACACCTCGGGCAACGTCTGGGAGTGGACCTGCTCCGCGTGGCGCGACGCGTTCGACGGTAGCGAGGCGACGTGTGCGCAGCGCGATGAAACTGTGGCCCGGGTGGTGCGCGGTGGCGCCTGGCTCAACGTTGCCGCCGTCGCGCGCTCGGCCGCCCGCTTCGACGGCCTTCCGGACGACCGTTTCGACTACTTAGGCTTTCGGGTGTTGTGTTCGTCCCCCATCGATTAGCGGGGCGCGGCGATGCTGCTCACTGAATCGCGGGTTGGCTGTTCACTGGCTGCGCCGCGCAGCGGCGCGATTTTCTTGTGGCAATCTCCGATAGCCCGAACCATACTTGCTGGGCAGATTGCGGTTCTGTGGGGTTCCCTGAGACGTGGCCCGGGTGGTGCGCGGTGGCGCCTGGAACAACAATGCCGCCAACGCGCGCTCGGCCGCCCGCAACGACAACAATCCGGACAACCGTAACGACAACATAGGCTTTCGGGTGTTGTGTTCGTCCCACATCGTGATCATCCCCGAAAGGTGCTTCGGCACCGACGGAAATTCCGGCCGACCACGGTTTGCCGGACGAGTTCGGGGAGCGATCGATGGCGCAGGTGAGTCCCGTCCGCACGTGGTGGTATCGCGTCGGGCGCATATTGAAGCCGGGCGCCACCTGGATTTGCTCCCGTGGCGCCCACCCACTTTTACGTGCTGGCTTGTTTGATCCAGCCCCCCAGCAGCTTGCCGATTTCCGCCACATGGGCGCTGACGTATGCGTATTGGCCATCGTTGAGCCAATGCCAGCCGTGCGCGAGCCGCAGATAGAGGCGCAGCCGGTTGAGGGCCGCATCGGCGTCCTGAAGGGCCGATTGACGGCGCGTTCCGCGCGTGCTTTGCGCTGTGAATACGGCTTCCTGGCAATCGAGGGCGGCATTCATGAGGCGCAGGGTCACGGTTTGGCGATGCACCCGCGGAAATCGCTCCGCCTTGGGCAGCAACCAGTGCAACAGATCGAATAAACGTGTGAGCAACACCAGATCCTGTGTCATACGAATTTTCCCTCCCGAGTCCAGCGTTCGACGAGCTTTGCGGATTGCCTCACCTGTTGACGGCTTTCGAACGAGCGGTGCGGGGCAAGCGCCGACACACCTCGGTTGCGGGATTCGAGCACCGCTTGGCTGATCGCCTGTTGAGTTTGAGTGAAGAATTGCGAAGCGGCGAATACCGGCCCGGCCCTTACACGCATTTCCTCATCCACGAGCCCAAGCGTCGGAAGATCAGTGCTGCTCGCTTTCGTGATCGCGTCGTCCACCATGCCCTGTGCGCCGTGATCGGCCCGCGCTTCGAGCGCGTATTCATCCCCGACAGCTATGCCAATCGTGTCGGGAAAGGCACCCACCGCGCCATCGAGCGGTTGCAATACTTCGCAAGGCGCCATCGCTACGTGCTGCGAGCCGACATCCGGCAGCACTTCGCTTCCGTCGACCACGCAATCCTGCTCGACGGCCTACGCCGCAAGATTCCCGAGGCCGACCTGATGGCGCTGATCGAGATCATCGTTTCGGGCGGTAGCGAAGCCTTACGCGACGAATACCAAATGCGCTGGTTCGATGGCGATGATTTGCTCGCAGTTTGCCGTCCGCGAGGGCTGCCGATCGGCAATCTTACCTCACAGTTCTGGTCGAACTGCTACCTGCACCCCTTTGATCTCTTCGTGAAGCGCGAACTCGGCTGCCGTGCCTACCTGCGCTACGTCGATGACTTCGCACTATTTAGTGACTGCAAGACGAGCCTGTGGCAATGGAAGACGGCACTTCAGGCACGATTGGCAAGCCTGCGCCTGAGCATCCATGAGTCAAGTGCCCAAGTCTTGCCGACACGGTGTGGCATCCCCTGGCTTGGATTCGTCGTGTCCCCGGATTGGCGACTGCCCAAGGCACGCAAGGTGCGCCACTCCTCTCGCCGACTTCGCAGCCGCTACGCGGCCTATTGCGCAGGTGAGATTACCTTTGGCGAATTCGACACGTATGTTCAGGCATGGATCAATCACGTGCGTCATGGCGACTCATGGGGTCTGCGTCGCCACGTGCTTGCACCATGGCGCTTGTAGCCTGCAACACGAAGTATGCATGCATTAGACGCAATGAGCCATTCCAGACTGCGTCAAGCCACGTGAAAGCAAAACCGGAACCCATGGCCATGCCGACAAACAGGACTGAAGTGGCACTTGCATGCAGTAGGCATGCGAGCAGCGCACGGGGCCGGCATCGGCCACGGGCCAGGTGAATTCCAGTTCGCCTCATGGCCTATCTGTCGCCCGCCAGAACGACGTCCACTGACGGCTAATTATCCGCCGCTCAGCCTCCTTTGCAGTGCAGCACCGCCCACCCTTAGCGTACGATTTCCTCCGTTTTCTGAGGCGAACCCTGATCAGGGTCCGCACCACCCTCCGAGACCGGTGCATAAGCGAAGATCGTGAAGTTCCCTTCGCGCAGTTCGCTGACGGCGCCGCCCTCCATGCGGGAGGATTCCTCCGTAAAGTCCGCCTTCAGCCGCTCGGTTTCCTCGA
>JAGQRH010000063.1 GCA_020425605.1 Planctomycetota bacterium | reverse complement strand
TTCGCGGGCGTGGGCAGCGAAGTCTACGGCGCGGTGATCAATGACCGCAAGGCCATCGGGATTGAACTGAAGCAGTCCTACTACCGCCAGATGCTCCGCAACCTCCGCGAGGCTGTCGAGCCAAAGCCCGAAACAAGGGGGCTCTTCGCATGACCACCCAAGCCCCAAGCCCGAAGCCCCATGCCCCTGCGGCTGTGCCGCGCCTCGTCTTCATCGACGAGTGGGACCTGCCTCCGCAGTGCCGGCGGGTGGCGAAGGGTGGGCGGGTTTACGAAGGGCGCAAGCCCACTCTCGACCAGATCGCGCAAGCGATCACAAAAGCAGAAGCCCGCCGCAAGGCGGTCACGGCAAAGCCGCAGGAAGCCAGAAGTGAGGTGCAGCTGTGAGCCACACGACCATCGCGAACATTGCCACCGTTGACGAAGCAGCCGAGATGTTCGGCTTCAATCGTCACACGCTGATTTGCCACATCCACAAAGGCGACGTGCCCGCTCGCAAGATCGGCCGCACATGGATCGTCGACCTCGAAGACGTCGAAGAGTGGACGAAGCGACCGGACCGCGAGCGCCAGTGCGCCGTGCTTGAGCTGCACAGCGACGGCGAGTCGGCAGCGTCAATCGCCAACATCCTCGGCATCAAGTACCGCTCCGTCCAGAAGGCCCTGAACCGCGCAGGCATCCACGTGCGACCAGGCGGCAGGCCGCCGCTGACGCCCGAAGACAAGGCCGAGTTCGTCAAACTCTGGAACGAACTGCGAAGCGCCAAGAAGGTCGCGCTCGCGCTGGGCATCCCGGTCACCACCGCAACGTCGCGGGCGACCGCTCTGCGCAGCCAGGGCTACGAAGTGCCCAAGCTCAAACCGGGGCGCAAACATGGCTGAACTCTTCGACACCGGCGCACCCGCCAAGGCCAGCCACGATGACCTGACGAACCCACGTCACTGGTTCATCGTAACCGGCCAGGGCCCATACCAGATCCGCAACATCACAGTCGGCCAGACACTAGCCGGCGAGTACGACACAAAGGCAAACGCAAACAAAATGATCAAACAGATCGCAAGCAACAACCCAAGGTTCCAGTTCAAGGTCACCTGAAAGGCAAAGCATGACGACAGCAACCAAAGAGCGCGGAATCCTGATGCACGCCCGCAGCGTGAACGGGATTCTCGCAGGCCGAAAGACGCAGACGCGCCGGATTATAAAGCCGCAGCCGTACCTCGTCCCTAGCAACGGAACGCACATTCTCATGTACATGGACCGCAAGCACACCCAGAGGGTCTTCAACGCAGAAGCGTGTTCCTACGGCCAGCCCGGCGACCAGCTTTGGGTGAGAGAGACGTGGAAGCGGCAGACCGTTGACGCCGCCGGGCAACACGTCGCCTATAGGGCGGACGGCGCTGTTCAGTCATGCGCCCGCTGGCCCTGTGATGTTGCCGCAGATCGCACCACTGACAACAAGTGGCGTCCGTCGCTGCACATGCCACGATGCTACAGCCGCATCACGCTCGAAATCACGGACATCCGCGTCGAGCGGGTGCAGGACATTGACTGGTGGGACGCGATTGCGGAAGGCGTAAAGGACCCACGAAGCATCAAAATTCACCTCGACCGAAGCCATCCGCGCAACCCAGTCAACCTATTCGCGCAACTCTGGGACGACACCAACGGCAAGGGCGCATGGGACCGCAACGATTGGTGCTGGGTTGTCGAGTTCAAAAGGGTAGGCGCATGAGCGCGCGAACCGTGACCAGGCCCCAAGCCCCAGGCCCTAAGCCCAGCGCGAAAGCGCTCGGCTGGGACGTCTGGTGGACCACTCACGCGGCCAAGCGAATGATCCAGCGTCGATTCGATCCGGCTGAGGTGTTGAACATGATCGGCCTGCTGTGCAACAGCGGCGTGCTGAGCAAGGACAGGCCCACCCCGATCATCCGCGGGAAACTGAAAGTCGTCGCCAAAGAGATCGCGCCCAAAGGCAACCTCCGCCGCGTCCTGATCATCACCACCACCCACGCCAGAAAAGGAACCAGCATCCCCCGCCACAAACGCAACCAAAGCCGACACCAGCAAAAACGAGCAAGCAGACGGAAACCCTGAATCATAATTCCAGTTGACTCTCACAGTGTTAGACTGACACCATGGCCCACGAGGCTAAAATTGAGCCTGCGAGCCCCGCGTCCGACCGGGAGGGGGGCGGCGTGCTCGACATGGAAGACCCGCGCGACATCGCGCTGCTGCGCCGCACCTTCACCGAGCGCTGGAAAACATCCAGCGACCGCCAGGAACGCTACCTCAGCAAACTCGACAAGGTCGTGGAGTCCACCGAGGACGAGCGTATCATCGTGGCCGCCGCCAGCGTCAGCGTGTCAGCCATGCGTGCGAACACCGACGCCATCAAGGCGTTGCGCGACAAAGCCGAGCTGCACTTACACAATCACAACGAGCTTCACGTCCATGGCGGGCGTGAGCTGCCGGGGGAACTCAGTGTCGAAGAACTCAGGAAACTCGCCGCGCTTGATCAAGGGCGGCAGCAAGGGCAAGGGGCCGAAGGCGGCACGGGTGGTGAAGGAAATCCGCCCCAGCGGCCTGACGCGGACCCACTTCAAGATCGGCCCCAGTGATGCCGACCTCGACCTCGGACCTGACGAAGATTGCAGCGATGGCCCGCCGGGACCTCGCGCGCCTCGACCTGCTTGAATTCATCAAGTACACGATGCCGGATTACGAAGCCAACTGGCACCACCGCCTGGTGGCCTCGATTGTGCAGGCGTGGATTCTCGGCCATGACGCCGCAGGCAAACCGGCCCCGCTCAGGGTCATCCTTGAGATGCCCCCGGCCCACGGCAAGTCGCAGATCGTCAGCCGCAGCGCCCCCGCCTGGATCATGGCGGCCCTGCCGCACATCCAGCCCCTCGCGCACCCGCGCCCCAAGGTCATCGCCGTCAGCCACACGCAGGACCTCGCCAACGAAATGAGCGAAGACGTGCTGCAGGTTCTCCGCAGCGACGAATGCCGGAGCCTCTTCGGGCAGACTGTCCCGGAGCGCGCGAACAAAGAGAAGTGGCGCACCCTGCAGGGCGGGCATTACCGCTGCGCGGGCATCGGCGGCCCGATCGCGGGCAAGCACATGGACTTCGGCATCATCGACGACCCGATCAAGAACCCCGAAGAGGCGTTCAGCCAAACCATGCGCGAAAAGGTCTGGCAGTGGTACACCCGCGTCTTCCGCCAGCGCCGGATCGGCAAGGCCCGCATGTTGCTGACAACCACCCGCTGGCACGAGGACGACCTCGCCGCCCGCATCCTGAAGCGCGAGCCGGGCAAGTGGCACCGTGTCAGCATCCCCGCCATCGCCGAGCAGGCGGGCACGTACCGCAAACGCGGCGAGGCGCTGTGGCCGCAGCGCTACGACCTCGAATTCCTGCTGGAAGAGAAAGAGCTCAACCCGCACGCCTTCAACGCCCTGTACCAGCAACGCCCCGTCGCCGAGGGCGGCGGCATGATCAAGCGCAAGTGGCTCACGACACGCTGGACCGGCGACCCGCACGGCATGATCGAGACCCCGCACGGCTGGCACGACACACGCAACCTGCGCAAGTTCCTGACCGTCGACCTCGCGGCCAGCATGAAACAGACCGGCGATTACACGGTCATCGGCACCTTCGCCATCCTGCCCGACGGCTACCTCGCGCTGCTGGACCTGATCCGCGAACGCCTCGAAGGCCCCGACATCCTGCCGCAGGTCGCGCTCGCGCTGAACCGCCACAACGCCCAGGACGCATGGATCGAGAAGATCGGCTTCCAGACAGCGCTGCTGCAGGACGCCGCCCGCAAGGGCCTGCCCGTGCGAGAACTGCGCCCCGACAAAGACAAAGTCACCCGCGCCGCACCGCTGGCGTCGCTGATGGCAAACGGACGCTTCCTGCTGCCGGAGCAAGCACCCTGGCTGACCGACCTCGAAGAAGAGCTGCTGAGCTTCCCAGCCGGAGCCCACGACGACCAGGTAGACGTCTGCGCCTACGCCGTCCGGGTCATGCAGGAGCAGGCAGGCTGGAAACTCACAAGAACCCCGATTTATTAGGAGATGCCATGAGCGTCTTTCAGATGACCTACAAACACAACGGGAAGAAGAAAACGTCGAGAGTGTGGCGGATCGAATTCCGCGACCACACAGGCGTCCGCCGCCGCGTATCTGGCTACCGGGACAAGAATGGCAGCGAACAGTTAGAGCGCATCATCGGGCAGCTTGTAGCGTGCCGCTGCAGCGGTCTGCTGCCCGAGGGCGACCTTGCGCGGGCACATCAACTCCAAGGCGGGGGTAGTTAGCGAGATCGCTGGCATACCCGAGGAAAGCTACCTGCGCGAGAAAGGGGTGGCGTAATGGCAGAAGACATGGAGATTTGGCACCACATGAACGGTGGACACGATCTCGCCATTGATAGGGATGAAGGCGCTGGGTGCTGCTCGGTGTTCTCTGTAATCCAGGGGCGCGCTATGTTCTTGTGGAACAAGTGCATTGATTGGGAGCCAGACCGCGACAAGTACATCCCGCCGCGCAGGTCAACGCAGGAGAAACTCATCAACAATGCCACCGTGCGCGTACTCAAGGCGTCATCCGACATCGCTAACGCTATGTCGATGGGCGCAGGCGCGGATTCATTGAACATCCTGCTCAACGCGCTCGTCGGCGCAGTAAACGAGCGCGAACGGCTTCTAACGAGATAGGCGGGCCAACGCCGAAAAGCCCCCGTGTCTCCTGCGGGGGCCTGCTCTCGACGCCCGTGTTGAAGTCTTTGTGCTCGCCAAGAGCGCTGGCATTGGCGTCCGCGAGGTCGCGGCGCTCAACCGGACGGTCCACTACGAGCCCGGGAAAGGTTTAGTATCCACCAACCCCAAAGCGCCCTATTCCAAAGTGTAAAAACGACAAAAACCATAGTGTAGCCTTGACATCAAGCCCGAATCCTGTTTTTCTGACACACGGCGGTAGGACGCCGGGCCTGTAATGGCTGAGCGTCCTACCGACTCTGCCGCCAGGCCCGGCCCGCCTCCACTGGAGCGGGCTTTTGATTTTCGCAGCCGATCAAGACACCGTTGCACGCCCAAGCGAGGAACTCGTCAACGTCTGGCGCGACCTGATGCTCGTCGACGATCTCGACGGCGGCGTCGACCGCATGCGCTGGCGCGCCCTGCAAAGCGACCGCTGCTGGCTCCCGCAACACCAACTCGAAGAGAATGAGCAATACGCCAGGCGCGTCTGGCTCAGCCACCTGTACCCCGGCTTTCAGCAGGGCCTCGACGACTCCATCTCGCGCCCGTTCGCCAAGCCCGTGCAGGTCGCCAACCTCCCCGACGTCTTCGAGACGATGGTCGAGGACATCGACGGCGACGGCAACGACCTCACACAGTTCCTCGCCCACCTGATGCGCAGCGCCGTCAAGCACGGCTTCGCCTGCGCATGGGCCGATTACACACAGGCCAAGCCGGCCAACGGCGAGACCGTCACCAAGGCCGACGAGGCAGCCAGCAACCCGCGCGCATGGTGGAGCATCATCGAACGCACCCGCCTGCTCGGCTGGAAAGACAAGACCCTGCGCAACGGCAAGCGCGTGTTGAGCGAAGTCCGCATCCACGAGATCCGCACCATCCCCGACGGAATCTACGGCGAGAAACGCGCCGAGTTCGTTCGCGTCCTGCGCCTCGACAGCTACGAGCTGTGGCAGAACATGGCGTACGACCCGCCCCGCCCGCGCAACCTGAAAGACCTCGACGGCCGCTTTTACGACTGGAAAGAGGGCCGCGACCAGGACTTCCAGAAGATCGAAGAAGGCGCATACGGCCCCCCGGGCGGCTTTGAAGCGCTGCCAATCGTGACCGTCTACACCGGCTACCAGGGCTTCATGCGGGCAAAGCCCCCTCTGCTCGCGCTGGCCGAAACGAACGTGACGCACTGGCAAAGCGCGTCCATTCAACGCACGAGTGTGCATTTTGCGCGCGAGCCGATGATGTTCTTTCGAGGCTTCAATCCTGAGGAATTGAAGGGCATGGCGGTCGGCGCTGGCGGCGCATTCGCCTCTCAAAACCCGCAGGCAAACGTCAGCATCGTCGAGCACTCAGGCGCAGCCGTCGCAACCGGCCAGGACGACCTCGACCGGCTCGAAAACGAGATGCAGCAGCTCGGCGTGCGCCCCAGCGTCGAGCGCATGCAGAATTCCACAGCCACCGGCATCGCCATCAACGCAACCGGCGCCGACACCGACGTGCAGGCATGGGCACAGGCCGTCGACACGGCAGCCGAGCAGCTTTTCAACTGGACCGCCATCTGGATGGGCCAGCCCGAGATCACAGCCGACCTCGACGTGCAGATCTACAAGGACTACCAGGTCGCGTACAAAGGCCAATCCGACATGCCCGTCCTGCAGGCCGACGTGCAGGCAGGCCGCATCCGCCCGGAAACCTATCTCAAAGAAGCCAAGCGCCGGGGCCTGCTCGGCGACGACGTCGACATCGACGAAGAAGTCGAAGCCGCAGACGAGCGGACAAAGGCGGTGGTGGAAAGCGCGAAGGCCATCAGCGCCGACACGAAAGACCCCGCCGAT
>JAGQRH010000062.1 GCA_020425605.1 Planctomycetota bacterium | reverse complement strand
CTCGCCGTCGCGCAGTACATGGCGGGCAAAGTGGCCGACGCGCTGGCCAGCGAAGCCCACGCGGTGCGTCTGACCGACATGGAGAAGGTCAGCATGATGATCCGCACGCGCACCATGGTCGCGTCCGCATTGATCGACACCAGGCGGCTGGATGAAGGCGCACGCCTCTACGACGCGGCGCTGACACTTGCACGCGCGCAGGATGAAAAACTCGCCTGCGACCAGGCGCTGGCCGTCACCAGCAACAACCTCGCCAGCGAGCTCAGCGCAAAAGAAACCCGCACGCCGGAAGAAGACGCGCTCATGCTCAAGGCCGCCATCGCGAGCAAAGAGTTCTGGATGAAGTGCGGCACATGGGAGAACGAAGAACGCGGCGACTACCTGCTCGCGATCGTCCACAACAGGCTGAACCAGCCGGACAAGGCGCTCGAATATGCCGCGGCCGGGCTGGAGGTCATCGCTAAACACGGCGAAGAAGTCGTCGACGAAGCCTTCATCAACCTGGCGATGGCGCGCAGCTTTAACCTGAAAGACGACCGCGCCGGTTACGACAAAGCCATGGCCCGCGCCCAGGAGCTCGCCGACGACTTCAATGACGACGGTCTAAAGACCTGGTTCGCCGAAACCAAAGCCAAGGTGGAGTGGAAGTGAAGGGTCTGGCTCGTTTTCGCGCAGCGAAAAGGTGCCTGACCCTCTCGCCCCGGCCGACCGGGTGCCTGACCCCTTTTCGTCGGGCTAGGCCATCCAGCCGGGTTGGGCGGCGGCTTGTTTGATCCACTTCTTTAGCTGCGCTTTGTCGAGCTTGTCGTGCTCGTGGATGTGGAAGTAGCGCACGTCTTTCTGCTTTGACTCGACGGGCGGCATCGGCTCCAGCGCCGCGCCTTTGAAGAAGGCTACTTTCACGTATTTGCTGGTGCAGTGGAACGCCATGAACCAACCCTTGGCCGGTAGGGGGTCAGGCACAAGTTTCCGCGGCTTCGCGCCGGAAATTGAGCCAGACCCCGCGCCGTAGAACGGCGTGTTCCATTTGACGGCCTTGCGCACGCCGGGGATCGCGCCGGTGATGAGCGCATCCAGCGCGCGCCCGACGTCGCGCTTCCAGCCGGGCATGGCCTCAATGTACGCCTGCACGGGTGCAATGCCGTCGCCCTTGGCGATCTGCGGGTTGCCGCCGGACAGCAGTTTTGGCTTGGCGCTCTTGGCGGCTTTCTTTGCAGTCATCCTGGCAAGCTATTCGCACGGGCGTGCCCGTTCAACGGCCAAGAAGCTAGCATGGCCGCATTCATCAGGAGCAGACATCATGGCCAAGGATGCGGGCACGATTATTGAGAAGCTGATCGCCGACACGGGCGGCTGGCGCGGCGAGCGTATGGCGGAGATCCGCGCGATCATCTTTGAAGCTGCGCCGGACGTGCTCGAGGAGCTGAAGTGGCAGAAGCCGTCGAACCCGGTCGGCACGCCGGTCTGGTCCAGCAACGGCATGTTCGCCAACGCCAACGCATTTAAGGACAAGGTGAAGCTGACGTTCCTCCACGGCGCAAAGCTGAAGGACCCCAAGAAGCTCTTCAACAACGGGCTCGAGGGCAACAAGTGGCGAGCGATCGACATGAAGCAGGGCCACAAGCTCAATAAGCCCGCCCTAAAAGCCCTGTTCAAAGAAGCCATCGCCTACAACAAGGCAAACAACGTCCCCAAAAGCAAAGGCGCGAAGGGGTAGAACAGGCGAGCGTGCGTCGGTGTTGGCAACTAGCGCGACAAGTCCCGCGAAAGTGCTGAACCCGCAGCCGCCAACCGACGCGCACATTCGTCCGCCTTGCGCACCGCGCTGGACCAATCTGCGATGGCTTCACCGTGGTCCGCACGAATTGCACTCGTTGCCATCGACCCGAGTTCGCCATCGTCGGCCGCAAGCCGCAGGTCGCCGCAAAGCGCGACGAGATTGTCGCCGTGCACAAACCCGAGAGACTTGCTCGACCGCATGTCCTCCACTTCCTTGGCGAGTTTGGTGACAAGGCCGGACACCTTTGCTTGCTCGAGGTAGGCAACCACGTCATCGATGTCGTTGATTTGCTCCGTTGCCGCAATAATGGAGCTGTCGAGCCGCTGCAGTTGACGCTGCAATTCCGAGAGCACGGTCAGGCTCGCGTCGTGGTCTTCTCTTAGCGTCTGAAGCTCCTTCGTAACTGCGTCCACTCGCTCAATTCGTTTCTCTTCCTCCGGCCCGGCAGCTACCCGCGCTTTTGCAAAAGCGTCATCCACCTTCAGCTGTTCATTCGCGACTAGCTTGGACTGCGCAGCCACTTCATCGCGAGCCGACTTGATTTCCTTGGTTAGTTTCTTGATCGCCTTGTCGTCCTCATCAACCAGAGACTTTGCGGCGTTCATCGTTTCACGCGCGCTCTTCTCACGCGCCTTTGCTTCGTCCGCGACGTCTTGAGCCCGGCGAATGGCCTGCTTGGCAGCCGCGCCACCACCGTTATCGAGATAGTTCTTCTCGAGGATCGAGACTTCCCGGTCCGCGGCCAAACGCTCTTTTCTGGCCTGAAGGTACGCTTTCTTGGCGTCAGCATAGTCGACGTAGGGATTGTTCGTCGATTGCGCCAGGCTATCGAGCTCCCTCTGTCGCGACTTCAGCGAGGCAATGGCCTTGCCCTTCTCCACCAGTGCCTTCTCGTAGGCCCTGAGCGCTTCGAGAACCTTTGCGGTGGCAGGATCAGCTTGCTCCAGCTTTGCTCGAAGCTCGGCCGCCTCTTCCTGCAGCGTCCCGACTTCCGACTCCGCCCGCGTAAGCGCTCTTTGACTGTCAAAGAGCTCGTCCTCGGCATCGGTTTTCGCTGTGCGGCTCTCTTGACGACGAGCGTCGGCTTCGTTCAGCGCAAGTTTGGCGCTCGCACGTTCATTGGCAGACTCCGCCGTCTCAGCGGCAATCTCAAGATCTAGTATGTCGTTCTCGACCTGATTCAGAACAATGCGCGCCTCCTGAACAACTGCGCGCTTGTCTTCGACTTGCAGCACAAGGTCGTCACATTCGACAAATGCTCCCACCAGTGCTTCGTATGCGCCGATGAAACCGATAAGTGGGCTTTGGCCGTTTCGTAGCTGCCGAAGTTCCAGTTCCTTCGCGTCGACCGCCTTGCGAGCTGATTCCTCCTTGGTTTCGGCCGTGTCACGCTGCTTCTTCACCTTGGCGTGTTCGTCTGACGCGACAGCCTGCTCGCCCAAGATGCGACCCCTCTGGGCTTCAAGGTCGGTCTTCAAATCTGCTTCCGCCTTGAGCAACGCCTCTTTCGCCGTGACCAAGTCGGACAGAACGCGTTGGCTGTCCGCTTGGAATTGCTTGACAGCAGCCTCAGCATCGTTGCTTTTCTTCGTGCTTGGCGGCGCGTTCGTTCTTGCCACTGGCTCTGCCGACGACTCGTCGGCGCCCTGTGGCGGCCTTGCATTGCCCGACATCGCTACCGCAAAGACCACCACCCCCAGCACCAGGCACCCGACACAACCCACCACCAAGAACACCGCGGCATTGTTCTTCTTTCGCGGGACAGGCATGGGACGCCGAGGTCCGGTGCCGCCGGCTGTGGGCATCGCAACGTGAGGAGGCCTTGGCGCTGAGGTTGAGCGTCTTACGGGGATCGGCCCGCGAGTTGGTGGTGTGGGTGCCGAAGGGGCAGAAGGATATGGGCCTCCGGCTGCCGGTGGCGTCGCAACCTGGGGGCCGCCAAAGTAGCGGGTCTTCCAACCAAACAGCGGCTCACCAGCCACTCCCGCAACGGCGACCTCACTCGGCGTAGCGGTCGTCAAGACGAGGTCTGTGCTGCCGCAGGTTCCGCAGTACTGGACCGTGACAATGTCTGCCACTGATACGGCTGCCTGCGTTCCGCAGTGCGTACAGTGGTAACGGATTAGGGGGCCCATTCTTCCGACTCCGACGGACGGCTCGAATTTTATGGGCGCGAGTCAAAAGTGGGAAGAGACTTAACACCTTCCGCCCGTGAGCCGACACTGGGACGGACTGCAGGGTAGGGTCCCTGCGGGACATCGTTGTAGCATGCGTCTCGCAATGCGTCTTTTTGGGAGCGTAGAGAGCGACATGGTTGCACTTCTTCTGGCGCAAGAGTCTGCGGCTGCTACGGGATCGCTGATCGCGATCCTGATTGCTGTCTTTGTCGCGTGTGCCCTGATCTCAATCATCCCGTGCTGGATACTGAGTTCGAAGGGCTACGACGGTAGCGCCATGTTCGGCATGTTCATGCTGAGCTTCTTCTGCAGTTGGCCGATCGGTCTATGCGTCGCGCTGATCATGCCTGACAAACGGCATCTGCAAGGCCACGCACCAATGCAACGACGTCGCGCACCTCGTGTTCGGAAACGCCCACCGCAGCCAGTGCAGCCCTGGGGTGCTCCTGCACCAGCTCCGCCCACTGCCAATGCACCATCACCGCAGGTGCTGCTGCCCGGCTTCATTCGTTGTCCGCGCTGCGGAGAGCAAGCGAACCCGTCACTTGCCGCCTGTTGGAACTGCAAGCTGCCGTTCCGCGCGGAGGACCCCGCGCCTCTCGCGCCGCCCGAGTCACTGCCGGAACAGATGCCAACTAGACCGTCGGAAACGGACAGCACAAGCTTCGACGAAAGCGGTGCTCAAGACCCTGGCGATGCAGACGCCACGCCCGTCGCACCGCTAGCAACGAATGAGCCCGCGATGCAGGGCAAGGTGGCCGACTCGGACGCGACACCGATCATGGGAACGCCGGTTTCTTCCGAAGCAGCCGATGTGGAAATCAAAGTCCGCTGCAAGGCTTGCAACAAGCGTTACAGCGGATCCGCTGCAAAGCTGTCGCGACTACGTTCGTGCCCGCGATGCAAAGCGTCTCCGTTCGAGACGGAACAGCTGCCCTTGTAGGACATTCGCCTTCGGCGCGTCTATCCAAACCTAAACGCAGTGATTCGGGCGTTGGCGAAGTGGCCGGTGTACGGGATGGTGGCCGGGTCTTGGTCGGCTGCTCCGGCCGTGACCATGAGGGGTATCAAATGCTCCTCGCGCGGGTGGGCCTGGCGGGCGGCGGGGGCGTTGGCCCACTCGGTCAACAGCTCGTTGCGCTGGCCCGGCTCGGCCGTGACGGACTTTTGCGGGCTGGTTTCGGTGAGCCCCAGCCTTCGGCGCCTTGCCCTGGTTCCGTGCTCAGATCCAGCGGGGCACGCGCCGCGCGTACTCCCGGTATTCTTCGCCGAACACGCCCTCGAGCACCCGTTCCTCGTAGGGAATCGTCTTCGCATGCGTGAACCACAGCGGCAGCGGCAGAAACATCAGCGGCCACGCGCTGTCGAGCAGCAGCGTCACGCCAAGGTAAACGACAACCAGCCCGACATACATCGGGTTGCGCGAGACGCGGTACGGCCCGCGCTCGATCAGCTTGCGCGCCGTACCGTGGGGCACAATGGTCGTCCGGTGGATGGCGAACAGGATCGGGGCCGTGGGGATGAAGAACAGCGCAAGCCCGAGCACCCCGATGCCGAGGGCCAGCCCGTACTCGCGCGGCAGCATCTCCAGCGGCGCCAGGCTGCGCAGTTGCGCCGAAACCGCCAGCGGCAGCGCGAACAGCATCGGCGGAGGCAGCAGCATCCACCACGGGCGGCGAACGTGCGCGGGCTGCGGGGACGGCTCAAGTGGTTGCACGCACGGCTCCATTAGATATATGTAGACTATATCGAATATGGCCGGGTGATTGTCAATGAGCCGTAAAACCAGGCGCAACCCGTACGACTCGTCCCGCCGGCGCGAGCAGGCCCGGGAAAGACAGGAGCGCATGCTGGAGGCGGCCCGCCGCTCATTCGCCGAGAAGGGTTATCGCGAGACGACGATCGGTGAGATCGCGAAACAGGCGGGTGTGTCGGTGCCCACCGTGTATGCCGCGTTCGGCTCGAAGCGCGGCATCCTGTCGAGGCTGCTCGGCCGGCTGGTGTCCGGCGAGCCGGGTGGGCCGCCCGTGCTGCAAACAAGCCGGGCGCAGGAAGTGATGCGCAACCCAGACCGCCGCCGCGCGCTTCAGGACTTTGCCCGCCACATGCGCGAAATCCTCGCGCGCGTCGCGCCGGTTCACTTCATGATCAGGAGCGCCGCCCGCAGCGAGCCGGAACTCGCCGAGTTGCTGAGCGAGATGCAGCGCAATCGATTCAACAACATGAGGGCGCTCGCACGCAGCCTGGCGGCAACCGGCCCGCTGCACGATTCGATGAAGCTCGACGACGCGGCCCGGACAATCTGGGTGCTCGCGAGTGCCGAAGTTCGACAACTTCTGATCGAGCAGGCGGGTTGGTCGGAAGCCCGCTATGAAAAGTGGCTCGCCGGGACGCTGACTTCGTCGCTGCTGCCCCGCTGAGTTGCGCACCTACCCAAACCGGAAGGCTGTGATTTGGGCGTTGGCGAATGTGCCGGTGTACGGGATTGTGGCGGGGTCTTGCCCGGCTGCTCCGGCCGTGACCATGAGGGGTATCAAATGCTCCTCGCGCGGGTGGGCCTGGCGGGCGGCGGGCGCTTGGGCCCACTCGGTCAACAGCTCGTTGCGCTGGCCCGGCTCGGCCGTGACGGACTTTTGCAGCCATGCGTCAAAGGTCTGCGAGACTTCGCGCGGGTCGCGGAAGAAGCCCCTCAAATCGTGGTAGCTCATGCCGCTGCCGATGATCAGCACGCCCTCGTCACGCAGGGGCGCGAGCGCGCG
>JAGQRH010000061.1 GCA_020425605.1 Planctomycetota bacterium | reverse complement strand
GAGGTCGAGGTGCTGTTCGAGAACGTCCGCGAGATGTCGGACGAAAAGCTGCGTGGGCGCCCGGGCACCTGGACGGTGGTCATCGACTTCCCGTTCGACGACCCGCGGTTCACCCCGGCAGACGACTTGGCCCGTCTGGCAGACTATCGGGGCGACGACACGCAGACGCTGGTATGGATGCCGTCGTTCTTTAGCGCCAAGGCGCAGTATGACCTGGGCCGTCTGGTGGTGTTGGACTACATTTTGACCGGTGAGCGCTTCAACGAGCTGGCCTCCCACTTGGCGCTGGTCGATCGCGGGCCGGCGCAGGCACTGCTGCGCAACCAGCGCGACCAGTTGCAGCAGCGGGTTCGGCAGTACTTGGAGGTGGCCTACGGCATCGCCGGCGACTCGCGCGACGCCGTGGTGAACCCGATGGCGCCCGAAGACCAGTTCCGTTCGCTGGACCAGACACTGACGCCTCTGCCGCCCGTGGGGGCGAACCTGAAATCGGCCTTCGAGGCTTTGCTCGACCAGCTCTTCAGGCACCAATTTCCGGCGCATCCGGTCTTCGATGCCGAGGTGAAGCCTGCCGCGGTGAAGAAGGTATGGCCGGAACTGGAGCGGGCCATCGGCACCGCCGACGGGCGCGCGCCGGTTGGGGATCGCGTTATACGGCAACTGATTCGTTCGATTGCCGACCCCGTGCAGCTAGGCAAGACGGGCGAGACCCATTTTGTGCTGGGTGACCATTGGCGCTCGCACTTCCTCCGCGAGCAGGCCAAAGAGGGCGCCGCCTTCACGGTCGCCAATCTACGCAAGTGGATGGATCAACCGTTGGCGATGGGGCTGCCGACCGAAGCGCAGAACTTGATCATCCTCACCTTCGCCGGACAAACCAATCGCAGCTTCGTGCGCGGCAATGTCCCCTCCATGCCGAGCGTCGACCAGATGCCGGACGATCTGGAACTGCGCGAGCAGACGCTGCCCGAGCCAGGCGACTGGGAGGCTGCCTGCAAGCGTGCCGCCGCGCTTTTCGGGTTGACGATTCCGACATCGCGCAACGCGGGCAACGTCGCCAAGCTACTTGAAGAAGTTCAGGCCAAGGCGCGTGAGGCACGGGAGCCGATAGGCAGCCTGGTCAAGACGCTGAACGAGAAGTCCGCGTTGTTCCCGGCCCCCGGCGACAACCACCGCCTGCAAACGGCGCGCTCCACGCTGGCCTTGCTGGCCGGCCTGTTGAGTGCTGAAGGCGCGGCTGTGGTCACGACGCTTGCAGGCGCAACGATCGAAACATCCGAGGTCGCCATGCGCCAGACCCTGGCCAAGGCACGAGAACTGGATGAAGCGGTTCGTACCGGTGCGTGGGACATCTTCGAGGCGATGAAGGCGCTGACCGACGAGCGGCGATCCGCAGCGCACGCGATCGTGGCCAAGGTGAGCGAGACGCTGGCCGCCGACGAGCATGCGATCGGGCTGAAGGCTGCGCTCGATGACCAGCGCATCAAGGCAGTGCGATTGCTGACGGTGGCGCCGCCACCGTCGCCAACGCCCCCGGGCCCGAGCCCGGTGACGCCACCGCTGCCACCGATAGGGCCGACGCCGGCGCCGCCTGGCACGCCTGTGCCCAAGCCCCCAGTGATCGTGCAGGAATCCGCTGCGGCTGATCTCGAAAGCACGCAGGCGCTGGCGCTACTCGATGACCTGCACGCCAAACTCGACAACGACACGGACCTGCGCCTGTCGATCTCGTGGCGGCTTGAAAAGCCGGGGAGCAGCAAGTGACAGTTACCGCCGGGCCTTTGTCCTTACCGCAGATCGAGGCGCAGGCGCTCGCGGTGCTGGACCGCGCCAGCGACGCAAAGGTTATCGCCATTCAGGCCAGGACCCAAGCGGCATGGCCGGACGCCATCAACCTGTCAGGCCGGCAGTTCCGGCTGCGCTGGTGCGAAAGCCCGTTGATGGCACGCGAAGCGCTGTCAGCGCTGGAAGATGTGCCTGACGGGCAGTCCGGGCCAGGGCTCATCCTGCTGACGCCGCTGTCCGCACGCGACTTGGGTGGTGACGTCGTGGCGCGGCTGGCACGTGCTCAGGTTTTTCAGCCTGACGCCTGGGGCATGGTCCAGCAACTCTTCAAGGCGCGCGAGATCGATGCGCGACTCAGTCGCTTTCGCTGGATGGCCCAACTGCTGGTTGAGCGAGCCAGCATGGGCTCCTATGCGCCTGTGCCCAACGGCTTCCTGGACATGGAGACGGCGTGGCGCAACATCCTCGGCCGCTGCCTGAGCCTGGACGCATCGAAGCCGGATGCGGCGATGCTCTTGAACTGGTCACTGGGCGCCGATTCGGCCGGGCATTTCGACGATCTTCCCGACCAAGCGAAGCCGCAGATCGCGACCTGGCTGGGCGACTCCGCAGGAGCGGTAGGCACACTCGTCATGCGGTGTGTAATGGACGGCAACACGCAGGATGTCGTCCCACTCGGATTGGTGTGCGGCGTGGTGTTGTCGGCTCAGGGCGAAGGCGTGCACGACCTGGCCGCTGCTGCGATACGCCTCGAACGCTTCATGGGCGACAAGCGAATCGGCATTGCCGAGGGACGTCTTTGGGCTAACGACGCTGCGAATTGTCTGAAGTCCTTGACGCCAGCCCTGCGTCACGAGGTGATCGAACGCGCCGAGTTGCTGCTGCGAGAGCTCCATGTCGACGCCTACGCCCACTTGAGCGATGTACTTCCGCTCGGTCTGGAGCAGCGGCTTGGCCTGCTCGCGGATGCACTCAAGGCATTCATCGCCGCCCCATCGACGGCGCAGCTTCAGGTCATCGAACGGGCGGCGGATTCGGTGGCGCGCCATGCTCATGCCGACCCGGCAAGCACGCGCATGCTGCGGGTGAAGATGGCCGTCCGCCTGTGTCGATGGATGATGGCCGACCGGGCGGAGAGCAAGGTTCGGAGCGGGCGTCAGGCAACCGGGTTCGCTGATCTCGCGCAGCTGTATGCCCGCGAAGGCGCCTTCGTCGATTGGGCCCGTTTCAAGCTGCTCGGCGGCGACGACTTGCCGGGTCTTTCTTCGGCCTTCGTCGCCCTGCGCGATGCGGCACGCAAGAAGGCTGATGCGTTCAATCAAACCTTCGCCCAAGCCTTGCAGGTCTGGAACCGCGAGCCTCGGGCGGAAGCCGCATGCATGCCGGTTGAGGCGATCGTCGAACGCTTGCTCGCCCCGCTGGCGCAGCAGACCCCGGTGCTGTTGCTGGTGGCGGACGGCCTGAGTTACAGCATCTTCCGTGAGCTTTGCGAGGACCTGGAAGCCCTGGGCTGGGACGAGCAGGTCGCAGGACCAACGCCGACACTTGCGCTCGGTATCGCGGCGCTGCCTACGATCACCGAAGTGAGCCGCACCAGCCTACTCTCGGGCCGCCTGGCGATCGGCGCGGCGGCGCAGGAGAAGACCGCGTTCGCTACGCATCCGGCCTTGGTGGCAGCGTCGCGCGCCGGAACTACACCGGTGGTATTCCACAAGGGTGATCTCTCAGACGCCGAAGGCCTCTCATCGACCGTTCGCGATGCCATCGCCTCCACTCAGCAGCAAGTGGTGGCCGTGGTCTACAACGCTGTCGACGACCATCTCAGCGGATCAAACCAGATCCAGGTGCGCTGGACGGTCGACGATCTGCGGCTGCTCGGACCCTTGCTCAGTGAGGCGCGTCGGGCGCGGCGTGTGGTGATCGTCACCGCCGACCATGGACATGTGATCGACGACGGCACGGTGCAGCGTGGCCAGGGGGAGGGCGATCGCTGGCGGTTGCCGTCGGGCACACCGGACGCGAGCGAGTTGGTCTTTGAGGGCGGCCGAGTGAAAACCGCGTCAGGCAGTGCGGTGGTTTGCGCGTGGTCGGAGGGCGTGCGACACGGGGCCAAGAAGAACGGCTATCACGGCGGCGTGTCTGCGCAGGAGGTCGTCGTACCGCTGAGCGTGTTTACGCCGCGCAACATGGCGCTGAAGGGCTGGCAGGTCGCGGCAGCGCCCCAGCCGGACTGGTGGGCGCCGCTGGAGGTTGCATCGCCGGCAGGGGCCGCTGAAACGCCGATGCTTCCCAAGAAGCCGCCGAAAGCGAAACCGCTGACTGCGCCTACACCGCAGAACGATCTGTTCGGCGGAACGCTGCCCGTTGCGGCGCCCGTGCCCGGAGTGCACTGGATCGACGCCCTCCAGGCGTCGCCTGCCTACACGGCGCAAAAGGCACTGGCGGCACGCGTGGCGCCTGCCGATGCCGACGTGCGCTCCTTGTTGGAGGCGCTGGCGGCTCGTGGCGGGAAGCTTTCCAAAGCGGCGCTCGCGCAACGCCTGGGCATGCCTGCGATGCGCATCAGCGGTTTCGTCAACGCCGCGAAGCGCGTACTCAACGTCGATCAAGCCGCGGTGTTGGTACTGGACGAGACGGCGGGAACAGTGGAACTGAACAGGGAATTGTTGGCGCGGCAGTTTCGGGTGATGGTGCGATGAGGAGGCATTTTGCGGTGAAAACCGCCAATCCCTCCATCCGCCACCGCGTCCGGATGCGGAGCGCGGATAAATAATGGCAGGAAGATAATGGCAAAGGTCAAACCTGGTCAGCCGTTCGGACTCGATCCCGAATGGATTAAGAAGATCGACTGGCAACTAGCATTGGCGCGCGTCATGCAGGATCTGCGATCGGACTTCGTCTATTCGCCACACTTGAGCTTCGTTTACGCCAAGGTTGGCGATCAGCTTCTGGCGCAAGTTAAGAAGGAACTTGAGGACGGCAAGTTCAGTCCTGGAGTGCCGATGACTATTGAGGTGCCGAAGACATTTCGAATTCAGGTCGCAGTCCCTTCAAAACGTTTTGGCCCGAGCTACTCGAGGCCGGGCAGCATCTTGCTTCCAAAAGATCGTCTGCTTTACCAGGCACTTGCTGACCAAGCCGCCCCGATCATTGATGCCAAGACCGACCACGATCGCTCTTTCAGCCATCGACTGGCCAAAGCGGACAGTCCAACGATGTTCGTTCCCACCCGAACGTGTTGGAGCAGACTTCAGAAAGCTAACGCAGACTACGCAAAGCAGTCTTCCGTGAAGTACATCTTGCGGCTTGACATCGCGAACTTCTTTGGATCGCTAAATCAACACACTCTGATAAATGTGTTGAACGACGTCGGGTACCCAAGTGCCTTGTCCACAAGGCTGGAATGCCTGCTAACTGGCTACGTGGGAGAACGCAGTTCTCGCGGCATTCTGCAGGGCATGTGTCCGTCAGACTTGCTTGGCAACTTCTATTTGACGCCCATCGACCAGTTCTTGAAGGAGTTGAATGTACCATCAGCAAGATACGTCGATGACTTGTATCTCTTTGTAGAAAGCGTCGATGCGGCGGATCAGTTGCTGCGTAAGCTAATACCCGAGCTTCGTAGCTACGATCTGGTCCTCAACGAGGCTAAGTCGAAGATCATGCCGGCAAGCGCGCTGATCGCCGAGGAGCCTGATCTAGAAAAACTGTTCAACACGGCGGTAGAGGAGATCTCTGCGCAAATTGAGGAAGACGATTTCGATGCTGACTACGGCTTCCAGTCCGAGTGGGACGATGCAGACAGTGATGAGGGCGGCGACTCTGACGACGACACGGAGGAGCTCGAACTGGCAGCGACAAAAGTCCTTTTCGACTCCATCTCCGAGTACCCTGGGTACGAAGAAAATATCGAGCGATTCTGTCTGCCGTTATTCGCGCGGTCGGGATCTGATTATGCTATTGCGCAGGTGCTCGACGCCTTCAGGAAGCGCCCTTCGATGTCGCAGATTTACGCGGCGTATCTTGCCGGTTTTTTGAACGATCATGCCGTATCGCTCTTCCTCGTGGGTGAACTGGGGGATTCTTCGCTGATGGATTGGCAGAAGATGTGGGTTCTTGCTGCGCTTCTGCAAGCCAAGGAAGAGGCAGTCGGCGGGGTTAAAGTTGCCCTTGATGTGTTTCAGGACGCATCGCGTCATGAAGCTTTGCGAGCTGCGGCAGCCATTTACGTGGGCCGCTTTGGAGACCATGGTCGCCGTAAGTCTCTGAGAACGATGTATCCGTCGTCCTCACCTTACATTCAAGCTGCCATCTATTTCTCTTCTCGCACTTGGCCGACTGCGGAACGTCTGACGGCAGCAAGTAGCTGGGGAACACATAGTCCACTGAACCAGCTACTCACGGCAGCAATGGAATCCAGCAAGAAGAGCAAGTGACGTCATGCGAGTGCTTGCAAGAAAGGCGTCATCTAGCCGATTCTGGGTGTGGAATACGTAATGAGGGTTCACAAGTGATCAGTCCGCAGCGCAGAGCTGAGGTCGTCGAGGCCTTGAGACGCGGCACGGTCCCCAAGGCCGGCCTGGATGCGCTGGCCGTGGGTTATGGCCGGCTTCAAGGAACGCTCGACGAAGAACTGGGCGCGGTGGCAGCCGGACGCGGCGCCTTCAAGGCTATCCGCGGCGAATACGGCTCGGGCAAGACCTTCTTCGGTCGTTGGCTGCAAGAACGGGCTCGGGCGCGCGGCTTGGCAACCAGCGAGGTACAGATCTCCGAAACCGAGACACCTCTGCATCGATTGGAAACGGTGTACCGCCGGCTGGTAGAGCGGATTGCCACAGCGGACAGCGGGGAAGGCGCGTTTCGGGGCATCGTCGATGGCTGGTTCTACGCGCTGGAGCGTGACGTGCTGGAAGACGCCAGCCTCGACCCGACGGATGAAGCGACCCTCCTTGCCAAGACCGAGGTGCTGATGGAGGCGAGGCTGGCCAGCGTGACCAAGGTAGCCCCGGCCTTCTCTGCCACGCTTCGCGCCTACCGCCGCGCGATTCAGGCAAACGACAACGCCACGGCCGATGGGCTGATGGCCTGGCTCAGCGGCCAACCCA
>JAGQRH010000060.1 GCA_020425605.1 Planctomycetota bacterium | reverse complement strand
GGCGGGGATGCGCTTCTCGTCGAAATACGGCTCCCGCCGCCCCCCCACACGATCGGCCGTGATCTCGCTCCCCAGCCGGCAACGGGGCTCTGACCCTTCGCATGCAACCAGCAGCACGCGGCCGCCTTCCCTGACAGCAACCTCGACAAGCGACGAGTGAAGCCACGCCGCACAAGGTATGCCGACGATGCGAAAGCCGGGCAGTTGCGCTGACAACCCGCTAGTCGGGTCGAATGAGATTTTGCGGCCAGCGCCGTCTGCGCAGAGGAATGCAATCGCCTTGGGCCCTTGCTGCTTGAGCCAGCCGCGAATGCGCTGCAACACTGCTTTTCGATCGAGATCCTGGTACTGCATGGCACCCGGGTCACAGGATCCGACGCAGACGCCACAACTCACACATCGATTCGGGTCCACCAGCGAGACAAGGTTGTCCTTCCCCTCCATGGCCACCATGGAGATCGCCTCATAGGGACAGTCCTGGTAGCACTGGGTGCAGCCATTGCAGGCCTTCTGGTTGGTCTCGGCCGGGTGCTTGCGCTTTCTGCCCAGGACCCAGGGCAATGACGACAGCCCAGCCAGCAATCCGACCGCAACAACCCAGAACCAGACACCGCCCAGCCGGTCGGTCAGAAACAGCGGCACGAGAAAGAACCAGTCCACATCAAAATGATCCGGGTAGACCGCCATGTCCGCCGGGGCGGCAAGAGTTGCCGGCACCGCCAGCGAAGCCGCAATCAGTACTATCGTCGCCGCAATCATCAAACGACGCTTTGGCAGGAACTTCGGCCGCTTCAGCCGCACGAGGTGGATCCAGATCATTGCGCCGATCGGTATCGGCAGCAGCACGTGCGCAAAGAACACCGCAAAGAAGATCAGCGAGTTGACGCCGCCGTTCGTGAGGTAGGACCTCGAGATGGGCTCAGGAAAAATGGGCAGGACATCAAGCACCTGGGCCGTGCCAACCGCGATTGCCTGCGCACGCTGATCCCAGGTCAGCCAGTAGCCAAGCCAGCCATCCAGCCAAATCAAGCCAAGCACGAGCAGGCCGGTGATCCATGCCAGCCAGCGTGCGCCGGTAAACTTGCGAGCCACGAATACCTTGATCGCATGAATGACCGCAAACAACACACAGGCGTCCGAGCTGTAGCGGTGCAGCGTTCGTACCAGTCCGGGCCCCCACATCTGGGCGTCCATCGCCGCCACGGATGAGTACGCGGTGTGCACACTGGTGTCGTACCAGAACAGGAGAAGGATGCCGGTAACGGCTGCCACGATGAAAGTGAAGCCGGCCAGTGCACCGGTGTACGCCAGCGGGTTCAGCTCACGCGGGAGGCCCCTTCCGATCAGCGACTCGACTCGAAGCAACGCCCGGTCACCAGCTGCAAGCAGCGGATCTGCCCGCAACGGCGTGTCAGGGCGCGCATCTTCGACTATGGGTGGCGACAGAAGAGTAGTCGCGCTTCCTGCTTCCGACAGGTCTGACTCGATGTCGGGGAGCGAACTCACGGGCTCGGCTCCGGTTCGGCGCAAGTGATGTGCAGTGCCTCTACCAGCCAGTCTTCCTGTACCGTCCCGAGTGAAAAGCGGTAAGCGATCTTGCCGCTCCGGTCGATAACGAGGTACAGGTTGGTGTGCTCGATGACTCCTGTTTCTTTATCGCGATGGCGCTCAATGCCCATCCTGTTCAGCAGCGGGTTGATGATCTCCGGCTCGCCAACGCATAGATTGTAGAACGGCGCCTTCACACCCTGACCCTCGGCCATGTTCAGCATCTTTGCCTGATCGTCGTGCTCGGGATCGAGGGTGACGGCGACAAATCGGATATCTGCCTGTTCTTCTGGCGTAAGTCGCGCGACCGCGCTCTTGGCCTGGCCAAGGATCATCGGTCACGTGTGAGGACAGGTCGAGTACACCCCGGTCATGATGACCACTTTGCCCCGGAACCGATCGAGAGACACTCGCTCGCCGTCCTGGTTCAGCAGATCGAACGCCGGCGGCGTAATCGCAACCCGCAACTGCTCGGCCGGAAATGCCAAGGGGGTGCCGGGTTGCTGGCCTTGTGCGATGGGCGGCATCGCGTCACTCATCCAGTACAACCCGGTCCCCGCAGACCCAACAGCTAGGAGCGCAGCACCCAAGCAGCCGAAGAGAGCCAACGGCCTGCGCGCGGCTGCAACCAGCTGTCGGTAGTACACAGCAACGGTGGCGCCCCCGAGCACGACGGGCACAGTGACAAACGGGATGGCGTAGACCCAGTCAACACTCCCGGTGTGCTCATCGTAGTTCAGGCACCAGCGCCGGAAGTCGCTGGTGAATTGTCCGAGCGCCCCATCCGGAGCCGGAATCAAGGTCAGCGTAAGCATCAGCCCGTTCCAGAGCAGCAGAGCGGCAATCATGAACAGCGCGAAGTAGCCGTTCTCGAAAACCCTCCGCAGAGCGGATGCTGCGCGCACGGGAACCGATTCTCGCTGTGTCTCCATGGTGCTCATCGGGGAGCCTCGCTATTTCACCGGCCACACGTCGACCAGCGCCTTCCAGTTCGAGAAGTAGTACACGGCAAAGCTGGCCAGGAAGATGAACGTCAGCACGACTGTGCCCTTTGGCTTGAGTCCCTTCTCGTTGGGATTCCAGCCGCTGCTCATCAAGCTCTTCGTGACGCGATCCTGCTCTGGTGTTTGCCAGCTTGTCATGGCACGGCCCTTGTTGGTCTTGCCCAGGAACACAGCCCACACGGTCAGCACCACGAAGATCAGTGCCCCAAGGGCCGCGATGGTCCCGCCGATGCCGAGCATTGCCAGGAACGGGGCGGCTTCACCCATGTCCACTGCGATTCGGGCACCCGTGAAGTCGATGTCCGGGTGACGGCGGGGCACACCCAGCGAGCCGGCCAGTGTCATGCCGATCGCCATCAGCACGATGCCGAAGCCGAAGATGTAGGGCTGGAGCCGGGCCAGCGGGCGCAAGGGGTATTCCTTGCGGAAGATCAGCGGCACCACGTAGTACGCCAGCCCCATGAATGCCAGGGTCGTGCCGCCGGCCACGGTGACGTGGAAATGCCCGGGAATGCGCAGGGTGTTGTGTGCAATGATATTGATCTGGTGCGTGCCCAGCGTGACGCCCGTGATGCCGCCACCGAAGCCGAAGATGATCAGCGACAGGAAGAACGCCGCGAAGCCCGGGTCTTTCCAGGGGGCTTTTGTCAGCCAACCGAACAGGCCTCCGATTCCCTTCTTTCGCTGGGCGGCCTCAACCGAAGCCGGCACGGTAAAGCCGTGGATCATGCTGGCCAGCACCGCCAGATAGAGCGCGTAGCTGGTGTTCCACATCTTCCAGCCGGACCCCACACCCGGGTCGACCAGAAGGTGGTGGGCTGAAGCAAGGTTGATGAACAGGATGTACATCAGGAACGCAAAGCGGCAGACCGTCTGGTTCAGGGGCTTGGCGCCCGTAGTCAGGGTCGCAAGGAAATACCACACCGCGACCATTGCGCAGACGTTGATCTGCTGGCTGCAGTGGCCGAGACCCCACCAGATGAGGCGATACCACGCCGCGTCCGGCGGGTTCTCAAGCACGCCGATCGACCACAGCCACGTCGGAATGAGAACCAGGGCGCCGTGAACGATCGTGAACACTGCGATAATGGCGGCGGCCAATGCTCCGAAAACAACCAGTGGGATGGCGCCTTTGTAGGTCTTGTCGCGCTTGGCGATGTAGAGCCCGCCGAAGAAATTGACAACGCCGAGCAAGGCACCCACCGCGAACAGGATCAGCCCGAGGTAGAACTCCTGCTTTGCCTCCAGCGGGACGTAACTGGTCATCGTGACCGACGCGCGGCCGGCGAGGACAGAATACTCCACCGCCACCATTCCGATCGCCATCAGTCCGAATTGCCCCCAACTCAGGGCATTCGAAAAATTTCGACTGTTCAGCAGCGTTGTCGAGCAGAAGTAGAGAATCGCCATTTCCATGAACAGGATCCAGAAGATCAACATGTTCAGGCCATGGAGTGTGATCACCTGGTAGTAGCCCAGAGGGTTGAGCAGGGCCACGGTTTCCCAGCGCGTAAGCGCCAGCAATATCGCGGCCACCGAACCAACCAGCAATGCCACAACGCCAAACACGGCGTTCAGCTTGATGAACAGCTCGGCGTTCAGACACACGGGAAGCCCCGTAGTTGAGCACACGCGCATTTTGTCTTTTTGCATGTTACCCATGGCCGCGCCCCCTATTCCTCAACGATGATCAGACCCGTCATCGTCGAATGGCCTCCACCACAGAACTCGTTGCAGATGATGTGGAATTCTCCCGCTTCGGCGGGCGTGAGTGTCAGTACGTGGTCATAGCCCGGCAGCACCTGGAAGTTCATGTTCATCGGCTGCAGGCTGAACCCGTGCTGATAGTCGAACGATGAGAGGTGCAGGCGGTACTCGACGCCCTTCTTGAGCTTGAGGATCGGGAACCACTGCCAGAGCTTGCCGATCATGTAGATGTCGCCGCCCGGAGGCGCCTGGACCACAGGCAGACCGCTTCGCGTGTCGACCTGGTTCGCCTCGACAAACCTGGTGACGCGCGCGTCGTAATCGGCAGGCGTTACCGTGTAGGCTTCGCCCGAGCTGGTCTGTCTGCCCTTGAAGTGCCAGTACGGCATGGCCGCCGACAACACCAGGCACCATGCGAGCGCAATACCGATCCAGACGCGCTCATAGCCGTGCGGCGCCTCGAGCCATTTCACTGGTGGGTTGAAGATACTCATGGTCCCCCCGCCTTTCCGCCTACGGCAGCTCGGCCTTCTTGGTCAGCAACAGTTCAACCCATCCCCAGACCGTGTAGGAAAGGAACGGGACGACGAAACCCAGGGCGAGCAGCAGCCACGGGTTGTCCAGCAGCTTCTGGAGCGGATGGATCGGCCCGGTGTCGTCCGCTGACTCCTCGGGCGTCTCAGTCGTCACCGGTGTTTCCGGTGTTTCCGGTGTTTCCGGTTCTTCGCTCATGGCCTGCCCCCTAAAAACAGATATTAGTATCTGTTTATCAGTATTGCCCGCCAAGTCCAGCCCGTCAAGATCGTCTTTACGTTTCGATCAGGGTGTGTAGCGCAGGCTGTAGTGCGGGGTCTGCACGAACGAATCCCGGCCCGTGATGAACCACAATTGGCCATCGTGAAACACTGCGCTGTGATAGCCCGAGCCGTTGTCCGGCACCGCAAGCTGGTTCATGGACCCGCCGGTCCCGCCTGCATTGGGAGTAAATGCCTGCAGGCGGCTGGTTGCCACGGGTGAAAAGCCCTGGAACTTCCAGCCGTTCAGCACGTACAGGGTGCCGTTGTGCACCGCGGCAGCCGAATAGTAGGCGGGCTCAGCAAGCGTCGGAAAGCTACTGGAGCCAAGGGTGCCCAGTGCAGCGTTGTTGCCAGTCGGGTCTGGCTGGTACATCTCGATCGTATCGAGCGTTCCCACCGCCCCGGTACCACCGACCAGGTAGATCCTTCCGTTGATCATGCCCGCAGCGGGGAATCGACGTGGCGTGTACGGAGTCGTGTCGAGCTTCCGGTACCACCCGCCCAGCCCAACCGCGCCGGTCGGCACCTCATACATCAGCACCGCGTCGTTTTCTTCTCTGCCATATGTTCCGCTGCCGGGAGAGCTCTCAACCTGGATGCGTCCGGCCAGAAGATAGATCCGGTCGTCGGCGTCCACCGCCGCATCATCGCCTACGACGGCCATTTCCGCCCAACCCTTGATGGCGCGTCCCCCGACGTCTGCAGGCAGCTCTGCAACCGGCTGCCAGACGCCGGGTGTGGAAAGCGCAACACCACTGCCGTCGGCCACCTGCATGCGCTCGACCACACGAGTGAAGTCACCGCTGGAGGGCGCTGTATTCGAGTACAGCTCGCCACCCACAACGTAGATGTAACCGCCGTACGTATGCTGCAGGTACACGGCACCCAGGTATTGGCGCTCCGTGGCGAGGGGCCGGCCAATGTCTTCGAGTTTGTATTCCAGGGCGGAATTGCCCTGGTGCGCGGTGTGGAACACGTAGACGGTGTTAACAGTGTCCGTCACTCGCCCACCGATCACGTAGATCGCGCCTTCCGTGCCATAGTCCGGGTGCGGCGCGACGACCGTGGCCTCGGAGTAGTGCTCATGGTATTCCCCGTCCCCGTTGGTGCGGGCCGCGTCGTAGTAGCGATGCTCGCCGAATCGGAGCCAGTAGTCGCCCGTTCCGCTGTCATAGACACGGATCCGCACATCACGCGACGTGGCATAGCCGTTGAACTCGACGCTGAATCCGGCGTCGAACAAACCCGTCTGGCCTGGCGTGCCACTCAGCGTGCCGTCGGAAGCCAGGGAAACGCCGGCCGGCAGTGCGCCGGACACCTGGCTCCAGGTCCCTGTGCCGACCGGCATTCCGGCAACGCTTGCCTGAAGCTGCCGGCTTATGGCACCAGCGGCAGCGAGATCATGTTCGATGAGTCCGCTTGTGATCGTGATGTCATTGAAGGTGATCCGGAACGTGTAGCCGTTGGAATTCCAGCCGCCGTTCTTGAACTGGGCCTCAACCTTGAGGAACCACACACCCGCCGGCGCGTCGTCCAGCACCATGATGCTGTCATCGCCGTTGGCGATCGCTGCACCGTTCACCTTGTCTTCGAAGGCGCCGTAGTGCTCACCGCCCAGGAACGCGAACAGCTTGCCCCCGGTTCGATAATCGAAGAACACTTCGATCTGGATGCGGCCTCTTACGCCCGTAGTGAAGGAGAAGTAGTCGCGCGCATCCGTGTTCGGATCCGCGGGATCCGATGTCACGCTCAGCGGCGCAAGCTGAACAATGGGCGCGGCCATCGTGAGGGCACCGAGGTTGGTCGCCGTGGCAAAACTGTTGTTGGCCGGCGTGTCGAACATGTCGGGCATGTGCGTGTATCCCGTCGGCTCATAGACGACGATGTCCAGTGCGGCTTCGACGCTGCCCCCCACACTGTTGCTGGCGCGGAACCGCATTTCGAACAGCCCGCTGACCGTCGGCGTTCCGCTCAGGTTCCCGTCGCCCTGCAGCACAAGTCCGGTCGGCAGCGGTGTCGAACCGGCTGCCAGCGCCCACTCGACGGGGTCCGTCCCTGCCGGCGTGGTCGCGACCAACTGTGTGCTGTAGGCGTTCCCACGGGTAGCCCGCGGAAGGCTTGTGGTTGTGATCGTCGGGATCGGTTTCGGCGCCGACCTGCCTTCACCGGAGCCCATGCCATTGCCCATGCAACCGGCAATGAGCGAGAGAAGCAGTGGAATGGCGGCCAGACTCATCTTGCGGCTCATGGCTCTCTCCTGTTCGCGCTTCCGGGACTTTGCCTGTCCCCGTCTGCATTCTCATACGGTTATTCAGATACACAAGTCTTATTTAGAAATTTGCGCTCGTCGGGGTGCTCGTTCCGAAGAGTGGCTTCTCACCGCCTTCGACGTTGCTATGCTCCGCGACCTCAGGAGACCTTGTTATGCGCCTGCAACGCATCAACCAGTCGTCCGCCGCTGCCGCCACGGGCAGCATGTGTTGCGTTCCGTAGTCTCCGGGCGCACTTGCCACATCCCTTCTTCAATCGGGCCCGGAGCAGCACCTACTCCCCGGGTCTGTGTTGGCCTGGTGGTGCTTCGGCAAGTTTCCAAGGGGCAGGAGATTTCCAGATGCGACAGAGATACGAAGCGATTCACGAACTAGTCGGCAACACGCCGGTCGTACGCCTCAACCGTGTAGTGCCCGCGGGCGCTGCAACAGTCTGGGCAAAGCTTGAGTACTTCAATCCGGGGTGCTCTGTGAAAGACAGGATTGCGCTTTCGATGGTGCAGGAAGCCGAGCGCCGGGGCGAGCTGGTCCCCGGCCGCAGCGTTATTATCGAGGGAACTTCCGGCAACACCGGTATCGGCCTGGCCATGATTGCGGCAAGCAAGGGATATCGTTGCATCCTCACGATGCCGGAGAGCATGACTGTTGAACGACGCAACACGCTGCGCGCACTCGGCGCCGAGCTCGTGTTGACGCCGGCCGCAGAAGGCATCCGGGGCGCGGTCGAGAAAGCACGGCAGCTGGCCGAAAGCAACCCCGACTACTGGGAGGCTCGCCAGTTCGACAACCCTGCCAATCCCCTGATTCACCGGCTCACCACCGCACCGGAAATTCTGAGGCAAGTTCCTGAAGTGGACGCGTTTGTTGCGGGAGTAGGGACCGGTGGAACGGTAACGGGCGTCGGCCAGGTCCTGAAGGCCGCTCGCCCGGATATCAAGGTCTACGCCGTCGAGCCCATGGATAGCCCGCTGCTTGCCGGCGGCAAGGCAGGCCCGCACAAGATCCAAGGCATCGGTGCGAACTTCATACCGAGCGTGCTGGATCGCGACGGGTACGACGAGGTGTTCGACGTGTCCTACACAGATGCCGTAGACACCTCGCGTCGACTGGCCCGCG
>JAGQRH010000005.1 GCA_020425605.1 Planctomycetota bacterium | reverse complement strand
GGTCCGCCACTTCTTGTTACTCATGACCATGTCCTCTCGTTCAACAGACACGATCAGCCTACAAGCACGTGCGACATCATTTGGCAGTGCGGCTCAGGTGACGTTGACCGCGACCCGGGGCCGCCATATTCTCGCCGCCCAACGCCATCCTGGAGAGTCTCATGAAGACTGCCCCGCTCTTTCTCGCACTGCTTCTCATCGTTCCGTTGCTTACGATTGCCTGCGCCAAGGATGAGGATGGTGGCGGCTCGGGCGGATCCAGCAAAAAGCTGGACCGCGACGGCGACGGCAAGCGTCGGTATCCATGGGGCCCGGACTTTGACGACGACAACGACGCGGCGATGCAGGAAGTGCTCGGCGGGCGTGACGTCAACGACGCCGACAGCGCCATCCAGACTTCCCTGAACGTCGGAACTTTCACGGCCGGCACAAATGTCGCCGTCGGGCAAAGCCCGCGCGGCATCGACTCGGCCGACTTCAACAACGACGGCAACATCGACGTCGTAACGGCCGACCAGGACACCGATACGGTCAGCGTCATGCTGGGCGACGGTACGGGCGCACTGGGCACGGCAAGCTCGATCAGCCTGACGAATTCCGGCTACACGGTGTGCGCGTGCGACACGAACAACGACGGCAAGATCGACATCGTCGTCGGCAAGGGCGGCGGGCTGAGCGTCATGCTGGGCAACGGCAACGGAACATTCGGCGCCGAGATTCCCGACACGAACGTTACGCAATCGGTCGTCTGGATCGTCGCGGCGGATTTCAACGGCGACGACAACCTCGACCTCGCCGTGGTCGATTCCAACGGCATCTCCAGCTACTTCGTCAGGTGCCTGCTCGGCGCGGGCGACGGCACGTTCACGCTGGGCGCCACCCTTACGGCGTCGTCCAGTTGCGACGGCATAAGCGTCGGCGACCTGAATGGCGATACAAACCTCGACATCGTCGCCTACCAGGCCATCGCGAGCAATTCCGGCGCATACGGCGTGGCACTGGGCAACGGGAACGGAACGTTCGGCACGCTCAGCTACACTGCCGTCTCCACCTATGCGAACTGGGGTCACCTGGCCCTCCTGAACAACGACGCCAACCTCGACTTGGTGATCGGGTCTGCGATCAACAGCGGTGTGCTGGTGTTGCTGGGCAACGGCAACGGTACGTTCGGTACGCCCACCACGGTTTCCGGCGTTGGGTCAACCAACGAAATCCGCGCGGCCGACGTGAACGGCGACGGCAACCTGGACCTCGTCGTGGCTGCGCAGAGCGACGGCATTGGAATCGCGTTGGGCTCGGCCTCCGGCACATTCGGGACCTTCACCAACACCAGCGTGGGAACCGGAGAGTACGCGCTGACCGTCTGCGACCTGAACAACGACAACAAATGGGACGTCGTCTGCGCCAACATCAGCAGTGACGACGTGGGGATCCTGATCGGCGACTAGCAGCGCAAGCGCCGGGCGAAAGTCCGCCGACAGTCATCCCTGCGCGCACACAAAAAACAAACCGCGCCCTGTCGGGCGGGACGGATCTGCGGATTGTGGTTATCGGAATAGCGAGCCGACGGATGCGGCCGTCTGGGGCGAGGGCGTGAAGCCGGACAGATAGAGCAGCATCACCAGCAGACTCACCGGCAGCAGCAACACCATCAGCACCAGCTTGCCTGCGAACTTGGTTGCCGTGTTCATGGTGCGCTCCTGTGAGGCCCACAGTCTAGCAATCTTTGCCTGCGGAACAGGCCCACAATGTTAGCCCCCACCGTAAGGTGGGGGTCCGCGTGAAAGAGGAATTCCAAGGCGCGGAGCGCTGACACACTCGCGGCCATCGGCCGCGAGACACGGACAAGGGCGTCCGTGCCACGGTATGCCGGCGCTCCGCGCCTCGGGATCATGGGCGGCCCACGAATGACCGGGTTCGGGGCCTAGGACAAAGGGCCGGCAAGAGACCCGGCAGTTGTCCACAGGGTTTCCAACACACCGCTACAGAGCACAGGCTCACCTACAATGTGCACGCTGTCCCCCCAACGAGGACCGCCGTTCGCAAGACGATCTTGCAATTGTCAGGAGTAGTGCCATGAGCAAAAAGTCTCAGAGCCACCCGGGATCACGCAGTTCAGTCACCGGCAGATTTGTGACCAAGGGTTACGCGACACGTCACCCGTCCACGACGCAGAATGAGCGCATCCCGATTCCGGGCCGTGGAGACGCCGGGCGCAAGAAAGGCAAGTAGCCCAGCGAGAGATGGCGCGAGCACAGGCACAAGCTTCACCAACCGGCCTGCAGCGACCGGGTGTCGGCGCTCCGCCTCCTGTCCTGGGTTTCGACCTCTACTCTGATCTCTTCAGCAGGAGCTTCTCAACGATCTCGGACAGTTTTGAAGCATCATACTTTTCACCGCTATCAAAGCCGGTGCTTCGGTGTTCATAGATTAACTTCGCCGCCTCCATCAACAATGCCTTCTGTTCGAGACTTCCTATAGGTGTGGCTTCTGAAAAAGCGACGAAGCTATCCAAGGCATTCGCTCGATGTTCATTGACGACAGCATTGTGGGTCGATTTTCGAAATCCATGGACACACACAGCTACTGACGTCGCCAACAAAGCAAACAGGAAGAGCTTAGTTGTGCCATAGAAAGCCAATTCAGCGGTGGCCGCGTGATCCGGTGGTCTGAGTGCAACATGGATGACGATGGCCATCGCGCCCGAAGCGACAAGTGCCGCTACGCCGAAACATAGGAAAATCGCAGCGTGATTCCGCGCCAAGGACGCGTCGTCACGGAATCGTTGCGCGTACTTTGCGACAGTCGCCGGTGCTCGAAGTTGCGTAAAGACTTCTTTCAGATGATTGAGCTCTTCAATAATCTTCCCACCGCTATTCTCTAATTCCGAGATGCGCTTGAGGGGCGGCTCTATTACGTGGGCAAGATAGGTCTGGGCCTCGGCACTTGTCCTCTCTGCCAAGCTGTCAACCCTCTTTGCGAGTTCCTTCTGTTGCGCTGAACTTCGAGCGTCGAGCTCCGCGACGTGCTCCCTCACTGCACCAACTTCTTCCATCGAAGCGCTGACTTGGCTGGCGACGACGGCACGCACTTTCTCGTCACTTGCGGCGAGCTCGCCTACCGATCCTCGCACTATTTCAACACGATCAGTAAGCCGCTTTTCGAGGTCTGTGACAGTTTTCCGAAGATTGTCATCGAACTTGCCGGCATTTTTCTCAACTGCCTTCAATTCCTTTTGGAGTGCGGTCTGAGCCGAGGCGAGTTCTTCGATCTGCTTGCGAAAGTGGCTCTGAAGGTCGATGCGCAAGCGCTCGATGGTCTCGCGCTCGAACTGCTTTAGCTCTCGGTCAGACTCCTCCCTTGCCTTTCTCGTTTCCTCGGCAACCGCCCCAAGTCTCCGTTCCATTTCTCGTCGCGCAATGATGGGAGCGGCTCGGCCGATGAACGACTCTTGTTTCAACGCCTCTGCAATTGAGTCGATGATTCCGACAATTCGTGTACGGTCACTTGGCGATAAACTCCGATCCTGTGGGCGATCCGCCTTGAGCTTTTGTTCTAGTTGATCGAGATTTGATACGGCCGTTGACACGGCATTAATTGACGTATCTAGGAGTTCGTGTTGACCAGGATCCTTAAGGAAGCCAGGGGCATTGTTCGCGGATCCCGTCAGCGCCAACCCCATGTCGATCAGGTCGCGAATCAATGCTACGTCTTCAGGCGTCGTTGCCCTAACGTCGAGTCCGGTCTTAGAGTAGACGTCAAGCCGCTCTGCAAAGTTCTTTTGGATCGCAAGCCGGTCGGACACCATAGTCTCTCCCATTCTTCTCTGGCCGAAGCCTAACCGCATGCCTACGTGCAGAGCAAAGCATTACTTGAACGTTCTACGCAAATGCGAGCAACGTCTTGAGAGATCTTGTGATGGCGGTTCGGCTGAGCCCCCACGACAAAGACAGTGGGCGACGGTCGAGATTACTATGTAGACTACCGGCCGGATTCCATTGCCGTTTTTTCGAACTGGGCGTCGTAGTCGACTGGGTATTCGCCGGTAAAACAGGCGGCGCAGTAGTTTCCGTCGGCTTTTACGGCCTTCATCAGGCCTTCGACGCTTAGGTAGGCGAGGCTGTCGATCTCTAAAAAGTCGCGGATGGCTTCTACTGTCTCCAACTGGTTGGCGATCAGCTCTTTCGGGTCGGGGAAGTCGATGCCGTAGAAGCACGGGTGGCGCGTTGGCGGGCAACTGATCCGCAAATGGACCTCTTTCGCCCCCGCGTCGTACAGGCGTTTTACGCGGCCGCGGCTGGTGGTTCCTCTGATCACGCTGTCGTCCACCACCACTACGCGTTTGCCCCCCACCACGTCGCGCACGGCGTTCAGTTTGATCTTTACGCCCACGTCGCGCTGCCCCTGGCTGGGCGCGATGAACGTGCGCCCGATGTAGTGGTTGCGGATGAAGCCTTGCTCCAATGGCAGACCGGCCTCGTCGGCGTAGCCCTGCGCCGCGCTGTTGCCGCTGTCGGGCACGGGCACGACGATGTCGGCATCCACATGGCTCTCGATCGCGAGCTGCTTGCCCATCTCCTTGCGCGCGAGGTGCACGTTCAGCCCGAAGATGCGGCTGTCCGGGCGTGCGAAGTAGACGTGCTCGAACACGCAATGCGCGTGTTTTTGGGGCTCGCACCACATTTCGCTGTGCAGCCCGTTGGCATCCACGCGCACGATTTCGCCCGGCTTGACGTCGCGGATGTACTCGATGCCCAGCATGTCGAACGCGCAGGTCTCGCTTGAGAACACGTAGGCGTCGCCCAGCTTGCCGATCGCCAACGGCCTGAACCCCTGCGGGTCGCGCGTGGCGTACATGGCTTCGTTGGTGAGAAACACGAAGCTGAAGGCGCCCTGCATGCGCTTTAGGGCTTCGGCGATGGGATACTTGCTGTTCTTGATCTCCGGGCGCGCGAGCAGGTGCAGCACGACTTCGCTGTCGCTGGTGGTCTGGAAGATGCTGCCGGCCTCCTCCAGTTCGCGGCGCAGTTTCCAGCCGTTGCTGAGATTGCCGTTGTGCGCGACGCTGATCTGCCCGCCGCTGTAGTCGACCGTGATCGGCTGGGCGTTGCGGACGTTGCTGCTTCCGGCCGTGGAGTAGCGCGTATGCCCGAGCGCGAAGTTGCTTTCGAACTTGTCGAAGAAGTCCTCGTGGAAGACTTCGCCTACGAGTCCCATGCCGAGGTAGCTCTTGATGCGCCCGTCCATGATGCAGGCGATGCCGGCCGACTCCTGGCCGCGATGCTGCAGGGCGAACAAGCCGAAGTATGCAAGCTCAACGGCGTCGGGATGGTTGTGGACGGCAAAGATGCCGCAGGCTTCGCGAGGTGCGCTCATGGGTCTCCTGACAGCCAGTTTATAGCAAGGGTGTGATGCACGCGTAGTGGTGGGGAAACCTACGGGATCGCGCGCACCTTCCCCGTTGTTGAACCAGCGTCGCACCGGTTAGTATAACGCAACCGGAGCAACCCATGGCGACCAGACAGGCGAAGAGCTTCAAGATCAAGGTGCACCTCTCGCTGCGCTACATCCTGCGGTTTCACTCGGATGATGCCGAGTTCGAGGCGGAGTGCATTGACGCGGGCGCAACGGGGCTCGGTTCATCCCAGCAAGAAGCTCTGCAGGACCTGATCATCAACTTGAATGCGTTGCACAAGTTCACTTCGGAAGCAGGCGGCGAAATGCTGACCGAAGCCACCGACGATGATGAGCGAACCTACGCGCGCCTTGCCGCCCGACAGGCTGTCGATCCTTCCGTGCTTGGATACGGCGTGGTGCGCCTTGTAGAGTTGATCCCGGCGGGTCAGCCCAAGTCAGAGGCCCAGTTTGAAATTGGCCAGCACACGTCCTTGGCGGCCTGACACAAACAATTGCCAGCTTATGCACAGTTGCAAGCTTCACCGGCTAAGTAAGCTTTTACGCCATGGCCGGGAACAGTCCCATACGATATGCGATACTACGACGCGCACTTCAGAGGGGCGGCGCTGAAGAAGGCTCTGTCAACGGTTCCCATCACAACTGGCGATACCAGGGGCTGAACCAGTCCATACCGGTTCACAAGAACGTCGTGAAGGCCGGTTACGTCGTCCGGCTGCGGAAAGCCTGGCGTCTCCGTCGCGAAGACGGCGTCTCGGATAAGAACTTCTGGGATGGCAAGTGGACCGGATAGCCAACCGCAACGGCAGTGCTCCGCGTCCCTGCGCTGCAGCGTGAGCTACGTCAAAAGGCTGGCTTTCTGCCGTCGCGCACCGATAATCCGGGCAGCCCCGATATCAATCCCCGACAGGACATGCCATGCGGATCCCTGTCTCTCGTTGCCTGCCGGCGCTTGTTGCCGCGTTCCTGCTCGCCGTGCTTCCAGGCTGTGCGTCACTGAACGACCCGCTGATGGAAGCGACCATCGGCGAATTGCATGAGCGCGGACGGCCGGTGATCAATCACGAGCTGAAGGAGGTCGTGGCAGGCGCACCGACGTGCATTACACGCGGCGCCGGAATGGACTTCGACCCGCCTGCTTGCGACGGCGACCTCTGGCCGCTGGCGCTGTTCTACCTGCTGGTCTATCTGGGCTACGCGATCGGATACTGCTTCTACAAGCTTGGCGAGCAGATCTGGGAGGCCTGCAACTCGCCGGATGCGAACGAAGAGAAGAAGGCGGCGCCGCCCGAGACGCAGCCGGAACCGCAGTCCAAGTAGCCGTCGGACGGGTCAGATTCCGTAGGCTGAAACGTCGCGTAAGGCATTGTACTCACGCGGTTTATTGGGCGTTCCCCGCCTTGACAGTGGGTTGCTCGCTCATACACTTTGTCCCACGTTTCAGGGAAGTATCGACCCGGAGCGGCCGTTGGGCTGGCTCCTTTTTTATTAGTACGACGTCAGGACGAATCGAGATGGAAGGCGTAAACGGCGCGGAGCTACTGCGTTTCGTCGAAATGATCGCGCGGGACAAGGGCATTGAAAAGTCCGAAGTCCTTGCGGCGATTGAACAAGCCATGATTGTGGCGCTGCGCAAACGTGTCGAGAACCCGGACACGCTGGTTGTCAGTGTTGACCCGAACAACGGCAACATCATCGCCCGCGAGACCGACCTCGACGACAACACGTACGACGTGAAGATCGACGACATGGGCCGCATCGCCGCCCAGACTTTTAAACAGATCTTCGTGCAGAAGAACCGCGAAGCCGAGCGCGACAACATCTTTGAAAAGTACATCGGCCTGAAGCGCGAGATCCGCAGTGGCACGATCCAGCGCATGGAAGGCCCGAACTACCTCGTGAACCTTGGCGACGCCGAGTGCTTCTTCCCGCGCAAAGAGCAGGTCCCGACGGAAAGCTACCAGGTCGGTGAGCGCGTGCGCGGCCTGATCCTGGACGTGCGCAAGCAGGGCCAGAAGGTCAAGATCATCCTTAGCCGCACGCACCCGGAGTTCGTGAAGAAACTGTTCGATCTCGAAGTGCCGGAAGTGGCCGAGCGCATTATTGAAATCAAGGCCATCGTCCGTGAGCCCGGGTTCCGCAGCAAGGTAGCCGTCGCCAGCTATGACCCGAAGGTGGACGCGGTCGGCGCCTGCGTAGGCGTTCGCGGCTCGCGCATCAAGGGCATCATCGACGAGCTGAACAACGAAAAGATCGACATCATCCGCTGGAACGAGTCGGCGGAAATCCTGATCACGAACGCGCTGAAACCCGCGCGCGTTGACTCGATCACGCTGGACTACGACAACCGCCGCGCGCGCGTGGTGGTGCCGGACGACCAGCTTTCACTCAGCATCGGCAAGCGCGGCCAGAACGTTCGCCTGGCAGCCCGCCTGTGCAAGTGGGACCTCGATATCGTTACGGTCACGCAGGAACAGGATTGGCGCAAGCGTACTCTTGCCAAGTTCCAGCAGATCGAGCTTGTGGACGACATGCTGGCGGAGAGCCTGTTCAACAGCGGCTTCGACAGCTTCGCCGACATCCTGGCGGCCGGGCCCGAGGCGCTGATGAAGGTGCCGGGCATTACGATCGACATCGCCGCGCAGATCATCCAGTACTGCACGGAAAGCCCCGAGCCGCCGGAAGAAATCACCGACGTCGTGCACGCGGACGGCGCCCAGCGCCGTGCCGACAACACGTACGTCGAGCCGGGCCAGGAGCTCGAAGAAGAAGACAAGCCGGTCGACGGTGCAGAGCCGCCGCCGAAGCCGGCCGGCCCGATCGATCCATTTTCTCGCGCGGCGGAGTATGCTGCACAGGCGCCGGAGCGCGAGCCGAACACGCCGGGCAAGACCCAGTGATTGGTGCAGGGCTTCACCGCCGCAATGCGGCGTGGTTGATGGAGGTTTCCAGAGGGGACATCGCGGTATATGGCAGCAGACTCGGCAACAGGAGAACAGGCGCTGGTTCAGGCCCATCAGATCTACAAAGAAATCGGCATGTCCTTGAAGGAATTCAAGGCCAAGTGTGCCGAGTTGGGGATCACCGTTAAGGCGGCGATCACCAAACTTACCGAAGACGAAGTCACCCGCATCCGCAAGCACCTCGGCCTCGACGTCGAGGAAAAGGCGCCCGAAGCAGTCCCCACCGCCGACGGGGCACCCAAGGTAGACAAGGCCGCCGAGGAAAAGGCCGCAAAAGAAGAAGCAGAGCGCAAGGCGGCCAACGCCGCGGAACAGAAGCGCAAGGAAGAGCTCGGCAGCAAGCTGGGCGTGAAACCCGAGTTCGTGGAGTTTGTCGCGCAGGTCCTCGGCGTCGAAATCGAGACACCGGACGACATTGACGACTCGCTGATTCCCCGCGCCCAGAAGCTCGACATCATCTTCAAACTTTCCGCCGAGTTTGAACTCGCCCCGCGCGAAGTCGCCCGTATTGCCCGCAGCCTCGGCCTTGAGGTCGGACGCAAGGGCTTCAAGGGCCTGTCGCCGAACGAAGAGTTCATGCTTCGCGCGATGGTGAAGCAAAAGCACACCACACAGGAAGAGCGCCTCGCCGAAGTCCAGGTGGACGAAAAGCCCGTCTACAAGCCCGCACCGCCCACCGGCAACAAGGCCGTGGAGGCCAAGCCGGCTGCTTCGCCCGCATCCGAGGCGCAGCGCAAGGAACGCCGCGGACGCGTCACCCAGGAGCAGACCCGCGAGATCATCCCCGCCCGTTTCGGCGAAGCTGCCGGTAAGGGTCGCGGCCGCCGCGAGCGCTTCGAGGTCAGCCAGATCAGCTACGACCGCCCGCGTGGCGGCCGTGCGCGTCGCCGTGACCGTCGCGAGTTCGAAGAAGAGAAGAAGATCGAGATGCCCACGGGGCCGGTGACGGTTGAGCAGCCGCTCAACCTGCGCCAGCTGTCCGAGGCGATGGGCGTCAAGACTAACGAAATCCAGATGCGCATGATCAAGGAGGGCCTGCCGCCCCTGCGCATCAACGACTCACTCAGCAAGGATGTGATTGAGCAGATCGGCATCATCTTCGAGCGTGAAATCACCGTGCGCGCGCCGAAGGATGCAGAAGACCTCATCGCCGAACAGCTGGAGCAGTTCGAAGAAGATGCCGGACACCTTGAGCACCGGGCCCCGATCGTGACCGTCATGGGCCACGTCGACCACGGCAAGACCAGCCTGCTTGACGCGATCGCCACACTCGACCGTGTCAGTGAGGAGTCGGGCGGCATCACGCAGCACATCGGCGCGTTCCGTCTCGACTTGCTGGACAAGGACGGCAAGTTCTCGCCTGTCCTCGACGAGTCCAAGATCGACCCTGCCGCCAAGCGCCTGCGCGTGACCTTCATTGACACGCCGGGCCACGAGGCGTTCACAGCCATGCGCGCCCGCGGCGCCAACGTCACCGATATCGCCGTGATTGTGGTGGCGGCCGACGACGGTGTCATGCCGCAGACGGAAGAAGCCATTGCCCACGCTCGCGCGGCCGAGGTGGAAATCGTCATCGCAATCACCAAGATCGACAAGCCGGAAGCGAACCTGATGAAGGCGCGCCAGCAGCTTGCCGCACACAACCTGATGACCCCCGACTGGGGCGGCAACACAGAAATCATCGAGCTTTCGAGCATTACGGGCGAAGGCGTCGACAAGCTCGTACACGTCCTGTCTGACATGTCCGAGTTGCTTGAGCTGCAGGCCGTGGCGGACAAACCCGCCGTCGGTACTGTGCTTGAAGCGCACCGCGATACCGGCCGAGGCATCGTTGCAACGATGCTCGTCAAGGAAGGCACGCTGCGCAGGGGCGACGTGATCGTTGCAGGCCACGGCTACGGCCGCGTACGCGCAATGCAGGAGCCGCGCGGCGCAGGTCTCTTCGAAATCCAGACCGCCGGCCCAAGCATCCCGGTCGAGGTCGCAGGCCTCGATGAAATGCCGGAAGCAGGCAGCCTGTTCCACGGCATGAAGGACCTGAAGAAGGCGGCAGAAATCGCCAACATGGTCCGCCAGCAGGAAAACGAGCTGGCCCGCTCAAGCGGCTTCAGCCTCGAGGAGTGGTCCAAGGCCCGCGCCGGCACGATGGTCAAGGAGCTGGTGATCGTGCTCAAGGGCGACGTGCAGGGCACGGTCGAGACCCTGAAGCAGGAACTAGCCAAGCTCACGCATGCCGAAGTACGGGTCAAGGTCATCCAGTCCGCAGTCGGCCAGATCACGACTACGGACGTCCACCTCGCCGAGGCTTCGGGCGGCATCGTTGTCGGTTTCCACGTCGGCGTTGACCACAAGGCGCGCGAGCTTGCCGACAATCACCACGTAGACATCCGTACGTACGACGTGATCTACAAGCTGATTGAAGAGATCCGCGACGCGCTGGGCGGCATGCTCGCGCCGGAATTGATTGAGCAGTACGAAGGCACGGCCGAGATCCGCATGGTGTTCAGGGTCAGCAAGGTCGGCAAGGTTGCCGGCTGCATGGTGACCAAGGGCGCGATCAAGCGGGACAACAAGGTGCGGTTGGTTCGCGACGGGATTCCGATTTACGAAACCAGCATCACCAGCCTGAAGCGCGAGAAAGATGACGCCGCCGAAGTGCGTGAAGGCTTCGAGTGCGGTATCCAGATCAAGGGCTATGAAGACTTCAAGGAAGGCGACCTGCTGGAAGCCTACCGGATCGAAGAACACAAGCGATCACTGGACCAGTAGTACTGACATTGAGCTGACATAAGGAAACACAAGTGTCGCAATTCATGGGTTTGCAGTTCATAGGCCAGGAAGGCGCGCCTGCGGAAGGTGCACCCGCGCAGGGTGCCCAGCCGGAGCAGCCATCCATGATGCCGCTGTTCGTGCTGATGGGCGCCGTGCTGCTGGTGATGTGGTTCTTCAGCTCACGCAGCCGTAAACGTCAGGAAGCCGAGCACAAGAACAAGATCAAGCAGCTCGAAAAGGGCACGCGCGTCATGCTGAGCAGCGGCCTGATCGCGCGCGTCGACAAGGTTGATCCCGAGGCTGACGAAGTCCGCGTGGTGATCGACGAAGACAAGAAGGTCTATTCAACCTACGCCACAGCCGCGATCGCCAAGATCTTTGACGAGAAGCGCTCAAGCGTGAAGGACGACGACAGCGCTCCCGCCAAGGCGGAAGTGAAGGAATCGTCCAAAGAAGCCACCAAAGAGACGGCAAAGAAGTAGGCAAGCCATGGGCAAGGCCAACAAACGCATGGTAGTTGCCACGCTGCTGATCGCAGCGCTGGCCAGCTATGCGGACCTGCCCCGCCTGCACCTGCTGACTTCGCTGGGCGACACTCTCAGTTACGCCCGCGTACTCGACCCCGTACAGTGTGCCCGCATGCTGCAGCAAGTGGCGGACTTTGGCGACTCGGCCAATGACGTCCGCACGGACCTGGACGACGGCCAGCGCTCGCTTGCGCTCATCAACGATGTTTCACTGATCCAGGCCGTTGTGCCGACGCTGTTCGAGGTGCCGACCTGCAAGCTGGCTGATGACACGCCGCGTCCGACACTACTGGGCGACTCCATCACCCAGCCGTTGACAGCCCTTGGCGGCGCGCTGCTGTCACTGGACCTGCCCCCACCCGGACTTCAGACCCACTGGCAGCCACCCCGGCTGCAGTTGCCATTCAGCCTCAACCTCACGCACACAGCGCGCCCCCCGCCGCTGCGCTAGCAAACTCTCGGATTGCGGATTGCCCGATCAGGTCAGTCCATTCAGTCCAGCTGCAGAACTCCAATACTCTCTGACTTTGACTCGCACGTGCACTGAGCCGTGCAGCCGACTAGGACGCAAAACATGTGGGACTTTCTTAAGCGCTGGCACCCGATCATTTTCCTGATCTTCGGCATCTACCTTGCCATTCCCAAGCCGGGCCCGAACCCGGCCGAAGTGGACGCCGAGTATCTGGCACAGAACGACAAGAACGACAACGGCGTCATCGACCGCGATGAATTCGAGGGCACCGACGCCGACTTCCAGTTGCGCGATCGCAACGACGACAAGGTCCTGACCGTCGGCTCGCGTTTCCGCTGGCCGTTGCACGACTACAAGTGGAACCTTGGCCAGGACCTCAAGGGTGGCTCATCCCTGCGCTACGTACTCGTGCAGCAGGACATGGTCGAGGCCGAAAAGAAGGTCCGCGAGCTGCTTGAGCCGCTGCAAGGCCGCGAAGACAAGCTTTCGGACGACGCGCGCAAGAAGTTCGGCGACGTCATCAACGGCGGTGACCTGGCCGTCGACATGTGGGCGCCGGAAGACTTCGACCTGCTGAACAACGTGCCCGGGCTGTTCGATGAAGGCCGCGCCGACGCCCTCAAGCGCTACTACCTGACGTGGAACACAGCCAAGCAGCGCAAGGACGACAAGAACCTCGTCGGGCCCACGATCGAGACACTCAACCGGCGCCTCGGCACGACCGGCATCACCGAGTTGAACATTGCCCCGCTGGGCGAGAACCGTATTGAGGTCAAGCTGCCGGAGTTCAGCACCTCGGCGGAGACTGCCCGCTACAAGCAGCTGTTGCAGACCACCGGCAAACTCGAAATGCGTGTGCTGGCCGCCGAAGACGGCGAGTTCAGCAAGCTCGAGTACCCCAAGGTGCCGGACGATGAGGGCTACAAGTACAAGTGGCTGAAGCTTGCCAAGGACGACGTCTCCAGCGCGCTGGTCAAGACAGACGCCGCAGGCAACAAGTACGTCCCGGTACAGATCATCGACGACTACAGCATCGGCGGCAAAGACCTGGACAACATCCAGCCCAGCACCGACCGTCAGGGCCGCATGGCCGTCAGCTTCGACCTGAAGGGCCTCGCGGTCGCGCGCTTCGAGGCACTGACGCGCAAGCACAAAAAGGCTGCCAGCGGTGGTGAAGACCCGCGATTGCTGGCCGTCATCATCGACGACCAGGTCTACAGCGCCTACTCAATCGAAGACACCATCAGCGGCAGCGTGCAGCTCAGCGGTAACTTCAACACGCAGGAGCGCGACGACATCATCAACGTGCTGAAGTCCGGCTCGTTGAACGTCAAGCTCAAGCTGGAAGGTGAAGAAAGCGTCGGCCCGAGCGAAGGCGCCGAAGCCGTCAAGCGCGGCCTGTGGTCGCTCGTGATCGGCGCGATCGGTGTGTTCGCCTTCGCACTGCTTGTCTACCGCGGGCTTGGCCTGCTGACCATCTTCAACCTCGTGATGGTCGTGCTGCTGATCATGGGCGCGATGTCGGCCGGTCTCGGCACTCTGACCATGCCCGGTATCGCGGGCGTGGTGCTGACGATCGGCATGGCTATCGATGCCAACATCCTGATCAACGAGCGAATACGAGAAGAACGCGAAAAGAACCAGAACACGAGAGGCGCCGTCGAGGAGGGCTTCAAGAACGCCTTATCGGCCATCGTCGACTCAAACGTGACTACCCTGCTGACGGCGTTGATTCTCTACAAGGTTGGCTCAGGACCGATCCAGGGGTTCGCGCTCACACTTGCCATGGGCATCGTGGCCACGCTTTACACATCGCTTGCGGCCTACAAGGCGATGGTGATGGGCATCCTGAACATCAAGCGCGATGCGCAGTTCAAGATGGCGGGACTGGGCTTCGCCCGTAATCGAAACATCAACTGGCTGAGGCTGATGGTGCCGGGCATCTTTGCCGCCATCATCATGGTGACCCTCGGTGGTAGCTTCATGGTCGTTCACGGCTCCGAGGTTCTCGGCATCGAGTTCCGCGGTGGCCACACCTTCCGCATCCAGATGAAGGAAGGCTACGAGCGCGACGAGATCGCGGCCAAGCTCATCGACGAGAATACCGGCCAGGCCAAGTTCGACTGGGCCGAGAGCGTCGAAGTCCAGCCCGTGTTCCGTCTCGGCAGCGACCTCGAAGGCGGCAAGGCCGACCGCTTCGACTTCCGTTTCCCGATGCGCACCGAGTGGGAAAGCCAGGATCCGGAAGAAACCACCCGGATGTTGCAGGGCGAGCTTGAGAACGTCTTCGCTGACAACATGGTCGACGAGGGCTGGTTGCCTACCACCTCGGGAGTAAAGCAGGCGACGCTGCGCGCAAGCATGCGCTTCCAGCTCGCGGATCCCGCTGCATTCGCCGAGCAGTACCCCGATGGCTTTGACAAGCCATGGGTTGCAACCAATGACGGTTGGGGCGAAAAGCCCGAGACGCCACGTGAGAAACGCGCCATCTGGTTCGGTGATCTGGCTGCTGCAGATGCCGACGTCATCATTCCTTCGATCCCTGACCGCAACGCCGCCGGGGACCGGGAAAAGTACACCGTCGAGATCCGGAACGTCGTGATTTCAGACGAGCAGGACCTCGCGTCGAAGCGCGAACGTTTCAAGGCTGCAATTGAGAAGTACTTCATTGACCCCGCCCGTCAGATCAAACTCGACGGTGAGCCGACCTACGAATACTTCGCAACGCAGGCCGTTCTCAATATCCACGTGGCATTGCTCGAGAAGGTCTCGGTCAAGGACTTTACGGCTACGGTCCAGGCCGTTACCGATGGACCACTGGCCGCAACTCGCCTCAGGGTCCTGCCCGGCACTCCGGATGCAGAAGAAGACCGCGTGTTCGACATCACCAGCGACGGCCCGCTGACCTTCAGTCCCGATCCGACCGACCCCGCCAACTTCGGCAGTGTCGCGGCAGCGGTGAATTCGGCCGTTTCTGAATGGCTCAAGGGCCAGCAGCCGGAAGGCAATGAAATCAGCAAGCGATTCCTGCTAAGCAGCGCAATCGGCGCGACGGTTGCGGCCGAGTCACAGTGGCGCGCGCTGTTTGCCATCGTGGCGGCGCTTGTGGTCGTAGTGATCTACATCCGTATCCGGTTTGCAAGTGTTGCCTGGGGCCTCGCAGCCGTGGTCGCTCTGTTGCACGACAGCTTCGTGGTTGTCGGCCTGATTGGTATTGCCGACTACTTCGGGGCGGACATCAAGATTGACCTGACCGTGGTCGCGGCCGTGCTGACGGTGATCGGCTATTCGTTGAACGACACGATCATCAACTTCGACCGTATCCGCGAGAACCTGCGCAGTGACCGCCTCGCAACCGGCGGCAAGACCCCGTTGAAGGAGATCATCAACACTTCGATCAACCAGATGCTGTCGCGAACCGTGATGACCTCGGGTACCACGGCCGTGACGACGCTGGCGATGCTGTTCCTCGGCGGCCCTCTACTGAAGGGCTTCGCGTTTGCGATGACGGCGGGCATTGTGGTCGGTACCTTCAGCTCGATCTACATTGCCGGCCCGATCCTGTTGTTCTTCGACCGCCGTGGTGAGGGTGCCCTTATGGACCTGACGGAGGAAGAGCACGTGGAAGTCGCAAAGGTTGAAGACACTGCCGACGTCGAAGAGCCGGACGCCAAGGACTTCGAAGACGACGACAAGAAGGAAGACAAGAAGGAAGAGCCCAAGAAGGAATCGAAGCCGGACGCCAAGAGTGATGAAGGCAAGGCCGAAGAGAAGAAGGACGACGCCGACAAGAAAGACTAACCATCGGCGACAATCGCAATAGAATGGGGCGGCCTGTGCAGGTCGCCCTTTTCTTTGAGGAAGTCATGGACATCTCCGCCCTGCGCGAGGAAGTGGACCGCATCGATGCCGCGATGCTGAAGCTGTTGGACCAGCGGATCGCGCTGGCGCGTCAGATTTCCGAAGCCAAACGAAGCGCGGGCATGCCGCTGCGCGACGCCGAGCGCGAGCACACCATGCTGAACGCCGCGCGCGGCGCCGAGCTGGAAAACCTGAGACCGGAAGAGGCTGCCGACTTCCGTAGCGCGTTGCTGCAGCTGACCCGTACCAGCGTTTCACGCCATCGCAGGCCGCCCGAGCCGATGAAGATCGCGATCATCGGGATCGGCCTGATCGGCGGATCCCTGGCACGCGCGTTGAAGACATGCCAGCCTGAGCACCAGATCGTCGGAGTGGATCTCGATGCCCGACTGCCCGCTGCCGGCCAAAGCGGTCTATTTGACAGCCTGGAGTCCCCCACCAACGGCGACAAGGCGGTAAAGCGCGCGGACGTCGTGTTCCTTTGCACGCCGCTGGCCAGAACCATTGAGCTGCTGCCAACGCTGGCGCAGGATGTCCCCAAGGACGCCATCGTCACCGACGTTGTCGGAGTGAAACAAGCCGTGGTGCAGGCCGCCCAGGAGGCATTCAATTTCCCGGACGCCCCATACTTTGTCGGTGGCCACCCGATGGCGGGAAAAGCGCGGAATGGCTTCGAGCACAGCGACGCCCGGTTGTTCGAAGACCGCGCATGGGTCCTGACGCCGGATCCACATGATCCGGTAGACAAGTTGAATCGGCTTGGCTCGCTGATAGAGAGCGTCGGCGCAACGGTCCGCCTCATGTCTCCCGGGGAACACGACCGCGCGATGGCAGCCGTGAGTCACCTGCCGCAGCTGATCTCGACGGCGCTGATGCTCACGGCCGGACGACGTGACAAGGGCGTGGCCGGCCCGGCGCTGCTGGAAATGACCCGGCTGGCAGCATCTCCGGCGCACCTTTGGAACGACTTGACCGTCGCACTGAAGCCCGAGCTGATCGCAGACCTGCAGCGCCTGAAGTCGTACCTGACCGAGCTGGAGATGGCAGTCAATTTCCAGGAGCCGCTGGACAAGTGGTTCGGCCAGGCAAACGAGCTGCGGGCGCTGCTGGAAGACCGCGAAGTTGCGAGGCAACAAGGCAGTGCCTGATTTCGGCCGGGGCAAGCATGTCGAACGAGACGCACGAAGATCTGAAGGCAGCACTGAAAGAGTTCCTGAGCACACGGGAGCTTGAGGAAGGGCGTGAACTGCCCCCCGACGCGCCGACGCTCGAAGACCGCCGCGCAAACCTGAACGCAGCATGGTGGTCGGCCGTACGCGCCATCTGCCTGGCTTCAGTACCAAAGGTTGACGAAGACCTGCTGCTGGGAGATCAGGAACGAGCACTGATTGACTTCGGCCTGTTCGACTCCGAGGCTCTTGATGAAGCCCGGCACAAGCTGGATAGGGGCGCGATCGTCGAAGGCGTTGTGCTGATGCATGACTCGCTCGCCGCCGTCCTGGACGATGCCCTGCGCCGTGACGCGATCTCGGAGTACCAGGCTAACCTCGACACCCTGCAGCGCGACATCGATCTCTGGCCTGAAACTCATCTCGTGCACATCCGCTATCGGGATGCGCGCGTGAACGAGTTGCTGGGCGACAACCCACGCTGCGCTCACGTTCTGCGCCTGTTTGCCGAGACCGACGAGAAGCTTGAGCAGTACAAGCGACTGGAGATACGTGACAAGGCCGGGTCCTTGCCACACGACGATCACAAGACATGGGGCACCATCCGTCACTTCGTCGAATCCCGTCGGGAGCAGATCGCCGCAATCCTCTCCCCACTCACGGGCGAGGTCGATGAGAAACGCAGCGCTATCGCCGCGGCAGCCCTCGCGGCATCCGAGGCCGTGGAAGCCAGCGTCGGCCACCTGCTTGAATTGCATGGAAAGCGCCGCGGACTCGAGCAGCAGATCCTGGAGCAACAGGCGGCCGCGCGCCGCGTGACGGATGCGGAAGTGAAGAAGGCCGTCCGCCGGGAGCTGGACGCGGTGGCCGGACTGTTGCGGCTGGCAGCACGCTACGCGCACGTAACCGAATGCGCCGTGCCTGTGGATAGTGAGGTTGAGTACATCGACCCGAATATCGCTGCGGACAGCATCGCCCACATACTGCGCTTCGATCCTCGCCTGATCGACAACCCACTCGCGGCACGCTTTGGGCCGCCTGAGTTGCTGCTGGCGCCGGGAGTCGGCGACGGCGTCTACGATTCCGGGCGCAACCGCTGGGTTGTCCCGCAACGCTGTACGGGCTCCGCAATCGAGAGCCTGGCGCATGCCGCCATCATGTACCGCCTCGAGGTCGACGCGACCGAGCTGAACAAGGCCCTGTTGGCGAGCTACCGCGAGAGCATACCCGCCAATCGCAGCGTTCGCGCGAACCTGAAGCTCCGCAATGGGCTGGTGCGCGACTACGTCGCGTGGATGGCAAGCGAAGCCATTGGCGAAGATGTCCTGCCGCGCGAGACGCGTGAGTGGTTTGAGCGCCACATCGCACCGAACAAGGAACAGCCCTGGGTGCCCTATGACCTGCGTGGCCGAAGTGAGCATCAGCTGGTCCAGGCGCTTCGCGAATCCGCCGAGGCCGCTGAGACGGCCGAGCGAGAGTACCGCGCAGCCGTAATCGAATGGCTGCTGGACCCGCGCAACGAAGCAACCATCCGAGAGCGCGTGCTGCCGCGGCTGAACAAGGCCATCAAGCTGGACGCGGGGCACCGCGCGGCCGTTTACTCTGCTGCGGCACTGCAGATGCAACTGGGCGAGTTCCAGAAGGCGATCAGCGGATTCCGCAGGTTTACCGAGATCGCACCCACCAGCTGGTGGACGCGCAAGGCCATTGAGCTTTGCGCCCAGTGCAGGTGATCCTGCCCCCGCTTCAGCTGATCGCAGCGATCAGAGCCTTCATGTCACGAACTGCATTCTCGAGGCCGGTAAACACCGCACGGCTGACGATCGCGTGGCCGATATTCACCTTCTCGACCGGGATCTGACGCAACAGCCGCTCGATGTTGTGGTAGTTCAGGCCGTGCCCGGCATGCACGGCCAATCCCAGCTCCCACGCACGGTGGGCTGCTGTCTCGATTCTGTCGAGTTCTTCGTCGAACTCGGATTCGGCCATTGCGTGTGAATACGGGCCGGTGTGGATTTCGACCGTGTCCGCACCAGCCTTGTGCGCTGCGTCCACCTGTTGCATGTCGGCGTCAACGAAGACGCTCACGCCGATGCCCGCGGTACGAAACTTGCCCACGACAAGCTTCAGCCGGTCCTGCTCTTTGACCGCGTCAAAACCACCCTCGGTCGTCAGTTCTTCACGTTTCTCGGGCACTATCATCACTTCGCGCGGCTTGAGCTCTAGAGCGGCATGGATAACGTCTTCGTGAAGCGCCATCTCAAGCTGCAAGCCGGTGTGGAGTACTTCGCGCAGCAGCCTGACGTCGCGATCCGTGATGTGGCGTCGGTCCTCGCGCAAGTGGCAGACGATGCTGTCGGCTCCACTCGACTCGGCAACCAGTGCTGCGTGGATCGGCTCAGGCTCATGTCCCCCGCGCGCGTTCCGGATCGTTGCGACGTGATCTACGTTCACTCCGAGGAGGGTCATTCGGCTTCTCCGTTCGCTTTGATGGTATGCGGGTTTATACTTTCAGGATGCTAGTCCTCGGAATCCATGACGGCAAGGACCCCAGTGTCGTGCTGATGCGTGACGGCGCGGTCGAACGTATCGGCTTTGAGGCCGACTACGTGGACGACCCCTTCGAGGTCGCAGGTTTTCCGTCACATGCAACCGAGCACCTGATGGCCATTGAGGGCCTCAGCGGTGACGAAGTAGACGTCATCGCCTTCGCGGGCCAGCATCTTCCCGAGCCGCGCACCCGCCGCGAATTGTTGAAGCAGTTCGCCGAGTCGGGGACGCTACGGGGCTCCGCCAAGAAGCTGCTTCGCACGGCCGTGCCATTCACCGGGCGCAAGCCGTCGCGCCGCGACCGCTTGCGCCACCTTGAGAAACTGGGACTGAAGTCCGACCGCAGCACCTTCATTGACCATCACCTCGCACAGGCCGCGGTTGCAGCGGCAAGCACCCACAGCAAGGACGGGCGTCTGCTCGTGCTCTGCTGCGAAGGCTCCGGCGACGGGATTGCGGCATCGGTACACGTGAGCCGCGGCGGCCGCCTCGACCGCGTCGCCACTATCGGCGATGACAACAGCCTCGGCGCCTTCCTCGAGACCATGACCTATCTGCTCGGCATGGTGCCCGAGCGAGACGAAGGCCTGCTGATGGAACTCGGGGCCATGGCGAGAGGCCCGCAGCTTTCCAAGGTGACGAAGCGGCTGAGTATCCTGTTCGAGTTCGACCCGCTATTGCCGCTGAACTGGCGGCGTGCCGGAAATCTCCCCGAGACCTACGACTGCGTCGAATTCCTGCGCCTGCACATGCGCCGCCGCCGCTTTGACCACATTGCGGGCGCGACGCGGCGCTTCCTGGAGCAGTTCCTCGGCCAGTGGATCGACCGTTGCGCACTGAAGACCGCGTGCGACTCTGTCGTGCTGACAGGCAGCGTATTCGGTGTGCGCTCGCTGTATCCAACGCTTTCACAGAGCACCCGGACAAGTCAGATCAGCATCTGCCCGGTCCCGAATGATGCCGGCAATGCAATCGGCGCAGCGATTCTCGCACTGGCCGAGAAGAAGGGCGTTGAGCATGTGCTGCCGATGGGGCAGCCCTGGCTTGGCGAAGATGCCGGTGAAGGCGACTGCGCCGAATTCGTCCGCAAAGAGGAAACGCGAGGCGGCGTCTGGGTCGATCAGCCGGAATTCCCCGAAGCCCGCGCTGCTGAACTGATCGCGGGGGGCGCATTGCTCGGGCGTATCACCGGTCGCGTAGACATGTCACGGCTGGGGCTCGGCAATCGCTCGTTGCTTTGCCGTGGCGACTTGCCAGAGCTTCGGCTGGCGTCGCAGCAACTGCTTCGCCCGGACGTATTCTGGCATGAAGTCCCGACGCTGCTGCTCGCCAATGAGCTTGAAGCCGAGTTCTTCGGCACAGAAAAGATCCCCACCGGCAATATCGGCGAATACTGGCTGCGGCCACGGCGCCCGCACGTGTGGTCCGGCCGCATGAACCCGGAAGCACCGGTGCCCGTTCAGGTCACCAGCGAGGGCGCGGACCCGGCCACGGCCGCGCTCATCAAGGAATTCCGCAAGGCCGCCGGCCGAACGCCATTGCTCTGCACGCCGTGGCTGAACCGGCGCGGGCAGCTGGTGCGGACGGTGCAGGATGCGCGCGAAAGCTGGCGCTCGCAGGGCCTGGATGGGGTCATCGCGGGGCCGTACATCGTCATGCGCCGCGCTGACCCGGATGCAACGAAGCCCAAGCATGCGGAGCTTGCAAGGCGTGCGTTCTTCGGCGGCCTCTAGCGCACCGGAAGGCGGGCGGGCTACTCGCCGTCCCGGATCAGTCTTCTCATGGTCGGATTGATGGCCAGCTTGAACGCCGCCTTCATGCGTTTGGTTGCGACCGTGCCGTACATGGCTTCCATGGCATCCATCAACGCATAGGCCTTGTCGTCGGTATACGGGAACCAGCCGATGCGACGCCCGGCGTCCTCGGTGTGAACGATCAGTTTCGGTCGCAACATGTTGTGCGGGCCGCACATGGTTCGCGGCAGGTCCGGTCCCAGCGGGGCGCCGCCGGCCAGCCCCGCACCACCCATCAGCAACTCATTGATCGAGACACGCGACGCGGGCAAGGCCTCGAGTTGCGCCGTCAGCTCGCGCCCAGGCGTACCCATCACGCTGACGTTGTTTGCAGGCAGCAGCCGCAAGAGGTTCAGTGCCTGCTCCGCGGGTTTCTCTGATCGGTACAGCGCGCAGCCGGGTCCTTCCAGCCGCTCGCTGGAAAGCTTGGCATTTGCAGGAAGCGACTCAATCACGCCCGCCTTCCAGTGGATCCAGCGTCCGGGTTCTTCTCCGGCCGGGTAGGTGACGCGCGCGCCCTTTGCAATCGCGTCTTCAATCAGCATCTGTGCACGACGCGGATTGTACGTGTCATTGATGCTGGCGAGCTGGGCATGATGACTGTTCATCGTGCGGATCGCATCGATGAAGCGCATGCGGAACTCATCGTAGATGGCATCTTCGATCACGATGCGCTCAACCGCGCCCTGGCGCATTCCGCCGGAGGCAAACGCACCTGTCAGCGCGGCTGTCAACGCGCGTTCAAGGTCGGCGTTCTTGAGGACCAGCAGCATGTCCTTGGCCTTGCGGACGAACTGGAATTCGCAGCCCGACACAACGCAACGCTGCGCGAGGCGCGAACCCAGCTCTGAGTCGCCATCGAAGATCAGCTTGTCCGGCCCGGCTTCAACCATGACGCGGGTTGTCTCGGTGTCGCCACCGATTACCTGAACGAGGTTCTCCGGGAACCTTGCGTGCCGGAACATCTTGCGCATGGTTTCGTTGATGCGCGGGTGATGCTCCGCGCCGCACAGAATCACGGCGTTGCCGGTTGCCAGTGCATCGATCATCAACGTCATCGGGTAGGCAAACGGAGACTGCTGCCCATTCGTCAGGACCACGACACCGTATGGCACCATCCGCGCACACGCGGTCAGCCCGTCGTGTGTGGAGGGCGGCCCGGCCGAGTGATGATCAACCAGCAGCGGTGGTACAACTTCGTCCAGCGTGCGCAGGACTTCCAGCACCGGCAGATACTCGCCGGTAAGCGCCTCAACCATCGGGCGGCCGATCGCCGTGGCCATGGAAGGCACGTAGTCGCTGCGCTGGGCGACCATCTCGGCACGCAGCGCATCAAAGTGGACAAGCCTCTGCTCAAAACGAAGCTTCGCCCATTCAGCTTGCGCGGCGCGGGCTTTCTCCAGTACCGGGCCTGCGACCTTGCTGGGCTCTTCACTGGTGGGCAGCGGCATCTCGCCGCTTGCTGCCGCGACCGAGGCCGCAAGCGCGGCATCGGGCTCAACCGGGTCACCGAAGGCGTCAATCATCTCCGACGGCTCGCCCATGGCCGCGGCGACTTCGCTGGCGCGGCTCCTCCAGTCGTCGGACAGCGCCGGAACTTCGCGCGTCTCAAGATCGTCGAAAACGTCGGCCTTGCGCGTCGACATCGCCGTGGCGTCCTCGTCGTCTTCCTCTGAATCGGTTGCATCAAATTTGGATGCTTTGCCGGTCGGCGGGTCTGCCTTCGTTTCTTCCAGCTCATTGCGCTTCTGGACGATTGTGTCTGTGGTTGAGCCCGGCTTCTGCGGATTGACGAATATGCCGGCCACGCTCTCGTCCGCCGGCGTCTCGTCAAGCTCATCGGGTACGGCCGGCATTTCGCGGGTGTCGAATTCTGAGCCGGGGCGTTCCGAGTCAACGTAGTTGCGCGCCACGCCCTCAGCGCGTTTGCCGGACACCGGTTTCTCGTTCTGCTCACCCATGGCTGCTCAGCGGGACGATCCCGTCCGCACGCATGCGCTCCATAACATCGGCTGTTGGGCCGTCGTCAACAACCAGCCCGTCCACGAGGCGTATGATTCTGTCGGTACGCGCCGCGAGGTCCAGGTCGTGTGTTACCACTACTATGGTCTGGCTGTCCTCTTTTACCAGCTTGTCGAACGCGGCGAAAACGTTGTCCGCGTTGGTTGTGTCCAGGTTGCCCGTCGGCTCGTCCCCAAGCACGACCAGCGGCTCATTGGCCAGCGCACGGGCGATCGCAACGCGCTGCTGTTCACCGCCGCTGAGCTTGCCGGGCGGGCGATGTGTCTTTGCGCCCAGGCCGAGGCTGGATAAGAGCTCGTGGGCGCGCTCGGCGGCGTCTGAATGGGGCACGCCGCGCTTGTACATGGGCATCATGACGTTCTCGAGCGCGCTGAACTCGGGCATCAAGTAATGGAACTGGAAAATGAACCCGAGCTTGCGGTTCCGCAACTCGGCCAGTTCAAGGTCGCCAAGCTTCTTGGTGTCCTGGCCGTCGATGCGCACCTGGCCGCTGTCCGGCCGGTCCAGCGCCCCCAACAGGTACATCAGCGTGGATTTGCCGCTGCCGGAAGGGCCGACAATGCTGCAGAATTCACCCTGATTGATGGTGACATTGATGCCCTTGAGCACTTCAACGGCCGTCTCACCCTCGCCAAGAGTGCGATGCAAGTCGATCAACTCGACCACGGGCTTGCCGCGCTCGCGATGGTTCAGGTCAATCATCCAGATACCGGCTGGGCACCAAAGGCTCAATGGTAACTACGATGGCTGTTTGTTGCGATAAGTGCACGCTGCCTCAATGCGACATCTTGAGTAAGATTGCACTCGCGGTCGTGAGATTTCTACAGTATATCAATAGACTACCTGGCGCTACGCGGGGTATGCTCTCAACGGTGTGCGTTTCGGCTCGGTGCCGGACATGCGCCGAGCGGATTGGTTGCTTGGCAACCACAAACGAAAGGAAGAGCGTATGAGTGTAAAAGGGCAAGACGCGAGGACGGTGAACCGACTGGCAAAGCGACTAACCTTTGTGGTGTTCCTCAATCTCGTTTCCGTTGGGGTAGTCTTCGCGATCCCCACAGCCGTGGTGATTATTGACTACAGCACTTAGGGCTTTGAGTCTACAGGGTACTATGCATCACCCTCGGAGTACTTGGAGATTCACTACGATACCGGTGAGGCATCACGAGTCGCCGGAGACGGTACGATTTCGACCGGCAACACACAGAATTGGAGCGTGTACGCTACCGACGGGGTCAATCGAACTGGTTTGATCATGGATGCAGATGTCCCGTTTTGGGAACTAGGAGTTGATTGGAGCGGGGAACTTGAGGCAAACGCGACCGCTGCGAGTTCAGGTTCGACGCACAGGGCAAATAGTGGCCAATATGCAGTCCTTCAAGGTTCCATATCGGGTGATTTCGGTCAAGAATACGACGTCTACTACAATTGGAGCAATCCAAGCACCACTTACTCGTTTAGTTACACGTTTGGCGGCCTCAACTACACCGGTTCCGGCGCGAAAAAGTATGACGGAGGCTACTCGCTTGTTTCAACGCCAGGCATGATCTTGTCGGCCGCTTGGATTCCAGGTGATTCGTTCTCAATCAACCTCTACAATCGTGGCTGGATGTCAATTCAGACGAACGGACAGACCACTGCAGCATCTACGTCGATCAATGGCGCGGACGGAAACTGGTCTGGCTTTGCTGACGCATGGGACCTTGGACCAAGTCCCGCGATCTTCATCCAGAGCTTTCCGATTTCCTAACGTTTCAGCGGCCAGAGACGCCCGCCTCGAACTGGAATTCCAGAATGACGGAATCTCCCAAAGCAAAGTACCGCCCTCGCGGACTGTTTTTGGTGTTCCTGCTTGTGTCCCTGCTGTTGAGCGGAGGCATTTGGCTGACACAGCACAGGCAGCAGCCCTTGGGATCCCGAGGCGGATACACACTAGGGAACGACCACAGTGCTAGCCAGAATTCGTATCGGGTCCTGGACTCTCTACCGCCCCGCTCCAACGTTACAACTGAGCAGCCTGGAAATGCGGGGGAGTCAACAGCCGACGACCAAGTAAACCACCGATATTTGAAGCTCACACTAATAGACCAATCCGGTAACAGTCCTGGCGTCGTAAGACTACGCCTGCTTCTTCTTACGGGAGAAAAACACGCCGGCATGCCAAACCTGGTCACAAACGAGGAGGGCACTTTGCTGCTTGAGTTGGCGGCAAAAATCGACGGCGTGATCGCCTCCTCGAATGACTCGCGACATTATTTCGGGCAAGCGACATATCTGTTGTCGCACGAACTGGATGAGATTGAACTCGTAGTGGAGTCATTGGTAACGGTGGAGCTTTCGGCTTCCTACGACGACGGCTTGGCATACACGGGGCGGGTGGGGTGCTTCGGCAACTCCATCCGCCCCACCGTTTCCGACGAAAATGGCAACTGGAAGTCCGGCGGGAATGAATTCAGCGTAGAAACAACTCCCTGCCCGTTGGACGGCATTCGGTGCACAGATTTCAGGCTCATCTTCAGATCGACTCGCCCTGGCTATGGGAACTATGTCGAATCGATCGAGGCGAGCCAGATTTATGAAGGCGCGCGCATCAACGTGATCATTACCCCTTCAAAGACACCCACAGGTGGGCTTGAGCTTGACTTTGGCGACCAGACGTGGGAGCAGGGCGAACCCTGGTACTATGAAGTCCTTGACCTTACACGGGACATGCCGGGCAAGAACGCGGCCCGAATGAATCATCCGCCGCAGGACAACAAGCACCTTGTGACGCCACTTCTCGACCACGAGTTCAGTGTCCGGGTTACCTACAAGGACCTCGTATGGCAGTCCGTGGTGTCGATTGAGCGAGGCAAGAACACAACGGCGAAGGTCGAGTTCACCACCGGCTGCACCGCAGGCGTTACGCTGCTGGATGAGCAAGGTAATCCCCTGTACGGAGCCGTGATCCACCTGGATAGCGGCAGCTACGAGGACTACCCCGCAACGACACTGGCAGGATCGCGCGGCGTTTCACGCGAAGACGGGCGGGCCATCATTGAAGGTGTCAGCTCCGACGTGAGGACGCTGGTCGTCGAGGCACAAGGCTTCGAGCCACAGACGGTCAACGTCGTCTTGAGCCCCGGCATGTTGTCAGACATCGGACCGATACACCTGACGCGCGCCGAAGGAGTCGTAACCGTTCGCCTTCTGAACCGGCGTCCCGACTGCGGCTACACGGTGATGCTGATTCACCCCGCGGGAAAAGGTGGAAAATCGACCCGCACAAATGTGCCCGTATCAGGCGAGATGGTCTTCGAGGCACTCCCGCTGCGCGCCTACATGATCGCGACTACCTACGAAGAAGGCGGCAGGATCGTCTCGCAGAACATAACGCTGAGCGAGGAGACCAAGTCCGCGGTGGTGGAACTTGACGTAGGCTCGCTGCCGGAGCCCACCGGGAAGTAGCGCCAGAGGCGCGCACGCGCGAAGCCAGGCGCGACAGCTTCAGGCATGACCGCGGAGGGTTTCGACCGGGTCCATTCGGCCGGCGCGCATGGCGGGCAGGACGGACGCCAGCAGGGTGACGATCAAGGCTGCGATGCCCGCCCGATAGTACAGGTACAGGGCGTTGTTCATTTCGAGGTGCTCGCTCTCGATCAACCCTTTCATCGGGATGGGCAGTGAGCCGATGAAGACCGTCAGCCAGTACCCGAGAATGCAACCGGTCAGCACACCGATCCAGCCGATCACCATGCCTTCCATCAGGAAGATCAACGTGACGTCGCGCCCGGAATAGCCCATGGACTTGAGCATGGCGATCTCCGGCAGCTTCTCCATCACCAGCATCACCAGCACGTTCAGGATGCCGAACGCGGCAACGATCATGATGCCGCCGGTGACGAGGTACGTGATCACCTGCTGGATCACGAAGATCGACAGGAAATTCTCGTTGGCTTCCTGCCAGCTTTCGGTGCGGTAGCTGACCATGCCCTCGATGCGCGCGGCCGTCTCTCGCGCGCTGCTGTAGTCGCGCAGGCGAACAACGATCTGGTTAACGTCACGACCCATGCCAAGCAACTGCTGCGCGACGCTGATGAGCGTATAGGCGCGGCTGTAGTCAATTGTAGTCACGCCGGTCTTGAAGATGCCCACGACCTTGAGCGGGCGAGTCTCGCCGTCGCGCAGCTTGATGTTGACCGTGTCGCCCTTGTTGACGCCAAGCAGGCCGGCAATGCCCGAGCCCAAAAGCATCGCGCCGCCGGAGGAATACAGGTCAAATACCCGCCCGCCTTCAATGTAGGTGTCCAGCTCGGATACTGCCTCCTGGTCTTCCGGCTCGATGCCCATCAGGCCGACGCCGCGCTCGCGCGAGCCGAAGCTGACGATGGCCGTGCCGACGACGTTCAACGCGGCCGCCTCGACCTCCGGCATGCTGCGCAACATGGCGACGACTTCGCCGGGCTTCTTGATGCGCCGCCTGCGGTCGCGCGGGCGTGCGCCCTCGACCGTTGCGATGCCGCCCGATTGCGTGCTGATCCATTGCGCGAACTCGTCGGGCACCTGACGCTGCTCATCGTAGATCGTGATGTGCGGACTGCTCTCGACCGTCTCGGTGACGAACTTCTTCTCAAAGCCCGTCATCAGGGCACTGAGCATGATCATGAACATCACGCCCACTCCCACGCCGGCCACCGAAATCACGGTGCGAAACGTGTTGTGCAGCAGGTGGCGCCGCGCGATCAGGATCAGTGGCCGAGCCGTCATTTCTGCTTCTTCTTCGCCCGGGTACCGTCGGACAGGTCCTTGAGGTTGGAGATCGCGACTTCCTGACCTACGGACAGGCCGCTCTTGATCTCGCAGGTGCTGAAGTTGATCAGGCCGATCGTCACCTTCACCTCGTGCACCTTGCCGTTTTCGCCGAGAACGAAGACGGTGTTCTGGGCGGTCAAGGCCGGGCGCGGGATGGTCATCGCGTTTTCGCGCTCCTCTACGACAATCCCAAGCTCGGCCGTCATGCCGGACAGCGGACGCGCGCCGGATTCCAGCTCAATGAAGCCTTTCAACGGCTCGGCTGGATTGCCGACCAGGCTGGCATTGGTGAACTTCACCTTGACCGTAAAGCCCTTGGTGGTGCGGTCCGCGTCGGGAAGGATTTCGAAGACTGTCCCCTTGATGAGTGTGCCGTCGAAGCCGGCAAGGCGGATGTTCACGGACTTGTCCAGCTTCACTCGGCCGATGTCGTCTTCGTTTACTTCGGCCTCAAGGATCATGTCTCGCAGATCCCCTACCTTGACCAGCTCTGTCCCGATCGGGGCGAACTCCCCTTCATCGAGCGGCAGCATCAGAAGGACTCCATCGATGGGCGCCAACAACAGGTCGTCCTGCTCAGTGGCATTGATCGTGTCGAGTTCCGCCTGGGCGCGCGTGCGTGCGGCCTGAAGGTCTTCGATGACCTGCTCAAATTCCTGCTTCAGCTGGTGTAGTTGCTGCTCGGCCACGTCGGCGCGCGTCTTGGCCTGGTCGTAGGCGTCACGCGAAATGCCGCCGGTCTCAAGTTGCGCCTTCAGACGTTGTTCACGCGCACGCGCATCTTCGGCCGTGTTGCGGGCTTCACCAATCCGGAGCTCGTAGGCCCTGCGGTACGGGCTGTCTACTTTTACCTGCTCAGACACGCGGGTCAGCTCAGCCTGAGCGCCGTCACGTCGGGCGGAAAGTGCGGAATCGCGCAGGCGGACAATCTTGTCGCCGGCATGGACGACATCGCCTTCCGTGAAAGGCTTGCCGGTGATTGGCGACTGGTAGATCTCCGCAATCACCCCTGCGCGCTGCGCACGCAAAGTTCTACGCTCCCGCGCCTCGACGTGCCCGGTTGCGTAGACCGTTTCCATGGCCTTGCCGGTCTGCACGGTGCCGACTTCGACCTCAATGGGCGTGAACAGCGCATTGACGACTGCGGCAACGCCGGCAAGCAGAACCAGACCAAAGACAATGAGTACGACGATGCGTTTCACGGGCAATCCCGGCAGATGACTCCGCCGGGATTATGGCCCATGAATCGGTTTGCGAAAGGGTCTATCCCTGCCGCCATTCATCACGCAGGACAGCCATCATGCGCAGGTCAACATACTTGCCGTCCACAAAGATGTGCTGGCGCATCACGCCTTCATCCTTGAAGCCTGCGGCCTGATACGAGCGCACACCACGCTCGTTGTCGGCATTCACGCGCAGGTAGATGCGGTGAAGGTTCAGCGTGTCGAAGCCGTAGCGGAGCATTGCGCCGGCGACTTCCCGGCCGAACCCCTTGCCCCACTCCTCCGGGCGCATGATCACGATCCCCCACTCGGCGTTGCGGTGCAGCATCGACATGCGATGCAGCCCGGTGTTTCCGATGATCTTGTCATCACCCTTGAGGCCGAAGCTCAGCAGAACGTCCGTCTTGCCGTCAACGACCGGCGCCTCGGCACGGGCTTCAAGAAACGCACGCTCGCCGTCTTCATTGAACGGATAGCGGCCTACAAGCAGGTTGCGGCGAACACGCGGGTCCTGCAGACCGGCCGTGAAGAAGGCTGCATCGGAAGGCTGAGGCGCGCGGTACCACAATCGTTCGGAGTCAAGGAATGCGGGTGACATGTCTGTCCTCTCAATTCAGTCAGCCGGTAACGAGTGCGTGTTTCAAACCGCGGTCGCTTCAGGCTAGAATGCGGCCTGGAGAAGCCCATGAGTGAACACGACGAAAAGATCATCAAGGCCAAACAGAACATCGCAGAGAAGGGCGTTGCAGAGGGCAAGGGCACGGGCATGTTTCCCGTTGCCAAGGACCGCCTGCCACCGGGCCAGAAACTCGTTACGAACAGCTGGCCGGTGCTGGACCTTGGCCTGCGACCCGAGGTCAAGACCGAGGAATGGGAACTAGAGATATCCGGCGCGGCCGACGCGGCAAAGTTCAGTTGGGACGAGTTCATGGCCCTGCCGCAGACCAGACTGAAGACCGACCTGCACTGCGTGACCACGTGGTCGATCTATGACGCCGAAGTCGAGGGCGTACTGTGGGTCGACCTGCTGTCCCGAATGAACGTCAAGGGCGATGCCACCCACGCCATGTTCCATGCGCACGACGGCTACACGACGAATCTTCCGCTTGAAGAGCTCGCCCTGCCGAATGTCGCCGTGGTGCACAGCTTTGGCGGCAAGCCCCTGACTCGCGAGCACGGCGGGCCTGTTCGTATGTGGGTGCCGCACCTGTACGCATGGAAGGGCGCGAAGTGGCTCAAGGGAATCGAATTCCTGACCGAGGACAAGCGCGGCTTCTGGGAAGTGCGCGGGTACCACAACCACGGCGATCCCTGGAAAGAAGAGCGTTACAGCTAACTCGATGATCTGGCTTCGCAGAATCTGGACCTGGGGCAGCTCGCTGATCGTTGGCGTTTTCGTGGTCGGCTACCTCATCACTCTTCTGCTGCACAACACGTTTCGCCTGTTCGAGGACTCGCCCAGCAACTGGCTCGAAAGTCGCACCAGCAAGGTAATGTCGGCCACTGCGACAACCCAGCGCTGGAACATGTTTGCGCCCAATGTCGGCACCCTGTCGTACTCGCCCATCGTGGTGATTGTGTTCAAGGATGGGCGGCGTGTATCACTGCATTCGATTGTCGAGCCGGACCTGCCCGGCTGGACCGGCAGCTCGCCGATTCCCAATGACGTGGAGGGTGAACAGCGGCTGTACAACTGGCGCTTTCACATCGGCGACGGGCGCATTCGCAAGTTCGAATCCAACGCGGCCAAGTCGGAGCGGGCGTGGAGCGTCCTGCGTACAAACTACGCGCGCTGGCGCGCTACCCGCTGGCTCCAGGCGCACCCGGGGCGCAAGAAAGACGTGCAGCGCATCGAGCTGTGGCGGACAGCGATCCGCCACCCGGGCTACGGCGGTGAGCTGCGCTGCGACTGGGTCGAATTGATGCCGCTCTACCCCTACACCGACGACCAATGGCCGGTGCCTGTGGACCCGTTGTTTCCGCTATACAGGAACTGATGTTGCTCGCGCGTGCCTTGAAAGGCTTCTGGAATTTCTGGTCGCGCCCCGTGCGCGCTGAGCCCGTAGCCGCGTTCCGGATCTCGATCGGGCTGATCGTCGCACTGGATTCACTGCTGTCGCTGCTGCCCAACGTGGCCGACTGGTATGGGCCGGATGGTCTCTACCCGATTCGCTCATTCGAGCTCTACACAAGCTCTTACTGGCGATGGTCGGTGATCGGCTCGGACTGGTCGCTAGGCATGACCGAATTCGCGCTCGGCCTGATGATCGCCTTTGCCGCAGCGACTGCGCTGGGGCTATTCACACGATTGGCAACCGTCGGCTTGTGGGTGCTGCTGGTCAGTTTTCACATGCGGAACCCATACATACTGAACGGTGGTGACATTCTGCTGCGGGCCGCAGTGTTCTGCCTGATGCTGATGCCGGCCGGCGCAGCCTGGAGCCTCGACAACCTGTTCCGCCGCAGGCTGCTTCGCCCGATCGAGCCCGCACTCTGGCGCAGGCTGGCTGCACTTGTGTTCACGCACCCGGCCTTGTGGGCCGAAAGCTGGCGCGGTGAGTCTTCGCGCGGCTGGATTCGCCCGTGGAGCCTGCGGATTGCCCAGGTCCAGTTGATCGTTGTGTACTTCTTCACCGGCATCGACAAGCTACGTGGCGTCAATAACGGCCAGCTTGGCGACTGGGTAGGCGGACACGCGATATTCCGTGCACTGAACCATGGGACAATCAGTCGATTCGCGATCTTCGGAGACCTGCCGTGGTGGCTGTTCGCTCCCGGAACGTGGATTACGCTGGTATGGGAAATCGCCTTTCCCTTGTTAGTACTGTGGCGGCGCACAAGGTGGTATGCGTTGTCGATCGGCTACCTGGTGCACGTGGGTATCTTCCTGACGATGGAAGTCACCCACTTCAGCTTCACGATCATGGCGTTCTACTGGTTGTTCATTCCCGCAGCGGTTTTGATGGATATGGCAGGCAAAGCAACCGGCGATGCAGCATCCCGCACCTACACCGTCTTCTATGACGGCATGTGTCCTATCTGTAAGAAAAGCAAGCGCACGCTGGAGCGGCTGGACTGGCTGGGGCGACTGAAGTACGCGGACATCCACGACCGGCGTTTCGCCGAAGCCGAGCTGCCGGACGTTACCTACGCCGACATGCTCAAGCAGATGTACGTGAAGCGCCCGGACGGCAGCTACTTTGGCGGCTACGAGGCCTTCCGCGCCATGGCGCCGGTGTTGCCGCTGTGCTGGCTGATCGTGCCGTTCCTGTGGCTGCCGGGCGCGCGCTTCTTCGGGTCGCGCATCTACGCGTTCATCGCCCGCAATCGCTTCAAATACGCCAAGTGCGACAACGAATTCTGCAGCCTTCACCTCAAGTTGCTGGCCGGCAAAGAAGTCGATGACGAAGTCATCCGCAAGGTCGTCGAGCTGCACGAGAAGTACCGCGCCGCACAGGGCAAGGTGCCCGAGCCCGCGGCCTAGAACGCGATGCGACCGTAGACGGGGTAGCGAATTGGGCATCACACGATTGGTAATCCTTGGTGTGCTGCTGTTCGCGACCGGCTGCGCTTCCCGCCCGGCACCGCTGCCTCCGCCCGAAGTAGATGCATCAATCTACAGCGGCGCTGACTCGCGCGAGCTGATCGTGGGCGCATTCAACATGGACGCAGAGCTCGGGCGCGCGGAGTTCAGCATAGAACTGTTGTGGGAGGACGGCCGCCGTGAGACCTTGCTGGATCACTGGGAACTCCCCGACTGGAACCTGCTTGACGGCCGAGACACACCTGGCACTTACGTGAGCGTACGAACACACGTGAAAACCGTTCCGCAGGCGGTCATTCTCGTCGATCACCTCCGGAATCGGCGCCGCAGCTTCGGCGTCGGTCAAGGCGACAAGCAACCGTTCGTGGCCTTTGTGCTTGGCCCGAAGCGGATTGCGCTCCTCGCCAAGACTGCCTCCGGCGAGGATATCCGCGAAGAACCCGAGTAGTTGACCTACTTCTTCAGCAACAACTCGCCGATCTGGATGGCGTTGAGTGCTGCGCCCTTCATGATCTGGTCGCCTACCGCCCACAGGCACAGCCCGCGATTGTCGTCGACGCTGATGTCCTGGCGGATTCGGCCGACGGCGATGTCGTCCTTCATCGCGCGCTCCAGCGGAATCGGGTAGAGCTCCGACTTAGGGTCGTCCTGGACGATCACGCCGGGGGCCTTCGCCAGGATCTCTCGCGCCTGCTCCGGCGTGCAGGGCTTCTCGAACTCCAGCGTCAGGCTGACCGCGTGGCTGCGCAGCACCGGCACGCGCACGCAGGTGGCCGTCGCACGCAGGGCGTCGTGGTGCATGATCTTGCGGCCTTCCCACAGGAACTTCATCTCTTCCTTGGTGTAGCCGTTGTCCTGAACCGCATCGATGCGCGGGATGACGTTGAAGGCGATCTGCTTTGGCTGGTGCTTGACCGTCAGTTCTTTGCCGGCCGCCCAGTCGCGCATCTGCTGCTGCAGCTCTTCCATCGCCTGCGCGCCCGCGCCGGAGATCGCCTGATAGCTGGACATGATCGCGCGTTTAAGGCCGAACTGCTTGTGCAGCGGAAAGGTCGGCAACAGCGAGACGATGGTGGTGCAATTCGGATTGGCGATGATGCGCCGCTCACCGTACTTGAAAGCATCCTGCGGGTTGATCTCGGGAATCACCAGCGGGACCTCGGCGTCATAGCGGAAGGCGCTGGTGTTATCGATGATGATCGCGCCGGCCTGGGCCGCGTGCGGAGCGAACTCCTTGCTGATGCCTCCGCCGGCCGAGAAGAACGCGTGGTCGATGCCCTTGAAACTGTCCGCCTTGAGTTCTTCGACGACGACGTCTTCGCCTTTGTACTTCAGCTTCTTGCCAGCACTGCGTGCGCTGGCGAGAAGTCTCAGAGACTTGATCGGGTAATTGCGCAGCGCCAGCAGCCGGAGGAATTCCTCCCCTACCGCACCAGTTGCGCCTGCGATTGCAACGTTCACGCCTGACATCGTCGGTCCTTTCCTGCCCAGCATAGCAAAACCGCCGCGGAACCCCGCGGCGGCTCAAGTATCGGCCAACACGCGGGATTGCCTAAGGCAATGTTGCCTTGGCAACGCACCGCGTTGCCGGCAAGGAGACTCGCCTTTTACCCTTCATCGTCATGCGGATGGTCTGTGCTTTGTTCATCGGGCGGAAAGGTAGCAATGGTATTCGTCCGCGGCAACTACCAGCGGGAAACTACAGCTTCTTGACCAGCACGACGCTGCGGTAGGTTTTGCCCTCCCACTGGTGGTGGGCCATGACCTCGTACCCACGCCCGCCGTAGAACTTGAGGAGATAGTCGGCGCCTTCGCTGGTATCACCGGCGATGTACTTGAATCCGGCCTGTCGGGCACGCTCTTCGGCCACGTCCATCAGCTTGGCGCCCAGGCCCCGGTGGCGCACATCCGGGTCGACGCCGAGTTGCGAGGCATAGGCGACATCACGCCGTCCGCGCACCCAGGGCGGGTTGGTTCGCCCGGTGAGCTCGACGTTTACGGTACCGACAATTCGCCCGTCGAGGACGGCCACGTAGCACTCGCCATGCTGGATTCGCTCGGCCGTAGTCTGAACATCCTGATAGGACGCCGTGTAGTTGAAACCGAGATCTACCAGTCGCTGGTAGGCGCGGTTGAGAAGGAGAGTCAGCTGATCCAGCGAATCTTCCGCCCGAAGTTTACGGATATGAACGTCGTCCATCGCGGCGGTTTACGGCAGCCACGAAGCCGGCACAAGGAATAAGAGTACGACCGCGCCCGCCATCAAGAGCATCGAAACGACCGCCAGCACAGCCGCGAACACCAACGTGTAATACAGCCAGCGCGGCGGCGGGCGATCCTCTTCAGTAAGCGCCCAGTCTTCCATGGGTTTGAAACGACTCTCGGCGCGCCCCGCCGGGCGAACTTCCGGTAACTACGTTACGCCGTCGCAACTACATGGGGGGGATAGCCTGCGTGGGTGCTGCACTTACGACGTGGAATGAAACTTGCTCTGAACCTGCCATGCGAAACCTAATCGTGCTTGCCCTACTGTGCTTTGGTATGACGCCCGCGCATTGTGCTGACCAGCCGACCGAGGAGGAGATCCGTCAGAAAACAGCGGAGTGTCTCGAGCACTCCGACACTGACGCCGACGGGGTGATCAGTCTCAAGGAACAGCAGGAACGGCTGGAGACGTTCTACGTCGCGTTCGCCAAAGTCGGGAAACACGAGGACCGACGGAAGGCTCTACGCGCCGAGTATCCCGGGCTGCTGTGCCTGCAAGAATACCTGGCCGCAGACCTGAACGACGACAGCGAGGTCACAGAGAAAGAGTTGAAACGCCTGTACGCGTGTGAGGACCCGCAAGAGCTTTGGACCCTTTGCGACGCTGACATCGACCTGCTGGTGCAGGACTTCATCCTGCGAATTCGAAAAGGCGCGAAGGTCTACTACGACGACTCACTTCGAAAAACTCCCGGCAAAGGCAGGACTAAGGCGGAAAAGCTGGCGGATCAGGCCGCACCGTACAAAGACGCCGTAACCTGGCGCGTATTGGGTGCACGAGTGGATGCAGCGCAGACAGCTCTGTACTCGCAAGATGAGCTTTCCTCCATGTTTGATAAGGAAGGCCGTAGCTGGACGTACTGCGTTTACCACGCGGGCAGTGACACTTCGGGAACCGGATTTGTCACTGAAGTTGTTGCCAAGGATAAGGCCCAAGGTCCGCGGGAGGCCGCGAATTCCATAGATGGCGGAAAGGTGCTCTACCCTGAAGGCTATCGGGTCCCCGTTGATGATTCGATGAAGGGATACGGCGACAAGCCCGAAGTAACCAAGGTGCGCTACAAAGTGGCCGCAGGTGAGTTCGATTGCGACTACATCGAAATCACCTGCCTCCGCAACACCGTAAAGCTCTGGGTAATGTCAAAGCATCCGGGAATTCTCGTCAAACGCGAATCAGGCGCCGGCGCCGAGAAACGCACAGTCGAGCTGATGTCCTACAAAGACTGATCCGTCTCCAGCATTCGTCCGGCCATGCTACGCTTTCGCTGCTTCGACGATGCTCATGGGGCTGGCGGTTGGGTGGATCTTGACCAGCTTGAGCCCGGCCTTTGCGAACAGGTTGGTGTATTCCTTTTCCGTTCGCTCGCAGCCGCCTTCGGTCATGGCGAGCATGTTCACGTCCATGAACTTGGCCGGGTGCGGCTCCGGGCTGTCGGGCATGACGGTCTCGACCAGCAATACGCGCCCATCTGCGGCCATACTGTCGGCAATGTTCTTGAGGATCGTGATGCTCTGCTCATCACCCCAATCGTGGATGATGTGTTTCAAGGTGTAGCAGTCGCCGCCCGCGGGTACGGCCTTGAAGAAGTCGCCGCTCTGCGGATCGATCCGGTCGCCGAGCTTCCTGGCATCCGCGCCCTCGACCACGCCCGGCAGGTCGAAGAGCGTCCCCTTGGCGTTCGGCGCTTTCTCAAGGATCGTCTTGAGGAAGTAGCCGTGGCCGCCGCCGATATCAACGATGTGTTTGAAGCCGCCAAAGTCAAACGCGTCCGCGACCGCGTGGCTGGTACCTGACGAAAAGCTGGTCATCGCTGCGTTGAAGATTTCCCACTGCTCGCTGTTCTCTTCACGCTGGCACCAGCCGAAGAAGTCGACGCCGAATGCATGCTGCGGCCCGGATTCGCCGCTCTTGAGCGTGTCTTCCATCCTCCCCCACGGCAGCCAGTGCGATGGCGAGGTCATCATGACGGCCATCTCACGCATGCTTCCCGGCGCGTCGGCGCACAGCAGCTCAGACGCGGGTGTCAGCGCGAACGTACCCGGCTCAGTCTCCTTGAACATGCCCGCGGAGCTGAGCATGCGCATAACGCGGTGCAGTGCGCGCTGGTCCGTGCCGGTCACGCTCGCCAGGTCGGTGTAATAGAGCGGCCCGTCCTTCAGCGCATCGGGCACGTTGTGAAACGCCACGGCCGACAAACATTTCGTAACCATAAAGCCGAACATCGACTGCATGAGTTGTGCCTGCGGCGGCAATTCGTGCGTGTTTGCCATGACGGCCTCCCGGGATGAGTGTGTGGTAGTTCGACACTGTACTATTCAAGGCATGGGCAAAGTGCAAGAAGACAAAAAGGCGCTCCCGAGGGAGCGCCTTTTGATTGATGCAATCCCGATCAGGTGCCTTCCTGCCAGCTGGCGAGGTACTTCTGCTGCTCGGGCGTCAGTGTGTCGATTCCGACGCCCATGGTTTCGAGTTTCAGCGTGGCCACCCACTCGTCCACTTCGCGCGGCAGGTTGTGGACCTTGTTGTCGAGGCTCTTCTGGTTCTTCACCGCGTACTCACTGGCGAGCGCCTGCACGGCAAAGCTCATGTCCATCACGTTGGCCGGGTGGCCTTCGGCGGCGGACAGGTTCACCAGGCGGCCTTCCGCCAGGGTGAAGATGGTATTGCCGCTCGGCAGCTTCCACTGGTCGACGAACGGCTTAGGTGTGCCGACCTTGGTCGCGACCTTGGCAAGGCCCGCAAGATTGAGTTCGTTATCGAAGTGGCCGCTGTTGCAGGAAATCGCGCCCGGCTTCATCGACTTGAAATGCTCAACGTCGATGACGTGCTTGTTGCCGGTCAGCGTGCAGAAGATGTCGCCGATCTTGGCGGCCTCGGCCATCGGCATGACTTCGAAGCCGTCCATGACAGCCTCAAGCGCCTTGACCGGGTCGATCTCTGTGACGATCACGCGCGCGCCCATGCCGCGCGAGCGCATGGCGAAGCCGCGTCCGCACCAGCCGTAGCCGACCGTGACCACGACGCGGCCTGCAAACAGGCGGTTGGTGGCGCGGATGATGCCGTCCACCGTGCTTTGGCCCGTGCCATAGCGATTGTCAAACAGGTGCTTGCAGTCGGCGTCATTCACGGCGATCACCGGGAATTTCAGAACGCCTTCCTTCTCCATTGCGCGAAGTCGGATGATTCCGGTGGTGGTTTCTTCCATGGAAGCCACCACGTGCTCGGACAGCTCGGCGCGCTTGGTGAGGATCAGCGTCACCAGGTCGGCCCCGTCGTCCATGGTGACGTTGGGCTTCTGGTCGAGCACCGAGTTCAGGTGCTTGTAGTAGGTCTCGTTGTTTTCGCCCTTGATGGCGAATGTCTCGATGCCGTACTCGAGGGTCAGTGCCGCAGCGACGTCGTCCTGGGTGCTGAGCGGGTTGGATGCGCAGAGGAACACCTCGGCGCCGCCCGCCTTGAGCGTGCGAACCAGGTTCGCCGTCTCGGTGGTGACGTGCAGGCAGCAGCCCATCTTGATGCCCTTGAGCGGCTGTTCCTTGGCGAATTTCTCTTTCACGGCGCGAAGGACGGGCATGTCGGCCTCGGCCCATTCAATGCGCTGGATGCCGGTGGCCTTGAGCCCAGCGTCCTTGATGTCACCCTTCGTCTGCGTGGTCGTCATCTCATCCTCTCAATGGTCAGTTCGCCCCTAACAAGGGCGGCAAGGCTTATAGCCAATCCCCCGCGTCTACACAGGGGGTGTCTGTTGCCGGGGTGGTTCAGGTGGCTGATTCGCAGGCGACGGCTGCCCCGGGTGAGGCGGTCCCGGCGGCGGGCCGGTGACCAGACCCATGGACGGATCATAGCCGGGGATCGAGTTGTCTCCGCCTTCTTCCACGCTCTCGAGATACTCCTTCACGGCGGGTCGAGTCATGAAAAACAGCAGCAGGCAATTGATCACAAGCACGCCGATGCTGGTGACGATCACCACACCATAGCTCGCGCCCCTGACTAAGGGCTGCATTGAGTCCATTGTCTCTTCGGCTCTTTTTCGGCGATTCTCGGCCTGCTCGTTGTTTGCCGAAGGGTTGGACGCTTCTTGCTTCTTGATGGCGTCGTCGGTACTCAGCTTCATGATCTGGGCTTGAGATTCGAGTTGGCCTTCAATCGCCTTGACCCCCTCGTAGCCGGCAACCGGAACTAGCAACAGCACCAGCAGTGCCCTTGCGATGGCCAGCTTCCGGCCTAGCGGCTTCGGCTTGATGACGAGCCAGATTCCGGCCGAAAACGATAAGGCCATAACAAGCCCCTCGCCGGCCATGTTCAGCCAGAAACTCCAGCGCCCCTTCATGTCGCTGATCATCTGGGCCGTCATCCGGTCCATTTCCTGCTTAACTTCGGGGGACAACCCGGGTGCAAAGGTAGACCCCGAGATGCCGCCGCCAAGGGTCACCAGGCTGCTGATGAAGCTGAACGCCGCGAACAACCCGAATATCAACAGAATCACTCCCCAGACCTTCGGTGCGACACTGCCCTTTTGACGCCCGGGAGGCGCATACTGAGGCATCGGCTGATTGGGCACGCCATATGGCTGCTGAGCTTGCTGTGGGGCAGGACCTGCCATGGAAGACTCCTGGGCTGGATAGCCTGAGGTTAGCGGGAGGACCAGCAGGCTCCAACCCGGTATTTGACGAGGAATATATACAAGCTATAGAGTGTCAGTTACAGTTCATCATGGACAGTCCGTTCGTGGACAATCCATTACAGAGGATCAATGGTCGAGCCTGCCCACCAAACCTATTATGAAGCGCTCTCGGAAGAGGCGAAGATGTTGCTGGTCCTGAGGGATGAGCTGTACATGGGCTCGTGGGACAAGATGGTCGACGACCTGAAGAACCGCTTGAAGGGTCGGCCTTACATTTTCAAGCTTGTGAACCGGATCGAGGAAGATCTGGAGCGCATTGAGACCCTTCGCAGCTACGAGCAGAAGCACAAAATCAACCTGCGTGATTGCGACAACGGTTGACGTCGCGTGCAGGCAAGTGAGAATCCGGTAGCCCCCTGGCATCAATCCGAGTGTCCGTTAATGCCGCAGAATCCAATTCGGCGCCTGCGCTTGCGTGTATCCAGCACAGCGCTGGGCCTGGGCTGCCTCGCCCTTACTTTCTTCGCCGTCGGTTGCGGCCCGGTTTTCATTCCGACCGGTTCGTTGTGGGGCGGTGGCGATGAGCGTCTTGAGAACGACCCCAACAGGCGTCGTGACGAGTCGTCTGCTGACCGGTCCGACAATGATGCAAAGACTCCCGGCGAACGCCGCGAACGCAGCCGCATCAACAACCTGTATGCGAGCGACCCGACGACGCGTCAGCCGAGCAGCTACTACGCCGCCCAACTGGCTGAGCTGCCCCTGCGCATGAAATACTACGACCTGACGGGCCCGCAGCGCCGTCAGCCCGTGGTCATCCGCGAGCTACACGTGATCCATGATGACGTGCGTGACGAAATCATCGTTGTCGATGCCGACAAGGGCCAGAACCACATCTGGAGTATCGACGCATACGACTTCACGTTGCACTGGAAGACGGTACTCGAGCAGCGGGTAAACTATGACCCGATGCCGACACGCAGTGTCATCGTGTTCATGAACCGCGACGGCCAGTACCAGAGCTACGACCGCATGGCCAGCCCGCGTGAAGGCGAATCACGCCTCGTCAGCCAGGGCCGTTTCGAGGGCGATGTGTTCCCGAGCGCAGCCCCAAGCAGCAACGATTCCCACGTGTTTGTGCCTGCCACGAACAGCAATGCCTTGCGCGGCCTGCCGATGGGCTCTCGCGGCAACGGTGAGGGCGCCGACAGCTGGACCTTCCCGCGAGTAGGCCAGGGCGTGAGCGAAAAGTTCATGCAGATCGCCATGCAGCCGGCCGCAGACCGCGAAACTGTCGCGTTCGTGAACAACAACAACTACCTGTATATGGTCGACGCCCAAAGTGGCGAGTTCCGTGCGAACCCCTACCTCGAGGCGCACTCGCGCACTCCGCCCGTGATCAAGGATGACCTGTGCTTCGTCGGCAGCGACATCGGCCAGCTGTTCGCATGGCAGAAGTCAGGCGAAGCGGCCTGGGTGCTTACAACTGACGGTATCCCGTACGGCAAGGTGTTCGTCGAAGACAACTGGGTGTTCGTGCACACTCTGGAGCTCTACGACCGTGACGTCGTGGGCCCGGATGGCAAGACCATGGTCAAGCGCGCCGCGACCCGCCCGGGCAAGCTGTGCGCCTACCGCTACGAAGTCATCGATGTGCCCAACGACCGCCCGGTCTATCACCTGGTAGACGGCGACCCAAAGACCGCCTGGAAAGTCGACCCGATCTGGAGCGAGCCGGATGTCGGCCAGCAGGTGCTGATGCTGCACGACAATCGCGCCTACATCCTGTACGAGGAATTCGAAGATTTCCTCAGTGACAGCGAAAAGGCCCGGATGAAGGCTGACGGCCGCATCGTGCGCGACGAGGATGCACTGCGCACCATCAGCCGTGAGCTGCATGTGCTGGATCTCGACACCGGCCGACTCGAGCGCCCGGAGTGGAACCTGAACCTTGCTGATTTCGCGTTCGTTCGCGGCAGCATGGAAGAGCGTGACCGGGCCATCTACCTTGGCACCAAAGACGGCTACGTGTTCAAGGCTTACGGCAACACCAAGCGCAACGCCGGCGGCAAGTAGCACAAACAGATTCGGAACGGGTCGGCGCTGGCGCCGACCCGTTCGTTTTAAACCCGGAGGCTCCAATGGCGATTCGCGACAAGGCGGGTATCAAGACCCGCGCAATGGCTCAGTTCAACGTGCGCTGGGATGACTACAGCAGCGGTGTCAGGCTGGTAACGGCCGTGATCCACGCGCAGATCAGGCATGGCACGGGCGACCTGCATGGCGAACTCAGCAAGGCATTCCGCAAGCTGGGCAACGACATCATCGAGTGCATCGTCGATGAGCTCTAGTCGCGGGCGGCTATTGCACCCTGCTATCGGCGGCGCAAGGCAAAGCCGGTCAACAGCAGCAGCATCGCCACCAATGCGGGCAACCAGGTGAGATCTAGCGGAACCTCGGCGGACTCAGTTACACGCCTTGGCTTCCACGAGTCCAGGCTGCTGAACACACGAATGCCCCCTTCTTCCGCAACCCGGAAGAAGACCTCATCGTCACCGGTTACACGCAACTCGGCCGGCACGGCCCTCGGCAGCGGAATCCGCTGGAGCAGCCTTTCGCCGTCAAACACGCGCAACTCGTCGCCCTCGGGCCAATCCAACACCCAGCGTCCGGGCGAGTCCAGTCGAGCACTACCTGCGGGCTCTAGGCGCAGGTTCGCCTCAGGCGCATCCGTGATGCCCGTCCAGACCAGCTCTGCACCCTCGGGCGTTCGATTCAACACGAGATTGGTCCGGCCGGCATTTCCAAGCACAAACTGCAGCGCGCTCGCAAGCTCGGACTGAAAATGGTCGTCCTGCCAGAACTCGACCATCCCCGGCCCGCCCCAGCTATTCGTACACAGACACGCCGTACGCCCCACGAGCTGCCGCCGGGCAAGTAATGGATATGGGCGATCCGAGTACGTCACGGACAGAGATGGCGTCACCGAAGCCTCGTGGCGCAGGGCACAGCGCACAAAGCGCGGCAGCGCGACACTGACTCCATCAACGGGTGCGGGCTGCGTAACGATCCACTCCTGATCGCCGCTCGCGAGTGCACCGTCCAGCGTATCCAGCAGTCCCTCGAAGCCGGCATCCCCCACCGACCAGACGTGCGTGTTTGCGCCTTTTAGCCACGATACCCACGGGAAGTCTTCATCCACGGTCAGCACGATGTCGAGGCGAATACTGCGCGCATCCAGGGATGCTGAGATCGCTGCAAACGCGTCCTCGCCCGCGTTTTCTACGTCCTGCCCGTCCGTGATCAGGAGTATGCGCGAGCCTTCCGCCGCGCCATCGAATAGATCCACGGCCTGCTGCAGGGACGTGCCAATATGAGTGGAGCCGCCGGCCTGAAGCCCCTCCACGGCATTGACCAGAACCGGACTGTCGGCATCTGCAAACACAACTTCGCCACGGATCCGCTCACGAAAACCCGCAACGGCAGCCTGCTCACCTGTAGCGAGAGAATCCAGCACCCTCACACCGGCCTGCTTCAAGCGAGCAAGTTTCGTCTCGCCGCCGGCAAGCGGGTCATTCATGGAAGACGAGACGTCCATCAGCAGTAGCGTGCGATGCGGCGGTGCATCGTCCGGCCTGAAGCGTACGGGCATGACATCTTCGACCGGCGAGCCCCGATATCCACCAGGACCGAACGCGCCTTCGCTGCCGAGCATGAACAGGCTGCCACCCTTGCTGACCCATTCTGCCAGCGCCCGGGTCTGCTCGCGCGACGCGCCGGATTGCGGCAACGCCAGGTTGTTGACGATCAGTGCGTCCACAGACTCCAGTTGAACGGCGCTGACCGGCAAGATCGATGAGACGTGCACGCCATTTGCTGCGTCGGCTCTCAGCATGCCGAGCAGCGCATCCGTTTCCTCAGGGATGCCGGCCTCCGTGCAATATTCAATGCGGCGCTTGCCCCCAGCGAAAATGGCGACCGTAGCCTCGTCATTGCGCGGCTCCCGGTCATCCTTGAGGCCCAAAACCATCCGGAGGCGCGAGAGCCCACTACCCGGCACCAGGTAGGCACGACTGATGTTTGCCGGAACACCGGGCCTCACCCGTTGCACGCCGCTGGCGACCTCGTTAGCGCCCTCGAGCAACCTCCAGGGAACGTCCGCGTCGAAGTCACACCGCAGGGTCGCGCGGACTTCAACGTTCGTGCCGGGTACGGCCGAAGTTGGCGCGCTGAGCTCGGCGATGCTGGCATCGGGGGCCGCGGGCCGAGGTGCACGGAGCAGTATCAGCCGATGCGGGTGCACGGCCGCGTAGAGCTTCTCCACCGGTCCTTGGCCATCCGTAACGAGGATGATCTCCCCATTGATGCGCGGGTCCGCAGCCACGTCGGCGAGCCGTGCGTAGTCAGTGTCTTCGCCGTGTGCACCACCTGGCTGGCGCACAGCATCGGACAGTTCAAATCTCACGAAGCTGTGGCCGGCCGGCAGCTCCAGGTCTGCAAGCGCATCAACATTGAGCTTTCGAGTGGCCATAGAGCCGCTGACATCAATCACCAGCGCATGCCTGACATCCTCGGGTTTGGATGCTACCTGAGGCCGCGCACCGGCCAGAAAGAACGCGGCACCTGCCAGCGCAAACAACATCGGTGCGGCCCTGCGTGTACGCCAACCAATGGCCCCCGCAGCGACCGAGACCGCGGCTGCGGCCATCACCAACCACGGTTGAAGGAAGTGCAAAGCCATAAATCTAAAGCCCGCGAGGCCCTACGGCCGATAAAGGCACGAGGTGTCGCAATCTCGGCGCCCGAATGGATGCCGCAAGCCTGTCCAGGAGCCTCATATGTTACGAGTAAACGCCCTGCCAACGCTTATGTTCAGCTCGATCCTAGCCGTCTTGATCGCATCGTGCACACAGCCCACCCGTGACAAGGGCGAAAGTGAGTTGCTGTCGCCGATACCTACATATGGTGCGGCTCCGCTGATCCGAGTCAAGCTGGCGCAACCCAGCAAGGCAGATACGTCCACGGTGGACGCGGGAAAAGCCTACGTCACCATCGATGGACGACGCGTCGAGACAGAGGGCAAGATCTCCTTGAGCGTCGCTGGAGGCAAGGTGGTGGCCGGCGAACTGGGCTCGGCAGCCAGTATCGAGATCGAACCGATGGAACGCCCGACTCACTTTGACATCGACGGCAGAATCTACCGCGGCAAGCTCCGGGTCGTTGCAATCGGCGGCGGCTGGGAAGTCGTGAACGTCGTTGACCTTGAGCAATATGTAGCCGGCGTGGTCGGCTGGGAGATGATTGCCGGCTGGCCCGTAGAGGCTCTCAAGGCGCAGGCCGTTGCATCACGCACCTACGCGCTCTTTGAGATGGAACATGCTCGTGGCGCAGGCCGCGGCTGGGACGTCGATGACACAACACAGTACCAGGTGTACGGCGGCATCGGCCCAGCTGACAACCCGAAGCTATGGCGCGAGACGGCCAATGTTCTGGCCGCGCGACAGGAGACCACAGGCCAGGTGCTCACTTACCACGGCCAGGGATTCCGGGCCTACTTCCACAGCACCAGTGGCGGTCACACAGTCGACCCGTACACCGCATTCGGCATCAAGGAAACGATTGAGCCGTTGATGGGTGTCGACCTTGGCGAATTCGACAAGGAGAGTCCCAAGGCCACTTGGAATGTCACCATGAGCGCGGCAGAGGTACGCGCCCGATTCATCGAGAAGGGACTCTCCCCCAGTGATGTCATCCGTATCGACGCAGGCGAAACCAGCGAAAGCGGTCATGCGATCACCATCAAACTCTACGATCGCACGGGCCATCACAAAATTGCGGACGCATTCGTTGTACGCCAGGCACTTGGCCTGTTCAGCACCAACTTCTCCGCCGTGAAGAATGGCGACGAATGGGAGTTCACCGGCAAAGGCTACGGCCACGGCTGCGGCATGTGCCAATGGAGCGCGCGCGGCATGGCCAAAGCAGGCTGGGACGCCGACCGCATCCTGCACACCATGTACCCGGGCTCCGAAATCAAGACCATCTACTAAGGGGCGGCAACGCGAACCGGCGGCCTTGCGGCCGCCGGTTTCGTATTTGGCACTAGTTACTTGGACTGCTCATTCTGCCGCGCGGCGAGTTGCTTCAGGTCGAAGATCCGCGTTTTGCCCGTAACGTCGCTGGGCAGCTCGCGTGCGAACATGATTGACGTCGGGTGTTTCTTCTCCGAGAGCTTCTGCGAGAGGTAGGCCTGGATCTCTTCGCGCATCTCGTTGCTCTGCGCATCGTCCTTCGGCAAGCGACCATCTTCGGGCCCGCCCGGGAACGTGCCCTTGCGCATAACGATCCAGGTTGTCGCCGTCGAGCCTGACGAAGCCTCCACTGCAACGGTGGCGGCCTGCTCAACCTGCGAGTGCGTGAATAACTGCTCATCGACTTCGCGCGGCATGAATCGCACGCCGTCGCGTTCGATCTCCTCGCCCCTCAGGCCAAGTACGTAGAAAAAGCCCTCGCTGTCCTGGTAGCCAATATCACCGGTGTGGAACCAGCCACCAGCAAACGCTTCAGGGTTCACCTGGGGGCGCTGGAAGTACTCCTTTAGGACGTTCTCGCCCCACACACAGATCTCACCCGGTTCTCCAACTTCTGCTGTCGGGAACACTGCCGGGTTCATACGGGGCAGCGCCATGGGCAACCAATCGTCGGTCAGGGGTCGCGGATGCATCTCGTTGCTCTGCACGGCCACCTTGTCACCGACCGCAACACCGACTGAGCCGAGTTTGCGAGTACCATTGCCCGGGTTCAGCATCGCGAAGCAGGTCGTCTCGGCCATGCTGTAGCCTTCAATCACCGGTACCAGGAAGACTTGCTCAAAGAGCTTCTGAACGGCCGTGGGCAATGGTGCTGCGCCGCAAAGGACTCGTTCAAGGCTGCTGATATCATGCGCCCTCGCCAGTCCGCGCTCGCGGGCGTCCTGGTCGTCGCGCTGCGCAAGCGTTCCGGGGCTCTCATGCGGGGCGGGCCAGCTCGAATCAGTGCTCGGACGTGCGCCCTTTGCCTCAGACAGTTCACGATCGGTCAGAATGCCGAGCATGCTGGGCACTGCCGACAAGCTGGTAACCCGGTAGCGCTCAACGGCTTTCCATACGCGCGAGACACTGAACTCTCGCGACAAGACGACGCTTGCACCGATCTGCAGAGGCGTGAACAGCGTGACGATCTGCGCGTTTGCATGGAACAACGGCAGAACACTCATGAAGCGCTGCATTGAGTCAAGGTTGAGCCAGATCGCGAGCCAGCGCGCCGATGTCATGAATTGGCGATGCTGCAGGATCGCACCGCGAGGCTGGTCGAGGTGGTGGCCCGTGTAGACGATCTGGGCTTCATCCCACCAACCAAGCCTGGTCGTCTTCAACTCGTCGGAGGCGGCGTTCAGGCAACCGTGAAAGTCCAGGATGCGGTATTGCGCGCCCGCACCTTCGTGCTCAACAAGGTGGTTGCCCTCAATGCCCACGCTTTCCAGTTTGTCGGTCTTGCCTGTGACCAGCACGGACGCAAGCCCCGGAAGGGAGCCCAGCAAGGGCGAGATGCGCTCCCATTGCGCGGCGCTGGTGATAACCGTGCTCGCGCCACAGTCTTCCAGAAGAAACCTGAGGCGCTCGTCCTCGAGGCGCAGGTTCATCGGGACGGCGATAAAGCCGCCCTTCATTACCCCGAGGAATGCGAAGACGAAGTCCGGCGAGTTTTCAAGCAGCAGGACGACCCGTGCGCCCTTCTGTGCTCCAAGGTCATGCAGCACGTTCGCGACTTTCGTCGTTTGCGTGTCGAGCGTGCGGTAACTGTATTCGCGACCGTCGTCTTCAAAGATCAGGAAGGTGCGATCCTCGTACTTTTCCGCCTGGCCCTGGATCAGGTCGCGCAGATTCTCATACGGGCTGAAGCGCCGTAGCGGCTCCGTGAAACGGGCGCGCACGCGCACGATGTCCGTGGTGCTGCGCATTCCGGACCGCACGTACGACGGGGCTGTAGGCTTTGCCGCTGCCGGCTTGGACGCCTTGGCTGTCGGCTTGGAACTCCCGCGCTTGCGAACCTTGGTCACCTGCGACTTCTTGGATGCAGACTTCTTCTTTGGTGCGGCGGCGGCTTTGCGGCCTGCGGGTTTCGCTGCTGTTTTGGGCGACGACTTCTTCTTCGCCATTTTCTTTGCGCGCTTGCTGGCAGATTTGCCTGCGGGCTTTTTGGCAGGCTTCCTTGCGGGTTTTTTCGTGCCCTTCTTCGCCTGCTTTTTCGCGGAGGATTTCTTTGCTGGCTTGCCGGCAGGCTTTTTCGAAACGTGCTTACGGCCAGAGGTACTGGCCGTCTTGCGCGACTTCGGTTTCTTGCCTGCGCGTGCCATGTTGCCCCCAATGACCCTGCGAGCGGTCAGGTTATCGTCCGTGAAGCCTTGCACAAGCGACTTTGGGTGTGTCAGAAAGCAACCCCGTTCTTCCCACAGAGAATGTGGAGAAGGTGTCAGTCAGTGCGTCGGATGCCCAATTCCAAGGGGGTATGCAAAGATGGGGCGAAGAAGACGCGCTTAGGGACGCCGAGGCGATCTGAGTCATGGTGGGCGCTAACATACAAACTCGACGAGAGTTAGGGTGTGTTGGTAGCGACGCACTTTATAAAGTATAGCTTGTAACTTGCGGACGTTCTTCACATTGAAGCATTCCGACACACCCAAACCCATTTTCCCCATGCTTTGTGGATAAGTGGTCGACAATCACCCACGCGCCCATGGTCAATGGGGCGGATGCGACTCAAGTGAATTTTGGGAAACTAGCTGCCCATTGCTTCTTTGAGCGCAGCAGTCAGCGCAGGCACGACATCTTCGACCATGCCGACTATGCCGAAGTCCGCCACCTTGAAGATCGGCGCGTTTTCATCCTTGTTGATTGCGACGATCACCTTGCTACCGCTCATTCCTGCGAGGTGCTGGATCGCACCCGATATCCCGCAGGCAACATAGAGCTTGGGACTGACGGTTTTGCCAGTCTGGCCGACCTGCTCACCGTGTGGGCGCCAACCTGCATCTACCACCGCACGCGACGCACCGGTTGCTGCACCGAGTTGCTCCGCAAGCTTCTCCAGGTTCTCCCAGTTCTGCTTGCCCTCACCGGCCGGATCCTTCAGTCCACGGCCGCCGCTGACCACAATCTCGGCCTCTGCGACGTCCAGCTTGCCCTTCACTCCGGCGAGAATTTCCTTAACAACCGCCTTCAGGTCGCCGGGACCAAACGAAACCGCGACAGTCTCAGCCGCGGCTGCGTTGTCACTGGAAACTTCGGCGAACACATTCGGGCGCAGTGTGGCCCACAGGGGCCCCGGCGCTTCTACAGTCTGCAGAGCCTTGCCTGCGTAAACAGGCCGGACAGCGCGGGGCTTGCCGCCCTCGGACTTCAACTCGGTGCAGTCTGCCGCAAGTCCGCACTTCGACATCGCCGCCGCACGGGCCATGAAGTCCTTGCCCATCGGTGTTGCACTGGCGAGCACTGCGGCCGCACCTGTTGCCGCCGCCTGCTCGGAAACAATGCGGGCAAAACCGTCCGGGCTGTAACTCGCTACCGCGTCGCCGCCGGCAACGAGCATGCGCGATGCCCCATGCTTGCCTAACTCGGCCGTCGCGCTACCGATAACCAACGCGATGGCCTGTCCGCCAAGTTCCGTCGCAAGCTTGCTGCCGGCGCCAAGCGCCTGCAGACCTGCCTTGGTTGGCGAGCCATCCGCGAATTCCACGAACACCAGTACGTCATTCGGCATGCTGCTCTTCCTCAATACTGCTCAGATTACCTTGGCCTCTTCGCGCAGCGCCTTCACCAGCGCTCCGACAGCCTCAGCGCCCTTGCCGACGATCTTGCCTTCCGCGCGGGGCGGCGGCGGGTCCATCTTCACGACCGCAACTCCGTCGGCCGGGGCATTGGCCGGTGTTTCCGGGACGGCCGTCTTCTTGGCCGCCATGATGCCCTTCATGTTCGCGCTGCGGGGCTTGTTCAGCCCTTTGGTGCAGGTGACGACCGCCGGAAGATTGATCTCATAGCGCTCGCGATTGCCGTGCGCCGCGACGCGGTCCACGCTGGCCTTGCCGTCTACAACTTCCAGTGCAACCGCGACGCTGACACTGGGCAGTCCCAGCATTTCCGCCACCATCTGCCCCGTGGAAGCCGACTGACCGTCAACAGAAGCCCAGCCGAACAGAACGATGTCATGCGGCAGCTCCTTGATCTTGCCCGCAAGGACCTGAGCCAGCGCGTAGGAATCATGCTGTGCGTCGCTCACGAGAAGATGCGCCGCGTCGCAACCCATCGCGATGGCGGTACGAAGCTCCTTTGTGGCCGCGGAAGGCCCGACCGAAACAATCGTGACCTGGCCGCTATGTTTTTCCTTCAGCGCAATACCTGCCTCGATCGCGAACTTGTCATATTCGCTGATATCGAAGTTTACGCCTGCAGGATCGTAGGTTTTGCCGTCAGCGCCCGGCTTGATGCGGGCATCGGTGGTAGGCGCACGGCGAATGCAAACGATGATGTCCATGTCTCTCTCTGGGCTTGCGGCGTGCTTTCGGCGCCAAACGGTGCGCCCTATGATGCGAAGGTCCGGAGCATATTCGCCCGGGCAAAAACGGCAAGGACAATGTGAATGACGAACGTGACAGACCCACTGACAGAAGCCGAAGGGCGCGAAGGCCTGAAACTCGCCCGGCGTAGCCTGGAAACGTTCGTACGCACCGGGCGTCGCCTGCAGCATCCGGAGGCGTTCACTGGCGGGCTAGCGGAACCATTCGGCGCGTTTGTAACGATTCATGAAAGCAGCGGCGCGCTTAGAGGGTGCATCGGTCACATGATCGGCGACGGGCCGCTGGGCGACTTGCTGATCGACCTGGGAATCTCGGCCGGGACGCGTGACCCACGCTTTGACCCTGTCCGCGAACCCGAGCTGGCCGGGCTGAAGTATGAAATCAGCGTGCTGTCGCCGATGAAGAAGACGCACGCGAGGGACGTGACTCCCGGTCTGCATGGGCTGCTGATTCGCAGCGGGCACTTCTCAGGTGTGCTGCTACCGCAAGTGGCCGTCGAGTGGGGCTGGGGTCGGGAAGAATTCCTGGCCGAAACCTGCCGCAAGGCCGCACTGCCGAAGGACGCGTGGAAAGAAACGTCCACCGATATCTACACGTTCACTGCCCAGATCTTCAACGAGTAGCCTCTTTTTCCGCTGCGTCCGAAGCCTTCTTATCGCGCTCAACGCGCTTGATCAGCGTGAAAACTGCAACGGCGGTGATCACGCCCATGATCGCCGCCGCCGAGAAGAATGCGATTTCTACGATTCTCATGCCGCCGTTGTAGTGGACGCGGCCGACACTGCAACCATCAGTTACCTGACTCAACATCGAGCTGGGCGACAACCTGGGCAACACGGTCAACCGAGCCTGCTGCGCCTGTGATCACCAATGCGTTCAAACTCGGCGACGTGCCGACGGTCATCTGGTTGGAAGATACTCCGCCGGAATACCTGCTCGCAGTCTGAACAGCGGTGAATATGTCCTCAACTTTGACGTGTTTGAGGCGGATCACCCTGCTTTCAACGGAAGAATCACCATCGAGCGCATCAAGGACCTTTAGCATGTCTCGCACGTTCTTTGCGAAGTCGCAGACGATTACAGCGTTCGAAAGTTTGCCATTCTCTATGGACTCGACCGGATTGACGGTTCCACCCTGGCGTGACAGCAGGTTCTGAAGGGCAGCGCGTGCCACACCTGCGTCTACGTTGCGAAGTTGAACCACAGTGCGAACCGGCCGCAGCGCAGGCATATCCCTCAGCTCTTCTCGAGTGACAACTTCGGCCATGGTGCACATCTCCGCCATTGGCACAATTTCATCGAACGGTCCCTGCGAGACCAATGTGAGTCGGAACTGATTGAGAGCGCCGCGGAGAGCGTCCTCGGCCGTGGGGCTTGTGCCGTCATGCGGGGCAACGAATGTAACGCTGCCGCTCATCTTCTTTGGGTCATATACCAATGCGCGCCCGCTGTAGGTCGAATACAGCTGGACCAATTCGCTGAGCGGCACGTCTTCCATTGTCCCGCGCATGACCAACTTGCCGGCTTCATCTGGCTTGCCGAGCTTGTCGCCCTCCTTGTCACCACCCTTCGCCTGGCCACCGGCGAATGTCAGCCCGAATAACGTAACGGCGATGATCGCCGCAACCATGCGGACACTATGCGACATAATCGCTCCTCTCTTAGGGAACCCGGCGTGGCCGTAATCGCCGCGCCGCAGATGTCAGTTGAAACGACTACCCCCACGCTGCGTTTGCGCTAACTGACAAGCGGCCCGGGGCCAAGCAGCTCCACGGCGAGCAAGACGTCCTCGTGCACCTTCTTGCGAGTCTCGACGGTGTAATTGCGCAAAACATAGGCGGGGTGGTAGGTGCAGATGACCTTGCGCCCATTGACCTCATGCACCTGCCCGCGCAGCTTACCGATGGCGATCTTCTTGCCGGTCATCCACTGCGCCGGGAACAGGCCTACGGCGAGGATCACCTTCGGCTGGATGATCTCAATCTGGCGCTCGAGATAGCTGCGGCAAGCCTCAATTTCCTCAGGCTCCGGGTTGCGGTTCCCCGGCGGGCGGCATTTCAGCACGTTGGCGATGTACACGTGCTCGCGCTTGTACTTCATGCCCTTTTCGATGATGTCCGTCAGCAGCTTGCCTGCACGGCCGACGAAGGGCTTCCCCTTCACGTCCTCGTCGCCGCCGGGCGCTTCGCCGATCACCATCAGTGGCGAGCGCGGGTCGCCTGTTCCAAAGACTGTCTGCGTTCGTGACTCACACAGCTTGCACTTGCCGCAGACGCGCACTTCCTCGGCTACTGGTTGCAGGGCGCGAGATGGTTCACTGTCGAAGTCCTGCAACTCTTCGAGCGCAACGGAAGAGACAATCACGGGCTTGAACCCCACAGCCGACGCGTTCTTCGCAGGTACGGCTCCCGGCTTTGCCGCCGCGGACTTCTTTGGGCGAGGTTTGGGCGACATCTTGCGTGCCTCCGGACTGAGTCCGACTTCACGCATGCCGCCCGCAGCCAACAGTTCCACATGGCCGCGAAGCTGACGTGCAAGATCGGAACGGGATCTGGGCATGCTGCGAGTCTACCTGCAGCAGGCGACAAGCAAGGGTGTGGAAAGCTCAGACAATGATCTTGCCGCCAGTTTCCTTCAACGTGGACTCAAGGGCTGACGTGACGGCCTCCACGATTTCTGATTCGGCTTCTGCGACCGGACGTCCGTGAACCTGCAGCCCGGCAGCCCGCAGGTGTCCCCCACCGTTGAATTGTGCGGCGATGTCGTTGACTGCCATCTGCCCCTCGCTACGCAGACTTACCTTCAGCTCAAGTGGCCCCATTTCGCGGAACAGGATGCAAACCATGCTCCCCTTCAGCGACTTGGGAATCACGATCATCTCGTTCGCCTCGGCCTCGGTGCAGCCGGTTTCATCAAGCATGCGGCGAGACACACGGGCAATCACAACCTTGCCGTCCATCCGTGTTTCGATGCTCTGGGCTACCATCGCTTCCATCTTCAGCCGCTGGGGCGTCTTCACCCGATAGATCTGGCCCGCCAGTGAAGCGACGTCCAGGTCGAACTGCTCGATCAACTCCGCCACGATCCGGAAACTGTCCGGCGTACTGTTGCTGAAGCTGAAACGGCCGGTGTCTGTCGCGATGGCCGTAAACAGGGCCTCCGCGGCCGCTTTGGTCAACGGAATCCCGGCGGTCTTCAAAACGTTGTAGATAACTTCACCGCTGCTGCTGGCGTCGGGGATCACGACGACGCCGTCACCAAACCCCGGGTTGTCGATATGGTGGTCGAGATTGACGATTCTGGTGCCGGGCGCCAGGCGCTCCAGAATCGCGCGGGCACGGCTCTGCGCGCCGCAGTCCACGACGATGCACGTGTCGTAGCCTTCGAAAGCGCCGGGCAGATCAGCAAGTCGCTTCAAGCGCCCGCCGCTGTCGAGGAACTGATACTTGCCAAGACCATCGTCCTGAGTGACCGCGAGGCACTCGCGTCCGGCCGCCGTCAGCGCGTAGTAAAGCGCGAACAGGCTGCCTATGGCGTCGCCATCCATCATGGGATGACCGCCGATGACAAACCGTTTGCCGCTCTTCAGCAGCTCGGCCGCTTTGGCGTAGTCACGAAACCCTGTGTCGATCAACTCACTCCGCCAGACTGCCCCGTCGGTCTTTGCACCGGATTGCGCAGGGTGCCCAGCCCTGCGATCTCGCACTCGCACAGGTCACCGTCGCGGAGGTTGTAGACCCCCTCCGGTGTGCCCGTACAGATAACGTCGCCCGGCTCCAGCGTCATCCAGCGCGACATCTCCGCGATGATCTTGTTTACCGGGTGAACCATGTCGGCCGTGGTGGCGTTCTGACGTGTCTCACCGTTCACGCGACACCTGATCGACAACACTTGCGGGTCCGGCACATAGCGCGCGGGAACAAAGTACGGCCCCATCGGCGTGAATGTGTCGAAGTTCTTGCAGCGCAGCCACGGGTGCTTGTTCTCGCGGTCGTCCTTCTGAATCCGCCTCGCGCTCATGTCGTTCGCGATCGTATAGCCAGCGACAAACGCGAGCGCGCCATCCTGCAGCACTTCCTTGGCCCGCCCTCCAATCACGACGGCAAGCTCGACTTCATGGTCCACCCGGCCGTCCACCCAGTGCGGTATGCGGATGTCGGTCAGGTGGCCGGTCAATGAGCTGGAAATCTTGCCGAACCAGACCGGTGCTGGCGGCGCTTCGTTGCCGAACTCGGCCGCGTGCTTGCGATAGTTCTGCACCATGGCCAGGATCTTGCCCGGTCGCGGGATCGGCGGAAGCCAGTTGAAGTGCGTCGGCATTTCTTCAATCAGAACTGACTGCCCTTCGACACTGCTGATCAAGGCATCCAGCTCGTCGGAGGCGATGAACTCAATCAGCAGGCGCTTCCCGAAATCACGCACCGCGCCGCGCGTAATGTCATGCTGCACGCCGTCACGCTCAACGCCGAGTCGCGAGTCACCGTCCACTTCAAAGGCAAAGAAGCGCATCACAGTTTCAGCTCCTCGAAGCGTTGCGTGACCGGAAGCAGTTCCCGGCGCAGGCTTGCGTCCACCAGCGCGATGACCTGCTCGGCGATTGCCTTCTTGTTCGAAGGCGGAACTTCCTTCACCACGCCACGCTTGTTCAGCACCCACACATGTTCGCGCGCATCGCCAAAATGGCCGGGGCTGTTGACGACCATCAGGTCGCAGCGCTTGGCAGTCATCTTCTTGCGGCCGTTTCTGAGCAGGTTGCTCGATTCCAGGCTGAATCCGACGATCACCTGGTCGCTGCGACGCTTGCGCGTAACCGTCTTCAGGATGTCAGGGTTCTTGATCAGCTCGAGTGTCTTCTTCTTCGGGCCTTTCTTCTCCTTGCCCTCTACTCGAACGGCCGGGCGGTAGTCGCTTACGGCAGCGCTGGCGATGAACACCTTGCTCTCATCGAAACGCTCTTTGACCGCAGCCAGCATTTCTGTGGCGCTGGTGACCGATATCCAGTGGATGCCGGGCGGAGGCATGAGCTGACACGGCCCGATCACCATGGTAACGATGGCACCCCTGTTTCGTGCGGCCTCGGCCAGCTCAAGGCCCATACGCCCAGTGCTCGGATTGCCGAGGTAGCGAACGTCATCCAGGTATTCGTGAGTTGGCCCGGCCGTGATCAGCACGTCGGCGCCCTCTATTCCGCCAGCCATGCCTTCAACTCCTGCGGGCCGAAGCCCGCGCCGAAAGCTGCCATGGTAAGGATGCGCGCCTTGTGACCGGGTATACCGGGCGCGAACACGAGGCCCGCTTCCTTCAGTCGCGCGCCACCGCCATCATAGCCGTAAGTCCCGCTGACGCGTCCACCCCAGCAGCGGGAAGTGAGCACCACCAGCAGACCCGCATCCACAGCACGTTTTGCGGCAGCAGCCATCGGTGGTGGAAGGTTTCCACGGCCGAGGGCTTCGATAACGAGCCCCTTGTCGCCGCGCTTCACGCAATGGTCGATCAGCCCGCCGTCGTCGCCGGCGCTGGCAACGACGAGGCCGACGCGATAGTCGAGCGCATCCCCCAGCAGCGGCTTGCGGTGGGGCTTGCGCAGCCATAGCAGGTCCTTGCCGTCGAACGTGCCGAGAGGGCCGATGTCTGGCGACTGGAAGGTGTCCAGCGCCTCGGTGTAGGTCTTCGTCACTTCGGCGGCCGCGAACACAGTCGAGTTCATCACTACCATCACGCCTCGATCGCGCGAGCGCGGGTCGGCGGCAACTCGGCAGGCCTCAAACAGGTTGATCGGGCCGTCCCACGACAACTGGCTGCTGGTGCGCATGGCCCCGACGAACACGATCGGCTGCGGGCCTTCATGGCGGAGTTCCATCAGGTACGCCGTTTCTTCCAGCGTATCCGTTCCGTGGGTCAGCACCACCGCGTCAAAGCCTTCGTCGAACGACTTGGACGCGAGCTTCGACAGCTCGAACATTCGCTGCGGCGTCATGTGCGGCCCGGGAAGCTGGCCGAAGTCGTGAACATCTACCTCGCAGAACTCATCGAGGCCGGGCACGTCCTTCAGCAGGTCCGCGCCGGACAGCACCGGCACGGCGCCCTTGCCGGCGTCGTCGCGCATGCTGATGGTGCCGCCGGTAAAGATCAGCCGGATTCGAGGCTTATTCGCCATGCCCGTGAATGTAGATTGCGCCCGGCAGCACGAAAGAGGCGAATATGCACCAGCTATCTGACTTTCGAAGCGACACGGTCACACTGCCTACCCCCGAAATGCGCGCGGCGATGGCCAAGGCAGAGTTGGGCGACGACGTCCTCGGCACTGAGCCGACAGCCAGAAAGCTCGAGGAGATGACGGCCGAGCTGCTAGGCAAAGAGGCCGGGCTGTTCGTCCCCAGCGGCACAATGGGTAATCAGATCGCCATTGCACTGCACTGCAAACCCGGTGACGAGCTGATCTGCGAATTCGGCGCGCATACCTACAACAATGAAAGCGGCGCTCTTGCGCGGATTGCGCAGGCCCAGGTCAGACCGGTTCACGGCAAGATGGGCGTCATGGATCCGGCGGAAGTCGAGCGCCTGATTCGCCCCAACAACATTCACAATCCGCGCACTGCGCTGATCACGGTCGAGAACACGCATAATGCGGCAGGTGGCACGATTGTACCGAATGAGAACGTGCTCGCCCTGGCTGAGGTCGCGAAGCGCTATGGCCTTAAGTACCACCTCGACGGCGCGCGCCTCTGGAACGCGCATGTCGCCACCGGGCAATCACTGAAGGAAATGTGCGCCCCCTTCGACACCATCAGCGTGTGCCTCAGCAAGGGGCTGGCGTCGCCGGTGGGCAGTGTGCTTGTCGGTTCGCGGGTCGATATCGAGCGTGGACGCTACCTGCGCAAGCAACTCGGCGGCGGCATGCGCCAGAGTGGTCTTCTTGCGGCCTGCGGTATCGTCAGCATCACGAAGATGATTGACCGACTGAAAGACGACCACGCCAATGCCAGAGCGCTTGCAGAAGGATTCAATGGCATGAAGGGTGTCGAGCTCGATCTGGCGACCGTACAGACGAACATTCTGTATTTCAGTATTCCCGGCCGGGAAGGCGAGTTCGATGCGTGGCTTGAACGTCTGCGCGAAAAGCAGGTGCTGGCACTCTACCTCGGCACGCGCTGGCGTATGGTCACGCACAACGATGTCGACGGTGAAGACGTCAAACGTGCACTGGTCGCGTGGAAAGACATACTGGGGTAATGCAACAGGCGCTCGACTGGATACTCGGCAACGCCATCCCAATCATCGGCGGGACCATCCTCTTTGTGGGCATACTCGCCGTGATTGTCTTGGCATCCAGGCAATCCGGAAAGGACAACGAGAAGGCGTCCGAGAGCAATGATCCCACAAAGGGTGAATGACCAGGGGCGGCCAATCGGCCGCCCCTGGTTTTGAATCGTGCGTAGATTCTACATCATGCCGGGCATGCCACCCATTCCGCCCATGCCTCCCATACCGCCCATTCCACCCATGCCGCCCATTCCTGCTGCGGCACCGGCTCCCGCTTCCTTCTTTTGCGGGATCTCGCTGATCGCGACATTGGTGGTAAGCACGAGTGTTGCCACGCTGCCCGCGTTCTGAAGCGCGGTGCTGGTGACCTTCGCCGGGTCAATCACGCCTGACTTGACCAGGTCTTCGTATGTGTCGGTAGCTGCGTTGTAGCCCCAGTTGAAGTCCTTCTTCTCAAGGACCTTCATGGCGACCACGCTGCCATCCAGCCCGGCGTTGGCGGCGATCTGCTTCAGCGGCGCGCTCAAGGCACGGCGTACAATGTCGACGCCGATCTTCTCGCCTTCCGTGTCGCCGATCTTGCCCATACCTTCGGACAGGCGCAGCAGTGCAACGCCGCCACCCGGAAGGATTCCGCTTTCAACGGCTGCGCGGGTTGCATGCAGCGCATCCTCGACGCGGGCCTTCTTTTCCTTCATCTCAACTTCCGTGGCTGCGCCAACCTTCAGCTTTGCGACGCCGCCCGCGAGCTTGGCGACGCGCTCCTGCAGCTTTTCACGGTCGTAGTCGCTGGTGGTACGCTCGATTTCGCCATTGAGCTGGTCGATGCGCGCCTTGATATCCTTGGCTGTGCCCGCGCCTTCGATAATCGTGGTGTTGTCCTTCTCGATCAGGACGCGCTTTGCACGGCCGAGCGTGTCGAGCCCCGTGGTCTCAAGGCTCATGCCGATTTCTTCACTGATGACCTTGCCGCCGGTCAGCGTGGCGATGTCTTCCAGCATGGCCTTGCGGCGGTCGCCGAATCCGGGCGCCTTTACGCACGCGCACTTGAGAACCTGGCGGAGGTTATTGACCACGAGAGTCGCCAGTGCTTCGCCTTCAATATCTTCGGCGATGAACACGACCGACTTCTGGCCGCGTGCAAGCTGCTCAAGCAGCGGCATCATGTCCTTGATGCTGCTCAGCTTCTTGTCGTAGAGGAAAATGTAGGCGTCCTCAAACTCGGTGCGCATGTTGGCACGGTCGTTGATGAAGTGCGGGCTCACGTAGCCCTTGTCGAACTGCATGCCCTCGACCCACTCCACTTCAGTCTCGAGGCCTTTGCCCTCTTCGACTGTGATCACGCCGTCCTTGCCGACCTTGTCCATGGCTGTGGCAAGCATCTTGCCGATTTCGGCGTCGCCGTTGGCGGCGATGGTGCCGACCTGCTCAACCTCGGCGCTGGTGCTGATCGCCTTGGACTTCGCGTTGAGCTGCTTCACCAGGTGCTGGATTGCCTTGTTGATGCCATCACGCAGGCCGATCGGGTTCACGCCGGCCGCGACGTTCTTGAGGCCTTCGTCAACGATCGCCTCGGCGAGCACGGTCGCAGTCGTGGTCCCGTCGCCGGCCTTGTCGCTGGTCTGGCTGGCGACCTGCTTGACGATCTGGGCGCCCATGTTTTCCCACGGGTCCTTGAACTCAATTTCCTTGGCGACGGTAACGCCGTCTTTGGTAACGGTCGGGGCGCCGTAGGACTTCTCGATTACCACATTGCGGCCGCGGGGGCCGAGGGTGGTCTTGACTGCGCGGGCGAGATTGCGCACGCCGTTGCGAATACGTTCGCGTGCGTCCTGGTCGAATACGATCTGTTTGGCTGACATGTATGCGTCCTTTATCGGATTGCGCTGGTTAGTGGGTTATTCGATGACGGCGAGGATTTCCTCTTCGCTCATCAGGATGTAGTCCTTGCCGTCGATCTTGACGTCGGTACCGGCGTAGCTCTTGAAGAGGATCTTGTCGCCCTTCTTCACCTGGAACGGCAGCCATTCGCCGGTCTCTGTGTTGAGCCTGCCGCGACCGAGCGCAACGATCTTGCCTTCCTTCGGCTTTTCCTTGCTGCTGTCGGGCAGGATGATTCCGCCCTTGGTCTTTTCTTCGGCCTTGGCGCGCTCGATGAGCACCTTGTCGTTGAGTGGACGAACGTTCGTTGCCATTTGTTGCTCTCCGCGAATCTAGTTCAGGTAGATCGAATCAAGTTTGTCGATGATTCCGCGCTGCTCACGCGGCGTGACTTCTTCCAGTGCTGATTGCACGAATGCCGGCGTGATCCCAGTGCCTTCAATCAGCACACTCATAGGCGGCAGCATGTTCTTGTCCGCCATCTGCTTCAGGATCGCCAGCCCCAATACCAGTGGCTGGGTAGTGCCGGCATCCGACATTTCCTTCAGGTGCAGCAGAGTCTCAGTCAACGGGTCTTCCGCGCCGCGGTCTACCGCGTCCTGAAAGGCGCTCATTGCAACCTGCAAAGGATCCTGACCGTCGGAATCGCCCGAGACCGGCACGGCCAGCTTCACCAGACCAAGCGGCGTCTGCACCACGATCACTTTCGTGACGGGTGGGTTCTCGCCTGGCTGATTTGGTATGCGACTCAAGCTCATGTCTTTCTCAGTTCGCGATCGCCCGGCGTACCAGGTCGCGGAACAGGTTCAGCTCAAACGGCTTTCGAAGCAGGCGCAGCGGCTCGAGCCTCAGTGCCTGCTCGATCAACTCGTCACTCGCCTCGGCCGTCATGAAGATGCACTGCGGCCTGATCAGTTCCTGCTGGACGCTCGTGTAGACCCTGACGCCTGTCATGTCCGGCAGGTTCAGATCAAGCACCACGAGGTCGAAGCGAAACTCCTGCACCAATCGGATCGCTTCGTCGCCCCGTTCAGCCTGGCGGGTCTCAATCCCCTCGTCTTCCAGGACGGTGGCAAGCCCGGCACGCAGGCCGACATTGTCATCCACCAGCAGAACCGAATGTTGCGACACCTTCATACAGCACCTTCACTGGCCACAGAAGTGCAAAGGCAATGCCATACTGTGCTTGCGTACGAAGGCGCGCATAACTAACGCCCATATAGAGAGTTACGTTGACCCCTGAGCGTAGGGGTGGTAGAAGTCGCTGTCGCTATGACAGTCGTTTCGGCAGGTCATCTTTGGGGTGCCAGCATGGCAGCCATGCGCCAGGTCGTTGCAGTCATCAAACCCTTCAAGCTGGATGCATGCTTGCGAGCACTGGCGGAATCGGGCGTCTCGGACGTTGTTCACTCTGAGGCACGTGGATACGGCCGCCAGAAGGATCATCTAAAGGACTACAAGGACGACCGCTTTGCCGTAGCATTCCTGCCCCGCGTGCGAATCGAATTCACAGTGACTCCTGATGACCTCCGGCGCGTGCTGGATGCCCTGATGCAAGCCTGCCGAACCGGGCGCCATGGCGACGGAAAAATCTGGGTGCTTGATGCGCGCACGCCGTTGATGGAAGCTTCACACTCATGAGCGGCATTCTTGCGACAGACCGACCCATCAGCTTTCGCTTCTGGACACTGGCCAATGTGTTCACGTTTGCGCGTTTCGCGCTGGCGCCGGTGTGTGCCTACTGCTTCATGACTCAGACGTACTGGGGCTTGTGGGTTGGCGGCTGGGCCGGCGGGCTGGCGATGTTCACCGATTTCTGTGACGGCTACTTCGCGCGCCGTCAGAAGCAGGTGTCCGACCTTGGCAAGATCTTTGACCCACTGGCAGACGCCGTCTTCTTCGTGATGGTGTGGGCGGCGCTTGGTTTGTCCGGTGCCTACCCGATCTGGTTCGTGCTGCCATTTGTCGTGCGCGAGTTTGTACAGCACGTCTATCTGCGGCCGTCGGCTCTGAATCTCGGTGTCGTGCTGGGCGCAAACTTCTGGGGCAAGCTGAAGACGCTGGTTCAGACGCTTGTGTTCATTGCGCTATGCTGGCTAGAGTTCTTCTGTCATTACTGGCCGTGGATCGAGAGCTGGGTCAAGCCGCTCAACATGGCGCTGATCGGCGTGACCGGGCTGGTCAGTGTGCTCAGCATTATCCCTTACTTCGGGGCCTTGCGGGCTGCGCAGAAGGCGCAAGACTAGCCGCATGTCCCGCTATTCCAGGCAAGAGCTGTTCGCACCGATCGGCCCCGAGGGCCAGCAGCGCATTCGTGATTCGCGGGTCCTGCTGGTTGGTTGCGGAGCGCTCGGCACGCACCTGGCCGAATTCTGCGTGCGCGCAGGCGTTGGCAGACTGACGATCGTCGATCGCGACATCGTCGAGACCAGCAACCTGCAACGCCAATCCCTTTTCGATGAGCAGGATGTACGTGACGCACTACCCAAGGCCGAGGCGGCCCGACGCAAGCTTGAGCGTGTGAACAGCGGCGTAACAGTGCGCGCAAAGGTCACCGACTTCAACTTTCGAAACGCGGCGAAGTTGGGTGAGCAGGCGACACTGATACTCGACGCCACAGACAACTTTGAAGCCCGCTTCCTGATCAACGATCTTGCGATCAAACGAAACATTCCGTGGCTCTATGCCGGTTGCGTGTCGTCGCGGGCGACCTGTATGCCGATCATTCCCGGCAAGTCCGCCTGCCTGCGCTGCCTGCTGGAAGAGCAGCCCGCGGCCAGTGGCGAAACCTGTGACACCACGGGCATCATCATGCCAGCCGTTCTGCAGGCCGTAGCATGGGCCAGCGGCGCGGCGCTGAAGCTGATGTCAGGCAACTCTACAGCGTTGATCTCGAAGATGATGACGGTCGACGTCTGGAGCGGCGAACGCACGATTTTGGACGCGTCAACGCCGCGGCCCGACTGCCCCACCTGCGCCTGGCACGACTATCCATGGCTCGATGGCAGGCGCGCAACAAAGCACACCGCACTCTGCGGCCGGGACAGCGTCCAAATCACGCCAGAAGGCACGTTCGACTACGCAGCCGTGCGGGAACGTATTCGCCATGCGGCAAAGCTCTCTACCGAAAACGACTTTTTGCTGCGGGCCGCTTTCGAGGGCCTGACCATCACACTCTATCGCGACGGGCGTGCGCTGGTGCATGGAACGGGCGATATCGATCGGGCGAAAGCCGCATACGCTAGGGTTGTGGGGTAGCCTAGGCCCTGCCCGCGAACAAGCCCCGGCCCTCGTGAGTCGGCTAGTGCCTACCCCGCCTTGGTTTCGGCTTTGGTGCCGTTGGCGAACTGCAGCTGGTAGAGCTTGGCGTAACGACCGCCCTGCTGGAGCAACTCGGCATGGCTGCCTTGTTCAACGACCTGCCCCTTATGCAGCACGAGAATGTTGTCGCTGTCGGTAATGGTGCTGAGGCGGTGGGCGACGACGACGGCCGTGCGTCCGTGCATCATCTGCGTCAGCGCATCCTGAATCAGCGCCTCGGTTTCGCTGTCTATGTTCGATGTGGCCTCGTCCAGCACCAGAATCTTCGGCTCAAATGCCAGCGCCCGCGCGAATGCCAGTAGTTGTCGCTGCCCGGCGCTGAAGGTCGCCCCGCGTTCGGCAACGACCGCGTCGTAACCATCCCTGAGGCCCATGATGAACTCGTGCGCGTGGACAATGCGTGCCGCCTTCTCAACCTGCTCGCGTGAGATCTCTGAATGCCCGAGGCGCACGTTGTCCAGCACTGTGCCCGCAAACAAGAACACGTCCTGCAGCACAAGGCTGAAGGACTCGCGCAGGTGCGCCTTGGACATTTCGCGGATGTCCACGCCATCAATGAGAATGCTGCCCTTCTGGATGTCGTAGAAACGCATCAACAGGCTGATGATGGTTGTCTTGCCACTGCCGGTCGCACCCACCAGCGCCATGGATGAGCCGCTGGGCACCTTGAAGCTCACGCCCTTCAACACCCATTCGGGCTCGCTGTCATCCGTTGCGTTGTAGCTGAACCACACGTCGCGGAACTCGATTTCGCCGGTGATGGGCGGCGCCTTCGCCTCGGCCGGGTCGGCAACATCGTTCTTGGTATCAAGAATCCGGAACAGCCGCTCGGCGCTGGCCATCGCGCTCTGCAGCACGTTGTACTTTTCGCTCATTTCCCGGATCGGCCGGAACATCATCGGTGTGTAGAGGAAGAAGGCGAAGAAGGTGCCGTAGTCGAGCGTCTGGTTGAAAATGCTGCGCGTCCCCCACCACACGACCAGCATCACGCAGATGGTTCCCGCGATTTCGACGATCGGGAAGAAGATGCTGAAGTTGAAGACTGTTCGGTACGTTGACTCGCGGTAGTCGGCACTGCGTTCATCAAACTTCTTCGCCATCTGTTTCTCGGTGCCGAAAATGCGGGTGATGCGCCAACCCTGGATCGTCTCGTTCAGGAAGCTGTTCACGACGGCAAGCTTGACCCGCATTTCACGGAATGAGCCTCGTGCACGCCCGCGGAAAATCCACGTCAGCAGTGCCATGACCGGGATTGCGCCCACGACAAACAGCGCAAGCTGCCAGCTCAGCATCAGCATCAGGGCCAAGGCTCCAAGCACCGTCAGCGCATCACCGGCGAGTTGGACGAGCCCGGAAGCGAACACTTCGCCGATCGCTTCCACGTCACTGGTGACGCGCGTGACAAGTCGGCCTACGGGGTTTCGATCAAAGAACCGCAATGGCAAGCGCTGGATGTGCGCATAGGCGTCCTGTCGCAAATCCAGCACTGCCTTCTGCCCGAGCTTCTGGAACAGGTAGGTGTTGCCGAAACGCGCAAAGAACTGGATGACAACCAGCCCCATGAATCCAAACGCGAACCAGCCCAGTTTCGTCCAGGCCGCCTCTTTTGCAGCCTCCCCGGTGGCGGATTCTCCCAGCACCGTGAAAGGACCGTTGATGGTTTCCTTAACAATGAGCGGGATGCCAAGTTCGCATGCGGCCGCGAACAGCATGAAAAACGTCCCGAACAGAACCAGGCCGAGGTATGGACGCGCGTAGGGAATCAGGCGCTTGATCAGCCTGGCGTCGTACGCCTTGCCCAGAAATTCATCGTCGTCGTGATACGTTTCCGCCAACTGCTACCTTCCAAGTCGCCTCCCGGGCTGCGCCCCATTGTGGGCCGTGCCGGGCCGACCGCAACTCGCCGCCCCTGTAACGACGACAAAATTAGCTATACTCAATGCGAAGTCGGCCATCGACAGGGACTTATGACCGATCGAAGCAATTCGCTGTCTGCCATGCAGAGCCTCTTTTCCGGGCTCGAATCGCGCATTGTGCGCCAGCGCATGTTGCCTCATCCGGCCGAAGGTTCCCTCTACGATTTTGACCCAAATCGAGTCAGCCGCCGCAGTTACCGCTCAGGTGACCTTTCTCCTTCAGGCACGGGCAACTTTACCCGCCGAGAGAGCGTCGGCCTGCTGCATAAGCCGATGCTGGGCCTGGCCACCGTCAAGGTATGCGTCGTGCTGGACTTTTCGTTCACAAAACGCCGCTTTACACCCGAGACAATCCACGAAACTGTCCGCTGGTCACTCGCGCCACTTCGGCCGGACATCTACTTCATCATGGGCATAGCCGGCGTCCGCGACAGTATTGAAGTCGGCCACAGCGACGAGTTGATGCGAGCCCTTAGCGGCGGCCCGAACTGGCGCGCGGCGCTGATTGAGTATGCCGATCCGGGCTGGTCTGTCACTCCGCCGGGAGATGGCGCGATCCTGCCTGCCTTGTTTGAGAATCTCTTCGACCCGGAGCCCATCGACCAGAAGGTCGCACGTGTCGATGCCGCGCTTTCTGCAGCCGATGAGCTGAAGGAACCGGGCGGATTTATCCTGATCGATGACCTCGCCACTCGCACGGCCGTGGGACGTGACCTTGTCACAGACCGCGCGATGCTGTACGCCGAGCGTACACCGGGCATAGATGTAAAGACGGTGGGCGGCGACCTGATTATCCAGCGCGACCGATTTGAAAGTGTAAGGGCCTGAATGAGCCTACTGGACCAAATCAAGCAGATGCTGCGAGGCACTTCCGGCGACGCCGAGCAGGTGATCAAGGACGCCCATTCCACGCGGGAGATGCTAGAGCACCTCGACGAGCTGATCACCCAGAACGAAGTCGAGCTGCGCAAGACGCGCCAGGAACTCGCGCGCCTGGAGCTGTCTGAGCGCGCGAGCATGGAGAACATCAAGTCCGGCCGCGTCGGCGACCGCGAGAAAGAGTTCGTGCTGCTTCAGATCAAACGCACGCGCACGCAGATGGGAAACCTGAAGCTGAAGGCCGACATCCTGAACAAGAACATCGAGCTGCACATGAACCTGGTCGGCAAGATCCAGGCCATGGAAGCAATGGACCTGCGCGGGATCGAACAGAGCGTGGTGGAACGCGTGATGCTCGATTTCGAAGAAGGCATGGAGAAGTTCCGCGATTCGGTCAATACCGGCGAAGGCGTGATCCAGAGCCGCGACGACGTGCTCACGAACAAGGACAAGGACGAGCTGCGCAAGCTGGAAAAGGAAATCATGGGCGAAGCGCCCCCGCCCGCGCGCACGACCGATGCCGAGCTGCGCGAGATCGAGGAAGAAATCATGCGCCGCGAAAGCGCGCGCGATGACGAAGAAGACAATTCCCGGAATGAGCCGGAAGCGCAGGTGGAGTAGCCGATGGTATCCGAATTCTTTGCCAGCCTGTTCGGCAGCAAGGTCGACCTGCGGAAGCTGAAGGTCAAGCTGCGCGAGGTCGAGCGCGAGCGCCGCAAGTATTTCATGGAGATGCGCAAGCTCAGCACGCGCCAGGCGTCGCTGATTGAACAGATCAAGCGCGCGCGCCGCGAGGGCAACAGCATCGAAGTCGACTACGTCTGGGAAGAGCTGAAGGACATCAAGTACGACTTCGCCTTCCAGCGCCGGGCCGCCAAGGTCAGCAACCTTGAGGGTATCGCGCTCAAGAAGTACGTGCGCGGTCTCGAGCGTCTCGAGAAACGCAAAGACAAGGACGGCGTCAACAAGCTCCTGCAGCGTATCCGCAGCAGCGGGCTCGATGCCAAGCTGGCCCTGCAGCAGATCGACGAGGAAGCCTACATGGACGAGCTGAATGCAACGCTCGATGACCTTGGGCTTGAGGTCGAGGGTGACATGGACGACAGCGATCCTGAGAAGGTGCGCTTCCTGTCCGAGATCGACACCATCAACGAAGCCGAAGAAGGCGGCGACTTTGACCAGGCACTCAAGGCCGAAACGGAGTTGCGCGCCAAGCTTGAATCCGAAGAAGGAACAATTTAGGGCCGTTCGGGAGCGCATGCTTCCGTAGTGGACTTGGAACCTGTGAGCTACTGATGTTCAAGAGTCGCAAAGTCCGAACTGAAGAATGGGTGTTCCTGCTGTTCGTACTTTGTGCGACGCTCGCAGTGATGTTCTTTAGCTACTCGTACACGCACTAGTCGACCAACGCTTCGGAACAAGATGGACTTAGGACCCAAACTCAAACGCGCCTGCGACGACGCCCTGCACAAGGCCAAGATGGCCTGGAAGGCAGGCGATTCGGAGACGGCCGCCGCGAACTTCGAGTCGGCCAGCAAGACCATGTTCAAGTTTGCCGAGCACGCCCAGTCGCGCAGCATGGAGTACGCCCGGAAGCGCAAGGCAATCGAGTACCGAGATTTCGCCCGGCGCCTGCGCGAAGTCGGCATCGAGAAGCCGGAAAGCGGCAAGGCCAAGCTGCCGTCTCCCCCCAGCAGCCACGTGGATGAGAATCGCAGCCACGAAACCACCGCTGGCGAGCCCGAAAGCAACATCAGCGAAGCCGTCTCGGCGCTGGTCCACACCAGCACGATCACCTGGGACGATATCGGTGGACTTGAAGAAACCAAGCGCGACATCAAGTACACGCTCGGCCTGTCGCTCGCGAAGCCACCCGAGGGCGTGAAGATCACGACCTTCCGAAACATGCTGTTCTACGGCCCGCCGGGCACCGGCAAGACCCTGCTTGCAGCGGCCACCAGCAATAGCCTGAAGGTCACCACCGAAGGCCAGGCGCTGTTCTTCAACGTGAAAGTCAGCGGCGTGCTGAGCAAGTATTTCGGCGAAAGCAGCAAGATCATCAGCGAGATCTATGGCGCCGCGCGCGACAACAGCCCCAGCGTCGTGTTCCTCGACGAATTCGAGTCACTGACCAGCAACCGCGACTCCGAGCAGACCGGGGCAGAGCGCCGCATTCTTTCGACCATTTTGGCCGAGCTTGACGGGCTGGCCGAGAAAGGCCGCAGCGACATCTTCGTGCTCACCATCGCCGCAACCAACCGGCCGTGGGAAATTGACGCAGCCGTGATGTCCCGCTTCGAGAAGCAGATCCTGATTCCGCTGCCCGATGAAGAGACACGTGAAGCCATCCTCAGCATCCAGCTTCTGAAGAAGGGCTATCAGCTTGAGTTTGACCTCAAGGAACTGATCGACGACACGGTCGGCTATTCCGGCCGAGAAATCGAGCGCCTCTGCAAGCAGGCGACGTCGCAGATGATCGGCCAGTTGAACGAGGACCTGCCCGACCTGATCGACACCGGACTCGCCGCTACGCGCAACTACCAGGTGAAAGTACGCCCGCTGACACTCGCGGACTTTGAACGCGCAAAGACCTACATCCGGCCGGGCACCAGCCCGCAGGAGATGCAACGCTACCTCGACTGGAGCGTTGAGGACGACTAGCCGCTGATGCGAGAGACCCGCCTGCTGGTTGACCCCGCGCTGCGTTCCGAGCTGGAGTCCGAGGGCCTGCTGGATGTCAATGCGCTGGCCGCCAGGGGCGACCTTGAAACCATCAAGGCCCGGCTCGAGTCGCGACAGACCTACCGGTTGGTCACCGCCGCCGGGACTACCCTCTACCTGAAGCTATACCGCGAGATCGAGCCTGAGCCCCGTTTTGCGGGCCTGTTCGCCCGGGGTTTCGATTCCCCCGCCTCACGCGAATGGCACGTGCTTCAACGACTGCACGAACTGCGCGTGCCGACCATGCGCCCCGCCGCGTGCATTGAGGAAGTCGAGAGCGGTGTCGTCAAACGCGCGGCGCTGCTGACCGTCGGGCTAAGCGCACCGAGAAGCCTGCAGAAGCTGTTGCTGGAAGAATTCACTGAGTGCCCGCAGCCCGCGCGCCGCTGGCAGCTCACCGTTGAGCTGGGTCGGATCCTGCGCCGCATGCATGACGGCGGGGTGAATCATCGCGATTTCTACCTCGTGCATATTCGCGTGGGCCACGACGACGAGCTGTACGTGACGGACCTGAACCGGGCTGACATCCGCAAGCGCGTAACCCGGCGCTGGCGCGTGAAAGACGTTGCCGCGCTGCTGCATTCGGCTCCCGCGTCACTGGTGACGGCGACTGACAGGGCCCGCTTCGCCCGTGCCTACCTGGGCGGCCGACTACGCGATCACCGCGACTTCATCGAGGCAGCGATCCGCAAGTCCGAACGTATGACCAGCCACACGAAGAAGCGCCTCGCACAAGGCGAAGCCAACTACCACGTCGTGGAATGAAACCCTGCGGACCGGGCAGGCAAAAACAGTTAGACTGCTCGCAGGACAAGAAAGGCTGACGAATGGGCATATTCAAATCCAAAGAAGAGCGACGCATCGCGCGCGATATGGAAATCAAGAAGGGCATCCAGCGCATCCGCCGCCAGATGAAAGAGCTCAGCAAGAGCGAAGAAGAATGGCTGGGCAAGGCCCGCGAGGCCGCACGCATCGGCGCGGCTGACCAGCTCGCGTTCGTGCGCAAGTCGCTCAAGGCCACCACGTTCCAGCGCCGCATGCTTGAGCGCCAGTTGCTGACGATCGAGGCGGCCTTCCAGATGAAGAACCAGGCCGAGAGTTTCAGCGTCTTCGCTGAATCCATGGGCGTGGTCAGCAAGAGCATCAACGAGGTCTACAAGACTACCGATCTTGAGGCGACGCAGAAGAACTTCGAGCACGCCATGATGCAGGCCGACACCATGAGCCAGCGCATGGACCTCTTCCTGGACATGAGCAAGGACTCACTGTTTGAGACAGACAGCGTCGCCGGCGAGCAACTGGTCACGGACGACGAGATCGACCAGATGATCGGCGTGAACACCGAAGAGCGAAAGAAGCTGACGCGCGAGGAGCTCGACCGCGAGATCGCCCGTGAACTGGGCGAAGACGTCGAGAAGGACGAAGCGAAGTAATCAGACGACTGGAATCTGGGCCTGCGTAGCCGGAAGTCGGACTTCCGCCCAAGCCTTCAGGCGCTCAAGGCGTGCGCGTGTCTCGCTCTTGTGGTAGCCGAAGATGCGCTGCTGGTCGGCGCCGAAACTTTCGAAATTCGTGTGTTCGATCGTGACGCGCACGCCGCCTTCAATCTCGGTCAGGATCAGCATTTCGGCAACTTCGCCATCCAGCCAGCTGTAGCTCCAGCGGCCGCCGATTCGCCAGTTCTTGTCCCATGTGGTGTAGACGAACCTGTCCACGCGATCACGTCCGACGTAGCGCAGCTCGAAGCCGCCGCCAACATCCTGTTTGTGGCTGATCACGGGAACGGCCCACCATGCGCGAAGCTCATGCAGATCCGTAAGGGCGCGCCACACCGTCTCCATATCAGCGCGGATTTCGCACTCGAGACGCAGGTAGTGTGGTGCCAGGATCTTGGTCGTCATGCGACAAGTTCACGTAGTTTTCGAAGCGTGTGCTTGTACTAACGTTTTGAAATAACGTCCACGGTGTTCGAAGTTTGTGAAGCGCTTGTGCGGCGCGTATTCATAGAAGCTGGCCGAGGCCGGCGACATGAGGAACACGTCGCCGGGTTCCAGCGCGGCAAACGCGGCGTCGCATGCGGCGTCGAAAGTGGCAAAACGCGTCAGTGGCGCGGCCATTCCTGTCCGCAGGATTGCCGCTTCGATAGCATCCGCATTGGCGCCCTGCAGGTACACACCCTTGATTCCACAGTGTTCGGCAATGATCTTCGCCAGCGCGTCGTAGCTCAAACCCTTGTCACTGCCGCCAAGCAGCAGATGGACGCCGGAGTCAAACGCGCTCAAGCCCGCAATCGTGCTCTCCGGCGTGGTGGCAATGCTGTCATTGAAGCATCGCGCGCCGTTCACTTCTCCGCAGAACTCCAGACGGTGTTCAACACCACGAAAGCGCTTCAGTCCGTTCACTAGATCCGCATCGCAGATTGCCTTGCAAGCCACCATGGCAGCGCAGGCATTCGACCAGTTGAATTGTCCCGGCAGTCGTAGGGTCTCTCGCGGAGCAACTGCATCATGCGTACTGTAGCCACGGAACTCCACGCCATTGGGCCGCGGCAATTGAGCAAGCTCATCGCGCTCGGAGTTGCAGATCACCGAGCCGGTTGAATACACATAAATTGCCGCCTTGGCCCAGATGTACTCGGCCATGTCTTTGTGCCAGTCAAGGTGGTTGGGCGTGATGTTGGTGATGACACTGATGTCGCTGGACTTCTTGATGCGGTGCCAGTCCTGAAGCTGGAAGCTGGACAACTCAAGCACGACCACATCGTCGGACGTCATACCCTCCAGCTTGTTCAGCAGCGGCTCGCCGCAGTTGCCGCCGAGCCAGACCTTGCCATTGCCGCGGGGCGGCTCCCCTGCCGGCTCGGCCCACCTGCCCTCAAGCTCCGGCTGGGCGCGCTGCATGACTTCGCACAGCATCTCGTAGGCCAGCAGCGCAGTCGTGGTCTTGCCGTTGCTGCCGGTGATGCCGACCGTCTTTGCCGGGCAGGCCTCGATGAAGAGGCTCATCTCCATGGTCACTTCGGCGCCGTGGTGGCGCGCGGCCTGCAACAGCGGGTTGTCGGGGCGTACGGCCGGGGAGTGAATCACCACGTCGGCCTGCTCAAAGTCCTGCTTGCGATGCTCACCAAGGCGGTACTCGATGCGCAGACCTTCGAGCGCATCGATGCTCTCTTTCAGAACGCTCTCATCGCGCAGGTCAGTGACCAGAACGTGCGAGCAGTACCTGGAAAGGAACTTCGCGGACTCAATGCCACCACCGAAAACGCCCAGGCCCATTACCAGCCCGCGTTTTCCCCGGAAACGTTCAAATGGTTTGAGATGCTCAGCCGTCACGCTACTTCTTCTTCGGCACCACTGCCCGCGGCCCCCGCAGGATCATGTAGTCGTACTCAAGCCGTTCCTCGGGCCTTGAGGCATATCGGTAATTCAGAGCGCGCCGGTACAGTCCTTCCACGTCTGCAGGCTCGGCCTTCTCAAGCTGTACGCTTACCTCATGCTCATCCACGATCGGGTAGGGAATCAGCACTTCTGAAAAGAAGTCCACCGGCGGGTACTCGTACCAAGGCGTCTCAAGCTCAATCCGTCCGCTGACCGTTTGATAGCCGGGTTTGCGCACCGTGTACTCGCGCGTGCCATAGAACAGGAACTGGGTATACAGCGGTCCCCGGTCGTCCGTTTCAGCCCGCGTCCGCCCGATCCACTCACCGTCGATGTACACATCCGCGCCTGCAGGCTCTGAACGAACGTACAGACGGCGCTCGACGCAGCCAGTCAGCAACAGGACAGCCGCAAGCATGAATGTGGACAACCTCGGTCCCATTTGGCTGATGCTATTGGATGCTGCCGCCCCCCGCAATCAGCCTGTTCCGGCAGCAGCGAGGCGGTTGTCGGCACACGGGCCACTTGTATTGTTGCTGCACGTACCAAGGGGCAAACCATGATCAACAAGTTCAAACGCATCGTCGTGCCGACCGACTTCAGCGATACAGCGGAGACAGCCATCAAGCTCTCGGCGGAGCTGGCAGACTATTACTCGGCGAATCTGGACGTCGTGAACGTCGTGGACGCGACGGTGTACGCCTACGCGGGCTATCCGTTTGCGTCTCTGAGCAAGGAACTCATGACCGGTGCCGAAGCGGCGCTGAACAAGGTCACGGTTCGGCTCAAGAACGGCAAGCTGAACCGCTATCTGCTGAGTGGCGCACCGGCTCGGGAGATTGCTGACCACGCACGACGCCACAAGTCCGAGTTGATCGTGATCGGCACGCATGGGCACGGCGCTGTCGCGCGGTTCTTTCTGGGTTCCATCGCTGATCGCGTGGTCCACGAAGCCTCGTGCGATGTGATCGTGACCAAGCAGCCCAAGGGCAAGATCAAACACCCGAAGAAGAAGTCGAAGCCTTTCAGCCGAATCCTGTTTCCCACGGACTTTTCGGACACGTCCAAGCGCGCCCTCGACAAAGCAATCGCGTTCACAGAGGACATGGACGGCGAGCTCTTTGTGCTTCACACCATCGACGACACGTTGATCAGCACCCACGTTGAGGAAGAGCGCCACATCATCCTGAAAGAGCTCCGCAAGCACGCGCTTGAGGAAATGCGCAAGCAGTTGCCGGCCGAGCTCATGAACAACTTCGAGACCATCGGCGCCGTGCAGCGCGGTGACCCCGCCAAAAAGATCGCAGCCTACGCCGAAACCCACCACTGCGACCTGATCGTGATGGGAACCCATGGTCGAACCGGTGTCGAACGCGCACTCATCGGTAGCGTCGCAGACAAGGTTGTGCGCCGCGCCAAGTGTCCGGTGTACCTCGTGCGAGCGGCAAAGTAGCGGTACGGGAAGTCGCAACTAAATGAAACCGGGCGGCGCAGACGCGCCGCCCGTTCTTGATTCCACTTGCATGCTAGTCTTCTTCTTCGCTGTCCTCATCGCCGTCCTTGTCGGCTTCCTTCTTCTCGTGACCTTCGAGGACGTTCTTCGCGATCTTGACCCAGTCGCCCTTGCCCTTTTCGATCACTTCCTTCAGCTCTTTCACAGCAGCCTCCTCCTGATTGCAGGAGAGGCCGTAGTAGGCCGCGTATACTTTCAGTTCCCAGACGCGTTCGTGCTTGACGAACACTTCGGCAAGCTTGAGGTACATGTCGCGACCAGTCTTCGCGATCACCTGTTCATCGTCGGATTCTGTCGTGCCTAGATAGGTGTCAGCCAGATCCATAGCACGCGGGTCTGCAGCCTTCAGCAGCGCTTCGTAGTGCTTCTCGCACAGCTTGCGAGCGCCGGCCGAGTCGCCGGACCACATCAGAATCTGCGCACGCAGCATGTCCAGGTCAATGCGGGCATCGCCCTCTTCGGGCAGTAGCTTGTTCGCCGTCTCGGCGTGCTCACTTGCGCCGTCGAGGTTGGACTCTTCCAGCAGCATCTTCGCGACGAGGATGTGCAACGCCCCCGCCTTAGCCTTGTCTTCCCCCGCGAGTTCAATCAGTACGTTGTAGACCTCAATCGCCTGCTTGGCCTTGCCCAGCGCGGAAGCAGCCTCGGCAAACTTCTCACCGATTGCCGCATCGGCGTGCTTGCTGTCATCCCACTTCGTCTGAAGCCCTGCAAAGGCGTCGATCTTGGCGCCAATCTCGTCGAACCACTTGATTGCGCCTTCGGGGTCGCTGAATGGCGCACCCACGGACTTCGCGAGCTCATTGCCTTCCGCATCGGTGATCACGAGCGTCGGCATCGCGCTGACGTCGTACTTGGCCGGCACTACCTCGTCTGCATCCACGTCGATCATGACGGCGATGTAGTCTTTCTCGAGGCGCGTGGCGACTGTTTCCTGGTTCCAGACAGCAGCTGCCAGCTGCTTGCAGGGACCTCACCAAACGGCAGTGAATTCGATGAACAGGCGCTTCTTCTGCTCGGCGGCGGACTTCTTGGCCGCTTCAAAGTCGCTGGTCCACTTGACCGCGCCGCCCTCAGCGGCGAGCAGTGCAGGAGCCAGCAACCCGGCGAGAAGCAGCGCACCAACTACATGGGAAAGGCGCATGCAATTCTCCTGAGGAACAATGATTGGCGCGCGGTTCGCCGAACGCCGTGAACGTAGCTACTACGATGTAACACCTCGCGACCGCAAGGTATCCCGAAAATCCAAGCACAACCGTACGTGGCAATGAGCGCTAGTCGGCGCCCAGCATCTTCACCAGCAGGGCTTTCTGGGCGTGCAGCCGGTTTTCGGCCTGCTGATACACGACGCAATCGTCGTGATCCAGCACGCCGTCGGTGGCCACGACGTTGCGGCGGATTGGCAGGCAGTGCATGAACTTGGCCCGGCTGGTTAGTCCCATCTTCTCTTCGCTGATGGTCCAGCTGGGCAGCGTTGCACGATAGGCCATCTCCGCCTCTGGGTTGCCATAGTGCTCCAGGCTGAGCCAGCTTTTGGCGTACACAACTTCTGCACCCTTCAACGCTTCATCCTGATCGTGCGAGATCTTTACGCTGCCACCGGTCTTCGCGGCAATGCCTGTGGCCTGTTTCATGACGGCTTCTTCAAGCTCGAATTTCTGCGGGTGGGCTACCGTGATGTCACATCCACCCATTGCGGCCGCCAGCAGGAAACTGTGCGGCACGGCCAAGGGCAGCGCCTTCACGTGCGGCGCCCAGGAAAGCACGACCTTCTTGCCTTTAGTGTTGTGGTTGAAGATCTCGCGCAGGGTCATCAGGTCGGCCAGGCCCTGGCACGGGTGCTCAACGGCCGACTCCAGGTTGATGAGCGGCGCAGAAGCGTATTTGCTGAACGAGCTCAGGATCGGGTCCAGCCGGTCCTGCTGGTAATCCTTCAGCAGAGGGAAGCTGCGCACAGCCAGAATATCGCCGTAGCGTGACAGCACCTTGGCAGCATCCTTGATGTGCTCCGGGCTGTTGCCGTTCATGACCACGCCTTCTTGCCATTCGAGGTTCCAGGCGTCCTGTCCGACGTTCAGAACCACGGGCTGTGCGTCGAGTTGGGCCGCACCGATTTCGAAGCTGGTTCGAGTACGCAGACTGCTGTTGAAGAACAGCATGATGATGGTCTTGCCCTTGAGGCTCCAGGTCCGCTGCTCGCGTTTCATCTCTACGGCGAGGTTGAGAATGTCGTCGATTTGCGGCGTTTCAAAGTCAGCAAGCCGGATGAAGTCTCGGCCCCGGATGTCACTCATTTCAGTCTCCCGTGCTCTGCGGGAATCATGCCGCTGCAACGATTAATGTAAAGGCGCAGGCTGTGGCGCATCACGCATGGCGACCTATGCTGGGCGACGTCCGGAGAACCACATGGGTCTTTTCAAGGCGTACGACGTCCGTGGGACGGTACCCGACCAGCTGAATCCGCCGATTGCATTCCGGATCGGCTATGGCTTCGCCAAGTTGCTTGGCGAAGACAGTGAGCACCCACACGTGCTGATAGGCGTCGACGCACGCCCCAGCGGGCCGGAACTCGCCGCCGCGTTCATGGACGGCCTGGCAACCGGCGGCGCGAAGTCTGAATTCATCGGGCCCTGCAGTACGCCCATGCTGTATTGGGCCGTAGCAGGTCGGGAAAAGCCGGCACAAGGCGGGGCGATGATCACCGCCAGCCACAACCCGGCGCGCTACAACGGCATTAAGTTCTGCCGCGAAGACGCCATACCCATCGCATACGACACCGGCCTTACCGACATCGAAGAAATTGCCAAGGCCGCCCCAGAGCCGCCGCCCAAGTGGTCGGCCGACCCGTCTGTTTCCCTGCTGCCACCGGCGCCGGACGAGAATCCCATTGCCGCGCCGTTCGGCCTCAACCCGCGCATGTTTCAGGGCTATGTGCAGCACGTGCGCCGGTTTGTGAAACGGACGCCGGACAAGTTGAAGGTCGCTATCGATCCAGCCAACGGCATGGGCGGGATCTACTTGGGTATTCTTCGCTCGCTCGGGCTTGAGCTGGTCGTGATCAACGCCCAGTTTGATGGCGCGTTCCCGAACCATGAAGCCAACCCCAGCAGGCTCGATAATCTCAAGGCGCTTTGCCAGCTGGTGAAGGACAACGAGTGTCATCTCGGTATTGCACTGGATGGCGACGCCGACCGGGCTGTGTTCATCGACGAAACCGGGACGCCCGTTGGACAGGACATGATCACCGCGCTGCTCGGCCAGGAATTGCTCAAGCGCCACAAAGGCGCGGCCGTGCTGTATGACCTGCGCTCCAGCCGCGCGGTAGCGGAGGTAGTCGAGGCCGCCGGCGGCAGGCCGCTGCGGGAACGCGTCGGCCACAGCTACATGAAGGCAACGATGCGCAAGGTCGGCTGCATCTTCGGCGGTGAGCTTGCAGGACACTACTACTTCAAGGACAACTTCTACGCGGATAGTGCCATCATTGCCGTCATTGAGGTCCTGAACGCAATGGGCCTGAGCGGCGAGCCACTGAGCGAATTGATCAAGCCCATCCGCCGCTATAGCCAGACCGGCGAGATCAACTTCAAGGTAAAGGACAAGGAAGAGGTCTTTGCGAGGGTGCAGGAGACCTTCAAGGACGCTGAGATCGACCAGCTGGACGGCGTCACGGTCAGCTATCCCGAGTGGTGGTTCAACCTGCGCGCCAGCAATACGGAGCCGCTGGTACGACTGAACCTTGAGGCCGGCACGCGCGATCAAGTGCAGGAAAAGTATAAGCAGGTCGCGGCGCTGATCGGCGATCCGCTGGACTAGTACCCGAGTACTAGTGCAAAACGCGGGGGCCAACGGCCCCCGCGTTTCATTTCCATGAATGCTAGCTCATGCGCGGGCTGCGCAACAACGCCGCGGCGCCGCCCAGCTTGGTCTTGAAATCGTGGTCCTTGATGAACTCCAGCTTGGTGCCGAACTTCACCGCCGTACGCGTGACCACTTCCTTCAGGTCAACACCCGAGATGTCCTTGCTGTCGCAGGCGTAGCAGGTGCTGCTCTGTTCCTTGAAGATCATGCCGCAGGCGTTGCATTGTGCACCCTGCATCTTCAGGTCGGCCGGCAGCAGTACTTCATACGCCTGACCGCGGGCGAGGTACGTGAGCGTATCCTCAAGCCCCGACACACCCATGGTGCTTGAGTGAATCTCGCGGATCACGCGTTCAACTTTTGTGTTCTCTTCCGTGTCCTCGGCGGTGCGGAAGTAGTCGACAGCTGTCTGCAACAGCTCATGATCCGCCGCTCGGGAGTCCACGCGTTCGCCGTCGATAACACGTCGCGCGACATCCGGCGTCAGGCACTCACGAAGAATACTGCGTGACTTGTCCGGCCCTACGACCACGATGCGCTTGTAGCGATGCTTGCCGACCAGGTCCGTGAGCGCCTGCGCTACCTCCTGGATGTGGGCGTGTTTCTCACCCTCAATGCCGCGCTGGAAGCGCATTTGCGACCATCCGCCCCGGTGAATACGACGGTGAACTTCGCTCTTGATGTCGCTGCTGTCCACCAGCTCACCCAGTGCGATCTCGAAGACCCGTGCGCTGCGGCTGTCCAGATGGACGACCGCGTAAGGCTCGAATTCCTCGCCGATGAACGCAAGCTGGCTGACGAATGGAAAGCGCCGATACGCCATCTGGTCTTCAAAGGGAATCGAAGTTTCAAACCGGTCGATTACCTTGCCGCCCTGAAGGAAGAGCGCCAGCCCGATCACGTTGTTGTTCAGATCCTGCTTGCGAATCAGTTCAACCTGCGCAAGTCCTTCGCGAAGGAAGTCCAATCCGCGTTTGTCGTCGCCGAGTACGCGCTCGATTTCGGCGGCCCGGTTCTTGATAAAGATCAGGTTCTCTTTGCGACGGTCACGCCCGCCATCCCTGCACCGCAGGTAAACGGAAAGGACGTGAGGGTATTGAGATTCGAGGGTAGCGAGCGTCTGTAGACGACCTTTGAGGTCCATTAACTTCTCCTGCCGTTGTTGGGCGGGCGGAGAGGATAGTCAAACCCGCCGCCAGTGCAAACGGGGGACTGGCACGAACTAATCCCAAACCGGTATAGTTCTCCGAATGGAAGCAACCAAACAGCCGCACCGCCGCCTCCCGCCATGGCTCAAGCGACCCCTGCCCCGCAGTAGGGGCCAGAAGCCATTGGATGACCTGCTCGACCACCAGCGGCTGCATACTGTGTGTGAAGAGGCCAATTGTCCCAACAAGGCGCAGTGCTTCGCGCACGGCACTGCCACGTTCATGATTCTCGGAGACGTCTGCACGCGCCGTTGCCAATTCTGCAGCGTGAAGTCGGGACGCCCACCCATGCCGCCGGATCCGGACGAGCCTCGCCGACTGGCTGAGACTTCGGCCGCGATGAAGCTCGAACACGTAGTCATCACCAGCGTTGATCGGGACGATCTCGAAGACGGCGGAAGCGCGCACTGGGCGGCCGTCATCAGCGCCGTCCGAGCCGCGCTGCCCGACGCCACCATCGAAGTCCTTACGCCGGACTTCCAGGCAATTGACTGGCAGATCGACACGGTGATTGACGCTGCCCCTCGCATCTACAACCACAATATCGAAGTCGTGCCTTCACTCTTCAAGGCAATCCAGCCCAGCAAACGCTTCGACCGCAGCCTTTACACGCTGCGACGTGCAAAGCAGCGTGCGCCCGAGATGATCACCAAGAGCGGGCTGATGGTTGGACTGGGCGAAACGCGCAACGAGCTGCGTTCCACCTTTCGTGAGCTTCGCAGTGTTGGCGTCGATATGCTCACGGTCGGCCAATACCTGAAGCCAGAACCCGGCCTCGCCGAAGTCGTGAAGTACTATGAGCCCCGTGAATTCGATGAAATCCGCGACGAGGCTCTCGCGTTAGGTTTTCCGAAGGTTGCCAGCGGACCGTTCGTAAGAAGCAGCTACAACGCCAAAGAACAGTTCCTGCTCGGCTAAGCTGAAAGCGGACATGGCTGAAACACAAACATCGAACGACAGGCCGATCCGCGTGCTGGTGGCGAAGGCCGGCCTGGATGGCCACGATCGCGGCGCGAAAATCGTCGCGGCCAGCTTGCGTGATTCCGGCATGGAAGTGATCTATACCGGGCTGCGCCAGACGCCGGAGATGATCGTGCATGCAGCGATCCAGGAAGACGTTGACGCGATCGGGCTGAGCTCGCTATCCGGGGCGCACATGAGCCTGTTTCCCCGCGTGCTCGAGCTTCTGAAGCAGCACAAGGCGTTGAGCATACTGCTATTCGGTGGTGGCGTGATCCCCGAGAAAGAAGCCGCGCAACTCACTGCAAACGGAGTCGGCCGATTGTTCGGCCCAGGCACAGACACGCACGAGATTGCTGACTATCTGCGACAGGAAATTCCGAAGCGACGTGCAACACAGGAGGTTTAGCCATGACCAATCCCCCACCCGATCCGAAGACGCCAAGCACCGGCGGATATCAACCCCCGCCGCCGCCACCGAACTTCGCACACATGCCACCACCGGCACCCGGGCCGCAGATGGCGCCGCCGATGCAGCCGTACCGCATGTCACGGCCGCGAACAGGCATATGGCGCACACTGGGCCTGCTGGTGTTCATCGGTGTGATCGGATTCAACCTGCTCATTCTTCTCGCGATGGTCGGCGGGCTTGGCATTCTGGGCGGCGGTAATACAAACCCGCATGGCGTCGTTGAATACCAGCGTGAATCCGGTGGTGAAGGCAAGATCGCGGTGATCAGTGTCGACGGCGTAATCATGGAGGGCGGAGGCGGCGGCCTGTTCGGCGGCGGCGTGGACCCGGTTGCGCTGGTAACGGACAGCCTGCACCAGGCCGCGGCGGATGACAGCGTGCACGCTGTGATCCTTGAAGTGAACAGCCCCGGCGGCGGTGTAACTGCCAGCGACTTCATCCACCACGAGATCGTGAAGTTCCAGAAGGACACCAAGAAGCCTGTGGTCGTCTACATGAAGGACCTGGCGGCCAGCGGTGGCTACTACATCAGCGCGCCGGCCGATTACATTGTGGCCAACGAGACCACCCTGACCGGCAGCATCGGCGTGATCATCCAGGGCTTCAACTTCCACGGCACACTGACGGAAGTTGTGAAGGGCGAAGACGCCACTATCAAGGCGGGCGACAACAAGACCATGGGCAGCATGTTCGCGGACCCCGAAAGCGACGAGTACAAAGAGGGCCGTGCGCTACTTCAGGATCTCGTCGACGAGATGCACACCCATTTCAAGCAGATCGTCAAGGACGGGCGCGGAGGCCAGCTGAGCAAGGACTGGGAGTCCTACGCCGACGGTCGAGTCATGAGCGCGCGTCAGGCCGAGAAAATCGGGCTGATCGACAAGATCGGCTACTTCGAAGATGCGAAGAAGGAAGCCGAGCGGCTTGCAGGCTCCGACAATCTCACGGTCGTGGAGTACGGGCGCCAGGTCGGGCTCGGCGCACTGTTGGGCATGAACGCGAAAGACGTGAAGCCGAAGGTCGAACAGGCGATGGCCGAACAGATGCGCGCCGAGATACAGGCCCAATTGCGCCTCTACCCCGGCCGCCCGATGGCCATCTGGATGCCGTAGCATCGCCTTCCAGGTGATGTCGTATTGCTCGGCTTCCAGCCGATTCGATCACACGCTGGAAGCGCGTGCGCACTACATCGGCAAGATGCCGATGCTACATCACATACCTGAGCACGACAAAGAACAGCACAAGCAGTACGCACAGACCGATTGTGATCCACTCAAAGTACTTCTCAATGATCGGGCGCACCTTGTCGCCGAACAAGTGGATCAACAGGGCCAAGCTCATGAAGCGAAGCCCGCGCCCGGCAATGCTGCCTGCGACCAGCAACGGCAGGCTGACCTGAAACACCCCGCCCGCGATGGTGAAGACCTTGTACGGGATCGGGCTCAGCGCCGCGCTGAAGTAGGCCAAGAGAGCATTCTGCTCAAACTTCTGCTGCACGATGTAGAAGTATCCGTCCGGGTAGAAGATCACTTCACCCGCGCGCGGAAGTGCTGCCACCTGATCCGCGCTCAACTCTTTGGCAGCTGCAACCGTACCGAACCAGCTGGGCCCCCATCCGACACTATGGATGACGTCGACCACGCTGTGGAACAGAGCCTGCCCGATATACCAGCCGAGGATTCCGCCCAGCACGGACGCCACGGTGCACGCCAGACCGAACCAAAGTGACCGTTTGCGCTTGCCCAGGCAGAGCGCGATCAGCAGCGGGTCCGGCGGGATCGGGAAAAAGCTCGCTTCAGCAAACGCGAGCACCACCAGCGCAGGCGCGCCGAACTTTGTATCGGCCCAGCCCACCACCCAGGCGTACATTCGCTTCAACAAGCGCAAGGGCCAGAACAACGCCCCGAGCAACCCGCGCTTCGGCGCATGGGACGGCTCGGTCGTCTGGACCTGCTCGGCGGACGCCGGGTCATCCATTGCGCTGACCCTCAATGACGGCGTCCACGAGTGAACTCAATGTGTGCCCGGCTGCCTCGCCTGCGACCTGCAGCCCGTTCTCCCGGATTGCCGCGCTGGTGGTTGGCCCGATGCTGTAGATCTGCAGACCTGACAATCCGGCATGGCCAAGTGGGGCGATCGCCGCCCGCACCGCGCTTGGCGAAGCAAAGACAATCGCATCAAGGCCCTGTTCGAGCGCCTTGCCAAGCGTTTCCACACCGTCCATGTCCGGCTCGTTCCCGTACGCCACCGGATCATCGACTTGATACCCCAACGCCTGAAGTCCTTCTTTCAGCGTACCGGGGGCAATGTCACTGCGCGGATACAGTACCCTTCCACGCCCGGACTGCGCGGCCATTGCCTCGATCAACCCTTTCACGTGCCTGCGCTCAGGTATGAGCGCGACCTGCAACCCCGCCTCCCGCGCCGTGGCCGCCGTGGATTCGCCGACACACGCCACGCTGGGGCCGTCGAGCGCCCGTCCGCGCTGAATGGTCATCCGCAAAGCATTGCTGCTGGTGAACGTGATCCAGGCATAGTCACCGATGTGGTCCAGGCATGTATCCAGTTCCGTAGCGTCAATCGGGCCGACAATCCGTATCAGTGAACAATGGATTACCTCGGCGCGCTCGGCACCCAGCAAACCGGCCAACTCTCCCGGCTCTTCGCGAGTTACGGCGATGCGCAGCCCTGCAAGCCTGCCTGGGGTTTTCTGGTCCATGACAACCGCTATAACTCAGACTGCTGAAGTGAGGAATGCCCCCATGCGTAAAGCAATCATAGCAGTTCTGTTGCTCGGCCTGCTGATAGCCGGTTGTGGCCCTGGTGCTGAACTCGCCTCATGCCGCAGCGTGGCCGACACGTTTATGGAGCGCCTCGCCAAGGGCGACCAGCTGGGCGCGTACGAGCTCTGCGATCCCAACGCACTCAGCATGGACAGCCTGCGTACCATCGCCAGTAACCCTGATTTCGCAGACCTGATGAATGACTACAAGGGCCTCGAACACGGCGATGGCGGCCAGAAAGACGAGAAGGACGAAGGCGACGAAGTCCGCCTCGCACCCGCCACGGCCAAGGGTCACGACAACTTCACGCTCCACTTCGCATTCCGCAAAGAGCCCGCGGGATGGCGCGTCATAGGCTTCAAGATCGATCGGAAGTAATGCCCCGCGTTCTGCTCAGCGGCTTTGAGCCATTCGGTGATTTCGCAACCAACCCTTCATGGGACGCACTGGTTTACGCCCGCGATGAAGGGATGTTCGAAACCGGCGTGCGCCTTGCACTGATACCCGTGACCTACCAGGGAGCATTTGAGGCATTCGAGAAGGCCGTCGTCGAATACGAGCCACACGCGGCCATCAGCTTCGGCGTCTATGGCAGCGCCGGCGAAAGCGGGAGTTTCCGCGAAGGCAAGAACATCGGCGACAAGCCCGCCAAGCTGTACATCGAGGCAACCGCCCGCAACCGCGACGGCGCGAAACGGGCCGACAATTCCGGTCGCGTACAGGGCGCCGAAGAAATCGTGCCGGGCGCACCGGCCACGCTGCCAGCGACATTTCCGGCGGAACTGCTGCAACAGTCGTTGCAAGAAGGCGGCTATCAGGCGGAGCTGTCCCACGACGCAGGCGGCTACCTGTGCAATCACCTGTTCTATCGCGCGGCGCACCTGTTTGGTGAGGGCTTTGCCTACGGGTTCGTACACGTCCCGGCCGTAGATAGCATGGGTGGCGCACTGAGCCTGGAATCACTCGCCGGTGCAATGGCAATCATGGCGAATACGCTGGCGCGCACGCTGGAAGATACCTAGCTTTCGGAGCCTTATGGGCAAACAGACTGCATTCATCGGCGTGGCCCTATTGCTGCTCGTTTCGGCGTGCGGCGGTGGCGACTACGGCGGTAAGGGCAAATGGGGCGGGAACGGCGAAGAAGTCGAGCGCAAGGACCCACTCGTAGAGGTAGTCCCGGCCCGTCGGGACAACATCTCCGAGTTCGAGCGCAGCACCGGCCGCATCGAGGCGCATACGCTGGCGGATGTGTACGCCCAGATCAGCGAAGTCGCCAACGACGTGCTGGTTGACGTCGGCGATCACGTACAGCAGGGACAGGTGCTCGCGCGCCTCGACCGCGGCAAAGTCGAGTTGCAGGTCACGGCCTCCATGCTTGCCGTGCAGGAATCCGAACTTGCGCATCGCAAGGACATGCTCGACGCCGCCAAGAAGCGCAGCGACTTTGAACGCATCGAGAAGTACTTCGACCCAAAGAATCCCGAAGCCTCGCGCCTTTACAGCAAGGACGCGTACGAAGCCGCCAAACTCGAATTCGACAAGGCCGCCAACCAGGTCGAGACCTCCAGCCTCGCACTCGACAAAGCCCGCGGCGAACTGGCCGTGAACCAACTGCAGCTCGCCTACACCGTCATCAAGGCGCCGATCGCCGGCGTGATCACCGAGCGCAACATCCGCGCGAATGAGCTTGTGGGCGCCAACGCACTGGCGTTCCGCATCGCGGACTTCCGCGAGCTTGAAGTCAAGCTCGACGTCGCCGAAGCCGGCCTGAAAGACCTGCGCGAGCCAAAGCGCATCCCGGCCATCGGCCTGTTCGGGCTGATGGAAAAGGTCGACCTGGACACGGCACAGGCCGTCCTGCTTTCCGTTACGGCATTCCCCAACGCCCGTTTCCTCGGCTACGTCGACCGCGTGTCACCGATCGTTGACCAGACACGCGGCATGATCGTTGCCACCGTGCGCATCGTTCAGCCTGAAGACGTTGACGCCGAAGGCGCCCACAAGGCGATGCTGCAGCAGATGGACCCGGACTCGCGCAAGGCTATCACCTCGACGGCCGAGCGCGTACGCAAGGGAGAGTTGCTGGCCACCCGGCCGGGCATGTGGGTGGACGCGCGCATTTCAACCAACGTCGAAAAGCAGGTACTGCTCGTGCCGGGTGCAGCCATTGTGGGCGATGCCGAAGTCATCTGGGTGGTAGACCCGGGCAAAGAGCCGGATACCGGGACCGCACGACGCATCGACGTATCCCGCCGACGCGGCGTAAACAGCGAAGGCAGCTTTGAGCTGAAAGCCGCGCCGGCCAATGCGGGCAAGAACCAGGGCGTCAAAGAAGGCGCGCTGATCGTCGTGCGCGGCCAATCATTGCTTCGCGACGGCGCCAAGGTCAGAGTACGAGACCTGACCAAGTAGCCATCCAAAAAACAAACCCCGCCGGCAACGGCGGGGTTTGTTTTTCGCATCGAAACGGTCCTAGGCCTTTTCCTTGTTGAGCGGCCCGTACCACACAAAATTGATCGTCACGTTCCACAGGCTGTAGTCGGAACTGTGGTCCTTTGAGATATCGATACGCGCATAGCGGTTCTCACTGCGCGCGATCTTTATGGACTCAAGGCTCGCATACTCACGCGTAGCGTGCTGTGACTGAGACAGGAACACCGCCCACTGCGTCTGGGTCACGTTCTTCAGCTCGACCTGCAGGCTGTATTCGATGTAGAGCTTGTTGACGACCTTTTCCTTCATCGAACCCATGTCGAGGTGGTCATCCGCGCCGGAGCCGTCCTTGATCAGCGAATCCTCGGCCAGCTTGGTCAGCGTGACCTGCGTGGCGTCCATCATCTTCTGGTCAGGCGGCTTGATCAGCCCGTCTTCAACCTTGCGGTAGTAGTCGTTGATGTTCGGCGCGTAGGCAGCACTCATGTCCGCGAACTTGCCGGCGAGGTCCACGTACTCGTTCGAGAGTTCCTCGCGATCCTGGTTGGCGAATTTGTAGCCCATCAAGGCCACCATCGCGAGCGCGAAGCAGGCCACGATGTAGATCGTCATGTACTTGGAGCCTTCGTTGCCTTCCATTACTTGGCTCCTGTCTTGGGCGCGGTCGCGGGCTTCTTCTTTGGCGGCTCGATCTTTTTGAGCTTCAACTTCAGTGTCATCTGGTTCGCCTCACGGCCTTCCGGCCCGACTTGAGTCTTGCTGCCCTCATCCTGCGTTGGCGCGCCCTCAAACCACTCAGGGTGCGCGTCAGCAAGGTCACGGAAGGCATAAAACATGCGGTCCGCTTCTTTTTGCTCGGGCGCACCTGCCCGTAGTCGCTCGGCCGGTGTTTCAGTGATTGATGCCATGTACTGGATCGTCACACCGGACTCGAGAATGTCGCAACGCATCAGCGCAAAGTCGTAGCTCGGCTTGGCATTCTGGATGGTCTTCAGAATCTCGACCAAAATCAGATCTGCCGGGTGCGGTCGTGCATAAAGGTCTGTGGTAAGGCCCTGAAGTATCGCCTGCGTGTCTTTCATACGCTTATGCGCAAGCCGGATCTCGCTGCCTGGGTCATCCGACATGTCCGGGTAATCGCGCAGCTTCTTGAGCGCTGCCGAAGGTGCAGACTTCTCGTCAGCCTTTTTGGTGTGGAAGAACGCAGCCGTGAAGAAGTACTTTGGCCCGAGGTCCTGGTCGCGCAGTGCGGCGATGTCGCGCTCATACTGCCGCGCGTGGGTGTAGCTGATCAGGAACATGATACCCGCGAACAGCAGTACCAGCGTCGCAGTGAAGGCCAGCGGCGTCTTCGCGTAGTCCATCAGCGTGCCGGCCGCCAGGTCACCGTACCGGAAATCAATCCCCGTATAGTCGCGCCCGACGCCCTTCAGCGCTGTGCCGCACAGGTAGGAAAGCTCGCCCACGTCCGGCGTGTCGATCGAGTTGCCGGGCGGGTTGACTGCATCCACCAGCTCGATGGCGCGCGCATCGTCAATCCCCAGCTCGTCGCCCAGCAGCCCGGCCAGCTCGTCGCCCGCGACACCGAGGCCCGAGACAACCACACGCTCAGGGTCCGCGTCGAAGCGCGAAATCAGCATCGTGCGCTTGGCCTCAACCGCCACGCGCGTGATGAACTTCTGCAGCTCGTCACGGCTCATGTGCCGGATGCGGTCCGCGACCTCGGCCTCGCCGATGTTCACACTCTCCGACTTCGGCAAGGTCGCCGAGTCCGTGGCTGAGGTATCCAGCACGTACTCTTCGTCCATGTCCATGTGATCGAGTTGGTCCAGGTCGCCCGCTTCAAACTCGCGCGCACGTCGCTCCGCTTCGGCAGCGGCCTTCTTGCCGGCCGCCTTGGCTTCTTCGGCCGTGGCTGTCGCGCCGCTGGCGCCTGCCAGATACGGGGCCAGAAACACGCGCGCCGTCTGAACTTCGCCGTCGTGAACCACCGCAACCGTCGCGCTGGTACCTGCAAAGTCGAGCCAGAGCGCAGGCGCTGAGCCCTTGGCAAACGCCTCATGCAGCAGCCCGATGTTCATAGTGCCGGACAGGTTGCTGTCCACGGCATCAACCGTGCAGCCTGCTTCTTCCAGCGCGATGATGCGCTGTCGGATGTAATCCTTGTCGGCCGCGTGAACCAGCAGGCGCGCGCCATCCGGCTCGTTCTGCAGAATGTTGTAGCCGACGGTCAGTTGCTCAATCGGAATGTTCGGGATCAGGCCTTCGACCTGGTACTGCAGCACTTTGTCGATGTTGCGCTTGTCGCTGAAGGCCAGCTTGACCTCGCGGTAGCGCATGGCTTCCGGCCCTGCAAGCAGGATGGCCTTGCCGCCGGACAGCTTGCGGTCCTTCACGAAGGCCGAGACCTGCTCATTGAGGTAGCCTTGACGGTCCACCATCAGCGTGCCGTCTTCGTTGCGCGGCTCAGGCAGATCGCCCACTTCCACGCGCTTTAGTTTCGGCTTCCGCGCCGAGCCGGTAATCTCCACGGCCGTGATGCGCGGGTACTCGATGTAGAATGCTATGGCCAATTGGGCATCCTCTGTACGTAACTACCGACTTATACGCACCTTCGACGGGAATCGTTGGGGAAAAAGACGGGCCGACCGTCGACTGTCAACTGTCGACCGTGAACTGCCCTTACCCCTGCAACACCCCCGCGTTATGCTGCTAACAGGCCGTACGCGAGACCCCGATTCCATGACCGACCGCACAATCCTCGACCAGATCACCTACAACGAACTCCCTGCGGTCCTTGTCAGCGCCACCGTGCGTGAAGACGAGCCGTTCGGCGACGACCCGCTCGATGAGCTTGAGGCGCTGGCTGAGACGGCCGGCATGCAGGTCGTCGGCAAGGCCTACCAGAAGATGCAGCAGATCACCCCGCGCACCTACGTGGGCAAGGGCAAGACGGCCGAGATCGCGGCGCTTGTCGAAGAAACCGGCGCCAAGATCGTCGTGTTCGACAACGAGCTGCGCCCCAACCAGCAGTCCGCGCTCGAGGACGAGGTCAAGGCCAGCGTCCTCGACCGCACCGAGCTGATTCTCGCCATCTTCGGGCAGCACGTCCGCACCCGGCAGGCCAAGGTGCAGGTGCAACTGGCGCAGGCCGAGTACGAGCTGCCACGCCTGAAGAACCTCTGGACCCACCTTGAGCGCCAGCGAGGCGGGCTGGGCGCCGTCGGTGGCGCCGGTGAGCGACAGATCGAAGTCGACCGCCGCCTGCTGCGCAACCGCATCAGCAAGCTGAAGTCCGAGCTGGACGAAATCAACAAGCGCCGCGCCACCGAGGTCGAGCGCCGCTTCGAGCTGTTTCAGGTGTCGATCGTCGGCTACACCAACGCCGGCAAAAGCACTCTGATGAACGCGCTGACCGAAGAGGGCGTATTCGTCGAGGACAAGCTGTTCGCCACGCTGGACACCCGCACCTGCGTCTGGAAGCTGCCGGACCACAAGGTGCTGCTGAGCGACACGGTCGGTTTCATCCGCAATTTGCCCCACAGGCTGGTCGCCAGCTTTCACGCCACGCTGGAAGAAGTGCTGCACGCCGACCTGCTGCTGCATGTCGTGGACGCCAGCCACCCCGCGGCCGTTGAGATGATCGAGGCCGTGAACAACGTGCTGCACGAAATCGGCGCGGACGGGCGTCGCACGCTGATGGTGTTCAACAAGATCGACAACGTGATGGACCAGCCGCAGCTGACCCACCTGCACATGCTGCACCCGGAGTACGTAGACGTAAGCGCCAAAACCGGCGAGGGGCTGAAGGCGCTCGCAACGAAGGTGCAGGAAGTGGTCGAAGAGCGCGAAACCGCCCTGGATTGGACCTTCTCAGCCGGCAACGGCAAGCTGCTAGCCTACCTGCAGCAGCACGGCAAAATCCTCGACATCGAGTACGCGGATTCAGAGGTCCACGTAAAGGCCCTAATCGAGCCAAGGTACTACGGCCAGGCGGCAGCTTTGAAGGACGCGTAGTTTCGTCGTAACCGGCACTTCCCGGCCAAGTCTGGCTCGGCCCACAGCGAAATCTGCCGCTGTCAGCGAGAAGCAAATGAATTTCATCAAGGGCCTGGTCGGCGAACTCAAGCCGATGGGCGTGGACTTCACGTTCGCGGAGAGCCTCTGCAACCGCCTCTTCGGCCGCAGGCTGGAGCACCTCGACCGTGCACAGGCCAGCACCGTCATCGGCCACCTCAACGAGATCAAGGCGGGCAGGCTGACCGTCCAGCAGGCATTGGCGGCCTGACCTATCAGCAATCGGGACGGGCGGGACTGTCCCGTTCGTCCCGGTTCCGACGCCAATGACGAGTCTTAGGCAGGTGGCCGTGGAACCTGAATCTCCGGGTAGATGTAGTCGACCAAAGACGAATCTGTGTTCAATCGTTCCTGCTCAGCCCTGTCGAGTGTGTCGTAACGAACGCCATCCGCCTTACGAACTTCGAACTCTTGAGTCATCACGAATGTGTCGTTGTCCGCCCAACCCTTTACCTCCATGGAGTCCTCGACTCGCTTCAGTTCTCGGTACGGGAGAGAGTCCGGTTCCCTAAAGTCATAGAACACGAGGTCGTACGGGGCAGCCCAGAAGCAGCCCTCAACGGCGAGCATCAGTTTGTCCGGGGAGGGCATTGGCTGTGACCAACAAAATCCGCCGCCAGTGTATCCCGCCTCGGGAAAGTACACGTGGACCTGCCGCTTCGTTAAGTTGATGGTGCTGTATCCTTGGTAGTCCTCGCCACACAATAGGTACTCATTGCCGTTCGGGTGTTCCACCCACGTGTTCGAGAAGCCACCGATGTTTCGCTTCACATCAGCGATGACATCACCGCTGGCGACCTCCGTGACGATCCCTCGACAGACGTTCCAAGACTTGGGTCCCGTCGAATAGGTAGTCACCGCAAGGCGATACCGGCCCGAGGGAGAGTCAACGTATTGGGGCTCCTGTTCGATGGGCTTAGCCCGTTCGAACACGCGATCAAGATCCCTGCGTCTCTCAACGTAACGCTCATCCATCGGAGAGTTCTCTGAGTCCTCTTTGCCGGGACAGTTTAGCTCGTTAGGCAAACCAACACTGCCATTGAACGAAATAGGGAGAACGCTATGGAAACACGAATACTCACGCAGCTGAGCCCGAGCAAGCTCACTGCCTACATGACCTGCCCGATCAAGTTCTACGCACGCTACATCCTCGGCATCAAGAGCCCGGCGTCTGCGGGCATGCTGCTGGGACGGGCCGTGCAGTCCCACCGCATAAACCAGCAGCCGCTGGAGGCGGCAACATGAAATAGCCCGGTGCGTCAACGCCGGGATTTTGGTGGTTCGAGCATCTGAGCCCCCGGACCGGTTAGCCGCGAAATCGCGCGCCCGGAGGGCCGCCTGCAGGCTACAATCCCGCGATGGGCTCCACCTACCACAGCGTCCGCATCCACGCGGTCTTCGCCTGCAAAGACCGCAAACCGCTGATTACGCCCCACATCAAGCTTGAGCTCTTCAAGTACATCCACGGCGTCTGCGACAAACGCCAGTGCAAGCTGATCGAGGGCGGCGGCATAGCCGACCACGTGCACCTGCTGATCGGGCTGTCGATGACCCAATCGATCGCCGACCTGATGCGCGACATCAAGACCAATACTTCACGCTGGATTCATGAGAAATGGCCGACGCAGGAATTCGGATGGCAGGACGGGTATGGCGTGTTTTCCGTCAGCGCGTCGCTGCTGGACCGGACTCGCGATTACATCCGCAATCAGGAGCAGCATCACGCGGAGAAGACGTTCGACGAGGAACTGGACGAGATTCTCACGATGCATGGAATGAAACGGAACGCGGACGGTTCGGTGTCTGCGGTTGGGGGGTACGCTCTAGGCGGCCCTTTGGGCGCGCCATCTTGCCATGACCGGCTCCGGGGGCTCACGCCCCCGGCTACCGTAGAGCGCCCCTGCGGGGCCAGCATAACCCTGGCAGCAAAGCCCCGGGGAGATGTTGCCTTTGCTGCAGAGATGCACGCAGGCCCGGCACCCGACTTCGTTGAGGCTTCGTCGGGCGGGCATGAGGCCGCCCCTACGGTGGTCGCCCAAGAAGCTGTCGAAGTTTTTTCTTTCCGCCACCAGGGCGGCTTTGCGGGTGGTTGGGTACGTCCAACGCGGCCCTGGATGTCGCAATGGTGGTGTAGGCTTTGGGTGTGAAAACCCTGGAGCCTACTGATGTCAAACAAACGTTATCGCCGCTGGCCTGCCAAACCTGCTACTGAGGCCGATTCCGTGGCGCGTGAGCGGGCGCTTGAGATGATCAATCCGCGCCTGCGCGAGCTGCTGGATGAAATCCGTGTGGTCGGCTCGACCGCGCAGCTTTACGAGGCCGAACTCGCTGAGCGCAGGCGCAAACCGATCCCCGACGGCAACCCCCCACGCTGGCAGGTCCCGCCAAGTGTCGGGCTGCGCGCCGTGATGCTGGTCCGCACACTGCGCGAAAAGCGCGACGCCATGGTCGCCGCGGCCGAAGACGAGTTCATCCTGAATGCAACCGAGGACGAGCAGCCCGAAAGCGCGGCCGAGCACGCGCCCGAAACGCAGGCTGAAGACACGGCCCAGCCCGACAGCGTCAAACCGCCCGCGCCACAGCCGAACGCCCGCCGCGCCGACATGCCAACGAATCAGGCAAAGACGCCCGCGCCCGTACAGCCACAACCGCAGCCGGAGAAAGCCAAAGGACGAGACCCGGCCCACGCGGCCTAGGCGGGTTTGGGCTCTTCGCTCGGGGGCATTGGTGTGCCGGGTTTGTGTCGGCCGATCAGATGCATGAACACGGCCGTGAGCGCGGTCAGGCCGACGACGATGCCGAGCAGCTTGGCCCACTCGATAATGCTGGTGCCGGACGCCGGGCGCAGCCAGTCGGCCCAGAACCACACGGCCGCGCTGCTGATCGTGCCCATCGGGTAGTCCATCGGCACGCCGAGGATCCACTGTTTGTGCCACCAGACGTTCTTGCTCTTGAAGCGTCGCACGCCGAAGTACGGGTTGCAGACGAACCAGAGGAAATCCCACCAGACCGCGACCATCAGGTACTGGCTGATGATGCGCAGCTCGCCCACGAAGGTCCATTTGGAGGCGATCAGCGGATAGTGCAGGAAGCCGAGGATGACCAGGTTGATGTAGACGTGATAGCCGGTGATCGGCTTGCCGTTGGTCAGCTTGCGCAGCCACGGGCGGTCGAAGCGCCAGGTGGGCAGCGTCGTGGCCCAGCCGTGCGGGCCCTCGATGTGCACCTCCATCAGCGCCAGTACAAGGCAGATCGCAAACAGGTTCACGCCGACGATCAACTGGTCCATGGTTTCAGCCTCTCTTCACCACAGAGAACACAGAGTTCACAGAGAACCGCTTTGCTCTGTGGTCTCTGCGTGTTCTGTGGTGAATGTTTGCTCAAGCCAGTGAGTACATGTTGTGGCCGACCTTCTTCAGGCGGCCTTTCTCGACCAGTGCTTCCCAGACTTCCTTGGGGTACTGGTCCGGCGGGTTGATGGCGGTGATGGTGGCCTTCTCGCGGCTCAGGTGGCTGGCCGGCGCGCTGCTGCCGGAGTCTTCCTGGTACACCTTCAGGCGCTTCTTGAAAGCCTTGAGTGCCTTCTTCAATTCTTCTTTGTCTGCCATGGCGGTCCCCCTTTTGCGCGAAGATAACGCGCGTCAGGGCAGTTTGCACGGGTTTGAGTGGATGCGGTGTATCCATGTGCAGATATCGGCATCGGCGGGCGTATTTTGCGCCAAGGCTGTGTTAAGCTCGCGCGATGACCGAAGAACTCACGAACGACGCACCCGGCAAGCCACCAAGGCGCAAACGCTACCAGGGCACGCATCCGAAGCGCTTCGAAGAGAAGTACAAGGAGCTCGCGCCGGACAAGTACCCCGACGAGGTGGCCAAGGTCCGCGCGGCCGGGCGTACGCCGGCGGGCACCCATGTGCCGGTGATGCTTCGCGAAGTGCTGGCGGCGCTGGCACCCAAAGCAGGCGAAGTCGCGCTGGACTGCACGCTGGGCTACGGCGGTCATTCGGCGGCCTTGGCGCTGGCGGGTGCGCGGGTGATCGCGACCGACCTCGACGCCAATGAGCTGGCGCGGACGAGCGAGCGTCTGGCTGCCAGCGGGATCCAGATCTCGGCCCACCACACGAATTTTGCGGGAATCGGCAACGTGCTCGCGGCCGAGGGACTGACCGGCGTCGACTGCCTTCTGGCGGACTTCGGGGTTTCCAGCATGCAGCTGGACGACCCGGAGCGCGGCTTCGGCTTCAAGCGCGACGCGCCGCTGGATATGCGGATGGACCCTACGCGTGGCATCACGGCCGCGCAGTTGATCGCCGACACCGATGAAGAAGCGCTGGCCGCGATGCTGACTGAGCTGGGCGACGAGCCGCGTGCGGAGGCGATTGCCGCGGCCATCAAGCTCGGATGCCCGACGCGCACCGGCGAGTTGGTGAACATCGTGCTGCGCGCCTACGGGCTGAAGAGCTACAAGAAACGCTCGGCGCGCGACCAGCACCCGGCCGCACGTGTGTTCCAGGCGCTGCGCATGGCCGTGAACCGCGAGGTCGCGAATCTCGAGCACTTGCTGCGTACGCTGCCGTATCTGCTGAACCCGGGCGGGCGAGCAGCCTTCATCACGTTCCACAGCGGTGAGCAGAAGCGGGTGCATGACGCGCTTCTGAGCGGGCTGAAGGCAGGCCTCTATTCGGGCGTGGATATCGACGGAACGCGCCCCACGGGCGACGAGATCCACAACAACCCGCGCGCACGCTCCGCGAGGCTCTTGAGCGCGACACGGGCATAGACGCCAACGCAGTGGCCGTTCCAAATCACGCACGTCGTTGCAATCGCGATGTCGCGATGCCGGGGTATGCTGAGTGGAAGGAGGCAGACATGTACTACGGATGGGTTCACAACTCTTACGGCGCCGCGCGACAGGCCGCGCATGCAGCAACCGATGCAGAGGGCTCAGCCCGCCGCGCCGAGAACGCGATGGCGCGGCTTGAAGACGCGATTGAGCGCCAGACGCTGATCATTCGCTCGCTGCTCGAGATCTGCTCGAAGAAGGGCGTGTTCAGCGAGGATGAGTTCCGTGAAATCGTCACGGAAGTCGACCTCAGTGACGGCCGACTCGACGGCAAGTACAAGCCCCAGTCGGGTCCACAGCAGTGCAGCAATTGCGGCAAGACCAACGGCAAACGCGCGGTGACCTGCATGTACTGCGGCACACCACTGGAAGGCCGTGAGCTGGTTTAGGCGGGCTTCCGTGACGTGGTAACAAAGTTTCCACCACTCCTTGACGGGCTCCACGCCGTGATCTTCACTGATACACACACTGCGGAGCGCGCGCCCGAATGCCATTCGTTGTCGTTGAGGAAAAGGGAAACACCAACCACTACCAGCTGGCTGGGTCAGAGGTTTCCGTTGGACGCGCGCCTGACAACACCATCATGGTCACGGACGAAAAGGCCAGCCGCCACCATTGCGTGCTGGAGCAGCAGCAGGACAAAACCTGGGTGCTGCGCGACCTGAAATCCCGCAACGGGACGTACATGCACGGCGAGCCTGTGCTTGAGCAAGCCATCCAGTACGGCGAGACCTTCCAGATCGGCCTGGCCAAGCTGTCGCTCTTCTCGGAAGAATCCAGCGCGTTCGAAACCAAGAACGCGATGGAGCCGATCAACGCAAAGCCCGGCGCCCCGACTTTCCAGATCGGCATTGCAGACGCGCTTGCCGGTTTTGCCCATGCGGCGGTGGAGGACACCGCAAAGGCGCTGCTGGATTCGGCGGCGCAGTTCATCGGTCGCCTGATCCCCGGCGTGCGTGTCGTGATCGCGGTAGCCGACGACGAAGGTAACGCCAGGGGGCGCGCGTTCTTCAACTTCATCAGCGGCACCCCCACCGACGAGTTGCCGGGCAATTTCATGACGGCCGCCAACAAGCTGCTTACCCCGCGCGCTAAAACCCAGGTGAAGCCGCGCACAGCCTCACACCCGCCATGCGTCTACATACCGCTGAAAGCCGGCGAGCGTCTGACCGGTGTGCTGTATGTTGAGCGCGAAAGCAAGGAAGCTGACCTCAGCGATGCGCAGGTCGAATTGCTGGAAAACGCGGCCAACCTCACGGCCGTGCTGATGGGTGCGGCTGAATCCCGCCGCAACGAAGAGGCGCTGGAATACAAGATCGAGAACTTCGAGACCGAGCTGGAAGGCATCCGCAAAGAGCTTGAGGCAAAGCTCGACATGCAAACCGCCGAGCTGACCGCGCTGCGCATGGAAGCCGAAAAGCGCGAGATGCCGAACTTCCACCACGACTACAGCGAGATCATCGGCAAGAGCGCGGGTATGCAGGAAGTCTTCCGCATGCTCGACAAGATCACCGACCTGCCGGTGCCGGTGCTGATTCTCGGCGAGCCGGGCACGGGCAAAGAGCTGATCGCCCGCGCGCTGCATTTCAATTCCAGCCGCGCAAACAAGGGCCGCTTTGTCGCCGAAAACTGCGCCGCGCTTCCCGATACGCTGTTCGAAAGCGAGCTGTTCGGCTACGTGAAAGGCGCGTTCACCGGCGCCGAGCGCGACAAGATGGGCCTGTTCGGCATGGCCAACGGCGGCACGATCTTCCTGGATGAAATCGGCGAGATCAGCCCATCGATGCAGGCCAAGTTGCTGCGCGTGCTTGAAGAGGGCGAGATTCGCCCGATCGGCGGCAAGCAGAGCAAGAAGGTCGACTTCCGCCTCGTGTGTGCGACGAACAAGGAGCTGTCTGACCAGGTGCGCAAGGGCGCGTTCCGGCAGGACCTCTTTTTCCGTATCAATGTGGTGACCATCAAGCTGCCGCCCCTTCGCGAGCGCAAGGAAGACATCGCGATGCTCGTGGATGCGTTCCTGAAGAAGGACGCCGAAGAAGCGGGCTATCCCGACATCAAGATGGATCGCGGCGTGCTGCGCGCAATGCTGAACTACAATTGGCCCGGAAACGTGCGCGAGCTTGAGAACGAAGTAAAGAAGATGGTCGCTTTGTCAGACGGCAAGAAGATCGACGCAGCGCTGCTCAGCCCCCAGTTGCGCCAGATGGCTGAAGAAGAATCGCTGGCGGAAAGCGGCGGAAGCCTGAAAGACGTCGTGGAAAACGTCGAAAAACGCAAGATTGTGGAAGCAATCGAACGTACCAAAGGCAACAAGTCCCGTGCCGCAGAAATGCTGGGACTCTCACGGCTCGGCCTGCGCAAGAAGATGGAGCGCTACGGCCTGAGTGACTAAGGAGGACCCCATGCCTCGTATTTACCTGATGCTTACCATTTGCCTTTTCGCCGGCGCAGCCTTTGCGCAGGTGTTTCCACGCATTGAAAAGGCAGACGTCAAGCAGCGAATTGCCACAGACGGCAAACAGCCTGATGACGTGGAATCAACCGACGACAAGCCGGAGGATACCGCGGTGGCCGTTGACGGCCCGACGGCTCTAAGACGCTACCGTGAGATCCTGAAAAGCTACGTCGATGCGGACGAGCGAAAGGCGATGACGAAGCATGTCAACGAGGTCCACGTCAGTGTTCGGGACTACCTTGAGGGCATCTATTTGCTGCGTCTCGGGATGTACAAAGAGGCCGAGCGAAAGCTCAAGGACGTCGGGCACACGGTCCGCAAGGAAAACGAGATCGGAACGCCCGAGTTGCTGAACCTCGCCAACGAGATCAAGTCTGGCAAGGCCTACTACTACCGCATGATGGCGGTCGCGCTGCAGCACTACGGCGGGTTCAAGACCGAGAAGGAAGCCCAGGACGAATGGGCCGATGCAGCCAAGGACGCGGGCAAGGTTCGGCGCGAACTCGAGAAGCTGGTCGACACCAACAGTATAACCGGCAGCGAAGATGTCCCGCCAATGATGACGGCCTGGCTGCTCACCGCGCGGCGTGAATGGCTGAACCTGTACAAGGCTGAAAAGAACATCGAGGAACACCCGGAGAACGTCCTTAGCTGGCAGTTTCTCGTCGGGAACACAGGCTCCAAACAGAACGACCTCAAGCAGGAATACACGCCCAACTACCTCAAGCAGCGGGCTGCAATTCAGGTGATGAAAGAGTTCTGGCCGAAGTCTCTCTACGTGACCGGCGGCTGGGCCGATGTGACGCTAACACTGAATCACCTGGGTTGTGGCCAGTTAGACAACTGGGAAGAATTGCTGGCCGAGAAGGACTATCACGGCCCTGGTGGCAAGTCGCTGCTCAAGAAGAGCCGCGAAAACGTAGCGGAATTCATCAGGGTCATCGAGGCGCTGAAGAACAAGTAGCCATGGCCCTCGATCTTGAAACCCGCGACGGGCGTATCTTGCTGAGGCTGCGCGTGCGCCCCAAGGCAAAGCAGGCCCGCATCGTCGGCGAACACGGCGGCGCCCTCAAGATTCAGGTCAAAGACCCACCCGAGAAGGGGCGCGCAAACGAAGGCGTCGTACGCCTGCTCTCGACCGTGCTAGGCATCGCCGCCCGCGAAATTGAGCTTGTCTCAGGCCACGCCAGTCAGGATAAGCGTGTGGCCATCAGCGGCATGGATGAAACCACGCTGCGATCAAAGCTAGAGACCTGACTTCGGAGTCCAGATGCCATCTCTCAAAGAACAACTCGAGGAAGCCGTGACGTCGATTCACGGCAAGACGAAAGTCCGCGCCAAAGTCGGCATCGTGCTCGGTACGGGGTTGGGCGCGCTCGGCAAGGAAGTGGAAGCCGACGTGCGCATCGCGTTCGGCGAAATCCCGGGCATGGCCAAGGCCAGCGTGCAGAGCCACGGAGGCGAATTCGTCGCCGGCAAGCTGAACGGCACGGACGTCTACGTCTTCGAAGGCCGTCTTCACTTCTATGAAGGCCACAGCCTCGCGGACATCGTCTACCCGGTGCGGCTGTTGAAGGCACTGGATTGCGACACCGTCGTGCTCAGCAACGCCGCCGGTGGATTGAATCTCGACTGGAAGCTCGGCGACCTGATGGTGATCGACGATCACATCAACCTGCCTGGTCTCGTGGGCACGAGCCCGCTGCTTGGGCCGAATGATGAATCTATCGGCCCGCGCTTTCCGGACATGTCCCGCCCCTACGACCCCGAACTGAAGAAGAAGGCGCACGCCGCGGCCAAGGAACACGGGCTGGAACTGCGCGAAGGCGTCTACGTCTGGGTAACGGGACCGACGCTGGAGACGCGCGCCGAGTATCGCATGCTGCGCAACTTCGGCGCGGACGTGGTCGGCATGTCCACCGTGCCCGAGGTAATTACCGCACGCCACATGGGCATGCGGGTCGTCGCCTTCAGCATCTGCACGGACATGTGCGACCCGGACCACCTCGAAGAAGCCGACATCGACACCATCATCAAGACAGCAGGATCAGCCGAGCCGAAGCTGACGAAGATCGTGAAGTCTTTGGTTGGAAGCCTGTAGAGGCGAAGTTTGCATCGCCCGCAAGTCTGGAGAAGCCATGTTCAGCGGATTCAGCCACGTCATGATGTGGACCAGCGACTTCGACCGCGCACTCAAGTGGTACACGGAGATGCTGGGCTGCAGCGTGTTGTTCAGCGCGCCGCCCCACTACGCGGCCCTGCGGCTGGATTCAGCAGGCGTCAATATCGCCCTTCACCCAAGCGAGACAGACGGCAAAGACGTCGGCCACGGCCCGATGCCCTACTTCAAGACAGACAACATTGAAGAGACGCTGAAGGCACTTGAGGCAAAGGGCGTCAAGGTGGGCAAAATCCAGCAGGAAGGCCCAACCAAGTTCGCCAGCTTCTGGGACTCCGAAGGCAACGCGCTGGGTGTGCAGCAGTAGCAGGGCTGTCTCTAGCTCTTGAAGACCTTGATGACTTCGTCCGGCGTCTTGGCAGCAAGGATGGCATTGCGCTGCTCTTCGTTCCGGAGCACGTGCATCACGGCCGCCAGCACGCGCAGGTACGTATTCTGGTCATTGTCCGGTGCTGCAATCGTCACGATGATCCGTACAGGCTGTCCGTCGAGGCTGTCGTAGTCGATGCCCTTTTCGGAACGCGCCAACCCCAGCGTGAAGGTCTTCACGCTTGCCAGCTTGGCATGTGGCACGGCGATGGTGAGCCCGACCCCGGTAGACATGATCTCTTCACGCTCGAGGATCGCCTTCTTGAGCGCCTCAACGTCCGTCACGCCCTCCGATTCCCCAAGATTGCTTACGATCTCAACCAGCGCATCGCGCTTCGTGCTGCTGCCGAGGTTCATAATGATGCGCTCTGGGGCGAGCATGCCGTGGATATCCATGAAAAAACGCCTTCCGCTGGTGGACGAGGTGAATTTAGCCCCTTGCCGCCCCAATGCAACATGAGGTCAACTACCGGTCTCGGCTTGCAATGCTGCAGGCCGGGCGTAAGATTGAGAACGATTCAGAAAGTGGGCCAAGATACCCCCCGTTCCCCCAGGGTGCGCACGTTTAATCGTGCTCTTGGACTATTCCACGGGAGGCATGGCTAGATGCCTATTTTTGCCTACGAAGCCATCAACGCGCAGGGCCAGAAAGAGACCGGCGAGCTCGAGGCCGCCAATCGCAATCAGGCGATCCTCGAGATTCGTAACGCCGGCCTGAAGCCCACCAAGGTGGCTCAACGCGCGGAAACCGCCGCAACGAAGAAAGCCAACAAGAAGGAAGACGCCGGCCCAGCCCGCTCCAAGGGTGGCAAGCTCAAGGGCAAGGCGACGTCCCAGCAGTTGACCGACTTCACGGCCCAGCTCGCGGTTTTGATTGACGCCGGTCTTCCGGTTGTCCGCTCATTGAAAGTACTGGGGCGCCAGCAGAAGCCGGGCGCATTCAAGTACATCCTTGAAGATGTCAGCGAAAGCGTCGAGCAGGGGTCGAGTCTGTCGGAGGCATTCGGCAACCACCCGCGCACCTACGACAAGCTGTACGTCAACATGATCAAAGCCGGTGAGGCAGGCGGTATTCTCGATACCATCCTGCAGCGCCTGGCCGACTTCATGGAGAAGTCGCAGCGCCTGAAGAAGAAGGTCGTCGGCGCGATGATCTACCCGATCATCGTCATGTCGGTCGCCGTGATGATCCTTACGGGCATCATGGTGTTCGTCATTCCGGCCTTCGAGAAGATGTTCAAAGAACAGGGCATGGAGCTGCACTGGATGACCGCCATGCTGGTGTTCGTCAGCCGCGGCATTGCCAGCATCTGGGGCCTGATATTCGTGGTTGGCGTGGCAGCCATGTGCGCCGGCATTGTGGCCTGGGGTCGAACTACGAAGGGCGAGCGCGTGATGGACACCATCAAGCTTAAGCTGCCCATCTTCGGCCCGATCATCAAGAAGGCCGTTACGTCACGCTTCACGCGTACGCTCGGCACACTGGTGATGGCCGGCGTGCCCATCCTGGAAGCGCTGAATATCTGCAAGAACGCCATCGGCAACGTGGTGCTTGGCGAAGCGATCGACCGGGTGGCCAACTCGATCAAGGAAGGCGAAACCATCGCCGGCCCGCTGTCCGAGACCGGCATGTTCGACGACCTCGTCGTGAACATGGTCGACGTCGGTGAAGAAACCGGTGAGCTGGACAAGATGCTGATGAAGGTGGCCGACACGTACGACGTTTACGTCGATATCGCGGTCGAGTCGCTGGTCAGCATCATGGAGCCTGTGCTGATCGTGTTCATGGGCGGAGCCATTGGTTTCATCGTGATCGCGCTGTTCCTGCCGCTGGTCGGTTTGATCGACGCAATCGGCGGGGCGTAGTAATAGTCGCATAAAAGCCTTGGGGGGCGGGGTGTTTTGACACCCCGCCCCTTCCTATACTGGAAGGGTCCTGAGGAGGACCTCACCCGGAATGGCACAGTCCGGCGACACAGGCTCAGTCATGTATGCGGGCATCGCGATCATCCTTCTGATCGCGATCGGCGCGCTGGCGTTGTTCAAGTTCAACCTGTTCAACGCGTCGGATTGGCTGGCTGCCGAAGGCGACGACGGCGGGCGCACAACGATTCCGCGGAATCCGTCCGATGACAACGGCGGCGTGAAGATCATTCCACCGGACGGCATCGAGTGGGACCCACAGATGCCCGACGCCGCACGCTACGCGGTGTCCCACGATCGTCCTTTGCCGGAGCGGCTCACCTACACCAAGAACACCGGAAGCTACAGCGTGGACATTGAGCTGCGTCTCGTGCCCCAGGGCTGGTTCATCATGGGAGAAAACGACGGCGTCCGAAGCAACATGCCGAAGCGCTGGATCTGGCTAGACGATTACTACATCTCGACCGACGAATTCACAAACGACCAGTTCTACGGCTTCATCCTCGCGGACGGCTACCGCAACGCCTCCTACTGGACGCAGGAAGGCTTCGAGTACATCTCAAGCCAGGGCGGCGTTCGTGGCAGCCCCTATGTCGGCTGGACCGCGCTCGACCGCAATCGGCGTCTGTGGGCCCTCGCTTCACCGCGTGACGCGCTTACATTGGAGGTCCTTGAAGATGGTCTGCAATTTGGCGCCCGGGACGTGAAGGTGCTCGCGCTGCCCGACAACGGCGGGTGGGCGAACTACCTCACATATGACCGGGGCGCGGGGACTGTTCGCCTCCGTTATCGCGAGGACTGGACCGACATCAACGGACGCGATCTGCCAACCTACCCGGATCACGACCTGGCCAAAGAAGGCTACCTGCTGACAACCGGCGACGACGGTAGAGTTGACATTTCCGGTCTGTCCAACAACACGCGCTACACGATCATCGCCTGGGCCGATGGCGACACTTCTCAGCCGCTGTTTGGCGAGATTCGGCGCAGCAAGGCTTCCTACCTCAAGGGCCCCAAGATGCCGGTAACGGGCGTCAGCTGGTTTGAAGCCGACGCCTGCTGCAGGTACTTCGAGGGCACGCTGCCCACCGAGGCCCAGTGGGAAAAAGCAGGCCGTGGCGCCAATGGCCAGCTGTTTCCGTGGGGCAACGAGCTTGAAATGAATTCGCCCTTACCGAACGGTCGAATGACCACGCTGAGGGCCAATCTCAACCGGCTTCGGGTAGAAGAAACCGGCAGCATTCCCGATGGCGCCAGCCCATATGGCGTTCGGGATCTGGTCGGAAACGTATCCGAATGGTGCCGCGACGTGTATGCAGAGACCCCGACGTGGTCCGAAAAGAACCCCTTCAACAAGGGAGGCGCCAAAGAGCGCAGATCCGAGCGAGGCTCAAGCACCCACGATGACGATACCCAGACGGCCAAGCTGCATAACCGTCGCTCGTCAGACCCCTACACGCGGGGCGTCCAGACCCGTGGATTCCGTATTACGCTCGATGCCGAAACAGCCCTCAAACTGACCGGCTGGAAGTAACTTTTCCCTGAAGCCAAAGCCCCGGTTTTGTCGATTTCCACACGGAGATCGACATGGCCACTCACGACCAACCCCGCTCGCGCCCCACGCGGATATCTGCGGCTGATTTCAGCGCGCTGGCGGGACGCCATTCCCCGAGAAAACCCAGTGCCCAGCGCCGCAACTGGACGGCGCGAATCGAGAAGGGGCCCCAGCAGCCGTTCCGCCTGCGTTTGCCCTTTCTGCCTCCTTCCGTGAACAACCTCTTCTCCACTGTGCGTGACCCCGAAACCGGTGTCATCAAGCGCGTCCTGACCCAGAAGGCCCGCAAGATCCGGCGCCTGATCTCGGCGCTGATCGATCGTCAAATGGACCCGAATGCCCAGTATGAGCTTCATATCGACATCCACCTGTCCTGTTTCACCAAGAAGGGCAATGTCCGAAAGGTCGACCTGACGAATCGCGTCAAGTTCATCGAAGACTGCGTCTGCGGTGCACTGGGCATCGATGACAGCCACATTTTCCGCGTCGTGCTCACCAAGCACGACAGCGAGAGCGAGCTCACGGTGGTCGAAATCCGCGAGCGTGAGCCAAACACAGATCGCGAAGCGGCCTGAACCCGGGAGTCCCGATGGAATCTTTCGTAGCCCGAATGCAGAAACTCGATGCGCACCGCCTTGCTCTGGCACCCTTGCTGGGCTTGCTGGCCGGTTTCCTGGTTAACCGCGCGCATGACGGAAGCGCGGGCTGGGCACTGCTCGCCGAGATGGGTGCCGGCGCGATCATGGTCAGCTTCGGCGCGGCCGTGATGTCGAACGTCAGCCGCCTCATGGAAGATCGCGATCAAGAAGCCGCACTGCTGGCAACCGCCGAGCAGCAGGCAGTACTCGAACGCAAGCGCGCCATGGTTGAAGCCGAGGCCGAGCGCTATCGCATCGAGCGCTTCTTCCGTGAGCAGATCATCAGCGTTGCCCAGCGCGCAGAGCGCCTGGAGCACGATCTCACCGCACAGCGCGCCGAAGCAGACGTGCTGCGTCGCATGGTCGCCAACGCGGCACCGCGTCAGGCACACCACGACATCGGGGCACTTGCCTCACGGCTTGAGAAGCTGGAGACGGCCAACCGCTTGGCTGACGAAGCGCGTGAGAAGATCGCTGCGCTTGAGACAGCACAGGAGCAGATGCTCCGGCAGCAGGTAGCCCTCGATCGCCGTGCGAGTGCGGAGGCTGAGGAACTCAAAGCATCGCTGCTGCAGCTGGCAATCACCGAAAGCCAGCGGCTCCGAAACATGGCTGCACCAGAGAACGACCAGAGCGGCCGGATCATTGAGCTTGAATCACGCATCCACCGCCTCGCCCGAGAGATTGAAGCAATCAGCAGCCGTCAGCCGGCGCAGCAGGCAATCGGCACGGCAAGCTCGGCCAACGCGGCACCTGAGAAAGCTCGCATCGGATTTCTGCAGGCCATGCTCGACGCCAACAAGACGCTGCGCAAGCAGATCAAGGAAGCGGCCTAGGCTCTGGCTAAAGAGAAAAGCCCCGGGCGATTGCCCGGGGCTTTTTGGTATCGGTGCTTACTTGCCTTCGTTCTTCTTGCGCTCTTCGTCTTCCTTCTTGAGCTTCTCGATGATGTCGTTCTTGTCGAGCAGCGTGTTGAAGTCGTCGAAGAAACGGACCGGCTCTTCGGCCCACGGCGTGTCGGCCGCGTTTTCATACACAGCCCAGGTCATCTTGCTGAAGCCCTTCTGGTAGTCCTTCTCGTCGCCCTTCACGAACATCGGGTCCTGGCTGCCGTGGATGAACAGCGTCGGGACGTCGATCTTGCGCCCGCCCTTTACGGCGTCGTCAAAGTTGTACTGCGGCACGAGAATACGTGCGTTGCTCTGTGGCTGCTCGCGCCACGGAGCCTGCGCATAGAAGATCGGCTCAAGCGCCTTCGGGTCTGCCCAGCGACGCTTGAATGCGCCGGTGGATGACCAGAACTTCTGTTCTTCGTTCAGACTGAGCGAGCCGATTCGGCCGCTCGGGTCATACACAAGGTCCTGCGCGTAGTACTTGTAGGCATCGTCCTTGCTCTGCTCAGCTGAGTTACGGCCCTGTTCACGGGAGTTCTCACCACTCCAGGTCTGGATGATGATTGCAAAGGCCACGCTCTCCGGGTGCAGGCGCAAATACTCGAGCGCAATCCAGCCGCTGACGCCGTGTGCAATCAGGCCGACGTGCTTCTGCTTGCTCTGCTTGCGGCGCTCTTCGAACGTTTCCACAAGCTGCTTGAGCGGATAGTAGTAGGCAGTCTGGTTCGGGCTGCCGTCGCGGTTCTTCATCCATTCAATGTCCTTCATCTTGCTGCAGTCCGGCAGCTTCACGAAGGTGCACTTGAAAGTCTTGTTGATCTCGAAAATGTACGGGTACCAGTAGCGGTCGCTCTTTCCCAGGTCCGGCAGGATCAGGATTTCCATTTCAACCGGGCGAGGTGTCGGGCTGCTGAAGCTGTGGCCCTCAACCTCGACGTCAGTAAACTGGTCCTTGAAGCCTGCGGCGGTACGCGGCTTGAGAGGGTCATTCAGGTTGTCCGCAAAGAAGCGCCACTTGGCCAGGTCTTCGCCGAAGTCCTGCCCGCTGAGGCTTTCCAGCGCGTCGCCGATCAGGAAGCGCAGCTCGCGGCTGAACTTCTTGTCTGTGGCGGCCCATTCCAGCAGCCCGACCAACGTGCGTACATTCGCCTTGCCGAGCGCCTGCGCCTTCTCGTCCGCTGCCGCGGCACCTGCGGCGGTGTCGCCGCGGAAGACACCAAGTTCACGCAGCATGCGTGCCTTGACCTTCTCTGGCGTCTTCTTGGACATCACCAGCTCGCGGGCCTTGGCCCACTTCTCTTCGTTCACCCAGTTCTGGTTGTTGTAGAGCGCCCAGCAGATGTGCTCGGCGGCTGCGGGCTTCTTGGCAGTCTCTTTTTCATCGAACAGGAATTCTTCCAGCTTGGCCAATAGCTCCTTATTCGTTTCGCTCTGCAGACGACCGGTGATCGTTGCACGGTACTGCCAGACGTCTGACTCGAGGATTTCGAGGTATTCCTCGACAAGCTCGGGCCCGCCCAGCAACTGGTCTACCGCGTCGCGTTTGGCAAGGTTGGTGGCCTTGCGGTCCGTCCACACCTTCCAGAATTCGGGGTTGGTCTTCTTGCTCGCTGACGCGGTCGTGAACGCCATTAAGAGCCCGACGGCCACAAGCGCGGCTATGCTCAGGGATCGAAGTCTCATTCCGTAACCTCCAGTGCCTCAGGGATGCACGTAGTCGCTAACAGGGGACGGCCTCCAACGCAACATTATAGCCATTCACCAGAATACCGGAACACGTTCGCCCGGTTCTAGTTTCGCACATTTGTCGGTTGGCCCTGTACTTGTGACGATTTGGCGGGAGCCAGCCCTCAAAGGAAATTCGAATTTTTTGCATCGCGCGCCTGCACGACAGCAGTAGCGTTCGGGAAAGCATGACTCCAGACCAAACATCACGTCAGCGAGCCATCACGATCATCACCCTGCTGGGTAGCGGCGGCCTTGTCGCCGCGCTGTTCGCGGCCTACTTGACGTGGGACAGTCAGCTGGCTCTGGCACAGGCGGCCGACAGTTTCATGGACGTATTCACGGCCGGCGTGTTGACCTGGACCGTCATCGTGGCCGCCCAGCGCCCCGACAAGGAGCATCCCTTCGGCCACGCCCGTGCAGAGCCAATCGGCGGCCTGATTGTCGCGGTCATTGCCGGGGTACTGGCCATCGAGGTCGGACGCAGCGCCATAGGTGCGATCATCGCCCATCAGCGCATTCGCATCGATTGGCTGCTGGTTGTCGCGTTCGGGTCCAAGACCGTGTTCAAGAGCGCGATCATGTTCATTGCCGGCGCCGCCTATCGCCAGACGAAAGGCCCAGCCATGAAGGCCCTGAAAGTAGACGCCCGCAACGACGTGATGGTCAGCCTGCTTGCCATCGGCGGTTTTTTCGCCGCAAGAGCAGGCTGGACCCAATTGGATGCGTGGCTGGCGCTGCCGGTAGCCGCCTGGATCGGCTGGTCGGGCATTGAGCTGGCCCGCGACAACATCCGCTACCTGATGGGCGAAGCCCCGCCCCAGGCAAGGCAGGACGAGCTTCTCGCGCTGGCACTTGCGGTGCCGGGAGTGGTAAACGCACACGACCTGCGTGCACACTTTCTGGGCACTGAATTGCAGGTGCATCTGCATGTGTTGGTTGCGCCGGACATCAGCGTGCAACAGGCGCACGACATCGGCGAGGCGGTACGCATCAGGCTTGAGGCAGAGGGGGATGTCGGGCACTGCTCAGTCCATATTGACGTAAAGTGATGCTGCTTGCGCCCGACTTGGGCTGATCGATAATCGACCCATGAACGACTTTCCCCCACCATCCGATCACAAGGGCCTCCACGGCGAAGTCGCTGGCTGCATCGACCTGCATATGCACTCCACCTGCAGCGACGGCGAGCGGCCAGCGGAATACCTGGTCGAATGGGCGGCAAGTCTGGGGCTGAAGGCGATCGCCCTGACCGATCACGACACGACGAAGGGGCTGCCGGCGGCCATCGCGCGCGGACAGCAGCTTGGTGTAGAGGTCATTCCTGGCGTCGAAATCAGCGTAAAGCTCAGCGGTGGGACGTTTCACCTGCTTGCCTATTACTACGATCTGGATGACGCGGGCTTCGAGGGTCGCCTCCGCGAGATCGCAGAGAAGCGAGAAGCGCGGAATCGAAACATCGTGGACTCACTCTCCGGCCACGGCATGCCAATGACCTACGAAGAAGTACTTGAGCAGGCCGGTGAAGCGGTGGTTGGGCGGCCCCACATCGCGGCCGTAATGGAGCGCAAGGGCTACGTGCAGACGCGCCAGGAGGCCTTTGACAAATGGATCGCCAACGACGGCCCCTGCTACTTCGAGAAGGACACATTCGGGCCTGAAGAGGCACTAAAATTCGTGCGCGAGCACAAGGCTGTGCCGGTCATCGCTCACCCCATCTGGCTGGACCGCGGCGGGCTCGACAAGACCGAGGAGTACTTGAAACAGCTCAAGGAATGGGGCCTGCTGGGGCTCGAGGCCATCTATCCCGATCACGATGAAGTGTGGACGGCCGGCCTAAAGGATATCGCAAAGCGCCTCGGACTGATCGTCACGGGTGGAAGCGACTACCACGGTGGCAAGACCAAGCCGCATACCTCACTCGGGCACGGCGAAGGCGGGGGCTTTCGCATACCGGCAAGCGTGCTTGAGAACCTGAAACGTGCGCGCGACGAGCTGCAGACGGCCTAGCATGATCGAGACCAAACACGGCGACTACAACATCCACGAAATTGCGCTGACTCCTGAAGCGCTGCAGCCGCTTGTCGAGTTGCATCACCAGGTGTTGCCGTCGCGCGCCTACGCCAGCGAAGAAAAGAAGCGCGGCCTTCTCGGCGAGTTGCAAGCCGCGCTCGCCGGCCGGGACCCACTGATTGTGGCCGCATTCACCCCGGCTGGCGAAATAGTCGCCTACAAACTTGGCTATCGCACCGGCAATCGTCGCGAGTGCTTCTATTCCTGGCTTGGCGGCGTACACCCGTTCCATCGTCGCAAGGGGTTGGGTCGTGCGCTGGCCCGCGTGCAGCACGATTGGGCCCGCGAGCAGGGCTGCCTCTACGTAGAAACCCACACCTGGGGTGACAACCCCGGCATGATGATTCTGAACCTGCAGGAAGGGTTTGTGGCTTCGGGCAGCATCGCAGCCGTCGACCGTCCTGGCACACGAATCATCATGCGCAAGATGCTGCAGGCGCCGTGAGCCCGCGAATGGGTTTGGATGAGCCGCGGTCATGGCATACAATGGACGGCGCGTAGAGCGGCAATACCTGCCCCGGAGAAATCCATGCCACGATGGATGTTTGTTGTCGCCGCATTGGCATTCTGCGCACCGCTGTTCGCACAGCAGGCCCCCACCGCAGCCGAGATGGCCTTCATCTACGAGCTGAACCGCGCGCGAAGCGACCCTCAACAGTACGATACCGACAACAGCCTCGGCGGAATCCTCAACGGCGTCGCCGCCCAGCCGCCGCTGGCGATCAACCTGTACCTCGTTCAGTCATCAAGGTTTCATTCGGCCGAAATGGCGGCAAACGGCTACTTTGCCCACCAGAGCGCCGTGACAGGCGACTGGCCGAACAAGATGGCACGCGACGCCGGCTACACCCTGCCCACGAGCTGGACCAACACCAACAACTACATCGAATCGATTGCCGTGATCGGCACCAGCGGCAGCAGCATTACCTATAGCCCGGCAGCGGCCCTGAAGGCACTGATCGTGGATGCCGGCGTACCTTCGCTCGGGCACCGCAAGCACCTGTTGGCCATGGACTCCTGGAACCAGGCATTTCGCGAGATCGGTACCGGCTATGCAGAAGGTATTGGCTGGACGGGCGGCATCAACGCGGCGGCCTACTGGGCGATTCATACTGGAAGGCACGACACGGACCCGGTGTGGCTGACCGGTGTGGTGTACAACGACACAAACAGCAACGGGCGCTACGACCAGGGCGAAGGGCTCTCCGGCGTCACGGTTTCGGCCACCGGCCCAAGCTCACTCAACACCGTCACGACCACGGGCGGCGGGTGGTCCATTGCTGCTTCCGCAGGCGCCTGGAACCTGACGTGCAATGGCGGCTCGTTCAGCGGCACGGCTACCGCAAGCGTCACGCTGTCGAGCGCGAATGTTGAGGTGGATTTCGAGTCCGGCACGGCCGCGGGCGAAGTCGGATTCGGGAACCAGTTGCCTAACCCGCCCGGAGGCAGCTCCGGCGGCGGCAAGGATAAGGGTAGCGGGGGCGGATGCGTGGCTGGTGAATCGGGTAGCCCGGCGCTCTGGCTGCTGCTTGTCGGGCTGGGCGGAATCGCCCTGTCAGTGCCCCTGCGGATGCGCAAAGAGTGAGGCAGTATCCGCTTGCGCCATAACGCAAGACCGGTAACATATTGAAGAGACCCCGAGTCCGCTTGCATCGGCCAGCAACCCCTACAGGCCGTTAGTGGAGTCGATATGAAACGAATTGCAATTCTGTTTGCTGTCGCGGCAACCGTGGCCCTTTCGGGCTGCACTGTCTTCCAGGACGACATCTACAAGGCGCAAGCCGGATACTATCTCAGCGACGATTTTTCGTCCGTTGAAGATGCGATCCACGATGAGTTCGCCGAACGCTTCGGTGAACACGCGGTGTTCCGCCCGGATGTCGAATGGAAGTACAACAACTGGACCGTGGTGACCGACCAGCGCGCCATCGGGCTTGAGAAGTATCGCACCCATATCATGGCGTATCCGCAGCTTGATGCGGACGGCCAGTATGAGCCCGTGGTGATCGTGCGCCAGGAAGTCTACACCGGCAACGGCTACGGCTCGACGTCCGGCCCAACGGCCATGTACTCGGGCAAGTGGACGGAAGCCGGCCGGGACAACCACCTCGAAGTAGAGCTTTCCAACGCCATCTATAACCGGATCCATGCACCGGCTGCGAAGGCGGAAGCAACAGGCGGCGGTAACTAGGCCCGTGAAACAACTTCACACATCTAACGGGGCGCCCCCTTGCCTGTGGGCGCCCTGTCTTTTTCTCGCCGCAATGCTGTTGCTGTTGGCCGCTCCGTTGCGTGCCGACGGCCCCGCAGCGGAAACACCAAACTGGCTTGCGGAGGCGAAGTCTGCGCTCGAGTTAGGCTCGGACAATGCGGCGTCGCTGGCCGCAAAGGCGCTGAAGGCCAAACCGCTCGGTGCCGCTGAAAACCGCCAGATGGCGCTAACGCTCTTCTGGACCGGGCACTTTGAAGACTCCGCCCGCTACCTGCGCCGGGCACTTTCATCTGAGCGCGACGCGCTGCTGGATCAACCGACGCTTCCTAAGCTGATGCCCGCCGAAGACGCCCGCGAGCGCCTGACCCAGTTGGCAGCAAAGGTGGAAAAGGACCCCGAGCTGTGTTTTCTGGCAGGCTGTATTCTCATGCTGGATGGCGACCGCACTCGTGCACTGGCTTTTCTGGTTCGCGCTGAAGAGCTGGCCGGAACGGACGCGCAGGCCTCGCGACTGGTGGATGCCAAGTCCGAAGACCGGAATCAGTCTCGCGGCGAGCTTGCGCTCAAAGAAGGCGACTGGGAGGACGCGGCCCGTGCATTCACGTTCGCAGCACTGGACGCACCGACGGTTGCCGAAAACTATGCCGGGCTCGTGGTCGCGCTTGCGGCCGCAAACGACGACGCAACCGCACTACAGTTGGCCGCCAACGTCTATGCCCGCTATCGCCTCGGAACACTGTTTCCCTGGTTGGACAAACTTTCCCCGGCCGGCCGTGCCGTTGCGGATTCAGCCAAGCGGATTGAAAACCTTGAAGGCGCGGGCGTTGGGCACCATCGGCTTGCGTCACTGCTCTACTTCGCAAACGGCTGGTACATGAGCGCGTCCGAAGCAGGCGTGCGCGGCCTGTTGATCGAGAAGCTCGACAACTTCATCCACGACATTGAAGGATGGATGGAGGATCACGAACTACGTGGCGACCCGCCACAGCCTAATGAGCCCGAGCTTCCAGGAGGCGAGCCGGAAAAGCCGCCCGTGAAGCCACAAGATCCGCCGGTGCCACCCACGCTCGACGACGCCCGCAAGAACATCCGCCGCGGCGACTATACGGAGGCCTACAAGGTCCTGGACAATTTCGTACGCGAGGGCGCCGAGGCCGAAGTCTATCGACTGCTGTTCGTAGTGCTGGTCGGGCGCGGCGAGCTGAGCAATGCCAGCACCGCCATGCAGACCTGGTTTCTCAAGGTCGGAGAACAGGAGCGCACCAGGCTGAATCATCTGCGCGAGCTGTTCAACAGCCGCGAATTGTTCGACTCGTGGCGCAGGGAAATCCTGGTCGTGCGGGATGCAGACCCCAACGTCGGCCTGCCCCGCCTTTTGAACTGCGTCGTTGAGATTTCCCGAGGGCGCTACAACAGCGCGCGGACCGAGTTGGTTGTTGCCCGCATTGAATCGCCGACGAATGCAACCGTGATCGCGCTTGATCGCCTGCTGGAGCTTGATGACTACATCAACGACAAGACGCCGGATGGCGTGCCTGACGACCCGACGCCGAAGGCCCAACTGGCGAAAGCAGACAGCGCATTCCGGACGGGCAAGTATGAAGAAGCCAAAGGCGCCTATCTTCAAGCGATGGAGGCCGACTCCTCGCTGCCGTACCTGACGCTCGGACTCATGCGCTGCTACTTCGCGCTTGGTGACTACGACAATGCCGCACAACAGCTCAAGCTGCTTTTCACGGAGCAGGACATGGCCGGCAGACAGGCACGCGAGCTCTCACTGCTGCTCGATGCCGGCTACGATGACCTGGATGCCTTTGAGAGGCATCTGGCAGCCCTCAAGCAGGAATGCGACGACCGGCCGCTGAGCAGCACGCCCTGGATGCTTTACGGCGTCATCCAGCTAACCCGCAACGAATTCACCAAGGCCAGAGATGCGCTGCAGGTGTGGCACGACAACGTCCCGGGCACGCGCGACCCGATTGTCGAGAAGCTGTTCGAGTATGCCCGCAAGAAGGCGTCCTAGCCCAAACACACGGGACGTGCCTATACTTCGGCCATGAAGCTGAAGAGTCTTCCGGAAGATTTCATCGTAGAGGAAATCAGCAATTTCGCGCCCGACACGGACGGTCGCTTCTATGTATATGAGCTGTCCAAGCGATCGCTCGCGACACTGGAGGCCCTGCGCTTGATCGCCAGGCAGGCCGGCATGCACGCTCGGGACTTGTCCGCTGCCGGCCTCAAGGACAAGCACGGGCTTACACGCCAGCTGTTCAGTTCACCTCGCGCCCTGCCCGGCAAACTGGAAGATGAGCGCCTTTCGATCCGCCTGGTCGGCAAGACCGGGTCGAGGCTGACAGCCGGCTCCATCATTGGCAATCGCTTCGAAATCACGATGCGAAACCTGAACGAAGACGAGTTGGCCGTGCTGCCTGGCAACGCCGATGAGATAAGGCGATTCGGCTTGCCGAACTACTACGACAACCAGCGATTCGGCGGTATCGCGCACGGGCGTGGATTTATTGGGCGTGCGCTGGTGCTTGGCGATTTCGAGCAGGCGCTGCGCCTGCACCTGGCGGCCCCCCACCGCAAGCAAAGTATGCGCGACAAAGCAAACCGACGACTCGGCGACGAGCATTGGGGCGATTGGGAAACGCTGCACAAAGGCATGACAGCCGGCCCTGAGCGCGCACTGGTCGACTACCTCAAGCACAACCCGGGCGACTGGGCCGGCTGCTTTGATCGCATCACTCCGTCGTTGCGGAACCTGTTCGTGGCGGCATACCAGAGCTGGCTGTTCAACGAAACGTTGAGGAGAATGATCGAGGCTGTCGGCCGCGTTCAGCACGTCAAGTACAAGGCGGGTGAACTGGCCTTCTACCGCGAACTGCCGCAGGCCACGCTGGCGCAATGGCGTGAGATGCAATTGCCCTTGCTGGGCCCCGGCACGAATCTGGAGGACTTCCCAGAGGCCGCACCCTTCGTCGCTGCCGTTCTGGAAACGGAAGGAATCACACAAGAGCAGTTGTCCGTGCCGGGGCTTGACCGCACCGGCTTCAAGGCCTCAACGCGAACGGCCTTGATGTGGCCGGGCAAGTTCGAGTTGAGCGAGCCGGTTCCAGATGAATTGAACCCCGAGGGGCGCGCCGTAACTGTGCGTTTTGAGCTGGGCCGCGGCATGTTCGGCACGATGGTGACTCGACGACTCGGGCTCAGGCCGGACTAGCCCTCGCCTTCGAGCTCATCAAGTGCAGCCTTCACATCAGGGTCATTCAGGTCGAGCTTGTCCTTGAGGTCATGGCCACGGGAGAGATCCTCGACGATCGCGTACTCGTTGCTGAGCCAACTACCCAGATCGATGGTCTTGCAGCGCTCACTGCAGAACGGGAACCAGGCGTGCGCCTTTACGCTGGTGTAGCGGAAGCGCTTACCGCACTCTGGACAACGTTTGCTGAGAGCCTTGGCCATGGCATTAGGATGCAGTTGCCGCTCGGGCTGGCAAGTAGGACTTAATCTACTTCTTCTTGGCCGGCTTCTTGTCGGCTTTGGCCGGCGTGCTCTCGCTCGCCTTCGACTCTGTCTTGGCGTCTGTCTTGGCCTCAGGCTTGCTGTCGGGCTTTGACTCCGGCTTTGCTTCGCTGTCCGCAGGCCTGGATTTCTTGACGTAATCAGTTTCGTAGAATCCACTGCCCTTGAAGATCGGCTGAAGCCCGGTGCCGATGAGGCGCTTGACCCGCCGTTTCCCACACTTTGGGCACTTGCGGATCGGCGCGGCCGTCATGGTCTGGAATTCTTCGAACTCGTGACCACAGTCAGGACATTTATAGTCGTAGGTTGGCATCGGCTACTTCTTGTTCACCTGCACTTTGGATGCACGCAACACGCGATCGTGCAGACGCCAGCCGCGTTCAAGTTCCATGGCGACCACGTTGTCATCCAGATCCGGGTTGTTGGCCGTCATGAGTGCTTCGTGCACGGCGGGGTCAAACACTTGCCCTTCAGCCTCAATGGGCGTGATGCCGTGGCGCGCCAGCGCATCTGTGAACATCCTGTTGGTCAGCTCCACGCCTTCGAACAGCGACTTGAAATCCTTGCTCTGGGCCGAGGCCTGCAGCGCGCGTGACAGGTTGTCCAACACCGGCAGCAGCTCGCGAACCAGTGAGCCAGCCGCGAACTTCAAATCATCCTGCGATTCACGCTTGATGCGGCGAATGGTGTTTTCCATCTCGGCCTGCGAGCGCTTGGCGACTTCTAACCAGTGCTCAGCCCTGGCCGCCTGCTCCGCAAGCGCCAGCAACTCTTCATCGTCCAGCTTGCGCAGCCGCTTCGCGCGCTGCTTGGGCGACAGGTTCTCGTCCTCTGCGATCTGCTCGCCATGGAGGGCTTCTTCGGCCGCGTGCATGGCTGCTGCATCGTGAAGCGCTTCCCCGGCGTCGTGGCTCTCGTGGGCCTCGCCTTCAGGAATGACTTCGTTGTGTTTGTCCTTGGCCATCTCTGCTTCCTGCCTGCCGCCTACTTGCTGAACAACTTCTTGAACTTGTCCTTGAACGACTTGCGCTCCGGCGTGATGTTCTGCTCTTCCGTCTCCGCGAATTCCCGAAGCAGCCTCTCCTGGTCTTTGGTCAGTTTGCTGGGTACTTCTACCACGATCTCAACCAGCTGGTCGCCGCGACCGTAGCCATCAAGCCGTGGGAAGCCCTCGCCCTTCATGCGCATTACGTGGCCGCCCTGGCTGCCGCCGGCCACCTTCAGCTCCTTGCGCCCTCGTAGTGTCGGCACTTCCAGCTTGGCACCCAGCGCTGCCTGCGCGAAGCCTACCGGCAGCTCCAGATACACGTCCGCTCCTGCCCGCTTGAACAGGGGGTGCGGGCGTATGTGCACGTCACACAACAAGTCTCCGGAGGGCCCGCCTTGTTCGCCGGCTTCACCTTCACCTGCGACGCGCATGGTCATGCCGTCTTCGATACCTGCTGGGATCTTGATCGTGATCTCGCGCTCATTCATCTTTCGACCGCTGCCGCTGCATGCCGGGCAGGGCTCGCTGATCACTTCGCCACGCCCGTGGCAGCGCGGACAGGTACTCCGCATGCTGAAGAAGCCGGCGCTGGTCATGACAACACCCGCGCCCTGGCACTGTGTGCACTGGGTAGGCTTTGTCCCCGCCTTTGCGCCGCTGCCGCTGCACTCTTCGCAACTTTCGGCGCGGCGCAGGCTGATTGTCTTCTCAACCGGCTCAATCGGATCGCCGAATTCGAGCTCGATGGCGCAGCGCAGGCTGGCCCCACGCCGTCCGCCCGAGCGCGTGCGCGCGCTGCCGCCAAAGAAATCGCCGAACACGCTGCTGCCGCCAAAGATCTCGCTGAAGGCCGAGAAGATGTCTTCGACGTTGTTGAATCCGGCGCCGCCGAAGTTGCCGTCTGTGTGCCCGAACTGGTCGTACTGCTGGCGCTTGGCGTCGTCGTTCAGGACGCCGAACGCCTCCGCTGCTTCCTTGAAACTGGCTTCAGCCTCGGCATCGCCGGGGTTGCGGTCAGGGTGATACTTGAGTGCCAGCTTGTGGTAGGCCTTCTTGATCTCGGCCTTGCCGGCGTTCTTGGCGACACCAAGCACTTCGTAGTAATCACGCTTTGCCATAGTGTCGCCTTAAGAACTCTATTTCTTGCGGCGCACGACTCCTGCATCCGCATCGACCAGTTCCCAGCCGCTGTCTGCAAGGTCATTCAGCTTGCGCAGGCTGTTTATCTGCCGGTCGAAATTCGTCTGTCCCTGCTCATACACAAACACGTGAGAGTCGAGGTACTTCTTGTCCGGCTCCGCGCCGGCCCAGCGATTCACGTCGATCTCGTAGCTTTCGAGCCGAGGCACGCCGACGAGGTAGCCGTATTCGTAGCCGTTCGCGTTCTGTGCTTCCACATTGGCGTTGGACAGTGCCAGACCGCCAAAAACAGACGCCGCAACGAGCACAACTGCGCCAGCACCTGCCATAAGAGTAGTCTTCATTGCCTTCTCCTTGCCGAGGGGTACGCCTCTGAAACAGCTTTGCCACCCGCAAGGTTCCAACAATGTTGCTGCGACTGCAACTACGCTGTCGCGCCGCTGACTCTCTCATCCTTCTTCTTCAGGTCGGTGACCAGTGTGTTCGTCGTCAGCATCAAGCCCGCGATGCTCGAGGCATTCTGAATCGCGCAGCGGGCGACCTTGGTCGGGTCAAGAATGCCGGCCTTCAGCATGTCCGTGTACTCACCGGTAAGGGCGTTGAAGCCTTCGGTGGCGCGCTTCTTTTCCTTGAGCGTCTCGACGACATCGGTGCCGTCGAAGCCGGCATTGCTGGCAATCTGACGCGCCGGAGCCTCCAGTGCACTGGCCAGGATATCGGCGCCGAAGCGCTCATCACCTTTGAAGTTGGCCTCACGGATGGCCTGGCTGCAGCGCAGGTAGCTGACGCCGCCGCCCGGAACCACGCCTTCCTGTTTCGCGGCCTTGGTTGCATTGAGCGCGTCTTCAACGCGCAGCTTGCGCTCCTTCATCTCTGACTCTGTGTGGCCACCGACACTGATTTCCGCGACGCCGCCCGTCAGCTTGGCCAGACGCTCCTGCAACTTTTCCTTGTCGTAGTTGCTGGTGCTCTGCTCAATCTGCGTGCGCAGCGAGTTGACGCGGGCTTCCACGTCCTTCTTCTTGCCGCCGCCCTCGATCAGGGTCGTGCTGTCCTTGTCGATGATCACGCGCTTGACCGATCCGAGCTGGCCGATGTCGATGTTCTCAAGCTTGAGGCCAAGGTCCTCGGTGATGCTTGCGCCGCCCGTCAGGATGGCAATGTCGTCCAGCATGGCCTTGCGACGGTCACCGAAGCCTGGCGCCTTCACGGCCACGATATTGAGCATGCCGCGCAGACGGTTCAGCACGAGCATCGCGAGCACTTCATTCTCGATGTCTTCGGCGATGATGAGCAGTGGCGAGCCAGTCTGGGCAACCTTCTCGAGAATCGGCACAATCTCGCGGACGCCGCTGATCTTCTTTTCGTAGATCAGGACTTTGCAGTCGTCGTATTCGACGGTCATCGAGTTCGGCTTGTTGATGAAGTATGGGCTCAGGTAGCCCTTGTCGAACAGCATACCGTCAACGAAGGTCAGCTCGTTGTCGATGCCCTTGCCTTCTTCGATGGTGACGACGCCCTCTTCGCCGACCTTGTCGATCGCGTCCGCCATCAGCTTGCCGATCTCGGCATCCTGATTCGCACTGATCGTGGCGACGGCCTTGAGCTCGTCCTTGCTCTTGATCTTCTTGCTGTTGTCCGCAAGCCACTTCACCGCAACTTCAGCCGCCTTGTCGATGCCGCGCTTGACGTCCTGGGCGTTGTGGCCCTGGCCGACCAGTCGCAGGCCTTCTTCGACGATGGCGTTTGCGATCACTGTCGCGGTGGTCGTTCCGTCGCCGGCCTCGTCGTTCGTCTTGCTGGCAACTTCCATTACCAGCTTGGCGCCCATGTTCTCGAATGGGTCTTCCAGCTCAACATCCTTGGCAACCGTGACGCCGTCATTCACGACCAGCGGCGCGCCGAAGGACTTCTGCAGGATTACGTTGCGACCGGCCGGGCCCATCGTGGCGCTAACGGCGCGGGCGAGCTTGCGAACGCCATCGGCCAACTTGCGGCTGGCTTCCATGTCGAAAAGGATCTGTTTGCTCATGGCTTCGTCCTTAGGTCTTCCGGGTGGACCCGACAATCCTGTCGGGTATTCGGCTCAGGCGTTGCCCGAGCCGCGCAGACAGGATTGTCTGCGCCACCACTACTATTCAATGATCGCGAGAATTTCGGCTTCGCGCAGAATCTTGTGCTCGACGCCGTCCACCTTCACGTCGCTGCCGCTGTACTTGCCGAACATGACGACGTCGCCCTTCTTCACGCTGGGCTCCAGGCGCTTGCCGCTTTTGAGCGTCCGGCCGGGGCCAACGGCCATGACTTCACCGCGCAGGGGCTTTTCCTTGGCGCTGTCAGGCAGCACGATACCACCGGCGGTCTTTTCTTCAGCGTCGTGAGGCTTGACGATAATGTTGTCGTCCAGGGGACGAAGCTTGGTTGCCATTTCAGTCTCTCCAGAGTCTCGCCACGTTTGCGGCGTCGTTTCCTAGTAGTCCATGCCTTCGTCGTCGTGCCCCATGTCCACGGGTTCGTCGTCTTCGGCCTTCGTGATGATCGCATCCGTGGTCAGCATGAGTCCGGCCACGCTGGCGGCATTCTGAAGCGCCGACTTGGTCACCTTCAGCGGGTCCACGATTCCCATCTCGTACATGTCGCCATACTTGTCGGTGAGCGCGTTGTAGCCGTAGCTCTTGCTGCTCTCGGCCAGGACATTGCGGGCAATCACGCCACCGTGCTTGCCGCCGTTCTCGGCGATCTGACGGATTGGCTTGCCAAGAGCAACCTGGACGATTCCAACCCCAACCTGCTCGTCGGGACCGCTAGCCGTGAACTTCTCAAGCGCCTTGGAGACGCGCAGCAGTGCCACGCCACCGCCGGGAAGAATGCCGCCATCCACGCGGTCAGTCGCCGCGCGTACACTGTGCAGGGCGTCTTCGACACGCGCCTTGAGCTCCTTCATTTCGGGCTCGGTGGCTGCGCCAACCTTGATTACTGCGATGCCGCCGGAGAGCTTGGCGAGACGCTCGCTGAGCTTCTCCTTGTCGTAGTCGCTACTTGTGAGGGTGATTTCCTTCTTAATCTGCTCACAGCGCGCCTTGATGTCCGCGGTCTTGCCTGCGCCCTCAATCACCGTCGTATCTTCATTGTTGATGATGATCTTCTTGGCCGTACCGAGGTCCTTGATGGTGGCGTCTTCCAGCTTTTCGCCAAGGTCCTTCATGAAGGCCTTGCCACCGGTCAGGATCGCGATGTCTTCCAGCATGGCCTTGCGGCGGTCGCCGTAGCCGGGCGCCTTCACGGCGCACACGCTGACGACGCCACGCAGCTTGTTGACCACGAGCGTGCTGAGCGCCTCGCCTTCAATGTTCTCGGCAATGATCAGCAGCGAGCGGTTTGCCTTGCTGACGGCCTCAAGCAGCGGCACAAGCGGCTGTGCGCTGGTGATCTTGTCTTCATAAACCAGCACCAGCGGCTTCTCGAACTCGCAGGTGATGGCTTCGTTGTTATTGACGAAGTGCTGGCTCAGGTAGCCTCGATCGAACTGCATGCCCTCGACGATGTCGACCTGCGTCTCGCTGGTCTTGCTTTCGTCGACGGTAATCACGCCGTCCTTGCCGACCTTCTCCTGGGCGTCGGCGATGATCTTGCCCACGCGTTGGTCGTTGTTGGCGGCGATGGTCGCGACATACGCGACTTCCTTCTTGCCCTCAACCGGTCGCGCCATCTTGTTGAGCTGTTCAACACTGAAGTCCACCGCCTGCTTGATTCCGCGATAGATGCCAGTTGCATTGCGGCCGCTCATTACATGCTTGAGGCCTTCGCTGAAGATCGCGTTGGCGAGCAGCGTGGCCGTGGTCGTTCCGTCGCCCGCCACATCGCTGGTCTTGCTGGCGACCTGCTTCACCATCTGCGCGGCGCAGTTTTCGTACGGGTCCGTAAGCTCGATTTCCTCGGCGACGGTAACGCCGTCCTTGGTGATGTTCGGTGCGCCCCAGCCCTTGTCGAGCACGGCCGTGCGGCCCTTGGGACCCAAAGTGGAAACGACGGCCTTCGCGAGCTTCTCAATACCCTTGGCGAGCTTCTCACGAGCGTCTACGTCAAAAACAATCTGCTTGGCAGCCATGTATCAGCCTCTCTTCCGGAATCCATCTCTTCAGGCGCGGGTGTGCAAACACAATGCCAACGAGCGACGCACCCTAGTTGTGCAGGTCGCGGGCACAAGTAGTTGGCTTGGAATGGGTTAGAACATGTCTTTTGGCCGTGCAATCAGGCACAGCCGCTTCCACCGCCATAGTGACAGCCACCCGGAACGCCAAATCAACGGCCTGCCAATCGGGCAGATCGCGAGCTACATGGAACCACACCACTCGAAATCCGCTTGATTATTGAGCATTGCAGTTCGCCCCTTGTCCGTATCATGAAAGAGCTTGCACCGACTGGAGACCTGACGTGATTCGAATTCTCATTTGCGCCCTGCTGTTTGCCCCCTGCCTCGCCGCTGAGGCCACGGTCACCAGCATTTTCCAGGAGCCGGTCACCGGCAAGGTCACCAAGCTGGACGTACAAGGCCGCCTTGAGGTTGAGGTCAAGGGCAGCGAGGTTCCCGCACGCGTACCGCTTGATGAAGTTGAAGAGATCTCGTTCGGCTTCAAGGGTGATGAGCGCAAGCCGGAAGAGGCGCCTCTGCGTGTTTACCTGGTCAACGGCGACATTCTGCACGGCGCGCCGGAAGACGGCCCGGAGGACGATGACGAGGTCTTCCTGCTGAAAGGCACGCGGTTTGGCACCCTGAGCATCAAGATCGACGCGGTGAAGCGGATTGAAGTAGTCAAGAACGTTCAGCCGAACGTCCTACCGGAGCTTGAAGACGACGCCGACCACGACGTCGGCTACTTCGCCGATGAAACCGACCCGGCCGCTGAGCTCGTGCGGATCGTCAAAGACGGCGCCTTTATCTACAACGAGTACCTGGACGACAAGAACTACGCCGGCAACAAGTTCAGCTGGACGAAGCTTCGCGGCGTCGTCTGCTACCGCGGCGTTTACAAACCTTACGACAAGCTACTTGGAATATGCACTCTGCGCGACGGCAGCGTAATCCGAGGTATCGTGAAGTCCTGGGGCGACGGCAAGCTGACCATCGAGCACACGGTGCTGAAGAAGCAGATCGTGCTTGAAGAAAGCTCGCTGATTTCGGTCACGATGAAGAACGGCCGATACGTCTACCTCAGTGACCTGCCATTCGGGGACAAACCCGAGGAACGCCCATATTTCCTGCCAAGCGACTTCAACTACGACGACTACCTGTTCAAGGCTCGGCGCGACCAGGCACAGGGCGGGGGTCCGATCAGCATTCGAGGCAAAGTGTACGCAAAGGGACTTGGCGTGCACGCCATCAGCAAGCTGACCTTTGACCTGAACCGTGGGTACAAGCGGTTCATCGCAAGCATCGGCATTGACGATTGCGCCGGTGAGCGCGGAAGCGTCGAGTTCAAGGTCTATGCCGACGGCAAGCTGGTCTTTGAGTCCGGCGTACTCCGCGGAACGGCTCCCGTGAAAGCGGTCGACATCGATGTGCTCAATGTCAGCAAGCTGGTTCTCGAGGTCACGGCCGGCGGCGATGACGACCAACTCGACCGCGCCGACTGGGCCAACGCCAAACTGGTCCGCTAGCACACACAACTCCCGCCCAGAGCACGCTTTTGGCGTGAGATTTTCGCGTGATTACTGACCACCTGGGTAATCCGAAACCAACTGGGCGGGCACTGATGCGCGATTCAAAGATTCCGTTTCTTGCAGGCCTGCTTGTGCTGATTCTGGCAGGGCTGGCCGTGGCACTTTCGTTGTTCGGCACTCGCGATGCAGCAAGCAACACGCCTCAAATCGCCGTCGACGGTGGAGTCTTCGACACACCCGTCGACCCAGATTCTCTGCCCAACAAGCAGCCAAAGGAATCGGAGAAACCACAGTCCAAAGCCGACGAGCCCAACGAAGACACTGGCAAAGTGGTACCGAAGCCGATCGTGAAGCTGAGCGTGGACGCATCCATCAGTGGCGTAGCGACGGACTACTTCGACGACGCAGTTGGCGGCGTAACGCTGACGCTGCTTGCGGAAGATGCCACGGATACAACCGGTCCTACTTGCGTGACGGACGATGAAGGTCTGTTCCACTTCAATGTGCCGCTCAACGCCGGCGACAGCTATTTCGTCGCGTGCCTTCAGGAAGACAAGGCAATCACCGCGACCAGCGCATTCAGCATCGAAAAGGATAAGCCGGTCGAAGGCCTCGCGATCAAGATCTACGCGCCCGCACGGGCGTTCGGCGTTGTGCTGAATGGCGACACGCGTGAGCCTCTGGCTGACGTGGCCATCGATCTTGAAGGCCGCAAGGATGACCGCATCACACGCCTCGGAAGGCTGCTGGGGCGGATTACGCCGATACGCAGCGGGGAAGACGGCAAGTTTGAGATCGGTCGCGTCGCGCCCGGCAGGTATCTGGTGCGCGCCAGCAAGCAGGGCTGGATGGCGCACGAGTTCAACCCGGTCACGCGGGGTGTTCAGGAAATGTCTCTCGACGAGTTTGCAAACTACGAGCTGTTGCCTTTCATACTGGTGCAGTCCGGCGTCATTGAAGGCCGGGTCTTGAAGAAGTCAGACAAGACGCCGATCGCCGGCGCCACCGTTGACCTGGGCACAGTGCTTGGTGGAAGCTACGACAGCACAGTCACCGATGCCGACGGCAAATACCGGTTTGAGAGTGTGCCGCCGGGAATGGCCGGAAATCAAGGTCCCGGCGCGGGCGTCGGTGGCGTTGCAGTACGCGCGACGGCCGCTGGCTTTGCCATTGCCAGCCGAGACCTCCGAGTACAGAGCGGGCAGACGCGCAGCGGTATTGATCTGCTGCTCGACGATGGCTGCAGCGTGACCGGCGTCGTCACTGACAACAAGTCCAACCCGATTGCGGGGGCGCGCGTCTACTTTAACGACAACCAGTTCCTGCAGGGTGCTGAGCTGGTCGTCGGAATCAAGATTTCCGAGCGTGCTGTTTCAACGACTACCGATGAGCAGGGCAAGTTCACGCTGGGCAGCCTCCCTCAAGGCGACGTGACTATCACGGCAGCCGCGGATGACTTTGCAAACAAGGACGCAAAGCTGGTTCTGGTCGTCGGCACTCCCGCCGAGACCACGATCGTCCTTGAGCCTGCGGGCTCGATCGAAGGCACGGTCACGAATCAGCGCGGTGAGCCGGTTGAGGGCGTTCCGATTGCTGTGTTTGATTCCAGCGGGCCACAACAGCTCAGTTTCGTGATGAAGAGTTTCTTCGGCGAAGAACTGCCCGATCGTGGCGAAAGCACGATGTTCCCTGCGAGCATTCGTACAGATGCTGAAGGCCACTTCATGGCATCAGGACTGAAGGCCGGCGAGTACATCCTGCTTGCAAACTCACGCGACTACGAAAAGTACATCAGTCCCAGCCTGAAAGTCTCCGCCGGCGAAACCACCATTCACGACTTCAGCCTGCTAGCGGGTGGGACCATCTTTGGCCGCGTGTATGACGAGAATTCACAGCCTGTGGCCGGTGCCCCAATCACCTGCGCCAGTATCGGAAGCGACGCCGTACGGGTGCGGACAGCATACAGCGATGCCGGCGGCAATTACGAAATCACCGGCCTGTCCGCTGCGACCTACACCGTGATTCTGAACGAAGGTGACCTCACCAAGCTAATGCTGCCGAACTCCGCCAGCCAGGTCGCAGTGAAGGCCGGCGAGCGTGTTCAGTTCGACATCTATTCACAAAAGCCCGGCACAGCACGCATCTACGGCCGCGTCACGGTGGACGGTCAAGCCTACGTAGAGCAAGGCCTGGTACTTCTTGGCGGCAATTTCACTGGCTTTGCTGCAAACACCACCAAGACGGACAAGCTTGGGAACTACGAGTTCCGCAGTGTCGCGCTGGGTACCTACCAGATTGCCCAGTCCAATGGCCCGATGCCCAGCCTTGTCCGCAAGCGCGTGCGCGTCGACAAGGAAGGCGACATCGAGATCAACATCGACTTTGTCACAGTGAAGATCAGCGGTCGTGTCGAATTGGAGGGCGGCAAGATTCCCGAAGGCAACATACGCGTACTGGCAAGTCCGGTAAGCCCGGAGGCTGGCGACTCCAATGGAGAAGATGAGAAGGTCAACTCACTCGAAATGATGGTCTTCCGTGAAGTGCAGGCTGACCCAAAGACCGGCATCTTCGAGATCAGCGGATTGTCCCCCGGCTTCTACCGGCTGACCGTTCGCAGCGAAAACAACGGCATGGTCACGCGCCCATATCTCAACTTGAGAGCAAGCATCGGCGGCATCGTGATGACGCTGCCTGCAGAGGGTGCAACGCTAAAGGGCACCGTAAAGGGCCTGGACGAAGCCGAGAAGAATACGCCGTTCGGGCTGATCGCGGCGCTGACCATTGAAGACGAGAAGGGCAACCCGCTCGCTCTGGGTGGCTTCGACAACGGCGTAAACCTGACCAACACGAAGGAGTTCGAAGTCAAGAACCTCGCCGAAGGCACGTTTACCGTAACGCTTTCGGCCACGGGCTACACACCGGTAACATTCGCCAATGTGAAGCTTGCGCCGGGGCAGACGACTGAGCTGACGTTTACGTTCATCAGTTCGGGAAACGTGCGCATCACCCTGCTGAACACAGATATCGGTATCCAGTCGGCGTTCGGGCTTGAGTACGAGATCGTCAACAGCAAAGGTGAGCAGTTCAAGAAACGCTTCACCTTCCTGGACTTCTTCAACACGGAAGGAGATGCGACGCAGGAAGTCGCAAACAACTCATTTGTGATCAAAGACCTCCCGCCGGAGACGTACACGATCACACTGACTCTGCCCGGATACAAAAACGCCAGCGAAACCTTCACTGTGGTGGCTGGAGAGACCGCCGAGGCATCCGTACAATTTGAGCCGGAATAGTGCCGCCTGACAGGCAGCCCACACGCCGGTGCCCCATGCGCGCGTTTGCGCCAATGATCCTGCTCGTCACTCTGCTCGCCGGCTGCGCGGCGCAGCAGCGTGGCGTGAATGATCCACCCCCCGTACGCCGGGATGGTGGCGAGACCCGAACAGCCGCCACCGAATCGAATGAAACGCTCGAGCAGATGCTGGAACGCGATGACTTCGACCTGCCACGCGCGCTGCTATTGTTCAGTGAGAAGTACTACCCCGAATTCGCCAGCGTGCCGCGCCATGAAGTCGACATCCCCGCCAAACTCGGACGCTTTGAGGCATACGCTGAGCAGCTGAGCGATGCTCTGAGACAGGACAACTCCCCGCGCCAGCGCGTACGCACGCTTGTAGACTTCATTCACATCAAGCTGGGCCTGCGCTTCGACCAGAACGATTCACGCGGCGAGAACTATGAAAACCTGTTCTTTGATTCCGTGCTGCAGCGTCGTTTCGGATACTGCGTCAGCCTTTCGATGGCCTACCTTGTCTTCGGCCAAGCCGCAGGTCTGGACGTAAAGGGCATCCGTCTTCCGGGTCACTTCGTCGTCGAATTCAAGGATACGGAGCCGAATGGGCAACCATACAAGACCCTGCTTGAAACAACCGCCTTCGGTGAGACTCGCGAAGAAACATACTATTGGGCCAGGGACCGCTTCTCGGCAACAGCCGTCGAGAACGGCGTCTACCTCACACCCCTGAACGATCGTGAGATCTTCGGTACGCTCTACAACAACCTTGCAGGCGTTACCTACGTGCGCGGCAACCCCTCCCTCGCCGTCGAGCGTTACACGCGCGCCCTTGAGCTCGCGCCGAACAACTGCGAGTCGCTCTATAACCGCGCAATCGTGCAGCATGGGCTCAAACTCAACCGCGAAGCTCTTAGGGACCTGAATGAGGCGTTGCGCCTGGACCCGACGTTTGTCCTGGCCATGCTGGCGCGAGCCGCCTTGCTATGGGACGCCGGAGAGCACGATCCGGCTCGCGAAGACCTGAACCACGCAAAGCGCCTGAGGCCTGAGTGGCCCCAGACCTGGATGATCGAGGGGACTTTCCTTTTCGAATCGGGTGACATTGACGCCGCCCGCGATGCGTTCGAAACCGCACTGGAGAAGGACCCGAAGTACAACTCAGCGCACATCGCGCTGGCCGAGCTTGAACACAAGGCCGGCAACGAAGCGGCTGCGCATAAGCACGAAGAAGCGGCAGGGATGAGATGAGCCTGGCTGAGCCCGAAATCATCACCGGTCGCAGCGCGCTGGACGCCGCGCTGGTTCAATCCGGAGTGCACGTAACGCGCACCAGTGCGGCCGAAGTGCTGCACCGTGCGCCGCGCTTCTTTGAGCAGCTCCGGTCTGGCGAGCCGAACGTAGTCGTGATTGATGCCGACGGCGTGTCTTCACTGGACGTAATGGCGCTGCGCTGGATGTTTCCGGCCGGCGTGACCCCGCTGGTGCTGGTCCCTTCGAGTCCTCAGGAGTGCGCTGAACTGGCTCAGATCGCGGCGTCCGCGGCGAAGCTGATTCCAGGCCCGGTCTTTCTGTTGCTGGAAGGACCTGTGGCCGACGCAGAGGCGATCGTTGTTCCGTCTGACGACCACGAGCTGGTGCTGATCGATCCCCCACCGCTCGACACGGCGATGCTGGATGACGAAGAAGGCGAACTCCGAGTTCTCTCCGCCCGTGTAGCAATGCCCATCAAGGGCCTTTTGCCGGGGATACTCGACGCGTGCCCCACCGATCTCGGCAAGCCCGAATGGCTGGTGATCAGCTTCGGGGTGACCGCCTTGGCTGCGGCTGAGGCGGTTGCAGTCGCGCGCTCGGAGGGACAACGGGTCAACCATCTCCGCCTGCGTCAGATCTGGCCGCTGCCCGAGGCAGAACTCCTGCGAAGTCTGTCGGGCATCAAGCACACCGTGATGGCCGAGCGAAACCTGGGCCAATACGCCCTTGAGATTCGCCGCATTGCGCCGGAGATGCCCGTAGTGCGCGCAGGAAGAGCCAGCGGTGCCGTCACGAGTAGCCAGATTCTGCATCGGCTGCAGACCACTCCCCGGTGCTGCTGATGGCTGGTCCGCCTTTCCTGTACAACATCACGTTGATGCTGAATCGCGCGTCTGAAACACGGCGACTCACGACCAGCAGTCACGGGCAGGCAATCATCGGCGTAATGAACGACATCGCTGAAAGGCACGCGCACCTGTACGCGTGGATGGTGATGCCCGACCATATCCATCTGTTGTTCGGCCGAGATGAGCAACTTGATGACGTTGACGACTTTGCCGGGCGCGTGAAACGACGCATCAACAAGGCCTTCGAGAGACGAGACATGGCCAAGTTGCGCTGGGTGGACGGATGCACCAAGTACGATGTCGCAATAGGCGAGCTTCGCCGTGCGCGCGACTACATTCTGGCGAATCCAGTTCGCGGCCAACTCGTGAAGCAGGCAGAAGACTGGGAACTATCCGGTACGCCGGCACCCCTTCCGGACGGCGCCTAGAAAAGCACCCCCGTCATTGGCGAGGGTGCTTTGAGTCCTCAGCAAGTTCTAGTTGCCGTTGCCGCCACGGCGCCCGCCCTGCGGTGTGCGCCTGTTGTTGTTCCCACCGTTATTGTTGCGCGCGGCCTTATCGAGTGAATTCACAAGCTTCTCGGCAGTTGCCTCGTCCACGTAGCTGGTTAGTGCGGCGATTGTGGTCTGGTTCAGCTCTTCAAACTTCTGCTTGTAGGCTTCCGCATCAATCTCCTCACCGTCGATCTTCAGGCCGCGCATTTCGCTGGCGAGCTCGGCGCGAAATTGTGCGTGCGTCACAAGCGCGTTGCTTACATCAGGAACAACGGCCTCCGCGATGCCCAGGTTCGAGGCCTGGTTTGCCACAAGCTTCGGCACGAACTCGGCGATCTGGGTCTTTTGCGCTTCCAGTTCGCTCAGCCGGTCCGCCTGTGCCTGCAACCGACGATCTTCCGCACGCTCTTCAGCAGCGCGGGCGATTACTTCGCGTACGGCCGCGTCGAATTCCGGCGTCACTGCCGGGGCTGGGGCAACGTCGACTTCGCTCTCGCCTTCGATCGCCTTCGGAGTCGCCGACTTCTTTGCCTTCTTCAGCTCGTCCAACTCCTTGCGAAGCTCGGCGACTTCATCGCTATTGTCCGGGACCTTTGCCTTGGATAGCTGGACTTCCAGCGCTTCGACCTGATGCTTGAGATCGGTGATCTGCTGGTCATAGCCCCGATCGGACGGCGCACTTTGGGTGTCGTCCAGTTCCGGCGTGCTGCTCTTGGCCGTGACTTCGTTCGCCTTCGGCACCACGGGCACCAGATTCAGCGCTACAGCGCCGATTGCCGCACCACCCCCGATCAGACCGGCCGCGAGGGCCACGAGAAAGATCTTCATTTGTCTCTCCGAAATCGATCCACGCGCACAAAACACCCCTGCTAGACCCGGGTGGCGGCAAATCATCAATTTGGGAAGCTATTCCTTGCCCAGAAAGGGCTTGAAGACCATCAGGTAGCTAAGCGCCGCAATCGTCTTGCCGTCCTTGATGTTGTTGGCCTTGAGCTGGATTCGCAGGTCTTTGAAGCTGAACGGCTTGATACTGATCTCTTCGTCGTCATCCAGGTTCTGCTCACCCCTTGTGAGATCCATGGCCACAAAGATGTGCATTTTCTCGTCCAGAATTCCGGGACTTGGAAACATCGTGAACAGGTGTTCAAGCTTGCCCGCCTTGTAGCCGGTTTCCTCTTCCAGTTCCCGGGCCGCGCAAGTCAGCGCATCTTCGCCGGGGTCCAGAGTCCCCGCGGGAATCTCCCACAATGACCGCTTGGAACCGATCCGCCACTGCTCAACCAGGAGAACAGTCTCTTTGTCGATCATGGGAATGATGCAGGCGGCGCCGGGGTGCTCGATCACGTCGCGCACAACTTCTTTGCCTTCGCTATTCTGCAGGGTCACGCGGCAGACCTTGAACAGTGGCCCCTCGTATACTTTCTCGCGATTCAGCTGGTTCATTGTTGGGCAGCCTTGATTTCCATATGGGTGAGGCCTAGGTCTTTCGCGCCTGCGATGCTCAGTGTGCCGCTGGCCAATTCTTCAGCTGACGGCGGTAAGTCGTCACCGGCAGCGGGAACAAAGACGTACAACTGCCGCTCTTGCCCCGACGCGAGGTCGAAGTTGTTCCTGGATTGAGCAAGCCGCAGCTTGCCCATTGCGCTTGCGGCGTCCGTGCTGGCCGCCTGTTCCAGCCACTGAGCATCCCACTGCTTGCCGCTGCTGTCTCTCACACTGAGCCGCGTTGCATCTACCCCGACAGGCGCTTTGCCGTCATTTCGCACGATCAATAGGTACAACCGGCCGGGGCCGGCAATGCCGACGTCCTTGCGCATGACTTCTGACAGTTTCTCGCGATAACCCGGCGCTTCGTCGATGTCGCGCAGCATCACACTCAAGCCGGTCGTGGAGTCTTCCCCCACCAGCAGGCCGAATTTGGCGCCGAGCGAACTGGTCGGCAGATCAACCGGCGGAACATCTTTGCCGCCGAACAGCTGAATCGTGTAGAGAACGTAGAAGAAGAAGACAGAGCCTGCGACGGCACTGAAGACAACGAGGATGTTCAGCGCCCACTGAGCGCGTCGAGTTTCTTTGCGCGACTGCTCAAAGCTCACATCAGGCTTGGGCTCTGGAGTAGGATTGCCTTCGGGCGCTTCCGTCATTCCGCGATATTAGCACCGGGCCAAGCCTTGTCTGCCAATAGAAAAGGCCGCCCGAAGGCGGCCTTTTCGTCCTTTGCCCAGCGCTACTTGGCGCTGCGAAGCTGATCGAGCAAGTCGGCCACTTCCTTGTGAACGTTGCGCGGCGCGCGAACGATCAACTGGCCCTTGATCACGGTGACGCTGGCCGTGTCACCCCAGTCGGCGGTGATGGTGTCTTCGATCATCTCGACGATGTCGTCGGTTTCGACGATCTTGTTGTCATCCGGTATTTCGAAAATCGGGCCGTTGTCGTTGTCATCGGCCGGCTTCAGGCGAAGCTTCGGCGCGGGGAAGTCCTTGATGACCACCGTGATGTCGCGGACATCGTAGGTCTTGGTGATCGTCGACTGCTGCGCCTTTTCTTCGCTGGTGATGTACAGGACGCCGTTCTTGTACGACTTGAACATGCCGATCTGGTCGATGATGATATTCAGCGCGTTGATCGCCTTGATGTCAGCCAACTCCATGGTGATTGAGCGCGCATCTTCATCGACGTCTTCCAGCGCCTTCTTGTCGAATACGATTGTCACCCGAGCCTTCTTGGCGATGTCTGCGACCACTTCGGTCACGTCAGCGTCTTCATACGCCAGTGTGTCGATCGTCGTGCTTTCGAGTTGCGACTCAATCTTGCGGTAAGTGGCCTCGTCATCGTCCGCGAGCAACGGCGCAGAGATGAGGCCGATCAGCAGAACCATGACGGCTGTCTGGAACATGCGGGTCATACAGTTTCTCCAAGGGGCTTATGGAGACGGGGAGACCGGCCCCACTCGGGCCACACATAGAGTACCCGGCTTACGGCCAATTACAAATCCGCAATAACACGGCGTTGCTACACGGCGATTGGGGCCCTGGCCGTTCGCGGATCGGCAATCACCCCTCACCAAGGTAGGCAGCCTTCACGCGGGGGTCGGTAAGTAAGTCGGCTGAATTCCCTTCGATACCGATCTCGCCGCTTTCGATCACGTAGGCGCGGTCGCTGTGTTTTAGCGCGATCCGGGCATTCTGCTCGACCAGCAGGATGGTCACTCCCTCCTTGTTCACCTGGTCCACGGTTTCAAAAATCGTCTGCACGATCAGAGGCGCCAGACCAAGCGACGGCTCATCAAGCAACAGCAGTTTTGGCCGTGACATCAACGAGCGGGCGATCGCCAGCATCTGTTGTTCGCCGCCGGAAAGCGTGCCTCCGCGCTGGCTGCGGCGCTCAGCGAGCCTTGGGAAAATCTCGAAGCCGCGCTGCAGGTCTTTCTGGATGGCCTCTTTGTCCTTACGGGCATAGGCGCCCAGCAGCAGGTTTTCCTCCACCTTCAGGTTCGGAAAGATCCCACGGCCCTCGGGCGCCATGACAAGCCCCTTTGAAACAAGCTTGTGCGTCGCCTCGTTGTGGATGCCCTCGCCGTTGTAATGGATGAATCCCGTCTTGCTGCGCATGAGCCCGCAGATGGTGGCAAGCGTGGTGGTCTTGCCCGCACCGTTTGCGCCGATCAACGTCACGACTTCGCCCGGGTTGACCGTGAGCGAGACGCCCTTCAGCGCGTGGATTGCGCCGTAGTAGACGTTGATGTCCTTCATCTCGAGGATTGGCTCAGCCATCTACTCGCCCCCCAGATAGGCTTCGATGACCTTCGGGTCGTTCTGGATTTCCTTGGGCGTACCGAGCGCGATGGTCTTGCCGTAGTCGAGCACCTGGATGCGCTCGCAGATACCCATCACCAGTTTCATGTCGTGCTCGATCAGCAGCACAGTGATCTTCAACTCGTCGCGGATCTTGCGGATCAGGGCCGACAGCTCGGCCTTTTCGCCGGTGTTCATGCCCGCCGCAGGCTCATCCAGGCAGATGAGCTTCGGCTCAGTGGCGAGCGCGCGCGCGATCTCAAGCTTGCGACGGTGGCCGTAGGGTAGCTGCTTGGCGGCCAAGCCGGCGCGGTCTTCCAGCCCCATGAATTCCAGCAAGCGGTAGGCGATGTCTCGCTGCCGCTTCTCCTCTCGATAGTGGCGAGGGGTGCGGAACAGAGAGTCGAACAGGTTGATTCTCGAGTGCTGGTGCGCGCCGGTCATGGCGTTTTCAAGCACGCTCAACTCATCGAACAGGCGGATATTCTGAAACGTACGCGAGACGCCAAGCCGCGCGACCTGGACAGGGTTCATCCCATTCACCAGGCAACCGTCGCAGTGCACGGTGCCATCTGACGGCAGGTAGACCCCGGTCAGCATGTTGAACACCGTGGTCTTGCCGGCGCCATTCGGTCCAATCAGTCCGAACAGCTCCCCCTCATGCAGCTTGAGGCAGAAGCCATCCACGGCGGTAAGGCCGCCGAAGCGAATCGTCAGGTTCTCGGTCGCCAGCAGGGTGCTCATTCCTCACCCCCACTGTCTTTTGCACGTCGCCCTGGAATCAGCCGGCCGAGCAGCTTTAGCGAGAGCTCCTTTTGGCCGAACACGCCTTGCGGTCGGAAAATCATCAGCAGAATGAGCACCAGCGAGTAGACAACCATGCGCACGCCGGGCAGGCCGATGCCGGACTCGACGTCCCGCAAGGCTTCCGGCAACGCGGTGAGCACAATGGCCCCAACAATCGCACCCGTCATGCTGCCCAGCCCGCCGAGCACGAGCATGACGACCACTTCAATTGACTTCATGAAATTGAAGGTCGCGGGGCTGATGGTCTGCAACAGGTGCCCCAGCAACCCGCCGGCGATGCCCGCGAAGAACGCGCCATAGATGAACGCCATCACCTTCATGCGCGACGCGGGAATGCCCATCACTTCTGCAGCCAGCTCGTTTTCGCGAATCGCAATCAGCGCGCGCCCGAAAGTGCTGCGCTGCAGGTACCAGCTGAACATGACCACAACCACGACGAATGCATAGATCCAGAATGTGCTGCTATACGCGGGCAGACCTGGTAGACCGTTCGCGCCGCCGATCTTTTCGAAGTTCGTGATCATGATGGTCACGATTTCGCCAAAGCCGAGGGTGGCGATCGCAAGGTAGTCACCTTTCAGGCGAAGCGTGGGGATACCCACAACGGCGCCTGCAACAGCCGCCGCAAGTCCGCCCGCAATGAGCGCGGGGACGAAGCCCCACTGGCCACCTAGCAAAGGCTCAACGGACACATACTTTGCCTGGGCCTCATCAAAGTAACGCAGCGTCGTTGTGAAGTACGCCGACACGTACGCGCCGATTGCCATAAAGCCGGCGTGCCCCAGGCTGAATTGACCGCACAGTCCATTGATGACGTTCAGGCTGACCGCGAGGATGATCGAGATGCCGCACAGGTTGACCACGCGCACGACATAGGTGTCGATGAACGAATCCAGAAACCAGTTCACGCCGAACACGACGGCGAGCGCGACCACCAGAATACTGATCATCCGCCCCATCAGACCTTCTCCCGGCCGGACTTGCCCAGCAGGCCAGACGGCTTCACGAGCAGGACCAGAATGAGAACGATGAAGGCGACAGCCTCGGCGTAGGTCGTGCTCCAGGTACCGACCACCGACTCAGCCACCCCAAGCAGTAGGCCACCAAGCGCCGCGCCCGGAATGCTGCCGATCCCACCGAGTACGGCCGCGATGAACGCCTTGAGACCCATCAGAAGGCCCATCAACGGCGTCAGACGGGGTTGATCCATTGCGACCAGCACGCCGCCGACGGCGGCCATCGCGCTGCCGAGAGCGAACGTCATCGCAACAGTGCGGTCGACATTGACGCCCATCAGGCGCGCTGTGCGCATGTCGAAGCTGCAGGCACGCATTGCAGCGCCGGGCTTGGTCTTTTGTACGAACAAGTGCAGCCCGGTCATCATCACGGCGGCCACTACGATGATCACGAGCTTTGTGTTCGCCAATTCAATCGGGCCGAGCGAAACAGAGTGCTGGTCCATGAAGACCGGAAAACCTTTGGGATCGGCACCGAACACCATCTGGCCGGCGTTTTGAAGGAACAGCGAAACGCCGATCGCGGTAATCAGCGCTGCAAGCCTGCTGGAGTTGCGCAACGGACGATAGGCCAGGCGCTCAATCAGCATGCCGATCGCTGCACATGCGGCCATGGATCCGACAAACAGCGCACCGATGATGTAGAGCGGAACCTTGGGCTTCTCGCCGCTCTCTGGGACATAGCCAAACCACTTAGCCGGGTAGTACGAGAAGTACGCGCCCAGCATGTAAACTTCGCCGTGTGCGAAGTTGATCAGCTGCAGCACGCCGTAGACCATCGTGTAGCCGACAGCGATCAGGGCGTAGACGCTGCCTTTGGCAATGCCGTTGGCCACCTGCTGCAGGATCAACTGCGCGGAGACGTGGGTTGCTTCGGTTTCAAGCAGCGGCAGCAAGCAGGCTCCAATAGTGATGCCGGAACCGCATGGCCCCGGCATCAGTGGCTGAATCCGGTTGGCCTATTCCACTTCTTCCGGCTGGATCTGCCGGACCAGGTTGAACTTCTCGCCCTCGATCTTGAGCATGCTGATCGGCTTGCGCGCGTTGCGATTCTCGTCAATGCTGAACTTGCCCGTCACGCCCTCGAAGTCCTTCAGGCCGGCCAGCGCTTCGCGAATCTTGGCGCGGTCAAATGCGCCGGCATTCTCGATCGCCTTCTTCACAACGTAGACGTCGTCATAGCCCAGCGCCGCGAGGCTGGATGGCGCTTCGCCGTACTTTTTCTTGTAGTTGGCGACGAAGTTCTTGACCACTTCGCGGTCGTCGGCCTGGCTGTAGTGGTTGCCGAAATAGCAGCCGTCAAGTGTGCCCGGACCCGCGTTCGGAATCAGCTTTCCGCTTTCCCAGCCGTCGCCGCCAAGCAGCGGGACGTCCACTCCCTGCGAGCGGAACTGCTTGCCGATCAGCGCAACGTCGTTGTAGTAGGCAGGTACGAAGATGATGTCCGGCGCTGCATTCTTGATGTTCGTGATCTGCGTGTTGAACTCACTGGTGTCCTTCTTGAACGATTCTTCCTTGACGATTGTGCCGCCCAACGCCTCGAACTTGGCCTTGAAGAACTTGGCCAGTCCCGTGCTGTACGCGTCGTCCTGGTTCATCAGGATGGCGGCCTTTTCCTTCTTCAGATCCTTGCGCGCGAACACCGCGCAGGATGCGCCCTGAAAGTCATCGAGGAAGCAGATACGGAAGATCTGGTCGCCCTGCTGGGTCACCGTCGGGTTGGTACTGGAGGGACTGACCATCGGAATACCGCTGCGCTGAAACACCGGCGCGGCACTCAGGCTGATGCCCGATGCCACAGCGCCCATCGCAACCAGCACGTTCTCCTGCGTGGCCAATTTTTCGGCCGCGGAGCCACCTTCTTCCGGCTTGCTGGCGGTGTCCTGGAATTTCAGGTCGATCTTCTTGCCCTTGATGCCGCCGGTCGCGTTGATTTCCTCGACCGCGAGGTCGACACCATTCTTCGTGTCCGTGCCGAAGGTGGCATAGGCGCCGGTCGTGCTGACGAACAGACCAATCTTCACAGTGTCGTCTGTCACGCCGCTGGTGCCGGCCGAGTTCTCTTCCTTCTTGCAGGCCGTCAGGCTGAGCGCCAATACCGCGCCCAACGCAATCAGTAGAGTCAATGCTTGCCGCATCGCTCGCTCCTCTATTGTCTCGGTCAATGGTCGACCCTAGCCGACCCGGAATCGGCGCGAGAATAGCCATAACCCGCTCGCCCACAAGCTTTTTTGACAGTCAGCACTGGCTCACTTCTGCTCCGGCGGGCGTACTTCGTCGTACGTTACCTCGCGCACGAAGGCGAACTCGCCCTTCTCAATTTTCACCATGATCAATGGCTTCTCGGGGCTGCGCTCGGCACCCATCCGGATCTTCCTTCCGGTAACGCCGTTGAAGTCTTTCAACGCGCCAAGAGAACGGGCGATCTTCTCGCCTTCTGTGCTGCCAGCGTCCGCCAGCGCCGCCACAAGCATGCAAACTGTGTCGTAGCCCAGCGCTGCCAGTGAGCTCGGATCCTCATTGTACTTCTTCTTGTACGCCGTCACGAAGGCATCGGCTTCATCGCCGTGACCCGCGCAGAAGTGGTCGGCGAACACCGCGCCTTCAACCCCCACGGCGTCTTCGGCCAGTAATTGACGGCTTTCCCAGCCGTCGCAGCCGAGGAGTTTGGGCGCGTACTCGAGTTCCTTTGCCTGCCTGGCGATGACCAGCAGGTCGTTGTAGTAAACAGGCGCGAACACCACATCGGGGGCGGCTGCCCGGATTGCCTTCAGCTGCGTCTCGTAGTCGTCGGCGTCGAAGCGGTAGTTCTGCTCCGAGACGACTTTGCCGCCCAGCTCCGTGAACTTGTCCTTGAAGAACTTGGCCAAGCCAATGCTGTAAGGATCATCCTGATTGCTGATGATGGCAGCGGTCTTGGCCTTCATGTCGCTCGTGGCGTAGACCGCGATGCCTTCACCCTGAAAATCATCCATGAAGCAGCCGCGAAAAATCATTTTGCCCTGCTGGGTGACCGTCGGGTTCGTTGCAGTCGGGCTGATCAATGGCACTTCGGCTTTCTGAAATACTGGTGCCGCCGCGAGCGTGAGACCCGACGCTACGCAACCGATGCAGGCGACGACCTTCTTTTTTGTGGTCAATATCTGTGCCGCCGATTCCGCGTCTTCGGGCTTGCTGGCGCAGTCCTTGAAGACGATCTCTATCTCCTGCCCGCCGATGCCCCCGGCCTTGTTGATTTCCTGCACGGCCAGGTCCACGCCGTTCTTCGTGTCGCTACCGAACGTTGCGAGTGCGCCTGTGGTACTTACGATCAATCCGACCTTGATCTTGGGCGGCTGCGGGGGTGGCACGGGGTCTTTCCCGCCGGCCAACATGGCGGCCGTGGCGAACAGAATGACTATGAGGGTCTTCATGGCTGCCTCCTGATCTCAAGCTAGCCCGGCGGCGCGTGGCCTGCCAGCTTTGGCTTGCTAAACTCCGCACAGGAGACCCAACGTGCCCAGCATCGACGAAGCTTTGAAACAGCCCATTGCGGGCGACTACCAGACCTGCGGGATGAAGAAGCCGTTCTACGTGCTGGAGCGGGACGGAGACATTCACTGTTTCGTCGGCTTCCGCAAGCGAATGGGCGATTTTGAAAACGAGGCCAACGTCGTGCTGTGGGAGCGTGACCGGGTGATCCGTGAATCGCTAGCGTTCATTGAGCGCATGGGCGAAGTCCGCATGGGTCCGTGCCGCGCCGAGACTTTTCCTGAGCCTGACACCATGGAAGAGTTCCTGCGCAGCTTCAGTACACACGGCAACCTGGCCAGCTATTTCCCGCCGATCCTTGAAAAGCTGGGACTGGTCGAGGTCTACAAAAAGGGCCGCGCGCTCTACATCCGAAAGAAGGATGACTGACGAACTTCCGGAAATCAGCCACGGCATCCCGGTGTTCCCCCTGCCGGGCATCACGCTATTTCCGCACACGCAGCTGCCCTTGCACATCTTCGAAGACCGCTATCGTGCGTTGATGGAAGACACGCTCAAGAAGCCCGACACCGAGCATTGCTTCGCGATGGGAACACTTGCAGACGGCACAAGCAACGAGACGCTTGGCGATCCACCCGTGCATCGCTTTGCCGGCGTCGGCCGTATCACCGAGTACACGCGGATGCCCGACGGCCGTTATGCGCTGGTGCTGCGCGGAATCGGGCGGGTTCGCCTGACGCACGAGAACTCCATCGTGCGAGGCTATCGCGTGTTCGGGGCAGAGTGGCAGCCGGACATCCGTCCATCACCGGAAGGCAGTTGGGAACGCAACTTGAGCGTCGAAGTGAAGGCTCTCGCGCTTGCGCTGCTGAGAGAACAGGCCGAGAAGTTTCGAGGCATGCTCTCCGAGCACGTCGACCTTGGGGCACTGGTGGACATGATCTGCGGCTACCTGCCGTTTCCGCCGGAATTCAAGCTACAGCAAATGGAGGCGCGCAATGTTATCGAACGCGCGGCTCGCACCATCAGCCAGCTCGAGCGCATGGCCGGGGTAGCGCCCGAGAAGCCGCTGCATCTGGATGACGCCCCGCCGGTAAACTAGCCGGCTTTGCCAATCAGGGCCTTTTGCTTGTCGCGCCACTCGATCAGCCAGGGGTCCACCGACTCGAGGTCATCCATCTTGTCGAAGTGTTTTAGCGCCTTCTTGTCGTCGCCGAGTCGGCGGCTTAGCTCGCCGATCAGGTAATGCACGACGGGCAGGTCGTCCGGGCTGAACTCCTCGGCTGCCAGCGCGAGCTCGAAATACTTCACGGACTTGCGTCGAGCGCCCTTTTCCTCGTCGTCGGGCTCGCCCTCCATGCGGCTGCACCAGGTGGCCTGCAGGTACAGATCGGCAACTACGGCGCTGCGCTTACCGGAGTAGATGCCAATCAACGCGGCTCGACGGTAACGCTCTGCGCCGCCGAGCGACTGGCCTACCTCCCAATGGAAGCCCGCCAGCAGCGTGTTTACACGCTTGGTCCGATCTTCGTCCATTGCAGCGCGGTAGTCGGCTTCAAAGCCGACAAAGCCGCACTTGGGACAGACGTGCAGGAAGTTGGGTAGCGGGTTGCCGTCGAGGTAACGCGGGCAGAAGTCGGTTTCCTTTTCGCCGATGCGGAAGCCTGTCACGAGTTGTGTTTCAAACTCGTGCTTGCAGCAGGGGCATGTCAGCGTCTTGGCTTCGAACTCGGTCATTCGCCCGTCAGGATCGCCGCGTACCGCAGCATGTCGTCACTGCGCACGTCATAGCGGAATATCTTGCCGTTGCTTCCCACCAGCACGAGAAATGGAATCAGCGAGACATCCAGCTTCTTCACCAGGGAGTTTTCTTCATCGCGATCGATCCAGACCGTCGGGAACTTGACCGCCTCGGCGTTTCGATCCAGCCATTGTTCCAGCGCCGGCTTGGCCTCGTTGACGCTGATGCTGAGAAAGTTCATCTTATCGCTGAACTGCTTGTACGCATCCTGGACGTACGGAAGTTCACCGAGGCACGCGCCGCTGTTGGTGTCCCAGATCAGCAGCAAAGTCGGCTTACCTTCATAGTCATCCGCCTTGCGAAGCGTACCCTTCAGATCTGAGAGACTGAAGTCTGGCAGCTTGCGATCCACCCAATCCAGGTTGTTTCGCTGAACCTGCAAGAACTCTTTGGCTTGCGGGTCATCCTTGGCTCGCTCCGACTTGATCAGCGCATCGAGTGAGTTCTTGGCGTCAGCGACCTTGTCCATGAACAGCAGCAGCCGCACGCGCATCATGCGGCATGCGTCCGCTTCCTGCCTGTCACCATGTTTGTCTATGAATTCATCCAACGCCGCCAATGCGAGCTTCTCCTTGCCGGGCAGGCGGAACAGCGTTTGCGCCTTGATGAAACGCACGTCTGCAACAAGTTCGCTGTCCGCGTGATTGGCAAGAAAGTCGTCCGCGGCGGTGACGGCCTGCTCGAGTTTCCCTTCGTTGCGGGAAAGGGCGACGGCCAACTCAAAACGCGCAGGCATAAGGTCATCGGCCTTGGGATGGCCCTGGATGTAGACGTCGAGCGCGTCGGCATAGCTGCCGTCCAATTCGCGCAACTCGTCCTCGACGGCCTGCATTTCGTCAGGCTTCACCGTTTCCTTCTCGCGGAGGCGGTCCATCCTCGTCAGGAGGACTTGCCGCTTCGCGTCGAATGCATCGAATAACTCGGCGTAGGTGGCGTAGGCCTTTGGCGCGTCAGGGACCTTGGGCGGATCCTGGCTGACACCCGGCACAGCAAACAAAAGCAACAAAATGAATGAGCAAAGAATGGTACGAGACATGGCTGCTCCCCGTCTCAGGTTCGGCCCCGCGGCGCGCTCAGCTACGAGCATTGGGGTGCGCCGCTAATAGGGTCGCACGCATTTGGATTTCGTCAACCGTCGTGAGGGGAACTAGTCGTCAGATTTCTTCTGGCGCATCGTCTTGCGCTTGCGCTTCTTGGTGCCGCCTTCGATGTCGGCAATCACGGGGTCTGCGAGTTCCATCTGTTCCGGCGCGAGTGTGGCGCCCGACGTCTCGGGATCGTCTGTTGGTAATTCCTCGTCGATTTCTTCGTCCGAAGCTGCTTCTCCGGATGCGGACTCGGGGTCTCCTGTGTCTGCATCTGGCTCATCTTTGCCGGAATCAACGGATGCCGCGTCTTCGGCCTCTGTTGTGGTCTCAGAGTCATCTTTGGAGTCACCTGACCCTGCAGGCTTGCCCGCGTCGTCGGCGCCGCCCTCGGCGGCTTTGGCCGGCTCGGCGCTGTCGACCTTCTCATCCTTGGACGGTTCCTGGTCCTTCGGTACAGGTGCAGTCGGGTTCTCGTTGCCTTCAAACTTGTCAGGATTTACCAACAGCGTATCGCCGGCCCCCGGGGGGTCATCTGGCGGTCGGAAATCCCCCACCTCCGATGCCGGAGGCAGCCTTGAGCTGTCAACCGCAGACATGGACTGGCTGGATGGATGGTCGTCGAAGTCGCCGAAGTCATCGGCTGCGGCGGACTGGGTTGTCTCGAGGCTCTGGTGAGTCGGGCGCTTGTTTTGGCGGCGCGTCAGACCGTCCGTCTTCTTCTTCGCGGTCGAGTTGCGCGCCTTCTTCAGCGCCTGAACCAGCCGGTTGATGTCTTCTTCGGTGTGCGCGGCCGTAATGGAAATTCGCAGACTGTCGCTTCCTTGCCGAACTGTGGGATAGCGCATCGGATGAACGAGAATGCCGTGGAACTCCACTTCATTACCCAGAAATACGGCCTCTTCGGGGTTCCCCACGCGGATGCCAATGACCTGATAGTCACCCGTCAGTTCAAATCCCGCGCTCTCAAGCTTGTTGCGTGCGAATGAAGTGTTGGTTGCAAGCTTCTGGCGCAGCGCATCGCCTTCCTTCCGGACAATCTTGAGCGCCTCAAGATTTGCAGCTGCCAGCGCGATCGGGATGGACGTGGTGTAGATGAACGGGCGTGAATTGTTGACCAGGAAGTCGCGCACTTCTTCGGTGCATGCAACGAACCCGCCGTAGCTTCCCAGCGCCTTTGAGAATGTCGCGACGACAATGGGAACCTGCGACGTGACGCCCTGAATTTCCAGCATTCCACGCCCCCGTTTACCGAGGCATGCGTTTGCGTGGGCGTCGTCCACAACCAGCAGCGCGTTGTGGCGTTCGCACAGCTTTACTGTCCGAGGCAGCTCTGCCGTATCGCCCTCGATGCTGAAGAGCGAGTCCGTAACCACCAGGATTCGCCCCTTCTTGATCGTATTCAACTGCCGTTCAAGATCGTCGTAGTCGCGATGCCCAAAAACCCGAACGCTGGCCCCGGACAGGCGGCAACCGGCAACGATACTGGCATGGTTCAATTCGTCGGACAGGACAGTGTCACCGGCGCCGACAAGTGCCGAGATCACCCCGAGATTGGCCTGATAGCCAGACCCGTACACCAGCGCGGCCTCTGTACCGCGAAATGCCGCAAGTTCGCCTTCCAGCTTGGTGTGCAGTGTTGAACTGCCGGTCACAAGCCGTGAGGCTGCAGTCCCCCAGCCAAATCGGCCGGCGGCGCTCGCGGCCGCTTCTGCGATGCGAAGATCGCCAGTCAGCCCGAGGTAGTCGTTTCCGCTGAAATTCAAGAACTCGTGTGAGCCAATCTGGACCTTGGTAGAGCCCATATGGCGCAGGGAGCGCAGCTTTCGAGTCAGCCTTGACGAATCGCGGTTGAACCGCTCGTCCTTAAAGAACTTCTTCCAGATGTCCGGCAACACGCGCGCCCCCTGATTTCGACGCTCAGTTTACCCAATGTCAGTTTCTTCGCCAGTCGCCCTTAACTTGCGACCAGTGGCCGCCATGGCCATACTCCCGGCCGCATCCAGCCACCAAGGAGCCGTCATGCCGATCGTCGAGTGCGTGCCCAATTTCAGTGAAGGCCGGCGCACGGATGTCATTGAGGCAATTGCCGAGAGCATTCGGTCTGTGCAAGGCGCACGGTTGCTCGGCTATGAGGCGGATTCTGACCACAATCGCAGCGTGTTTACCATCGCCGGTGAGCCGGAGGCGGTCAGCAATGCAGCGTTTGAAGCCTGCAGTAAAGCTGCCAAGCTGATCGATCTGAATCATCATTGGGGCGAGCATCCACGGATGGGCGCCACTGATGTGATCCCCTTTATCCCGATCAGCGACATCGAGATGGCGACATGCACCGAGCTCGCAGAGGCCCTTGGACAACGCATTGGTTCGCAGCTCAATATCCCGGTGTACCTGTACGGAGATGCAGCACGAGTTCCTGAGCGCAGCAACCTGGCAGACGTCCGCCGCGGGCAGTTCGAAGGTCTGCGTGACGAAATCGGCACCAATCCGGATCGCAAGCCGGACTTCGGGCCTGAGAAGATCCACCCGACGGCCGGGGCAACGGCGGTCGGCGCACGCTTCTTCCTGATCGCATACAACGTCAACCTCGACACGACGGACGTGAAGTTGGCCAAGCGGATAGCAAAGGCAATCCGGGAGAAAGATGGTGGCATGCCCGGTGTCAAAGCGATGGGATTTGAGCTGAAAGAAGAGAAGTGTGTGCAGGTCAGCATGAACCTGGTGGACTACCGTAAAACATCACCAGCGCAGGCCTATCAGCGAATTGAAACACTGGCCAAGGAGGTCGGAGTCTCCGTTCGCAACAGCGAAGTCGTGGGTCTTCTGCCCCAGGACGCCATGAACGTATGCGCGCAACAACTGCACGGCACCCTTGAAGACTTGGGCGAGGTCAACGACTTCGTGGTCGAGCGCCTCAAGCTCACCGGCTTCGCGCCTGCTGAGCAGGTCATTGAAATCAAGCTCTCCAACAAATAGAGGACGACATGGAACGCTTTTCATACCTGAAGGATATCTCCAGCTTTGCGGCCGACCTTGCAAGCGCAGCGCCGACTCCTGGTGGAGGCGCAGCTGCAGCTGTGCTGGGCACCACGGGCATCGCGCTAGGCGAGATGGTGGGCAATCTGACGATCGGCAAAAAGAAGTACGCAGAGGTTGAGGGCCAGGTGAAAGAAGCGATGAACCAGCTCACCCCAACACGCGAGCCCATGTTGGCGATGTTTGAGAAGGATGCCATGGCATTTGACGCGTTCGGCGCCGCCATGAAGCTCCCCAAGGATACAGACGAGCAGAAGGCCGAGCGGACCAGGGTGATGCAGGAAGCACTCAAGGGCGCGACGCTGTCACCCGACGCCACGGCCGAGCTTGGAGTCAAGGCGTTCCGACAGGTTTACGAGATCGCCAGGATCGGCAACAAGCACGCAATCAGCGACTGCGGCTGTGGAGCGCTCGCCTTGTTTGCGAGCATCAACGCGGCCGTGCTCAACATGTACATCAACCTGCCAGGCATCAAGGACACCGAGTTCAAGGCCAAGTACCAGGCACGTGCCGAAGGCTACGAAAAGGAAGCCAAAGAGCTGCTCGATGGCACACTGAAAGTCGTGCGCGCCGCGATCGGCAGTTAGCTCCTGTCGCAAATGAAGCGCGCCCCGAGCAACAGCTCGGGGCGCGCCATTTTACTTCACAGGCGTTACTTGACCGGTGGCCAGATCCGGTCGCTCGGCCAGATGCGGAAGATTACTCTGCCCTCAAGACTGGACTTGTGCAGCCACAGGCGGTCGATGCCCGGTGGCTCTGTGCGCCGGACGTCGATCTCGAGCCAGCGGCGGCTGTCGTTGCTGTGGGTGCGGTTGTCACCCATCACAAAGATCCGGTCCTCCGGCACCACCAATTCGTCGCCTTCATCAATGTAATCGCCGAGGTCGCCGGGCGCGTATGCACGGTATGTACCATCTTCACGCTTCAGGTCTTCGGCCGTGAGGTAGTCTTCCTTCACCTCCGCGAAATCGTTCACGCCGGCGGGCTTCAGGAACAGCTTGCCGTCTTCGAACTTGATGGTGTCGCCAGGTAGCGCAATGAGGCGTTTGACCAGCTCGGATCCCGGGTCTTCAGGGCTCCGCACGACAATGATGTCGCCACGCTGAAGCTCAGGCGTCATGAACCCGGGCATCCAGCTCACCCACCACTTGTCCTCGTTGTTCAGGATCATCGGGGTGATTCGCTCGACAATCAGGCGGTCATTCTGCTCAAGCGTGGTCTCCATGCTCGGTCCCTGCACCTGACTTACCTGCACTACATAAGCCCTCAGCAGCAACACCAGCATCAGGATCTTTGCAACCTCGACCACTACGCCCCACGCGATCCCGAGCGGGGTCTTCTTGCGCGCGCCTTTCTTGCTGGGCGGCTTACTGCCTGAGCGCGCGAACCCCTTCGCGGGCTTACTGGTGTCAGGTTCCGGATCCAGCTCGGACTCGTCGTCGAGAACCGGCTTGCTCAGGCGCAGGCTATCACCGACCTTGCCCCAGAACGACTTCGGGCCCTGCGGCGCAGCCTTGGCTTTGGTATTGGCCGGACGTGGCTTGCGACCGCCTCCGCCCTTGATGGATTTGCCCTTCATGGCCTCGTCAGTCAGGTCGGCACGAACACCGACAGGAACCACGCGGCCGCTATCTGTCGTCTTGACCTTTACGCCGAATTCCTCAGCGGCCATCGCGGGGAAGCCATCAGCAGCGTACTCTTCCCAGCTGACGTCATCCTGGTCGTTTCGATCACGACTCTCAGCGTGGAAGTCCTCGGCCTCTTCTTCTGGAATATCTACCGGCGTCGACGTCACCCTGCGGACCGGCGCAACCGGCGGTTCATCGGCAACTCGCTTCACACCGCTGGGCGTCAGTACAACGCCGCTGCGCGGTACTTCACGCGTGTTGGTTTCTTCACGAATCTGGGGAATGCCCGGGCTGAGGCCCGGACCCTTCGGCGCGCGAGTGCGGACCCGACCTCGCTCTGACAGCACCGACCTGGGGGCGCTATCAGCTGGTGGCAGCGGCTCCGCTATAGCGTCATCGCCGAACGGATCTGGAACGCTGCTAAAATCACCGGCAGCCTTGTCGACTCCGCTGGAGGGTCGCCGATTACGTCTCGGCGTTGCTGGCTGGCTGAGATGGTCGAAGAATTCGTTGCTGTCGTCAGGCGCCATTAGGCTTCTTTCCCGGCGGGTTGGCCCGTCCCCTGATTAGCGTAATACAAGGCGGGCTTGCAGGACAGGGCGGGAATCCTAGGCGAACGGATCCAGCTCTTCGGGTCCTGTGTCGATTTCGCCTTCCCCGCTGTCCCTGATCTCTTCCGGAACTTCAACATCGGGGTCGGTAGTGGCGTTTGCAAATGCGCCGCTGTCGGGCGCGCCGCCGAGTGTTGACTCGTCAAGGTCACCGCTGCTGCCAACGGCCGCCTGCTCGTCCAGCTCACTCATTTCTACATCGCTGGGCGGCCCATTCGCGGCGTTTGGATCGATCGGCGCGTACAGGCCGGAATCTTCTCCGCTGAGCGTCGGGTCGTAGTTGTTCTCAAGCGCGTCACCCTCACCTGTCACGGACGACTCGTCTTGCTCATCATCCGCAGGCTCATCGATCCCGGCCGGCTTGGGCGAGCGCAATGTCGCCTGACCACCCGGGTAATACTTCATGAGCGCCATGTCGACTTCTTCTTCGGTAACTACAAACAACTTGACCTTGCTGGCGGTCAATCGTCGCAGCTCCAACAGGCGCTTTGGATCGAATGGGAACGCCGCGGCAACCAACAGCAGGTCGCCAATCCGATCGATCGGAATGACCTTGTAGGCCCTTGCGATTGCAGGACGCAGGGTCGCGAGGGCGCGCTCCGTCGGTTCCACTTGCTCAAGATCAACCGGCGAGAGGCTCTCGTGACGAGCGAGAAAGCGGTAGAGCGTTGTCTGATCGGCAAAGGCCGTTTCCGCAATCAGGTCGCGTACTGAATCGCTGATGTCTTCTTCACCGCCTAGCGCATCTTCTACTTCTTCGCGCGTAATCACACCCTGCAACCAAAGCAGGTAGCCTGCCCGCTGCTCCATCTCGTCATGCGCGGCCGAATCGCGTGCGACAGGCTCTTCTTCTGACCCACCATCTTCGTGCGAATCTGCACGTGACCCGCTGTCGCCGAAGTCAACCGGGCGTTCATACCCCAGGTCGTCCGGTGGCGGCTCATCCCCGTATGTCTCTTCCGCGGGCATCGGTGTCTGTACGACATTGCGCTGGATCTGACGAGTAGGACCTGACAGAAAGCTTCCCTGGGGAGCCAACTCGTCATCCTGCGCTGCCTCTTCTACACCCTCCGTCGAATACTCGGCGGACTGGAATGCCATGCGGCTGGAATCCTCCATCCGCGGCGGCAACGGCCGACTCTGCGGCGGACGGTTTGGCTGCGCGGGCGGTGGTGGCGCCTGCTGGGGCATTTGCGGCTGTTGGCGGGACTCTTGCTCACGACGGCGCATCTTCTCGAGCACCGCGCGACCCTCATCGCCGAGCAGGTCTTCTGCGCTGACGCCCGCAAGCGTATTGCCGCGATTGCCGGGTGACGTAGGCGGCGCCTGCCGCGTCGCTGGCGGCCGAGGCTGCGGAATCGGTACGTTCACTACGGGCGGCAAATTGTCACGCGCGGGAGGACCGGGATCAATGGACGGCCTCCGGCCCGAACCCATGCTCTCCAGCGGGGGCGCTTCCCCGGAAATCCCACCACCTGGCTTCGGGATTCGCGCCGTACCCTTCCGGCGGACTCCCATCACCTCAGGGGATGCATTTCTCGCACCGAGATCGACTGGACCACCCTGGCCCGGCTTGCGGAGCGTTGGCCGCTGACCAGCTGCGCTCTCGCCGCCCAATGAAGCAGGCTGAATGTCGGTTTGGCCAGACTTCTCGCGGCCTATGCCACCAAACAGCACGCGGTTGCGCTGCGACTTCGTCGCCGGCCCGCCCATGCTGTCGAGTCGCTTGTTCTGTTGTCCGAGTTGCGGACCACGCTTGCGTTTGGGCGGCTCCAGTGACAGTAGTTGCGTTGAACGCTTGCGCTGTTGCGTGTTTCCAGGCCCCCCCACCGGGCCGGTCTTCTTGCGGTCCGAAGCCTGCGGGTGTTGGCCGGTCGGTACGCGCTGCTGTTGTCCTGTCGGGGTACGCGGATTCTGGCCCGTCGGCGGCCGCTTTTGCTGGCCGGTCGGAACACGCTGTGGCGGTTGAGGCGGGCGCCGGTGTTGGCCGGTACTCTTCTCGTCGTCGTCTGGGATGTCCACCATTTGGCGAAACCTGGTTCAGCTATCCGGCGTCAAGGCGCAGCCCTCTGCTGCGAGCCCGGCAATCCATAGAATGAAGACAGAACGATGGCAACACCTTTCGTCTTGAATGCACGCACAGCACAAGCCGAAGTGTCTCAAATGTTTAGCGTTGCAGAGCCAGCAGGACGGTCGTCGATTCTAAAGTGAATTGTAGTAGACCGTGCGGTCGTGACAAGGTCAGCGAATACATCTTGTCGAGTTCTGGCAAATCTCGTAACCCTCGTTTGCGGTTGACGCTAAGTGGCATGCGATGTATCTATGACAAGCCAGACTTACCTCGGTCTAATTTGAATTTGATCAACGATCCCCATGTTGGGGGTGTGCATAACTTGCGATTTGAGCGGTTTGCACATTGGGCAGCATTCAAGGAGCACCCTTGACCGATCTACGTTTCGACATCACGCCGATAGATGCATTGGCCAACACGGCCCGGGTCGTTGTGGAAGGCGCCATTGACGCCACCACAGTCATCTCCTTTGAATCTCAACTCAAGCAGCTGCAGGAGGACGGCTACACCAACTTCGTCCTCGACATGCAGGGTATCAAGTACGTCAACTCGACCGGCCTGGGCAGCCTGGTTGCCACGGCCGACAACCTTGAGAAGGTTGGTGGTGGCCTCGCGCTGATCCGCGTACATCCCAAGGTCAAAGTCGTTTTCGACATGCTCGGTCTGAACTCATTCTTCCGCATCTTCACCAACGAAGATGAGGCCGTGAATTTCCTTGCCTCAAGCAAGGGTGGCGACGCTGCCGCTGCTCCACAGGCCGCGCCCCAGCAAGCTCCACCACCGCCGCCACAGCAGCAGCGTCCGCCGACTGGACAGTTTCAGCAGCAGCGTCCGCCGACCGGTCAGCAGCCGCAGCCGCAATACGCACAGCAGCGACCGCCGACTGGACAGGTTCAGCGTCGCCAGACCGGGGGCGTTCAGCGACCGCCGACCGGCCAGTACGGGCGACCTGGTACGGGCCAGTGGACTCCGCCTTCGCGCGACAATCCTCAGGTCGTTGCCTGCCCGAACTGTGGCGCATCATTCAAGGTAAGCCAGACCGGGCGCTACAAGTGCCCGTCTTGCGCGACGGCCTTCGTCGTCGACCCGCAGTTTGGCGTTGAGTTGGCACCGGCCACCAGCCAGCTTACGCTGGCGTTCACGCCGGAGTGCCGTGAAGGTTTCAACCTGTACCTCGGCGCCATGTGCCGTCGTTCCGGCTACAGCGAAGCCGACTACAATCAACTCAAGCAGGGTCTCGATCAGATCCTGCAGGGCGTACTCCAGAACTGCTACCAGGGACGCATCTACGAAAGCTACGCCGTGGCGTTCCTGCCTGCGCGCCGCAACCTGCAGATCAAGTTCATTGTCGCTGGCCCTACCCTGCAGGGTGACCCGCGGGCGTACTTCCCGGCCGCCGCGCAGATCATGCCGGACTTGGCCATGCGCCCGCACCCAAAGGGTGGAACGGTAGTTGTCATGAGCTTCCGTCGCTAACGCGGCCAAGGCAAAGTCTTCAGGCAGCGCTACGGCGCTGCCTGTTTCTTTTGCGGCAGCGCTGGGCGTGAATAAGTAAGAACAGGCCTGGATGGGAAACTGGTTCGCGAGCCCCGCGGCACTCTGGCTCGGCCTGCTTATTGGGCCGCTGTTGCTGCTGTACATGCTTCGCCACAAGCCGATCCGAAAGCGCGTCCCCAGTGTCGTTCTGTGGGTGGGCGTGGCCAAGGCCCAGATAGCGACTTCTCCGTTTCAGCGACTGCAGCGCTCGCTCTCACTTCTGCTGATGTTGCTGTCACTCGTTGCACTCGTGCTGGCGCTCTCGGGATTCAGGATCCCCGGCGGAGAGCAGCGCGGCGTCCCCGTCACCATTGTCGTCGACGTTACCGCAAGCATGTCGGCGTTTGAGCCCGGCGGCACCCGCATGGATCTCGCTCGCGATCGCGCGAACGATGTCATCTCCGCCGCGGGCAACAGCCCCTTCACAGTCTTCGCCTGGGATGGAAACCTGCGGGCGCTCACCGCTGCGGATGTCGATGGCCCCGTGGCCAGCGGCAGTCTGGCGGATTTGGTTGCCGAAGAATTCGGAGCCTCGGACTCCGCCCTTGTCCGCGCACTGGGCCAACTAACCGACGGCGGCAAGCGCCGGGTGGTGTTGATAAGCGATCACTCGCCCGGGGACTTGGCCGGTGCATGGTTAGTTCCGGCCGGCAACGCCAAGATGAACGCCGGTATCGTCACGGCAAGCCTAAGTGAAATCTCGGCCACCGAGGTTGACCTCTTCTTCGGGATCGATCTCTCGGGGGCGGAGGGCGACGTCAGGGTGCCTGTAGTTCTTGAGCGCAGTCTGCCCGATGCCACCAGCGAGCTTGTCGATGCCCGCGACCTCACGCTTCAACCGGGCGTACGAACGCCCATCACGTTCAGCGGGATCAAGCCGGGCCTCTACAGGCTGCGCCTGAAACTCGACGACGGCCTGGAACTCGACAACCAGGCATGGCTGCGCTACAGCCGCCTGCCGGTGCAGGACGTACTCATCACTGGGGATGCGCCTCCCGCACTGACCAAGGCCACCGAGGCAATCCAGGATGCCATGGGTGTCATTCGGCTTCTCCCGCCTGGCGCACAAGCCGACCGCGACACCGCCTATGTGTTTGTCGATGCGGCATCATCCGGAGCAGAGCCGCGCCTGCCAGCGGCCTACCTGGGACCTCTGGCTGCACCCAAGGGAGTAGACTTTGGCGAACCGATCGAAGTCCCTGGTGCCGCCACTCGGCCGACGTCCAGCCTGCTGTGGCGCGGGGCAGGATCGCCGGACATTCGCATCCCGAGCGTGTTCTCAATCCAGACGGGCAGATACATCAGGCCGGTGCTCGAGGCTGGCGCCGGGACGGCCATCGCGACGCTGACCCGGGACAACGAGTTGCAGGACCTGTTGCTTGCGTTCAACCTGGATGAGAACGCCACCGGCTTTACCGGCAAGCTCGCATTCGTGATCTTCTGGGCGAACTGGTTTGACTACGTGCGAAGAGTGCGTGAGCCGATGCCGCGAGGAGCTGTTACGACACGACAGACAGTTGAGGTCAAAGAACTCGCTGGTCGCGGAGAGTTCCAATACGGACCTGCAGACGGAACTGAGAGAGAGGCCGGATCCCCCGGCCGCGCGATTCACTTCGACAGCACTGGTATCTACCGGTTCGACGGACTCGGCGACACCGACCTGCCCCTGCTTGGTGTCAGCCTTCTTGACGCCGGAGAATCCAACCTGCAGCTGACCGCCCCCTTTGTGTACGAAGAAGCCGTGATGTCAGAGTGGTTGCAGGAGTTCTCCGGAGAGGGCGAACGAAGGGACCTTGACCTCAGGCCCTGGCTGGCACTGCTGGCCGGCGCATTGCTGCTGTTCGACTGGTATTGGTTCCGACGCCGCTTCCCTACGCAGGGTCAGGAGACTCCTCCGAGCCCGAAGAGCCAGAGCGCTGATCGCGGTCCAACCCGCGGAGTGAAGAAGAATACTTCGCGAGTGCGCGCTTAAAATCCGTTTCCATCTCGCCCTCGCGTCCAAACCGCAGGGCGTAGTAGATTTCCGTCAACTCCTGGATCGGCTTGTGCTGATCGCCTCCCTTGCGCATTACGCGGCTCGCGAATTCGCGTGGCGTTTCACTTGCGCGTTTCTGAAACCCGTATCGAGCAAGCAGCAACAGCAGTTGGAAGTACAGGCTGCGCTCACGCTTTCGACCGCCCTCGCCCATCTGTTTGAGTACCTTGGCTTCAATCTTCTTGCGCTTGCGCCGAAGTAGCAGCATTACTAGCAGGAGGACGGCCGGAGGCAGCAAAACGCAAAGCGCACGCAAGATCCCACTCGTTGGAAACAGCCAGTCGGGAAGCCAAGCCATCAGCCTCGACAAGAAGCCGTCCACGCTGCTCACGACTTCCTTGACCGTTCCACCGATGTTTCGAAACACTTCCTGCTGCACTTTTCCGTCGTAGCGCTTGAACCAGTCCTTCGGCTGCGCTTCCCCGCCGCCCGAAGCTTCGTCAGGGTCGTCGGGATCTTGTTTCGGTTCTGTGTGATTGGGGTTTTCAACTGCAGGATCGGTTTCGCCATTTCCTTCGCTGATGTCCGGTGGTGTCGGGTCAAATGTCAGCCAGCCATAATTGTCGAAATAGACCTCAACCCACGCATGCGCCGACGCGGCCGTGACCTCGAAGACGCCATCATCGTTCGGCTTGCTCGCATGAAACCCGGCGACAACGCGCGCGGGCACGCCGTAGCATCGAAGCAGCACGCACATGGCCGTGGCAAAGTATTCGCAGTGACCGAAGCGCTCGGGCTTTGCAGCCTTTGTGTCGAGGAAACGTGCGATCGCGTCGGGTCCGGGCTCGGGGCGGAAGTCCAGTGAATAGACCCACGCCTTTGTGTCGCTGCCGGCCAGCGTTGCCTCAGCAAACATGTTCACGATATCGCTGGCGGCTGCATACACGCCGTAGTCGCGGCTTTGCACTTCGCCGGCGAATCGATCGTAGTATCCGAACCGAAGCTGGATTTGACGCTTCAGCTCATCCGGCACTTGAAGATATGAGGGGCGAGGTGCCCCGGCCGGTCCCCTTCCCCGCAGCGCCTCCTTCATCTGCTGCGTCGAAGACACCAGCTGGCGTGCAAACACATCGTAGCTGTCTCCGGCTTTCGCCTGCGGCGCCCGGACGCTGTTCTCAACGCCGTTGTAGTACAGCGGCTCGGCGTAATTCGTGAGCGCTTGTGGCTCTACCGGCATCGGCAGCTGCCCTGACGCACCTACCCCCGCCTCTTTCAAAGTGACCTGATAGCGCCGGTCCACCCAGCCGGCCATTCTGGAACTCGGCGCGCCCAGGAGGTCGCGACGCTGCCCGGCCGCAATCTCACGTGAGAACGAAGCATTGCCTTCGAATGGGCTCCAGCGTTCGCCGTCGAAGTTGGCGTACGCGAACGCCCGTAGATACACCTGTTGCACAAAGTCGCGCGACGGTGCAACCAAACGAACATCAAGAGCCGGGGTGGTCGAGCGCTTGATCTCGCCGAAGTCGCCAAGGTCGACACCATTGGAGAGGCCCGACACCGTCGCTGGACCCGTCGGATCAGGCGGGTTGTTGGGATCGTTCGGCTGGTTGCCGGGCGGCTGCCGGGATTTGTCCGGCTGAACGCCGCCACCTGTGTTGCCCGGGTCCACACCAATCGTGTAACCGCCTTCGCCGTCACTCTGCGCCTGAAGACGCGGAATCGAGAAATACAAAAACAGCGATGCGACCAGCACGCTCATCGTGAAAAGGGGTAGCACAGAAAAGAACGACCCGCGAATGATCCCACCCGGCCGCCCGGACGGAGGCAGAGTCCCTCGACGACGATTCATGTAAACGCCGTGAAACAACATTCCCGGATGCTGCAGCATCAGAAACAGCGAGGCCGCCGCGCCAATGGCAGCCAGCCAGGGCCAGATCGCATCATCCATGGGGCGACGCACGCCGATTACAGTGGAGAACAGCGCGAGCACCAGCACCACACTCACCAGCCGCGAATTCTCCCGCACGTACAGCACCATGATCTGCACGCTCACAAGCACGAGTGGCAGAGGCGTGTACAGAACGATTTGAACAAAGTCGCCCTGAAGCGAGCGGATTTCCGTCCCGTGATACAACACCAGCATCAGCGGCATCATCGAGTAGAACACCAGCATCGGCGTCCGCAAGCGCTGCAGAATTCGCAAGCGCAGGAACGTCTCCTGAAGGCCAATGCACAGGCCCAGGAAGACAAGCTCGCTCCAGTCCATCAAGCCGCGCCGCTGGAAGAGCACGCACAAGACGACCAGTACCAGCCCCGAAAACCGTGCAAGTGCCGAATACATCGATTCACGCGCGCCGGCGTTCACTGGACCGCCTTTCGCCTCTGGCTCACACCGGCCTGATCGAGCTCGGACGACCCGACACTGCGCCGACCCAACTGGTCAAACCGCAGATACTGCTTGAAGTCCGGCGCGCCGGCCGCGATCACGATCGCCCCGGTACCGAGGCGAAGGCTTGCCTCCGCGTGTTCCTTCGGTCCAAGCGTAATCAGAACGGGGACTTCGTTGCCTACACCAACCCCAACCTGATCCACCCAGTCGCCTAGGCGTTTTTCAGAGAAGCCGGCCAGTGCCAGTCTCTCCATGATCGCGTGATAGTGTGCGTCCCCACGGCCAGGCGTGCTTGAGTTCAGACTCGACCCATACCATGCGAAGCGGAACAACACCCCTTGCATGGTCAGGAAGTAGGTCAGGCCGGCCACCAGGCCAATCGCGGACTCAAGCCGTTGACGAAGCGTACCCGGGTCTCCGATCGGTGAAGTATCGAGGAGCAGCAGAAAGCTTGCGTCCTGGCGACCTTCAAGCTCAAGGATCATCGGCTTGCCGGTACGCGCGGTCGTACGCCAATGGATGCGCGAGACGTTCTGCCCCGGCAGGTACTCGCGTACTCCATAGACTTCTTCCTGCCCCCGGTTCGCGACGGACGACTCGCCGAAGAACCGGGCGGTGCGCATCAGCTGCTCTTCAAATCCCGGCGAGAGGCGAGCGGGCCGTGGGTAAACGAGCACCTCGTTGCGGAAGTCCAACCGGCGGGTCATGCGGACGAGCCCGAACGGAAAAGCGCTCGTCGCCAGCATATCGCTCATCACATGCATGCCGCGCCGCCCGAACACGGCCGTGTAGTGAGGCCGCTGAACGAATCCCGGGCTGACCGCCATCACAATGTTCGTGGACTCGTCGCGGTAAAGGTCGGGCAGATTGGTGTCATCGAATTCAAGCGCGAAGCGGGGAATCACGCCCGCGTTGTGCACAAGCAGCTGCACGTCGACACTTTCACCGGCGTGCGTCTCACGCGGAACCTGTCGCTTGAATTCGACTTTTCGAATGTTCAGCCACACGGCAACGGCATTTACCCAAACCAGCGCCATCGGGATGCAACTGAGCAGAATGAAACTGTTCTCGCCATAGAAGCTGCCGGCGCCAAACAGGAGCATGGAGGCGCCCAGGAAGTACCAACCCAGACGCGTCGGAACCGGCATCACCGCAAGGCGACGGCCGAGGCGCTTCATTCGTGCGGCGAGGCGCAGCTTCAAGTCAGACCTCTTCCCTGATACGTACGAACGAATTTGCGCGGCAGAAGTTCCCTCCGTGTGGGGCTGATCCCTACCGGTACGGAAACCAGCTTACATTGCCATTGCGCAGGCTCTGCATGTACACGCGGCCGACGCCTGGGGCGGTACACAACTCGAGGGGATCGATCACGACGGGAACGCGGCTCAGGCGCTTGCGGGTCACAACGTCGACCTCGAGCAGGTCGCCCGACAACGGTCGCGCAATCAGCGCGCGGGCGCCGTCCTGGCTGAATGACACCGCCCCGACAAATCCCAGAACGCGCTCGCCCCGGTGCCAGCGCAACTCTTCTTCTACCGGGATCTCGCCGATCAGCGTGAGGCGCTCGCGGTCGTAGACGAAGATGCTGGAAAGCGTGCTGATCCACGCCTCAGGGCGCACGGGGTGGAAGACCACCCGGGCCAGTGCCTGCTGTTCCGCGGGCCAGATCACATCGCCGACCAACTCGTGTGTCTTTGCGTCAAGAACGAACAGATGGTTCGAGTCCCCCACCGTCAGCCAACGCCTCGCGCCGCCGGGCTCTTCCACCAGCGACCCCGGAATCGTTGTACTCTTTAGAAAGCTGAGGGGCACAAGCCGGTATGAGGCAGACGTTCCATCGATCTCGTACAGCGCAGGAAGCTGCCTGTCATCGCTTTCAAGCTGGGGGCCGAAGCCTGGCAGCACGACTTGCTCGCCCCGAATAGCCTCGAAGATCTGCACCGGCAGGGCTTTGCGCTCGAGCCTGAAATCGGACAGGGCCGGGACATCCGTCAGGCCCTCGTTCAGGTTGGACGCCTGCTTCTGCAGGAGCTCCGAGATTCGCTTCGCGTCATAAAATCGAAACTTGAGACCAGACTGCGTCCGCGGCCAACCGTTGCAGACAACGATCTGCCCACTATGCGTCGGCCACGCTCGAAGCTGCTCGGCGCTCGACGCGATCTGGGCGTGTACTTCGACTTTTCCCGTGTCAGGCTGAAACGCATATAGCGTATCCAAGCCGTCCACCCGGCGCTTGTAGAACAGAGTGTCGCCGGTAGGCCCGAGGAACATGCCGTACCCTACTGAGACTTGAAATCGTCGATTGCCTTGCCCAGGCGCGCCAGACCTTCACGCACGGCCGTGGGCTCAATCTTGTAGCCGATGCGCAGCCATCCCGGCGACTGGAAATATTCGCCCGGCACAACCAGCACCCCGTAGTCTTGCCGCGCGACCGTTGCGAGATTGCCGGTTTCACTCACACCCTTCACGCGAATCCAGAGCGTAATCCCACCGGGCGGATGGAAGTATTCGATGTCGTCGCGAGAGTCAGCCCATTCCTTGACGACCGGCCAGTTCTGCTCATGCAGACGTCGCGCAATGGGGCGCAGCCGTGCGAGGTTCTCCAAGGCGTGGTGCGCCATGTTCTGCGTGATCGTGGGCAACTCGGGGTCGACCACGTCGATCAGGTCGAGCATGGTTGAAATCAGGTTCTTGGGACCGACGGCCCAGCCGAACCTCAGTCCGCTAAGACCATAAACCTTTGTCAGGCTGTTCGTCACAACGACGTTGTCGCCGGCGCTGAACGCGCTCTCGTCGCCGTCGCCAGGCCGAAGGTGGTCGACATAGACCTCGTCCACCAGCACGAGAGCGCCAACCTTGGCGGCGGCGGCGGCCATCTCCACCATGATCTCGCGCGGCATGCGTGCCATGCTGGGGTTGTGCAGGTTCGTCAAAACGACCATGCGCACGCCATCATCCAGCAGCTTGCGAAACTCGTCCATGTCCGGCTGGAAGCCGTCCTCGAATCGACGTGGCAGCGGTACGACCTCTGCGCCGACGAGGCTCGCCAGGCTGAAGAACTGTGGGTAGCCCGGCGTTTCGATGATGACCTTGTCGCCGGCGCTGAGCTGCGAAGCGAACACCAGGAAGTTGGCCTCGCTGCTTCCGGCCGTCATGACCACGTGCTCACCGCCTGTTGCATACTTCTCAGCAAGCCAGGCAACGTTGCGCGGATCGCCGTAGTTACTGCACAGCGACTCGATACTCAGGTCTGATGTCTTGAACTCAAGTACGCCCGGCTTGGGCTTACTCGTGCCGCTGCCTGCCATGAAAATGCCGTCGGCATACTCAAGGCGCTTGGCGTAGCGCATGTACTGGAAGGGTTCGAATTCCATGGACCCACCTTCTAGCCGCCCAAAAGCCCCCAAGCAAGCTTTGTGAATTGACTGAAGCTCCCGCCTGGATGCGTCCGATAAAGCGACGGGGAATCCGCCCACCGGAGACAGTCGTGAGCAGCGAAACCACAACCGGGCTTTCCAAAGTTGAGGTCATCAAGATCGACCAGGCCCACGTGGGCGAAGCGGCAGTGGAGTACGTTCCCGCAGAGGCCGAATTCCGCATCCTGGTCAACAATGACGTGGAAACAAGCCTGCACTGCGCCCCCCATCGCGTGAAGAGCCTGGTGGTGGGCTGGCTGATCGGCGAAGGTGTGATCGACCGCGAGGACGACTTCTGCGCGATCGACACGGACCTGGAGAATCTGATCATCCGCGTAACCGTTTCGCAGGACGCGGGGTTGCAGCTATCGGCTCGCGCCATTACGGCGCCTGTCGGAAGGCTCGCCGAGCCTGAGTTCCCTCGACGTGTAACCACAGAACTGGAACTAACGCCCGAACAGGTAACCGAACTGGCGGGACGCTTCCGCAAGCTGTTTCTGGGTTTGCGCAGTAGTGACCGTATGTGTTATCTGGCGGCATTCGCCCAGAACGGCGAGATCCATAGCTACGGCGAAGGCTTTCACCGCATCAACGCGATGTATCGGGCGCTTGGCGAATTGGTCATTGCCGGCGTCGCCCCGGAGAATCGTATTGCCCTTGCCAACTTCGGACTGACCCAGCAAATGACCATGCGTCTGGCGCGGGCCGGGGTCTGCATGGCAATCACTGCCGCGCCTCCGAGCAATGCCGCGATTGAGATCGCAAACGAGTACTACCTCTGCATAGTCAGCACAGCCGTTGGCGGTCAGATCACCGTCTACAGCGCGCCCTGGCGAGTCATTTAAGAAGAGTAAAACAGAACGCCGACCGCCATGTGCGCAGCCGTGCCCCCCAGTGGCAGCAACACCCGGGCAAACGCGGCAGCGCCAGTGGCGGCCCCTATGTTTCCGTGTTCATCCACCCGAGGTTTGCCGGGCAGAACATCCACCAACAAGCCCTCATCGGGACTGTTTGGATTGTAGAAAAGCCGCTCCGTCTCTTCGTCTTCGAGCAGGCCCGTGATGTGCGTCTTGTCGGACACCTGGTGGGTGTTTCCGGATTCGTCTTCATACTCGAATGTGAACTTGTAGACGGTCCGGTTGTTGATGCGTGTATTCGTGGGCTCTTTGGATACCAAGCGCCCCCGCGTCGCTTTGCCAAACTTCATGATCTTCAGCTTCGTCAGGTTTGAGCGTACTCCGAGTACCAGGAGCGACAGGCCGACGATCGGGAAGACGGCGACGAACAACACCCACGCGCTCCAGGGCTTCTTACGTGAGCCTTCGATGCGGGAAGTCGTCGGGTCGCCCGCGACGTATTCAACGGGGACCGCCTGGCCCGGCGAGAAGCTAAGGCCAGTTCCGTAGCATTCTGATTCGTGGTAGGCACCACCCTCGATCTCGTATCCGTACACGGTTCGGTATACGGGAGTACCGCGTTCGTTGTCGCTGCCGCCAACAGACATGCCGGTATCCGTGCAGGATACGGTCGTTCCCTGCACGTGAACGAGATCGCCGGAAAACCTGTACCACGAAGTGACGTCCGCCTGCGCGCCGAAAAACCACCAGAAGATCATGCCAAACGTGAAGAACGCGGCGCCGAACTGCGGGAAGAAACCGCCAAACGTGACCGCAACCTGGGTGGTCACCGGGACTTCCCGGCGCATTGTCGTGTCAGACGACGGCCTGCGGTTGTATTCGTCCAGATGGCCCATCGGGGCTCCGTGCTAGCCCGCTATGAACCCGGCGCGACGCAGCAGGTCTTCATCAACCGAGCTGGTCGTATCTCTCTGCAACTGCCGACGCACATACTTGCCGATTAAGTCGGCCTCGAGGTTCACCCGCGTGCCCACCTTCCACTCCCGGATGTTGGTAACTTGCCGTGTATGAGGGATTATGGCGGTTACGAAACAGTCATCGTCAAGCTCCGCGATCGTAAGGCTGATGCCGTCGACGCAGACACTTCCTTTGGCAATACACTGGTCCGCGAACGTTCGGCCGCAGTCGATGCGAACTCGCCACTCGCCCTCGTTTTCCCTGATGTCACCGACCTCCGCCACCTGGTCCACATGACCTTGAACGAAATGCCCGTCGAACCTTGCGCCTGCCATCAGCGCGCGCTCGATGTTGATGGTTGATCCACTCACTAAGTCACCGAGGTTGGTCAGCCCGAGTGTCTCAGGAATTGCCTCAAAGATGGCGCGCGCGCCGTCAATGTTTGCAATCGTCAGGCAGCAACCGTTGATCGCAACGCTGTCGCCCAGCTTGAGCGAGGACGAGCCTTTCAGAGATGAGAGGTCCACGTGCACTCGCCTGACTCCGTCAACGTCTTCCACGGAGCGGACCGGCAGCGCGGCTTCTACTATACCCGTAAACACTAGCTGTCCTTTGCGAGTGCTTCTTCGATCTTCTTGGCCAATGCTTCGGCTGCCTTGTACTGGTCACTCTCGGGGTAGCACCAGCGCCAGTCCGTCCCGAGCGTCTTGAGTGCACGGTCGGGCTTGTTCTTGTCGAGGTCCTTTTGTGCTCGCTCAACTAGCGGCGCCAGTTCCTTGTCCGAGTCTTCCTTCATTTCCTTCAGGGCATCAGCGTCAGCTTTCAGTTCGCTGAGGATTTTCTGGGCATCGACTGCCGATTGAGCAAACTTGTGTGCAGCGGCTTGGGAGGCCTCTGACCATGCCTTAAGCCAACGCTTGGACTTCTGGTAGCTCTCTGCTTTCTTCACAAGCTTTGAAGCAGCTTTCTCCTGGTCCTCAACCAACTCGAGCCTGTACTTCTCCAGGTCTTCGTAGATTGGAAGTCCCTTCCAGTCGACCAGGGCCCTTTCAAACTCGGCCGTATCGGTCAGGTCTTCCTTGATCTGGCTCTTGATTGCGCTGAACCGGCGCTCAAGCTCTGCATTGAACGGGCCCGATAGCTCACTGAGCCACCCACCCAGTTCCATGTCCGACACAAGGAACCGCAGGTCGTTGAATGCATCCAGCGCAGCCTTCGGGTCTTTGCGCAGCAACTCTTTGATCCCGTCCGCACGAGCCTGAAGCAACTTCTGAACCGAGGCAAGCAAGCCAAGCCCGGTTTCATCAATGGGAGTCGGTGCATCCTTGTTGGGCACGAGTCGCGCGATGAGTGCGTCGTGGTAGCGCTTGTGCAGCTCGACATAGCCGTCGGCATAGGGCGTATAAAGGGGGTCGCCGCAAAAGACGGCCTGCCATGAGAGCAGATGGTTGGCGACCTGCCCGGCCTCACCGAAGCACCAGCCGTTCACCAGGCGGTCCCAGAAAATGTGTTCATAGGGAAAGCCGGTTGTGTAAGGCTCATAGGTGGTTCCGTATGTTGCAGTGGCGTTCCAATTGAGCAGGGGCGCAACCCAGTTCGCCTTGATGTTGCGCACGGTTGATCCGCTGAAGCTGTGAAGGTGGACGCAGATGCCGCCCGTACGAAACTTGACGTCACCTTTCCAGGCCCCGGGGTTGCCCGCATACCAGCCGTAGTAATGCAGCGTCTCCGCGCGTTCGGACAAGTCGAACACCGGCCCCTTGGTGTCATGCACGTACGGCAACCCGGCCGCTTTCCATGAGTCCTCGACCTTCTCCATGATGTCGTCGCGCTGGGTGTAGCCGTCGTCCTTGGTCAACCCGCGCGTATCGAGGAAGCTCTCGCCATGACAGCCGAGTGCTTCAGAAATCAGCGCCTTTTCGACGAGCCCTTTGGCGATCTCGACCGTTGGACCATCCAGCCGGCATACAACGACGATCTTGGACTCAAGCGTGTAGTGTTCTTTGCTGTCGAGAGTGGGATTCTCGACAATGCCGTCGATGTCATAGTCCCCAAACCGAACCAGCGCGAGCTCGCCGTCTACGCTGGCAAAGTCCCGACCCTTGAACGCCTCCTTCGGACCCGTTGCCAGCTGCTTGACCTTTAGCGGCACGCCACGAGTAGGCACGATCACCAGTATGTTGTCGTGGGCCAGAACATACTTCTGCACAGGCCCCCAGATGTCCTTGTTGAACTCGTCGCGGGTGATTTCCTCGTTCTCGCTGGCGGAGATCTTCAGAATCTGGTCAGCAGGCACGCCGCGCATTTCAGAGTAGTAGTTTGCTATGTCTACACTGCCCTCGGCCTTCTCGTTGGCGACGATCAGCACGTTGGACGCATCGATCGCCAACAGTGGCGCAGCCAGCGCCAGCAGCAGCATGCCCAGTATGGCTCGCATCGAATTCTCCGTCTGTCTGAGACCCGTGCCACGATGCTACCCGTAGCAGCCTCGCCTGCTAGGATAATGCGGATGGAAATAGCCCGCCGATACGCCGCGCTGGTCCTTCTGCTGCTGGCATTGCTCGCTGCAGGTCCCGTGTCGGCGTGTTGCCCGACAGATCCAGACTCACTTGCCGACGAGGCCGGCAGCGAAGTGCTGGACCTCATTGCCGGCCGGATTCTTCGGCAACCCCGCGAGTACTGGCAAGCCCGGATCGAGACCCTGACGGCGGATGATGCGGTTAGTCCCCAAAGACAGTTGGAGCTGGCCCGCGCATATGCCGGAGCCGGCCAATGGACACTGGGGCTACAGACGATCGATGCCCTGGCGAACTCCAGTGCTAGTGACCCGGACGGCGGCAGCGTCAAAGAGCTGCAGACCCGGATCGCCCTCTCCGCCTGGTGGCGCGGGGGATCCGACGAGTTTACGCCCCAGGAGTGCCTGCGGATCGCGGAAGCTGCGGCACATGGCTCCCAGCACAGCCAGATCTACTCGCACATAGTCGCTTGGGCGAAATCAACCCGGCGTGCTGACCCGGATGCCTACTTGCCGGATTTTCTCGACCTGCGCTACTTCACGAACAAGACCGAAAGCAAAGACAACGGCGAGTTGGCCGATCGTGGGCTAAGCGATGCAGAGCAAACGCTGCTTGATCTGTTGAGCTTTGACGAGGCGTGGGAAAACTTCGACACGATCTACGCACTGAGCATGGTCTACGTCGTCACGGGCCGCCAGAATCTCGCCGCCTACACCCGCTTCCGGGCATGGGAACTCGATGAGACCGGGCACCACTCGCGCGTAGCCGGCGCTGTCGAAATCGCCGATATCAAGCCACTCACTATCCTGCGCCAGGTAATGGCCGATGTACTCGTGCCCGTAAAGGTAGTCTCGGACGACTACCTGCCAATCATCCGTCAGCAGTACGACGCACGCAGAGCGTACGCATTGCGCTGGCAGCTGGCGCGTGCGGAGTACGCAAAAGAACGGATTGCTGCCGGTGCAAATGCCGACACCCCGACATTCTGGGACAGCTTCAAGGCCCCGGCGGAAGACTTTCCCTCGATGACACGCCCGGGCGCAAGCCCGGCATCGGAGCCACCGCCCGCCGCCGCGACCCATCAACCCGCAGCGAAGCCTGCACCCGAAACAGCGAAGTCGGCGCAGTCCCCTTCCGTAACCTGGATTACGCTGGGTGTACTCGCAGGCATCCTGATTCTCGGCGCATTGGTAAAGGCTCGAATCAACGCCGGTACAACGCGCATGCAGCATGACGATGCAGAGGCCGACGAATGATACCCCGCCTGGTTCTGCTTGCATGTGTGATTGGCCTGTCAATGCCGCTGCACGCCGGTGTCTGGGACCGCGATCGCCCATCCGACGAATCCTTACCCAGCGTGCTCGATACGATCTCCGGGCGCTATGACAGCCTTCCGGATACATACTACCGGGCACGGCTGGAACGCATTGAGCCGCAACTTGCTGCACTACGCCTGCTCGACCTCGGCCAGGTGCCGACGCCTGACCAGATCTTTGCCGTGGCGGATGCTCTGCCCCTCCTCGACGACGCCGCAGTCTCCCGGATGCGCCTGGGGGAGTACGGCGACGCCATCATCCTGCTGGACTGGAAAAGCAGGCTTGCGGACGCCATTCGCCCCGAAAGAACCGCCACGGCCAAACAACACTCGTATCGCGCAGTCGCCAACAAGGTTGCTTGCCTCAAACGCCGCTGGCTCAGTTCTCCACAGCCGGACCCTGCAGACCTCAAGCAGGCCTCTGAACTGCTGGAGGCGGCGCTAAAGGACGACCCTTTCAATACAGACGCGCAGTGGGCATTGATCGAGATCGAATGGCTGAAGCGCGGCGCAAGATACGAGCCGGGCGCCGACACAGTCTTTCCCAACTTGCTCGGATTGAAGGACGCATCGTTTGCCGGCGAGCGCTCAGAGTCTGCGTTGGCACGGAATAAAGTGTCCGGCTGCATTCAGGCCCTGCTGCGCCAGATCTCATACGGCCGCGAGCTGGACGTGGATCTGATGTACGCGCTGTCGCTCGCACTGACGCTCTCGGGCCGCAACGAAGAAGCAATCATGGCCTGGCTGTGCATCTGCGACCTGATTGACGACGGCGCAACCTCACGCGTAGCGGGTGCGCCGGCATCTAAGCGCCTGAAACAGCTGCTGGGGGTGCACCTTGGCAACCTCGAGGAGCGCGAGGCCGCGGAAAAGGTCTATCGCGACCTGTGCAGCAAAGCTGAAAACTGGCGCGAAAGCCGGCTGAAGTACCTGAAAGAAGGGCTGGAGGCGGGAAGGCACCCGGACACCGCGCCTGCATTCTGGTCGGGCTGGACACTTGCTGACAAAGGACTGCCCCAACCCGGACGCCCGGAAACGAAACCCGACCCGATCGTCAGTACAACGCTGCTCGTGGGCGGCATAGGCGGCTTGCTGGTAGTGCTGCTGTTGCTTCTCGGCATCAGCGTCTTCCTGGGAAAACGCACGGCACCACCACCGAGCATTGACGAACTCTAGCGGCCCGGGCCCATTCCAAGGGGCTCGTCAGGCACGCCGGAGTTGCGCTCGTACCAGCGCGTGGCGTTGTCGAAGTAGGTCATGGCGCGCCACTTGTTGCTCTCGACCTCAACGTCCGTCACCTGACGCACGACCTTGCCAGGAATGCCCATAACCAGGCTGCGGGGCGGGATGACCTTGCCTTCGGTGACGATCGCGCCTGCGCCGATGATGCAGCCCTCGCCGATTTTGCTGCCGCCCATCAGCACCGCGTGCATGCCGATCAGTGTGTTGTCGCCGATCTCATCGCCGTGGCAAAGCGCGTGGTGCGCGACACTGACGTGGTTGCCGATCCTGTTCGGCCTCTCCGGGTCGATGTGCACGCATGCAAGGTCCTGGATGTTGGTGTATTTGCCGATCTCGATCGGCGCAATGTCGCCGCGCAGCACGCAGCCAAACCAGATGCTGCTGCCCTCGCCCACCGTAACGTTGTCGACTACGATGGCGTTGGAAGCCTTGAACCAGCCGCCCGGCATACGGTACATCAGCGGTTCGGCATTGGATGGCATCCGTGGGTCGTTCATACATCTGCTTTCTTGCGGGGTCTGAGGTAGATGAACCAGTAGACGACGCCAACCAGCACGGAGCCGCCGAGGATGTTGCCTAGTGTGACCGGCAGAAGGTTTCGGCCGAGGCCTGCCCACGTCAAGGCGGGGAATGCGTCCGGACTTGTATTGGCGGCAGACCAGAATACATCGGGCGCGAACTGCTTGATGAACAGGCCCATCGGAATGAAGTACATGTTCGCAACACAATGCTCGAAGCCCGCGGCGACGAATGCCGCGATGGGCGGCACAATCACCAGAACCTTGTCGGTAGCGCTGCGGGCGCTGAAGCTGAGCCAGACCGCCAGGCACACCAAGGCATTACATAGTACGCCTAGGAACAGGGCGGGCACGAAATCGAGCTGGCACTTGGCCTCGGCAATCGCCAGCGCCTTCGCCCCCACCACGCCGCCGCCCAATTGGTACTGCCCGCTCAGCACAACCAGCGCGGCCGTCGCGATTGAGCCGACGAAATTACCGGCGTAGACAATCACCCAGTTACGCAACAGTCGCTTGCTGCTGACCTGCTTCGCGGCCCAGGCCATCACGATCAGATTGTTGCCGGTGAACAGCTCGGCTCCGGCAATCACCACCAGGATCAGCCCAAGGCTGAACACCACGCCACCCAGCAGCCGCGACACACCAAACGGCAGTCCCCCACCCGCCCATGTAGTCGTCGCGAACAGGGCGCCCATGCCGATGAACGCACCCGCCAGCACCGCCAGTGCGAACATGCTGAGGCCATCGATAGCAGCCTTCTTAACGCCAATCGTCTCGGCCTTGTGGGCCATGTCCAAGGGCAGTAGCGCGTCGAGGCTCGGGCCGTCGGTCATGTCCGTCCCCCACTTACGGGCGGAATGAACGCCACGGTCTGGCCGTCATGCACGACCGTCTCGTCGGCGGCGAATTCCTCGTCCACCGCAACACGGCATGCGCCGAGTGCACCCACCAACTTTGGATGTAGATCCTCGACGAACTTGCGAACGCTCCCGGCCGTCGCATCCCCTGGAACGTCGATGCGCTCCTCGCGCGTTCCCGCGCGCTCTGCCAGATGTGCGAAATAGAGAACCGTGATGCTCGCCATGCACGGAAGCTATGCGAAGCCGGTCCATATCTCAAGCGCACTGGCAACCAGGGTGCTCTTATGTGTACTTGCTCTACACTCACAAGAGAGGCGACCACGCCGATTGCGCCCTGCACGCTGGCACACTACTTGCATATACATCGACCTGCTTCGGCGGGGGCGCCGTTGAATGCAACCCGCAGAGGACCCCACGCCGCTGCCGGAAAGCAGCCCAACGACCGCCCCCGCCGTCTCAGTCACTGCTTGTACCGGACTGTTATAGTCCGTAATTGGTCGTACACTTTGCGGCGTGATGGAAAACGTACTGCAACAGGTTCGCGGCCACCTACTGAGCGTGAAGACGCCGGCCCAATACATGGGCGGCGAAGTCAACGCAATCCGCAAGGATTGGGACAATCGCGTGCCATTCGCGCTGTGCTTTCCGGACACCTACGGCATCGGGATGTCCAACCAGGGCTTCCGCATTCTCTATCACCTGCTGAACGAGCAGCACGACGAGTTCGTTTGCGAGCGCGCCTTCGCGCCGTGGCTCGACATGGAGGCCGTGCTGCGTGCAAACGCGCTGCCGCTATATTCACTTGAGAACTATCGACCGTTGCAAGAGTTCGACGCGATCGGCTTCAGCCTCCAAAATGAGACGAGCTACAGCAACCTGCTGAACATGCTCGACCTTGGCGGAATAGCGCTTCACTCTGCCGACCGTGCCAAGGATGCACCGATCGTCATCGCGGGCGGCACGGGCGCCATCACGCCGGAGCCGCTGGCAGAATTCATCGACCTGTTCCTGCTTGGCGAAGGCGAAGAGGCATTGCCCGCATTCCTGCACCTGCTGGGCGTCTGGAACGGGCGTCTCCCCTTCTCGCTGCTGGAGCAATATCGGCTTTCGACGGACTTCAGTGTGAAAGACGTCTACGCTGAGAAGCCGTACACGCTGCGGATGGCGGCCGTGCCTGAGCAGCTGGCTGAGCTTTCGCGCCGCGAGTTCCTCGCCGTCTGCGCGCAGGCGATTCCGGGCTGCTATGTACCGTCACTGTATGACGTCGAGTACGCAGCCGACGGCACGATCAGCGCCTTCAAGCCGCAGATCGCCGGCCTGCCCGTTCGCATCAAGAAGAACGCTGTCGCCAACCTCAACACCACGTTTTACCCAACGAAGCAAATCATTCCGTTTGTCGAAGTGGTACAGGATCGCGTGACCATCGAGGTCATGCGCGGGTGCACTGAGGGCTGCCGCTACTGCCAGGCCGGCATGATCGATCGCCCGCAGCGTTACCGCACGCCCGAGCGCGTAGTTGAACTGGCTCGCGAGACGGTCAAGCAGACCGGCTATGACGAGATCGCCCTGTTGTCGCTGAGCAGCAGCGACCACCCGCAACTGGTGCCGATGATCAAGGCGCTCCAGGCGGAGTTCGCGGGCGAGCACATCAGCGTCAGCCTGCCCTCGCTGCGCGTGGACCAGCAGCTCACATACCTGCCGGGCCTCACACGCAATGTCCGCAAGGCCGGCCTGACGATGGCCCCGGAGACAGGCTCCGAGCGTCTGCGCAAGGTGATCAACAAGACGATCACCCAACACGACCTGCGTGAGGGCGCCCGCGCGGCGCTTGAAGAAGGCTACAAGACCATCAAGTTCTACATGATGATCGGCCTGCCCACCGAGACGGAAGACGACATCCGGGAATCGGCCGATCTGCTCAACGAAATCGCCGCCATGGCGCGGCAGATGAAGCGCCATAATTTCACGCTGAACGTGACCGTCAGCCTGTTCGTCCCGAAGGCCTTCACACCCTTCCAGTGGGAGCCCATGGCGCGCCAGGAGACAATGGAACGCCACGGCAAGCTGCTGCGTTCACTGATCAAGCACAAGAGCATCCGGCTGAAGCTGCATCACTACGAGACGAGCTGGCTGGAGGGCTTGTTCTCACGTGGCGACCGGCGTCTTTCGACGGTCACCGAGATCGCCTGGCGCAAGGGCGCGCGTTTCGACGCGTGGAATGAATGCTGCAATCTTGAGTTGTGGCGCGAAGCCTGCGCCGAGGCCGGCGTGGAGCCCGATTTCTTCATCCATCGCGAGCGGACAGAAAGCGAATACCTGCCCTGGGACATGCTCAGTGTGGGCACCAGCAAGAAGTTCCTCTGGGATGAGCGCGTGCGCTCACGCCTTGAGCAGTACACCAAGGACTGCTCGGGCCACACGCCCGGTTGCCTTGCCTGCGGTGTCGACCCGCTGACCTGCCGCACCGGGCTTGAGCAGCCCCAGGATGAAATGGACCCGGCCATGCAGCGCCGCAAGGGAGTCCTGTACGCACCGGAATTCAAGCAGCGGCTGGCGCAGAAGGCAGAGCTGGCAGTCGCGGCCGAGCAAAGCTTCGGCAAGAGTTAACGAAAAGGGCGGCCTGACGCAGGCCGCCCCGGAATCGGCGTATCGCGCGACCGCCGACATCCATTACTCACAATCGCGGCGGGGGCCTTCCCCGTGCAGCACCAAGGTCGTGTCGCGGCAATCGCCTTCGACGTACATTGGCTTCACTGGCCGCAGGAAGCCGCTCACGATCGAAACCGTACCGACACCAAGCGCCAGAACAGCGGCGCCCACCACCAGATAAATTGCCAGATCAAAGAAGAACATGGGGCCCTCGCTTTCCTGTCGCCTCTCGCAAATACAACAGCCTTCCAATGCCCCTTATTCCGGAGCAAGCGCGGGCGATTTCAGCGGGATAGAACGCCTTACTTGGCCAGCAACACGTTCTCGATGTAGCCCGTGTCGACGTCACCCTTGATGAACTGGGCGTCGTTCATGATGCGCTGGTGCAGCGGGGCTGTGGTCTTGATGCCCTCAATCTTCAGCTCACCAAGCGCACGGCGCATACGGGCAATCGCCCTAGGCCGGTCGTCGGCAAATACGAGCAATTTGGCAACCATGCTGTCGTATGTCGGCGGGACCATGTATCCGGGTTTGATATGGCTGTCCCAACGAACGCCCGGGCCGCCGGGCACGAAAAGGTCGGTGATGCGCCCGGGGCAGGGGCGGAATCCGTTGTCCGGGTCCTCGGCGTTGATGCGAACTTCGATGGCATGGCCGCGTACTTCAACGTCTTCCTGGCTGAACGGCAGCTTTTCGCCCGCCGCGGCCATGATCTGTGCACGGATCAGATCCGTGCGCGTCACCAGCTCTGACACGGGGTGCTCGACCTGGATGCGGGTATTCACTTCCATGAAGTAGAAGTTCCCCTTCTTATCGAGCAGGAATTCAACCGTGCCGGCCGTTACGTAGTCCGCCGCCTTGCAGAGGCGCACGGCCGTCTCGCCCATCTTCTCGCGCAGCTCCGGCGTCATGACCGGGCTCGGGGCTTCCTCGACCAGTTTCTGGTGGCGACGCTGCAAGCTGCAATCTCGCTCGCCGCAATAGACGTAGTTGCCGTGGCTGTCGCTGATGATCTGGATTTCAACGTGTCGTGGGCGTTCGAGGTACTTCTCGATGTAGACGCCGTCATCCTTGAACGCGGTCGCCGCCTCACTCTTTGCCTGCAGGAAACCGTTCACCAGGGCGATCTCGTTATGGGCGACGCGCATGCCGCGACCACCACCGCCCGCCGCAGCCTTCACGATCACCGGGTAGCCAATATCGTTGGCAATTTCGATCGCCTCTTTGTCATCTTCGACGAGGTCTTTGGTGCCGGGCAACAGCGGAACTTTCGACCGCACGGCAAGGTCGCGGGCGCTGGCCTTGTTGCCCAACAGGCGAATCGCCTCGGGCGACGGGCCAATGAACGCAATTCCGCTGCTTTGGCACACTTCGGCGAAGTGAGCGTTTTCAGCCAGGAACCCGTAGCCGGGGTGGATCGCATCTACGTCAGCGATCTCCGCGGTCGCCATGATGCGGGAGATGTCCAGGTAGCTCTTGGCACTGGGCGGCGGACCAATGCAGTACGTCTCGTCGGCCAACTCAAGCCATGGGCCATCCTTGTCTGCTTCGCTGTAGACGCAGACGGAACGGATACCCATCTCGCGGCAGGCGCGGATGATTCGCAGGGCAATCTCGCCCCGGTTAGCGATCAGGATCTTGGAAAACATGACGACCTAGCTCGGCTTGACGAGGAACATGGGTTGGCCGTATTCGACCGTTTGCCCGTTTTCCACGAGGATGCTGACGATGGTGCCTTCCAACTCGGCCTTGATCTCGTTGAAGACCTTCATGGCCTCAACAATGCAGACCGTCGTGTCGGGGCTGACCTGGTCGCCCTCTTCGCAGTAAGCCGGCGACTCAGGGTTGCTGGACCGGTAGAAGGTCCCAACCATCGGGCTCTTGATCGTTACCGTGCCGGCAGGTGGCCCGCTCTCGACAGGAGCAGCCGCCGCAGCCACAGGCGCTTGCGCAACCGGGCCCGCGGCCATAGGTGCCGCAATTACGCGGGGACCGCCGTCGTACTTCTTCTTCAGCCGAATCTTCTTGCTGTCTTCGACAAGCTCGAGTTCAAGCAACTCGTTGTCGTTCATCAGCTCGATGAGCTGATGGAGTTCATCCATATCCATTTGTACTTCTCCGCCAGGCACCCGACACGAGGGGATCCACTCTCTCCGCGTCGGTCTCCACGACCGAGTCATTGAATCCGGAAAACTAGCGATTCAACGTCCCGGAAACAAGTACCAACCCGTAAATGGGTTACGGCGGCAATTCCGCAAGTTAAACTGAGGTAGAGGGCACTGAGGAGGTAGTTGTGAGGAAAGCACTCGCAGGCGGGTTGCTGGCGGTTCTTGCTGCAATCCTGGTTGGCTGGATCCTGGCTGGTGGCAACGAATCCGGCGTCCAGACCGGCATTGCTCAGGATGCGCCCAAAGCCGACGATTCAGCTGAGAAACCCGACGGCGAAGCAGAGCCTGAGGCGGAACTGCCTTATGGTCAATACACCATCCCCTTTGAGCGGGGTGCGGGCTACGCCAGGTTTGTGCGCCAGAACGACATGTTGCGTGTGGACGTTGACGTTCGCCTTCCATACAGCGCAGGCGATGGCCAGCGTAGCCGCGGCAGCTGCGTGGACCTGATCCTTAGCGTAGATGGGCTGCACGGGCGTCACTTGTTCTTCTATCCCAACCCGATCTGGCTGCCGGATGGGCGAGGCTCCTTCCCGCCCTACCGCATCGAGATGTCCTACGACAAGAACAAGGATGAGCCACTCCGGCTTCAGGGCGAACCCTCGTTCGTCGGAACCTCTGACATCAAGTTCTGGGACCATTGGACCGCATCCATCTGGATCGACCTGAGGTATGTCCTGATTCCCGGCAACTCGCCCACTTCGCTTGCCGAGACCTGGCATGCCGGGCTGGTGATGGGCAATGAAGCGGCAACGCTCGTGTACCCGTCGGGATTGGATGTGCAGAACCCGGGCAAAACCCCGAAGTCGCTGCTCAGCTTCGAGTTTGCCAAGTTGCCGGAAGTTGACGACGAGGACGAAAACCCGCGCGACGAATTGATCAAGGCCGAGAAGGAACGCTACGACGCCATGCGCGGCATCGAAGCCAAGTTCGCCGTCAAGGACTACGCTGGTGTGATGGAAAGTCTGGCCGAGCGCATCGAGTCACATCCGACGGAAGTCTGGCCGCATTACCTTTCCTACCTGCTCTCTCTGACCGCCCGTCAGCGCGGCTTGCCGGGCGTGGATACCGACTACGTCAAGTTTGAGACGGCCTACATCGATGCGTGCCCGGGACAGAGCAGCGCACATCTCGATTACCTGAGCAACCTGCTGGGCGATGGAGAATTCGACAAGGCAGCCGAGTACGCGAATGTAGTCTTTGCATCGGAGCTCTGCGCGAATCGTCCGGCTACAGAGGGCTACATGCGCCTTCAATGGGCGCAGCGCTGCATCAGTGCAGGGAACCCGGAAGAAGCGTCCAAGCAATTCAAGTTTGTCGACGAACACCCCGAGCTTCTGAACGACGAAGGCTTCCGGATTGACTACGCCTTTCAGCGTGCGGCTCTCGCCGCGCGGCAGGGAGATTCGAAAAACGCCGTCGAGATCTATTCAGCCCTGATCAAGGACGAAGCGAAGAACCTGAACGTAAGCCAGTTCAATACGATACAGCAGCTTCTTCAGTTTCAGCGTCAGGCCGCCGAGCAGTGGGAAGATGAGCTGAAGTATCGCGAAGAGGACGCCAAGAAGACGAACCCCCACCTCGTGCTTGAAACCGAGGCGGGCAAGATCGTGATTGAGCTGTTTGAGGACGATGCCCCGAATACCGTTGCTTCCCTGGTGAACCTCGCACAGAAGAAGTTCTACGACGGGCTGACATTCCACCGGTTCGTGCAGGACTTCATGATCCAGGGCGGTGATCCAAACGGCGACGGCACCGGCGGCCCCGGCTATCGCCTCAAATCGGAAATCAGCAGGCGAAACCACTTCCGCGGAACCGTCGCAATGGCGCGGAGCAACCATCCGGACAGCCAGGGCAGCCAGTTCTACATCTGCGTCTCAAACAGCCCTGACGTGATCAATCTCAGCGGCAAGTATGTCGTAGTTGGGCGTGTAATCGATGGCATGGAAATTGTCGACAGGTTGCGCGTCGGCGCCAAGATGAAGACAGTCCGCGCCGAAAACCTCCGCGAGCACGAGTACAAGCCTGAAACACTCAAGGAATGAAATCAGCAGCCGGGAAGTGACAATCATGGCAGGAACAACCTAATCGCAAGGCAGGGAGAAGCCATGAAGGGATTGATGCCACTGGTTGGAGTACTGCTCGCGGCCGTGGTGCTTGGCGGCTGCCAGGACAACTCTGCGGAGACTGAGAAGCTTCGCGGTGACCTGACGGCGCAGCAGAAGCGCTTTGACGATGCGAATGATCGCTGGGCGAGCGAGCGCGACACCATGCGTGCCGACATCGCGGATCTGAAGAAACAGATTGGCACATTGCCCGGCGAAGATGGAAAACCGGGCACTCCCGTTGCCGACCGAATCAAGCAACTCGAGAACCGTCTCGGTGAAGTCGAAAGCGCACCCACTGACGATCTGGCAGCGAAGGTGGATGCTTTAGGCAAGAAGATCGACGGAGTTGAAGAGAAAGCCGTAGAGGCCGCCCGCGCGGAAGTCGCCAAGGCCGGCACCGGCGAAGTGGACCCCGAAGCCCTCGCCGCTGCGCTCGCCAAGCAACAGGCCGAGAATGCCCCCACCAAGAACCTGGCGCAGGCTCTGGATCGCCTTCAGGTCAGCCAGGGCGAGAAGGACCAGATCAAGCAGGCCATCATCGACTCAAAACAACAAATCCTCGAGACGCTCGAAGTTCCAACGGAAGACGGCCGAGTCCTCGCAGAAGAGCTGATCGATACAATGATCAAGATTCAGAACGGTGATGCCAAGCAGTCAGATGCAACGGCGATCTTTCTCGAGTTGGCCGCAAAAAAAGTTCCGGGCGATATCGAAGGTCGCACCTACATGGATGCCATCAACGACATCAAGGCCCGGAACAAGGAAGACATCGGCCGTATCCTCAGCCCCGCCGACCAGAAGAAGCTCACGGCCGCGCACGAAGACTGGACCGACTTCGAAGTCGGCGACGGTGACCCGTTCGGAGCGCTGTACATGGAACGCCTGCAGAAGTATCAGCAGGAGCATCCCAGCAAACAGGACTAAGGCAGCATGCAGACTCAACGGGACGCCTAAACGGCGTCCCGTTTGTATTCAGGCGAACTGTTGAAGCCCTTGTCCTACCATGCGCCGATCGAGTCGAAGCATGATCATTGCGGCAATCAGCAGTAGAACCGACGAGCCTATGAAAATCGGCCACATCGTGTCGGGGAATAACTTCATCAGCACGTAACTGAGCGGAAAGCCAACCAGGGCGCGCGCGCCGACAAGCGAAGTATGCGTAGACGTGTACGGCAGCGGGTTTCCGCCCTTTGCAAAGCTGACCGGGCCCAGATTCCAAACGTAGTGGACGCCACTCATGGCAATTCCGTACACCACGAACGCGCCGTATGCGAAAGCCATCTGCCCCGTGGCGGCCGTAACGCCCAAGACCGCCGGATAACCGATCAGCACCAGATAGGCCGAAGCCGTCACGATCGTCACGCGTCTGCCTTTTGCAAACCAGGCCACAAAAGGAACAACCAGCATCAGGGTGCACTGCAACGTAACCACGGTGGCGCGCGAGAAGTCGGCGTAGTCCGCATGCAGGTAGCGCGAAAACAGCACAGGCACCGCCGGCGCAAGCATCATGAACGCGACGCCATAAAGGAAGAAGCCGATTTCATACGTCCGGAAATTGCGGTCCCGCTTCAATAGGCGAAACGCCCGAACATACGCCCTGCCAAGGCGCTGCAGCGGTTTGGCATCACGGGCCTCCGCCACTTCAATGGCCGCCGCATACCTCACGCGGATGCTGTAGAAAGTGACCAGAGCCAGCGCCCCACACACGCCGGCGGCCGGATAGAGCAACTGGTAATTCGCCACGCCACGGACAAGCGCGGAACCGTCCAGGAATTCGCCAGCCAGCCACGACGCCACCATGACCATGAACATGCCGACTGAGCTGATCCACGCGAATCGCTTTCCCCGCGACGCCTGCACGTAGTTGGCGCCCCACACCTGGTTCAACGCCGGGGGCACGCCCGCGCAGATCAGTGACGAAAACGCAATCAGCCCGACGAACGCAAAAGGCGACACGAGCCCCGGCAGCAGCACGATCAGTGGGACAGCGGCAAACACCATTCGCCCAAACACCGCGGCAAACAGGAAATAGCCCCTGCGTCGGCGCACGGTTCCGCCCGCGTTGTAGGCACTCGCGAACAACATCGCGACGGACGGCAGCATGGTCACAAGCGTTGCAAGCTCGGCTTCGTAGCCTGCCCGCTCACCGCCCAACGCCTTCAGCGCGACGTAGGCGTTTAGACTCAGCATGCCGTTGGTCATGCCCTCCATGGCACTGGCGAATGCGGCCCTTCTAAACGTCAGCGCCTCAATTCCGTGCGACACGCGAAAGCCCCGCCCGGCCGTTTTGTCGGCGGCGGGCTGCTGCGTCTCGGATGTTTCAAGCGCTGTCGGCATGACATGTTCCTGCCTGCCCTGCTGGTCCACCGCACCACCGTGTACGCGGGCCACCCTTGATCGAGCCGCCGAAACAGAAGAGGCGGCGCATAAGCGCCGCCTCGAAGACTCTTCTCGTGGCCGCGCTAGCTGTTATCTCGCTCAACAAAATCACCGGTGCGCGTGTCAATCTTCACTCGGTCACCGATGTTGATGTGGTTTGGAACCTTTACCTCAAGCCCGGTCTCAAGCTTTGCCGGCTTGGTCACGTTCTGGACGGTGTCACCCTTTACTCCGGGCTCCGTGTACTCAACCGTGAGCGTGACGTTTGGCGGCAATTCAAGCGATACGACGGCTCCCTCGTAGAACAGGATCGTGCACTCGTCGTTTTCGCGCAGATAGTTCGAGGCATCACCGACGACATCCTCAGTCAATTCCGGTTGCTCATACGTCTCGGTGTCCATGAAGACGTACTTGTCGGCCTGCTTGTACAGGTACTGCATTTTGCGCTGATCGAGATATACGTCCTCGAACTTGTCTTCCGGGCGAATCCGCCTCTGGCTGCCGACGCCGGTGATGATGTCTTTGTATTTGATCTGCACGATGCCGCGCCAGTTGCCTGGTGTGATGTGCTGGAAATCGCTGATACGCACGAGCTTGCCATCCATCTTGATGACCTTGCCCTTACGCAGATCCGTCGCCTTGAGCACCGCAATTCTCCACCGTTGAACGAAGCGCTAGGAATAGCGGCCCCGGCCCGCGCTGTCAACGAGGGGACCAGCCGGTTTTGCTCTGCCAGGCGAACAGTCGACCCTCAGGTACGGCTTGAACTCAAGCGGGACCAACCATCCGTGTGGAAGCACGGCGAGCATCCTGCTAAACAGGTGCGCATGGCCTTGGGAGTACGACAATGACCGAAATGCGAATCGAAAAAGACTCAATGGGCGAGATGCAGGTGCCGAAGGATGCTCTCTACGGTGCATCCACTGCGCGGTCCTTGATCAACTTCCCGGTCAGTGGCATGACCGGCCAGTCTCTGCCGGACTTCATCCGCGCCTACGCACATCAGAAGAAGGCAAGTGCGCTGGCCAATGCCGATTGCGGCGTGTTGGAGAAGAAGATTGCCGACGCCATCGCCAAGGCCGCCGACGAGATTCTAGACGGCAAGCATCACGAGCACTTCGTGATCGACGTGTTCCAGGCCGGCGCCGGCACCAGCATCCACATGAACATGAATGAGGTGCTCGCCAACCGTGGCATGCAGTTCGACACCAGTATCAAGATCAGCCCAAACGACCACGTGAATTACGGCCAGAGCACCAACGACACCATCCCGACTAATCTGCACCTCTCCGCCTTGCTTGCCATGCCGCGCCTCGACGCCGGCTTGAAGGCCGTGCAGGACGCCTGCGAGGCCAAGGGCAAAGAGTGGAAAGATGTGATCAAGTCCGGGCGCACGCACCTTCAGGACGCAGTACCCATCACTCTCGGCCAGGAGTTCATGAGCTGGCGAAACTGCGTGCGGCATGTGCGCGAGAACCTGCAGCAGGCGGCCGACAAGCTGCTTGAGCTTGCGCTGGGCGGAAGCGCCATCGGCAGCGGTCTCAACACGGCCGACGGCTACCGCGCCAAGGCCTTTGAGTACATCCGCAAGTTCACAGGGCTGAAGGTACGCGAGCCGGAAGACCCGTTTGAGGCCGTAAACAGCCGCTGGGCATTCAGCAACTTCAGTGCGGCAATCCGTACTATGGCCGTTGAGCTGACGCGCATCACGAACGATGTGCGGTTGCTTTCGTGCGGGCCGACGACGGGCCTCGACGAATTCCGCCTCAAGCCGATTCAGCCGGGCAGCAGCATCATGCCGGGCAAGATCAACCCGTCGAATCCTGAGGCCATGAACCAGCTGCTATACCAGGTGCTCGGCAACGACCACACGGTCTACCTTTGCGCGATGGCCGGACAGATGGACCTGAACGTCATGAT
>JAGQRH010000059.1 GCA_020425605.1 Planctomycetota bacterium | reverse complement strand
ATCTGTGCCTCGTGATACTGCTTGTGTCCGATAAAATCCGGCCGTCCGCTTTTGTCATGCGCGAACGCTGACACGAGTTTTTCTCGGAACGACTCATCCTTACGGACGAATTCCCGGAAGTCGGCCATATGGGTCTCGACGTCTAGTCGAAGCTTGATCAACTCGGCATCGGATAGTCGGCGTGGAGGCTCATTCAAAGCACGATCCCCAACGGATACACGCCAGGCTCCCCAAGCCATGTCCTGACTTCTCTCCGGTTCCTCCCGGACCTATGGGAGACATGCAGCCACCCACGATTGGGTAGCTCCACAATCATCTGGTCGAAAGGCAGGCCGAGATTGATGATGACCTGTGCGAGTTCGATGTTTGTCCAGCCGAAAGGCGGTCTTAAGTCCGCCGCCTCTCCCTTGGTATGTTGGCTGTGACTGATCCATCCCTGATGCTTATTCTTCAGGATGCGGTCAAGCTCTGGACTCCGGTATCCACTGGAGACAGAAATTGGCGAATCGACGAAGTCACGCAGCGGTTGCATGATTTCACGTGCAAGATCGCGAGCCCTGACGAACATCTCCGGAGGAATGTTGTTGTCGATCCCATGCATGAGCGCGGTATGGGAGAACTCGAACTCTGCAAGCGGAAAGTTCTTCGTCAGTAGCATCAGTACATCCCTGTTACCCTGACGCGGATCGGACCACGCCCAAGACCCTTGTTGTTCTGCGCGATGACCCCAACGCCGACAAGGCTGGCGTCCGCGTCTCCAGTGGTGGCACTCATGACCGCAGTCGAGACGACACCGGATTGACCTGTCAGAGCCGCGACAGCATCAGCCGTCGTTGCCGCCATGACACCCTGTCCAGTAGGAGCAGACGCCCCTACAAGTGCCGCTACGGCATCATCCGTCGTTGCATTGACAACGCCAGCCGAGTCGATCGTGACGGAACCGGACAGGGCCGCAGTTGCATTCGTCGTCGCATTGATGATGCCAGTGCCAATGGCGTCGCCCTGCGATACCTCATACGTGCCAGACGACTGCAGAACGCCATTCACGTGCCACTGGTAAGTGCCGCTGCCCTGCCAGCCATCCGGCGCCCCCTCGACAGAGAGGTTTCCATAGCTGTCCATCAGCACCGTGCCGGTTGGCAGCGACGGCTTCGTCAGCAGTTCGACACGGATCTCGTCAGACGGCTGAAGCTGGCTGTTGTTGAGGTAGAAATCGACCTCGTTCCACAGCACGGACAGCGGGTGCGCAGCGTGGATGACGGACGCCGGTACGCCGTGGCCGTAGTACGGCGCGAGTACCGTCTTGCCAGGGTATAGCTGGCTCGCTGATAGGCGCGTGGTGGCGGGCATGTCAGGTCGCTACCTTGCGGACGACGCCGAGGGCATTGGTTTCGGACGTGCCCTCTGGAACGACCACATACGCCGTCCCGGCCTGGATGGACGAGTCCTGAATCACGAGTGTTGCGCCGCCGCCGGCATACGACACCGACGGGTTTAGCACGACCGATCTGGGCCATGTCGCCGTGAGCACAGTCAGGTTGATGGTCTGTGCGGGAGCGTCGTCACCAGCCCCTGTGACTACGGGGTCCAGCGTCAGCGTGCCAATCGCGCTGGTGCCAACCGAAACATCCGAATCTGTCGTTTGCAGGGGCAGGCTGTTGCTGTCCAGCACCACGCCGGCCACGTCCGGGTACATGCCGTAGGCGTAGCGAAGCGTCACCGTCCCGGAAGGCGTAGCGGCCAGGGTCAGATCGATTCGATTGGTGGTGGCTCGCACCGCGCTGTTGATCGTGACGGGAGTGCCGTTATCCAGCACATCGAAGCCGGTGATTCCGGTCGTCGGCGTGACCGTCGAGCCGCCGTTGTGAGTCAGATTGACCGACACCACGCTGCCGGCGATGGTCGCCGAGCCGACCGCCGGCCCTTTGTAGTACGGCGTTGCCGCGTAGCTGTGCGCAAAGCCCAAAGCGCGAGCCAGCCTGCTTCCGAGCACCGCAAGGCCGGCATCCGAGAAGTGGTGGTTATCCACACCCTGCTCGACGTCATACGAATCGATGACATAGGTGTTGGCCTTGGAATCCATGCGCTTGTGCGCGTCCCGGATGGCCTCCCACGCCGCATCGGTGTTGCCGGTCTGGTTCCTGCCGAGGGCCACGACGATAATCGGCAGGTCCGCCCGGGTTCGGCTGCGGATGTAGCCAAACCATCCGTCCATCTCCGCCTCATACTGCGCCGAGGTTTGTCCGGTCTGCGTGTTGGCATCGCCCTGCCAGAAAATCATGGCGGACATTTCACCGCCGGCCACGCACTCATCCATGAATGCAATGCCATCGACGGTTGCGGCGCCAGACGCCCACCAGCGAGAGATGTTCGCCCCCGAAACCGAGTCGTCTGCGTAGGCAACGGGGCCGCTGGTGTAGGTAACAACGTCATTGACCAGCGCGTTGATGCCCGCGCCGGTGGATGTCATCAGCGTGTATGTCGTGCCGTTGAACAGTGTGCCGAACGCGCTTGGCGTGCCCGTTCCGTTGGTGCTCAGGTCTTGTGCGTGACTCTGTCCGTGCAGGCCGAAGTAGAAGCCCACACCGAACTGATTCGCCGACACGTCCGTCACGGCAGTATTTGCCTGCAGGCGAACACGGCGGATCAGCCATCTTGCCGCCGGGGGATCATCGACGCGCGGGCAGGTCAGCGCCCCAGAGAACGCACCGCTGGAACTCGTTCCAAGCGCCGTCCACGGGACGATGATTGCGCCGTCAGAAACACGCTCGATCTGCCCCTCGATGACACCGTCTGCGCCGTTGTGCGTGCCGGAGAAAGGCACATCTGCCGTGCCGCCGTGGCCCGCGATCACGCGATTCTGCGTCAGCTCGTCCAGCGTGATGGTCAATCCCGTCCCGCCGCCTGATTCGATAAGCGTGAAGGCGGCCATGGTCGCGCGGGTGTTGGCGTCGTAAGTCGAGACGATATCGCCGGTCGATCCCGCCGTCGCCCGAACAGCGTCGTCCAGCATGTAGCCGAAGTCGACGCTGACAATCTTGACGACGTCCATTCGGGTCGTCCAGGCCCCCGTCTGTGGGAGCGTGACAACGTCCTCGACACCGTTCGACGCGGTGCCAGGGTCCGTGGCATTGACGCTTGCCAGATGCTGCGGGTTGCTGCGTACTGAGGACGCCATCAGGACAAGCTGGTTGTCCACGCTCGTCGTCACGCCACCCGTCAGGGTGTGCGCAATCTGCAGGGTGTTGTCGCTGGCAAACGTCGTTGCCGTACCGAATCCCGTGATCGTGCCATCACTACGGTACCGCATCAGCGTACCGCCCCACTGCTCGGCAGCCGCGCGGGTGAAGGTCAGGTCTGGCGCACTGGCACCGCGCACGATGCCCGCCACCAGCAATCCAGGAAGCGTGGCGGTTGCGCCGATGTTGGCGATCGTTGTCCATCCAGCCGGAGCCGAGGCCGCCGACGTGCCAACGGAGCCGAACACCGCAACGAGTGCGTCTCCAGCTTGAGATCCTGCAGGCTCCGTGAGCGTGTGCGACGTCGCAGACCCGAAGACCTCAGCACTTTTTGCAATACCCGTAATTGCCATCAGATGACCCCTTTACGGCTTCGTGAAGCGCAGGTTCTGATATCCGGCGCCGCCAGTGAGTGGGATGCCATCGACCGTGATCGTGCCGCCAGCGACGACGGCCGACCCGGTCAATGCACCGTTGTTCCAGTTCCAGTTGATCGTTTCGCCGTCGGTCATCGTGAAATTCTTCGCACGACGCGGTGTGACCGAAATTGTGATGCTGGCCGGCTGGTCAGGAATGCCCGTGCCGATCGACGTCCATGGCACGTACTGCAGCGGGAACACGATCTCGGTCGCGGAATCGACGATGTTCGGGTGGTCCCAGAAGATCCCGGCGTTGTAATGCCCGCGCGGGTAGGTCGTGTCATCAAACCTGGCCAGTTGAGTGGCCGCCACGTCATACACCCCGCCAGGCGCCACCACCGGATAGTTGCCGGTCGATTTCGTGATCGCAGGAAAGGCGCGATCCACTGTCACGTCATGATCGACGTTGGCCCCGGCGTTTGTCAGGTCTTGCTCTAGATACGTCTGGAAAAGCGCCTTGTACCCGGGCTCGCCGGCAGAATGTCCGTTGCGAATCCACTGGAAGTCACACCCGAGCTTTTTCGTCTCGCACAGATTGACGAACTCCATCGGACCCAGCCCCCAGGTGTCGTCCGTGCTCCAGCGGTGCCGGTAGTAGATGTTCTGGGCGATGATATTGGTGTCGATGATCTCTCTGAAGTCGATGGCATCCCAGAAGCCGCCATTGCCGACCCCTTCGTCAGCCGGCCACGTCGTGTAGATAGGGTGTGTCCTCGGGATAGGCCCGCCAATGCCGCCAGACGCATACGCCACGTACTGCCGCCACGGGGCCGCCAGTGTGATGGCGTTCAGGATCGATCCGCCGCCACCCATCGAGTTGCCCTTGAGGATGATTCCCCGTCCATCGAAATCGATCTGGCCCGGGTATTGCGCATTCAGGAACTCGATCATCGCGCCGACTCGACGGGTCGGGTAGCGCACCCCGTCATTCGACATGATGTGCCACTCCCGGTAATTGCCGTTATACATCTCGGCATCGGTGTAGCGCAGTTCGATCTGGCCCAGCAGTGGCTTCCATGGCGCATAGACCACGTTCGGGAACGACGCCGCGGCGCCGGTCGCGCTGTTGTGGTAGCTGATGATGAGTTGGTTCGAGGCGAGCAGCGGGTTGCTGCGCGAGAGCGACCAAGCCATGTCCGTGAGCGGCCGGTTGGTGAAGTAGCCCCCGTCCGACTGCCCGTCTTCATCGACATTGATCGATCCGTTGAAAATGGCCCAGGTGCCCGAAGGCCCGCCGCCCGTCTGGAACGGAGTCGGCTCCATCGTGACGTAGCCGAGAGGCTGCTGCGGGGTTTTGTCGCCCGTGTAGGGATTGCCGCTCGGTGGCGCCACAGGTCCGCCGCCGCGCTCGGTCAGCACGCCACGGATCATGTCAAAGTTGGTCGGGATGAAAAACAGGTCGTCGATCGCAGACAGCGTGGTGATGCCAGTGAATGCCGGAATCGCGATCGTCGGGTTGAAATACACCCCGGTGTCGATCCAGTCGCGGATCGTGTCGATGTCGGTTTGCGTGGCATTGACAGCCGGGTGCGTTGCCACGTAGTCCATGTCGGCCGTGGTGCTGCTGTTCGTCCGGTAGTCAGCACGCGCGCCCTTGAAATACCAGTACATGGCACTGCCGGCAGACGACAGTCCATCGACCAGCCAGGACGCATGGGGACGGTCCAGCCGGTACTGCGCGGTGCCGTTGTAGCCCTCGGCGGGGGTATGGACGGCGACGGGGTTCGGGTTGAGGTTCTGCCAGAAATCCTCTGCGATCATCGTCCGCGTCGTGACATCATTCGCGAAGTTGATGCCGGCCGCGGCGCCCGCCCCGCTATGGCAGCTTGCGCATCGGTTGTTCAGAATCGGGGCGATATCTGTCGAGTATTCGAGGGACGCCCTCGGCCCCGTCAGCGTCTTGGCAGGATTCAGATCAGCAATCGTCCCGGCAAAGGCCGGCTGAGGATCAACGTCGTTGTGCAGGTGGCATCCGGCACACTGCAGCACGGTCCCGGGCCGCAGCGACTGGACCATCATGTCGCGCTTGACGACCTCGCCATCGGTATTGACCCCGGCCAGCGTGAATGGCGTGTCGCACGGGATCTGGACCTTCAGCGATCCGTCGGACTCGACATCCGCCTGCCCGATGATCGACTTCCGATACCCGGGAATGGAAAACGGCACACTGCCATCGCCAGCGAAGTTGTTCGGCTTGACCGTGTTCGGGTGTGCCTCGAAGATCCTGATTGCCGCCACATCCGCGTCGGTGACGCCGTGCAGTTGCTTGCCGAGCAAGGGCTGGTCTTCGTCATGCCCCCACCGATACAAGCCGTTGTGTTCCTTGAATCCGACCGTGTCGGACTGCATCGACGCGATGTTCAGATAGCAGTTCGCGTCGCCAGACAACGGCTGCGCGACCGTGTCGGGCTGCGCCTGACCATAGACGTCGATATACGGCCCGCCGTAGATCGCCCCGTACTCCGACACGTAGCGCCGATCGACCATCAGGATCGGGTCGTTCTGGTAATCCGTGCTCGGGATATTCGCGGCAGGCAGCTTGTAAATTCCGGTTTCTGTACCGATCGGGTCCGCCACCTGGAAACCGCCTTGGGGGCCGAACCGGATCTTGTTGTCCATGATGTCGGCGTTGCCTTCCCAACCGCCCTGGTTGTTGCAGGTGCCGCGACACCAAACAAACCCCAGGTCGTTGCCGGGAAGCCCGAACGGATCTCGCACGCGCCCCTGATACTTCTGCGCCGTCTCATCAAACCGGCTCGCCGCGTCGTCAGAGTACGTCCATGACGCCATGTAGTAGATGTCGCGCGGCATCATCACGTCGTTTGCGCTCGCGGCTTCCTCGACCGGAGCCCCCTCGATCGTGAAATTGTTCGGCTGGAAGCACTGGAACTTGCCGGCTGCCTGCTGGCCGTTCGCGCGGTAATACTGGTTCAGGCAGATATCGCCATTCGACCGCTGCCCGAAGAAGTGAATCGCCTTCTTGTCACCACCGTGCGCGCCGAGCAGCACCTCTTGCGATCCGCCCCACGGGTCGGACGCACAGGCCCACCACATATTGAGTAGCGTCGATGGGCCATTGGTGTAGATCGCGCCCGTATTGCGGTATGGAAGGTCATGCGTCCATTGGGCACATGAATAGATGACTCGCCCGTCTTCCAACTGCATGAAACCGTAGTCGGCCGTGAAGCCCTGCGGCCCGACTCGCACCTGATTGCTGCCGTCCGCGTCGGCGATGTACGCCTGCAGGTTCGGGTAGTCCAGCACACCGCCAGGACTTGTCCGAGGCAGGTACGGCGGATACTCGCCAGACCGATCTGAGGCGAAAATAACCTTCTCGACCCCCCCCTGGTTGATCCAGGTTGGCGTGAGATCGTGCAGTCCTGCGCCAGGACTTGGCCATTCCGTGGTGATACCGCTAGGAATGTCATGCACCGCGATGTGCGCGCCCGCCCCCGTCCCGGCCAACAGCTTGTTGCCGCTGTTGCAGGCGTTGTGCCACTCCGTTCCCGTGTAGAGCGTGAAGATGACCTTCGTGCCGTCAAACGACAGGCGCGGGTCTGCTGGGGCGCACATGCGCTCCGTACCGCCGGGGCCAGCCGTTGCGCAATCGAACAGGACCGTGATGTTGCCGAGCGAGTCCCGCCGCATCAGACGCCCGGGGCCTGAGATACCGGACGTCTGCGAATCTGTACCGGGCCTGTGATTGTTCTGCCGGCTCGTTACTTCCGGCAGTTGCTGGCAAATTTCCGGGTAGTCCAACTGCACGCCGTTGAGGATGGACGGCGTTGGATCGACATCATGCTCGACCCAGATCAGCGGCGTCGTGGTATCGACTGTCTGCGCGAACGCGACAACCGGCAGAAACAGCAGCGCGGCGAGGAACTGGCGCATCGTTTAGCTCTGGTTGCCTTCGGTAATGGTTCCGGACCAAGCCACGTCGAAGCCGTTTGCCACCTGACCAGACCAAGAAAGATCCCCAGGGATCGAGAAGTCCCCGACCAGAACGTCACCAGACGTCACCAGACGTGCGAATGTCGGCGTGCCATTGACGTGGTTTGCATTGGTTTGGGTGATTGCGCCGATCGTCAGGACGCCATTCGAGACAGTGCCGATCGTCGCGCCTGCGGTCAGCGTGGCGAGCAAGGTATTCCCGGATAGCGCCCCGCCAGCAGCCGGTACGGCGCCGCTGTACAGCAGCCACTTGGCACCAGCCCCAGCCTGAACGACGATGTCAGTCGCGCGTGCGCTACGGAGAGAGGTTGCGAGAAACATGATGACTCCTTATCCGGCCTCTGGCCGAACAAAAAAACGGATCTTGTTGAATGCGGTGAGATTGCCGTATGGGAAACTGACCTCTACTTCGCCATCAAAATAGCCGTGGTCAGAAAGATCGCCGGGGGACCAATCGAAACGGATTCGCCCGCCTGAGCCTGGAATGTTGTATGGGGGCGCTTCGTCCAGCGTGACCGTTCCGTCGTCAGCCGTCAGCAACCTTCCGGAAACCAATTCGCCGACGATTGTGGCCTTGATCTGAGTTTCCCCGACAGGCACGAAATACATCCGAGCAATCGCACCGGTCAAATCCAGAAACTCGGCTTCTTCGCCAGCGTCGATGACGACAAATATGCTCGGAAGCGTGTCGTTCTGGACAAGTTCTACTTGGTCAGCCACGACAGCCACCAAACGGGATTCGACGAACAGACACAGAGCCCTTTACATGGCCATGCAGCGCTCTATTCCTTGCCTCGGACATCTTCCGTTCAAACTCCTGTCGGTCGGCAATCGCGCCTTGCGGGTCGGACCATGACTGCCTCTGGCGCTTGAGAATTGACATGGCGCCAAATGCAATTGCCTCTGCCCACTCATTGAACAGGAATTCGGATATTTCATTAGCATTGCGTGATGGTTTTAACGCTGCACGCAATTCAAGAAGCTTGTAGCCGCTCCCGATCTCTGGAACTGGCACCAATTCGATGTGCTCAAGATCGGGTTGCATGTAGTGCAAGCAGCCAACCGTAGAAGCGTCTGACAGTGACGGAACGGGGATGCCGTCCAGCTTTACCGACGTCAAATGGATCAGGTCTGCAGACGGCAGGGACAGTTGATAGCAACCGACCTTCGAGGCCACGGGAACTGACGGGATCTTCTGCACCCAGACGAGGGATTTTTCGCAGAACTCACGGGCCGCACGGATGATTGCGAGATTCACTGCAGGGATCGGCGCCCCGATGACTTCCGGGAGAATGTAGGGGTGCAGTGATTCAAGATTGACCATTTCTCATCTCCGCTGCAGGCTTCCCGCCGCCGTCTCTGAAATTCGGGCTATTCACGAACGAAGCCCGCTTCGCCGAGCCAATGCCTTGCAGGTACAGCCCGTAGTGCATCTGGGCCAACTGATTCGATTGGGGGATTTCGGCGTCTTCGGATAGCGC
>JAGQRH010000058.1 GCA_020425605.1 Planctomycetota bacterium | reverse complement strand
GCCTTGCTCTACGTCCTGGCCGGCCAGTACGAGCACGCCGGCACGCTCGGCGAGCTGGTCATGCAAGCCGACCAGGCCTCGGTCGCCCAGGAACTCGGCGGCGATCCCGGCAAGGCGCTGGCTGCACCCAGGCACGCGCTGCAGCGCAAGCTTCTGGACGGCCTCCGCTATCTGCTCAGGGAGGAATTCAAGCTGAACCAGCCCCAGGCTTCGGATGGCTGGCTGACCCAGGACGCACTCTGGCTGGTGAGCAAGACCGTCTCGGACAAGCTGCGCGCGCACCTGCTGTCGCAGGGCATCGACGGCATTCCGTCGAACAACACGGCGGTGTTCAACGTCCTGCAGGACCATGGCATCGTTCTGGCCACGCCGGACGGCAAGGCGATCTGGAAGGCCACCGTCACGAGCGATACGGGCTGGTCAAACAGCTTCACCTTTCTGAAACTGTCGCCTGCGATGATCTGGGAAGCGGCCGACCGGCCAGCGCCATTCGCAGGTCGCGTGCAGGTCGAGCAGGAGCAAGGTGGGCCAGCGCCGCAGGTGCCGGCAGCAGTGCCAGAGGCGACCAGCAGGCAGCACGAGGAAGTCGCCCAGGCGAGCACGACGCCGATGGTATCCGTGGCCGAGGACAACGGGTTGGGCACGCTGCTCGATCTGCTGGACGTGCCGCCCGCACCCTCGATGCCCGCCACCTCACCGGCCCCGGCAGCGGAGGCCGAGCCGGTACTACCACCCGCACCCGTGGTGCCGCCCCACGATCGGCCCGAACCTTCCGGCGAGCATTTCATGGACTGGCTGCGCCAGGGCATCCAGGCGCGAAAGCTCGTCATCAACGACGCCAAGGCCCTGGTGCACACCGTCGCCGGCACGGCCTACCTGGTCAGCCCCGGCGTCTTCCAGCGCTATGCACAGGAACACCTGCAGGTCGCCGCGCAGGCCAGGCAGGAAAAGCTGGAGGGATGGCAGTGGGCGCAGAAACGCTTCGAGAAGCTGGGGCTGCATCGCAAGCAGGTCGGTGGGCTGAACATCTGGACCTGCGAAGTCACGGGACCGCGCAAGTCCAGGAGACTGCACGGCTACCTTTTGACGAGCCCCGAGGCGCTGTTCCAGGAGGTGCCGGCGGACAATCCCTACCTGTGCCTCCCAAAGGAGGCCCCAGGGCGCGAAGATTCAGCGCTTGGGAGCAAGAATGGCAACGAGCAGGAATAGACAGGCAGCCGCCGCTCGGGTCGGCGTTAGTCAGCGGACTTCGACGGGGGCAGCGCCGCCAGCTTGGCCTCGGTGAGAGCCATCAGGTGAGCGGAACTGCAGTTCAATGCGCGGGCGATCTTGAGGATGAGGGGGAGTGTCGGGACATGCTCGCCGCGCTCGATCTTGCCCATGTGGGAGCGCTCAATCCCTGAGAGATGGGCCAGCGTCTCCTGGGCGATACCCTGGCTCGTTCGCTCTTCGCGCACCGCCGCCCCGAACGCGATGGCTGGTTCCGCTTCGTACGTAGTAGTGCCGGTGGGTCGGCCTCTTTGGATCGGACGCTTTTGCATTGCCAAAAGCGTCCAACTTGGTCACGATTTAAACCACGTTAAACTTAACTCATGCCGCCGTGCTGTCGCTGCGACTTCTTCAATACCTGGGAAGCTGGACGTGAAACCGAGCGAAGTCTCCAATGAAATTCGAGTGGCGGTCCTTGGCGAGTGGGTGCCGCCCCAGCTTGCCGACGTACTCGCGCTGCAGCGCGCCGAAGAGCCCGAGATCGCCGCGGCCCTCATCGGTGGCACGGCCGATGACCAGCCCGCACCACAACCAGGGGATGGCTTCGACCTCGCCCTGTCCACGGCGGATCGGCAGTGGCCGGGCTGGGTGTGCGAGGCGCTATGGCATGACACGCTGTCGATCGCAGTGGCCAAGCGCTCGCACTTGCTGGCTTACCGGGAAGTGCCCTGCTGCGAAGTGCTCAAGCAGCCGTTGATCCGTGCGCAGTCAACGGCCGGCGAGCCGTGGCGCGTGGTAGCGCAGCGTGTCCTCGGGGATGCGCTGCAGGATCGGGAGCAGCTGGTCGGCTCCTTCGACATCGCGTTGACGCTCGTGTCGGCCGGGTACGGCATCGTCATCGCGCCGTCTGCGAGGTTGGCTGGCTACCTGAACCGTGGAATCGCCGCGCGGCCACTGGCTGGCACTCCGACCGTCGTGATGGCTTACCTACTGCATCCCCGGGCACGCCTGACCGAACCCATGGTGAGGTTCATCCAACGTGTGTCCGCGCGCATTGAAATTTGACCACCCGTGCGCGTTGAATTTTGACCAGGGGTGGATAGCCGCTCGTCATTGAGAGGCTGTGGATAAGTTTAGCCAAGGAAGGTGCGCGGCGGGAAGCGGTGAAGGGCGTAGCCCATAGCCGCTTGCCGCCGCGCGGCGCCGCTCAGAAGGGCTCGGACATCTCGGTCTCGCTCAACTCGCCGGCGCTTTTGGCTGCGCGCCGACTCTGCTCGCGCGCTTTCACCTTCGCCTTGGCACTCTGGCTGCTTTGGCGGTAACGGAAGGACTCGTTGCCGGTCTCCACGATGTGGCAGTGATGGGTGAGCCGGTCGAGCAGCGCGGTGGTCATCTTCGCGTCACCAAACACGGCCGGCCATTCCGAGAAGCTGAGGTTCGTCGTCACGATCACGCTGGTGCGCTCGTAGAGCTTCGAGAGCAGGTGGAAGAGCAGCGCGCCGCCGGCCTGGCTGAACGGCAAATAGCCGAGCTCGTCGAGGATCACCAGGTCGACGTGCATCAGTCGCTCGGCGAGCTTGCCCTGCTTGCCGGCCGCCTTCTCCAGTTCGAGCTGATTGACCAGATCGACCGTTGACAGAAAGCGCACCCGCTTGCCGTGGCGGGTGATCGCTTCGACGCCGAGCGCGGTCGCCAGATGCGTCTTGCCGGTTCCGGTGCCTCCGACCAGGATGACGTTGGCGGCGGCGTCGATGAACTCGGTCGTACTCAAACTGCGGATCAATCGCTCCTCGACCCGCGATTGGCTGAAGTCGAAGCTCGCCAGATCGCGATGCACCGGGAATCGCGCCGCGCCCATCTGGTAGCGGATAGAACGCACATGCCGATCGGTGACTTCGGATTCGAGCAGGCACTTGATGAGCCAGGCTGCCCCCTGGATGCCGACACCGCCCTCGGCCTGGAGCTCCTCGTAGCGCTGCGCCATGCCGTGCAGGCGCAGCGACTTCAGTTGGGCGACGATGTCAATCATGCGCCACCCCCGCGTGCAGGCGATCGTAGCGGGCGGTGTCCGCCGCCGGTTCTTCGCTCAGGCTGAGCGCCGTGGACATGGGTGCGGGCGCCTGGGCTTCGCCCAGACGTGCGAGCACGTTCTTGATGTGCTCGCCGCTGGTACTACCCGATTCGAGAATCAATTCCGCAGCCACCAGCACCGCCTCCAGACCATGACGCGGTACGCAGGCGAGAATGCCGGCGAGCAAGCGATCGCCGCCGGGCCGGCGCACCAGGGCGGCTCGCAGGCGCTGCAGCGGCTCGGGCAGGCCCTCGAAGGGGGCGCCGTTACGCAGCGCCCCGGGTTTCCTCTCGGCCAACTCGATGTAGTGTCGCCAGTCGTAGCGCACGTCGCCGCGCTCGAAGCTGCGCTCATGGACCGCGACCGCGCCGCCCTCGTCGTGCGCCTCGACCCGATCGGGGTAGAGGCGGATGCTGAGCTTCTGGTTGGCGAAGCGGCTGGGCACCGAGTACTTGTTTCGCTCCACACTCACCAGGCAGGTGCTCGAGACCGGGCTGATCATCTCGACGTAGCCATCGAAGGGCGGCGGCATCGGCATCAGCGTGTCGCGTTCGAGCGTGAGCGCATCGGCCAGCGTCAGGTGCTCGCTTCCCGGGTAGTGAAGCTCGGCCCACAGCGCCCGGCAGCGCGCATCGAGCCAAACGTTCAGTTCGGCGAAGCTGCCGAAGCGTTCGCGCGACGCGTCCTGCCAGATCCGCCGGCGGCTGTCCTGCACGTTCTTCTCGACCACCCCTTTCTCCCAGCCCGCGGCCACATTGCAGAACTCGGTATCGAACAGGTAGTGCGCGGCCATCGCGGCAAAGCGGGTGTTCACGATCCGCCGCTTGCCCACGCCGACCTTGTCGACGGCGGTACGCATGTTGTCGTAGATGCCGCGCCGGGGAATCCCGCCGAAGGCCCGGAAGGCGCGCGTGTGCGCGTCGAAGAGCATCTCGTGGCTCTGCGTCGGGTAGGCCGACAAATGGAAGGCGCGGCTCGCGCACAGCTTGGTGTGCGCTGCGAGCACCTTGCGGTGAAAGCCGCCGATCACCAGCGCTTCCTCGCTCCAGTCGAACTGAAAGGCTTCGCCGAAAGCGAAGTGCAGCGGAACGAAGGCCGCGTTCGCACTCTTGCCGCCGACTTCGCGCCAGCGCCGGACGTACTCGGTGACCCGCGTGTAGCTGCCCGTGAATCCGAGCGACTGGAGTTCCTTGAACAAGGCCAGCGCGCTGCGCCGATCGCGCTTGGCGCGCCGGGCATCGGCTTCGAGCCATTGGCGCAGCCGATCCTCGTAGGGGCTGAGCACCGTCGGTTGCTTCGCCCGCCGGTACTTCGGCTGCGTGCCTTCCGCGCTCTTCAACCAGTGCTTGACGGTGTTCCTCGCCAGTCCGGTGCGCCGGCTGATCTCGCTGATCGAGAGCCCGTCACGCAACCGCAAACGCCGAATCTTGCCCAGTACATTCATGGTGATCATCCTCAAAAAGTCCGCTCAAAAAACGAGCGGATGAGTGAATCACCCTGGTCAATTTTCGGCGCGCATCACCTCGGAAATCTGGTCATTTTTCAGCGCGTAGCAACACGGAAGGCACTCACGTAGTCCTGGTGACCAATGTCCTTTAGGTTCACATCGAGTGCTGTCTTCCGAATCAGGTCGAACTTGACGAACAACTGTTGCCTGACGCCCGTCAGGATGAACCGCTGCTCACCTGCGTGTTCGTCGCGAATCACGCCGACCGAGAACTCTCCGTTGTTACTCTCGAGGTCTTGGGGTGGCAGGACGTTGGGACCACGACGTCTGAGAATCACCTGGTAGTTCTGATTTGTATCGACACGCGGGGAGAGTTCCGCTTGCAGCGTCTCCGCCAAGAGGTCGATCGGTGGCATGACCTCCCCGAGCTCGAGCGCCCGGGCAGCATCCTGGCGCGTGTTCGGGAACTCATCCTCGCGGAGCAGGCCAAGCACAAGCTGTGTGGTGGTGAACAGGTCCCGATGCTGGGGAGACGCCGATTCGAGGGCAGGCGGCACGCTTCCTACTGTGAGTCCCTCGTCTCCGTCGGCGCTGAGGTCCGGAACATCCAGCAACACGGCTCTTTCCTCGCCCTCCTGCTCGCCTTTGGCTATGACGATGTTCTCGGCTTTGAGGTCTCCGTGGCTCAATCCTAGCGCGTGCAGTCGCCGGACGGCGTTGACGAGCGAGAGCGCAATCTCCGCCCGGCGTCGTGCCGTAGGTTCTGTGGCGAGCCACATATTGTGAGGTGCCCCCCGAATTTCGTCTTCCAACGTAGCCGTCGTACGATCGACGCAACGAGAGGAAGGACGACGTGAAACGCATTCCGAAGCAGGACTACACGGCCGAGTTCAAGGAGCAGGCCGTCAAACGTGCCGACGAGGTTGGCAGCATTGGCCGCGCCGCAGAAGAACTCGGCTTGGTCGAGCAGACGCTGCGCAACTGGGTCAAGGCAGCCAAGGCTGGCAAGCTGAACCCGGCGGGTGCAAAGCAAATCAGCCCCGAACAGATGGAACTGTCCCGGTTGCGCAGCAAGGTGGCGCGCCTCGAGATGGAGTTGGAGATCACAAAAAAGGCGGCGGCATATTTCGCGAAGGAGCTGCTGTGAAATATGCCTGGATCGAGAAGCAGCGCAGATCCTTTCCCTTGCCAGTGCTGTGTGATGCCCTGTCGGTGAGCCAGAGCGGCTTCCGGGCCTGGCGCTCGGGCGGGACGCCGAATCGCACGCGGCTGACTGATGCGCAGGCGCTGGTGCTAATCCGCACGATTCATCAGGAGGTTCGGCAAGCGTACGGTGCGCGCCGCATCCATGCAGAACTGCGCGGGCGAGGCCATCGCATCGGGTTGCCGCGGATCGGGCGCCTGATGCGCGAGAACGGCATCCGGGCGCGGCACAAGCGGCGCTTCAAGGCGACGACAGACTCGAAGCACAGTCTTCCGGTGTCGGCAAACGTGTTGGATCGTCAGTTCTCGCCCGAGGCGCCGGATCAAGTCTGGACGGGCGACATCACGTACATCGCCACCGCTGAAGGGTGGCTCTATCTGGCGGTGGTGCTGGATCTGTTCAATCGGGAAGTCATCGGCTGGTCGATCAAGCCGAGGATGACCACCGATCTGGTCCTCGACGCGCTGTCGATGGCGTGGTTTCGCCGGCGCCCGGAGCCGGGCGTACTTTTCCATTCTGACCGCGGAAGTCAGTACGCCAGCCGCGCCTACCAGGAGCGCCTGGACGCCTATGGAATGAATGGTTCGATGTCGCGCAAGGGCAACTGCTGGGACAACGCCCCGACCGAGAGCTTCTTCAACAGCTTGAAGAATGAGCGCGTGCATGGGACGAGTTACGACACCCGCGACGAGGCACGAAGCGATCTGTTCCAGTACATCGCCGTGTTCTACAACCGGAGCCGCCGCCACTCCGCGTTGGGATACCTGTCGCCGATCCGCTTCTTGGAGAGCTGGATCGAGCAACAGGATCAGCAAGAAATGGCAGCATGAATCCGGCTTCTTGGAAGGCGGAAAACGTAGGGCAGCTCATTGAGAGGCTCGCCTTCGACCCAGCGGGTGACGAGCATCAGGCCAAATTGGCCGACGCCGAAGTCAAGGACTTCCGGAGCTGCATCGAAGCCGGATTGGCGAAGCGAGCGTGCTTGCTGAAGAAGCCCAAGGAGTCGCAGGTTGCGAGCCGGGTACTTCGCGTCGTACCGGAGGTTTGGCCAACACTTGACCAGCACCTTGGCCCCCTCGCGCTCGGACACGTAGACCATCTTGCCCGGTGAGGATGAGAGCTGCTGCTTCGCGGGCAACGTGAATGGACTGGCATCGGTCCTGTATGTATCGAAGTCCGCGTCGGACACTTCCGGACCACTCTCAACAGCAAGGCATTCGTTGAGAGCATCCAGCGCCTCTACTGCCGTGCGGTATCTCGCTGACGGCTCCCAATCCATCGCCTTGTCGTACCAAGGCCCGAGGGCGGCGACGGCGAGTTGCTGTTTGCTGTCGTAGAGGGGGACCCTGTTGACGCGTTCCAGCTCCTTGCCTTCGAGCATCTCGTAGACGAGCACGCCCAGCAGGAACACGTCCCTGGCGAACGGGTCGTTGATGGACGGGCGGCCCTCCGTGCCATCGTCCTCGGGCAAGTCGATGGAGCCCGTCTCCAATTCGAAGCGATGCGCTCCGACGGTCAGGGTCTCGGGGATGCGGGCCGCCGCGAACGTCGACAGGATGACACGCGATGGCTCGACAACCCAAAGCGTCCTCTTCGTGATGTCTCTATGGGCAATGCCAAGTGTGTGAAGCTTTGCAAATCGCGCCAAGATGCTCTTTGCCAGCGATCTTCGTTCCTCGAAGGGCATGTCCGGCTGCCGTGCGAGATGCTCCGCTAGTCGCTCAATGCTTGCTGGCAGCCGGTAGGCCTCGACGAAGTTCGTGGTGACATCGTCTGCCGCAGCGGAACCGACCGGCTCAAGCAGGTCCGCGTGCAACTCCGGCGCCTGCACTCGCAGCATCTCGTTCAGCCGCAGCTCGCGCAGACCGATGGTCTGCCGCTCAACTGCGGTCGTACCTCCGCCGGCAAGCTCCTGGAAGTCCCACTTACGGAGGAGCGCCTTCGAACCGCGGTTCTCCACGTGCTCGGCTCGGAATTCGGACCAGATTCTCTTCGGGTGCTCGTAGTCGGCAGTCGTCGAGACCTGTTCGAAGCCGTGCAAGACCGCGCGCCTCTGAAGCACACCCGGGCTGGTGGCGGAGAACAGGCGGTCGTATTGCTGCCGATTGAGCAGCGGGTCCGACGACCGGTACGGCTGCCCTGTTGGGGTGTCCGGAAAGCGAGTCTTATAGCGTGTCGGGTCAGATGCCGCGTGACAGAAGTCGGACAGTGTCAAGACAAAGCGACGTTGTTCGTCCGGGAAGCGCACAAGCCGGCACTGTGGGTGACACAAGACAACGAGGGACTCGATGAAAGGCACCTTGAGCCCTGGGCTCTTGTCTCGAATGAAATCCTTCAGGACTCGCGCCTTATTGTTATTGATATCTACCGGCGACTTCTTGGGCGTTCCCTTGTGAATCCACTGCCCATTGGCAAACTCGATGTCACCGGCCCAGTTCTTCAGCTCGATGACCAGAATTCGGTTTGACGTCAAGACCAGAAGGTCCACGTCCAAGGGGAGCTTTGATCCTCGAGCCACCAGTTGGAAGGCGGCGTAGGCAACCCATGTCCTTGGAAGACAGCGCTCAAGTTCGCGCATCGCGCCTTGCTCGACGTCGAGCACTCCCTGTGCGCTGAGGTAATTGATTCGCAAATCTCGGGACTCCCATGTGCTCTCGGCCACTCCTGCTCTACAACGAAACAGGATGAGCTTCACTTGTCGAACAGATCTTCCGTCACGGCATACAACGCAACGCGGATGACCTTGCGCAAAGAATACCTTGCTGGCATCGAAGCTGGGAACCGAATTTGTCATAAAAACTGCGATGGCACGTTGTGCGTCCCGCAGTGTGCGCTGCCGGATGGAGGGGCGTCGCTTGATTCAAGGGATCGAATTTCCACATCTGGAGAATCGGAGCGTCCTCGCAAATTTCACTCCCGAGAGGCAGGCCTTCGCAGCGCCGGATAAATCCCGGCGCTGCGCCCCTCGGCATTGTGTGGATAAGGAGCCGCTTAGGCCGACCTCACCAGCTGCGGGGACCACTCGCTTTCCTTCACGGTCGTGCTCACCGCCATGATGAGCTTGTCGAGGTTGGTGGCGGTGACGCTGTCCAGGGCCGGGCGGCCGCGCAGCATCGCGCGGGGCTGCAGGAGGGCGTGGTAGATCTGCCAGGGGTCCGCGCCCCGGGTCAGCTTGAGGACGGCCTGAATCAGGGCGTGCTTGACCGGATCGAGATGCCAATCCGGGACGCGCTGGCCACGGTTGCCTAGGTTCAGCGCCAGCAGGTTGCCC
>JAGQRH010000057.1 GCA_020425605.1 Planctomycetota bacterium | reverse complement strand
GATGGCTACCGCTTTACGGTGAAGGTGGGGACGCCGCCGGAAAGTGCGAAGGACGGCACCAAGCTCGGGCGCGGCGCGAACTTCCAATGCCTGCTGTCTGATACGCCGATCGAGCCGAAGCACATCTACGCAGAGGCCAATGCCGGGCGGATGGGCGCGCGGCTGATGGCAGTTGTGGCCGAGGGTGTGCGTGGTCGTGTTTATCTGTCGCCCACGTCCGAGCAGGAAGCGATTGCGCGCGACGCACAGCCTGAATGGAAGCCTGAAGTGGCGATGCCGGAGAATCCGCGCTGGTTCTCGCCACCGCTTTACGGGCTGAAGACCTACGGCGACCTCTTCACCCCCCGCCAACTGGTGGCGCTGACCACCTTTTCCGATCTGGTACAGGAGGCTATCGAAAAGTGCCGGCAGGACGCGTTGGCCGCAGGATTGGCTGATGACGGCTCCGGGGTGGATGTCGGCGGCAGCGGCGCAACGGCGTATGCGCAGGCGGTGGGGGTGTATTTGGGGTTTGCGATCGATCGGTTGGCAATGACAGGCAACAGCCTGGTCAGATGGAATGGAGTTGGGGAGAAGGCTCAGCACTGCTTTGGTCGCCAAGCGCTCCCGATGCTTTGGGACTTTGCTGAGCCCAACTTCTTAGCAGATGCAACCGGTAGCCTGACCGCCGCGATCTTCTACAGCTACGATCCAATCCCATGGCTACCTGCCCAAACCACCGGATCCGTTGTCCAAGCGGATGCACAATCTCAATCTATTTCGCTCGACCGAGTTGTCTCCACCGACCCCCCTTACTACGACAACATTGGCTATGCCGACCTGTCCGATTTCTTCTATGTCTGGCTGCGCAAGAGTCTGAAGCCAATCTTCCCGGGGCTTTACGCCACTTTGGCTGTCCCCAAGGCCGAAGAACTGGTCGCAACGCCTTACCGCCACGGCGGCAAACAGGAAGCAGAAGCCTTCTTCCTCGACGGCATGACCCGCGCCATCCATAACCTGGCCGAGAAGGCGCATCCGGCCTTCCCAGTGACGATCTATTACGCGTTCAAACAGAGCGAAACCAAAGAAGAAGCCGGCACATCAAGCACAGGGTGGGTAACGTTCTTGGAAGCTGTGCTGAGCGCGGGCTTTGCCCTGTCAGGCACTTGGCCCATGCGCACCGAGATGAAAACTCGACAAGTTGCTATGGGCACTAACGCTCTTGCCTCCAGCATCATCCTCGTCTGTCGCAAGCGCGACACCGACGCCCCCACCGTCAGCCGCCGCGAGTTCATCCGCGAACTCAACGCCGTGCTGCCCGAGGCGCTGATGGACATGACCCGCGGCGGCATCAACAGCCCGGTGGCGCCAGTCGATCTGTCCCAGGCGATCATCGGCCCCGGCATGGCGATCTTCAGCCAGTATGCTGCCGTGCTGGAGGCCGACGGCAAGCCGATGAGCGTGCGCACTGCGCTGCAGCTCATCAACCGCTTCCTCGCCGAGGACGACTTCGACCACGACACCCAGTTCTGCCTGCACTGGTTCGAGGGCCAGGGCTGGGCCACCGGCAAGTATGGCGAGGCCGACGTGCTCGCCCGCGCCAAGGGCACCAGCGTGGCCGGCCTGACGGAGGCCGGCGTGGTCGAATCCGGCAAGGGCGACCTGCGCCTGTTGAAATGGGCCGAGATGCCGCGCGACTGGAACCCGGAAACCGACACCCGCGTGCCGGTGTGGGAAGCGCTGCACCAGATGATCCGCGCGCTGAACCAGGACGGCGAAACCGCCGCAGGCAGCCTGCTCGCCCGCATGCCCGCCCGCGCCGAACCCATCCGCGCGCTGGCCTACCGCCTCTACACCCTGTGCGAGCGCAAGGGCTGGGCCGAAGACGCCCGCGCCTACAACGAGCTGATCACCGCCTGGAGCGGGGTTGAGCGCGGGGCGAGCGAGGCGGGGCATGTGGGGTCGCAGGCGAGTCTGGATATTTGAGGAGGCGCAGCCCATGCTCAACACCTTGCACATCAAGAACTTCACCGTTTTCCAGGATGCCCGTTTCGAGTTTTCGCCCGGTCTGAACGTGATCGTGGGTGACAACGGCACGGGCAAGACGCATGTGTTGAAACTCGGCTACCTGTTCAGCCGCGCCTGGTCGGACCTGACGGCCAAACGCGCCCGAGTGACGGCACAGCGCGCCGAGTCCTATCTCGAAGAACGGTTGCTGGGGCTGTTCCGGGTGTCCGATCTGGATGTGCTGGTGCGCCAAGGTACGAAAGGCGGTGCGCATTTGTTGGCTGAGGTCGGCGGGCATATTCCCACCGTACAAGTCCGCTTGGCTGGCGAACCTGAATTCACGTCGGCGGGTTTGCCGGAGCGGATGCCGTGGGAGGTGCAGATCAGCCGCGGCAAGGCGACCCCCGACAGTTTGAAGGCGCAGGTGCTTCCTGCCGTCGTGCCCGACCAGGCCGCTGCCAATGCCTTTTTGCCGCAGCAGGTTTTTGTGCCCAGCAAGGAGATGGTTTCCCTGTTCCAGGGGCTGGTGGGGCTGTTCGACAAGTACCAGGAATTTCCACTGGACGAGACTTATCGTGACCTCGCAGTTGCCATGGCCACGCTGGTGCCGCGGGAGCCGTCCTCACTGTTTCCGGACGCAATGCAGCGCATTCAGAAACTGTTGGGCGGCAACCTGAAGCTGGAGAACGGCGAACTGGTGTTCGAGCGCGAGGACGGTTCGCGCCTGGCATCACAACTGATGGCGGAAGGGCACCGCAAGCTGGCCTTGCTGATCTATCTGCTGCGCTACGGCGTGATCGAGCGCAACACCACCGTGTTCTGGGACGAACCCGAGGCCAACCTGAATCCTGCCGCACTCAGGCTGCTGGCTGAAGCGCTGTTCGCGCTGGCCGGCTTGGGGGTACAGGTGATTGTCGCGACGCACAGCCTATTCCTGCTGCGTGAGGTTGAGGTGCTGTCACGAGGAGAACCGACTGATCGGCCTGCAACGCCGGTTCGTTACTTTGCGCTGGGTCTTGAGAAGAAGGGCGTTTCGATCTCTGCCGGGGACAGCATCGATGCTTGTGACCCGCTGGTGCTGCTCGATGAAGACCTCGCGCAGTCGGACCGATTCATGGAGACGCTGGAATGAGCGTGTCGCTGGACATCGACGGGCAGCGTTTTCATTTTCCTGACGACTGGCAGGTGTTGAAGTACGACGATTCGGCCTTTCATCGCAATCAGTTCCAGTCCTTTGCCGGTGGGGCAAAGGCGGTGGATGCGGTGGCGCTGTCGCCGACCGGGGAATGCTGGCTGATCGAGGTGAAGGATTACCGGCGAAATCGACGCAGCAAGCCGGGAAGCGTGTTCGCCGAGACGGCTGGCAAGGTGCGTGCAACGCTGGCCGGCATGGCAACCGCCCGGGTGCGGGCCAACGACTCGCAAGAGCGCGTTTTCTGCGACCGGGCGCTTCATGGCGACAGTTTGCGGGTTGCCTTGCATCTGAACCAGCCGGCGCATGCTTCACGCCTGTTCCCGCAGGTTGTTGATCCGCGCACCGCCCTCACGCAGTTCCGGCGCGAACTACGGGCCGTCGATCCACATGCGATCTGTTGCGGGAAAGGCGTTGCCAGGCCGGCGCTGCCGTGGCATGTGGCGTGATTTTTGATGACATAAAGATTGTGCCGACAGTGTCGGCAAAATTGCTCCGGCCTTGTTTTTTCAGAACCAGGGGGAGATGGAGATAAAAATGAACCTGAAACCTTGGCGTGAAATCGCCGTTCCGCACGAGGACGTGCTCAAGGGCACTTTTCAGCAGGCCGAGTTCGCGGCCGACCTGTCGCGCGTGCATCTGGGCACGGCCACGGCCGAGTATCAGGACCCGTCGCTGTTCTTCCAGCGCACCTTCATCACCGAAGGCATGCGTCTGCTGCTCGACTCGGTGGTCCATCGCCTGACCGGGCGCGGCGGCGATCCGGTGATCCAGCTGCAGACCGCCTTCGGTGGCGGCAAGACGCACACGATGCTGGCGGTGTATCACCTTGCCAAAGGCGAGGTGTCGGCTTCGGACATGCCCGGCGTTCCGTCGATCCTGAACGCGGCCGGCGTGGTGGAAATGCCGCGGGCGCGCATTGCGGTGCTCGACGGCATTCGCCTGTCGCCCAACCAGCCGATCAAGCGCGATGGGCTGGCGGTGAACACGCTGTGGGGCGAGTTGGCTTGGCAACTCGGTGGCGCTGAGGGCTACGCCATGGTGCGCGAGGCGGACGAGTCCGGCACCTCGCCGGGCAAGGGCGTGCTCGCGGACCTGCTCGGCCGCTACGCACCCTGCGTGATCCTGATCGACGAACTGGTGGCCTACATCCGCCAGTTCGAGGAAGGCAAGACGCTGTCGGGCGGCTCCTTCGACTCGAACCTGAGCTTCTTGCAGGCGCTCACCGAGGCCCTCAAGGCCGTGCCGACGGCGGTGCTGCTGGCCTCGCTGCCTGAGTCGGACAAGGAAGCCGGCAGCCAGCGCGGCGTGAAGGCGTTGGCTGCCCTGTCGCACTACTTCGGGCGGGTCCAGGCGCTGTGGAAGCCGGTGTCGTCCGAAGAGGCTTTCGAGATCGTGCGCCGTCGGCTTTTCTCGAGCATCGGCGACAAGCTGGGTGCCGAGGCGGTATGCCGGGCCTTTGCCGACTACTACATCGCCAACGCAGCCGATCTGCCGCACGAGACCCAGGAGGCGCGCTACTTCGAGCGCCTGATGCACGCCTACCCGATCCACCCCGAGGTGTTCGTGCGCCTCTACGAGGACTGGTCGTCGCTCGACAACTTCCAGCGCACCCGCGGCGTGCTGAAGCTGATGGCGAAGATCATCCACCGGCTTTGGAAGGACAACAATTCCGACCTGCTGATCATGCCGGGCAGCCTGCCGCTATACGACGCCGACACGCGCAACGAGTCGATCTACTACCTGCCGCAGGGTTGGGACCCGGTGCTGGAGCGCGACGTCGACGGCGAGCGCGCGGAGACGACCGAGCTCGAGAGCGTGGATACCCGGCTGGGCAGCGTGCAGGCGTGCCGGCGCACCGCGCGGACGATCTTCCTCGGCAGCGCACCGTCGACCGCCAACCAGATGGTGCGCGGCATCGAGCTGGAGCGAGTGCTGCTGGGCGTCGTGCAACCGGGGCAGCAGATGGGCGTGTTCAAGGACGCACTGCGTCGCCTGAACGACCGCCTGCATTACCTCAATTCGGGCAACAACCGCTTCTGGTTCGACACGCGGCCCAACCTGCGCCGCGAGATGGAAGACCGCAAGCGGCGCTTCCAGGACAAGGACGACGTGATCCCCGCGGTGCGCGACCGGGTTCAGCGTACGCTGGCGCAGGGCGTGTTCGGCGGCGTGCATGTGTTCACCGCCAGCGCCGACATCCCCGACGACTGGGCGCTGCGTCTGGTGGTGCTGCCGCCGACAGCCGGCTACCGCCGCAGCGGCGACCAATCGGCGATCCGCCACGCCACGGAGATACTCAAGCACCGCGGCGAACAGCCGCGCTTCAAGCAGAACCGCCTGATCTTCCTGGCCCCGGATGCGGACAGCGTGAGCCGCCTTAAGGATCAGGTGCGCTCGGTGCTGGCTTGGCAGTCGATCGTCGCCGACATCAAGGACCTCAAGCTCAACCTCGACCAGTACCAAGCCCGGCAGGCAAGCCGCAGTCTGGACGACGCCGTTGATGCCCTGCGCGGCATGGTGAAGGAGAGCTACCGCTGGATGCTGGCGCCGGCCCAGTTCGCCGAGCGCGGCAAGGGACTCTCGGAGCTGCAGTGGGAGGCCTTCCAGGTCAACGCCGGGGCGCAGAGCCTGACGCAGGAGCTCGAGCGCGTGCTGCGCGAGAACGAGCTGCTGATCACCGAGTGGGCGCCGATCCACCTTCACAACGTGCTCAAGGCCTGGTTCTGGAAGGACGGTAACGCCGAGGCCAGCGCGCTGACCGTCTGGCAGCAGACCTGCCAGCAGCTGTACCTGCCGCGCCTGAAGGACGACGCCGTGTTCCAGGCCGCCATGGGCGCCGGCGCGGAGAGCCGGGACTTCTTCGGCTTCGCGCAGGGCAAGGAGGATGCGCGCTACTTGGGTTTCAGTTACGGTAAGCGTGCTTCCCTGTTCATGGACGCTTCACTGCTGCTGATCGAACCGGTCACGGCTGCGGCCTACCTCCAGGCTGAACGCGCTGCAGAAGAAGCTGCCCGGCCACAGCCCACCAGCGGAGAAACGCAAGGGGCCATGGGCAGCGCGAGCACCCGCGGCGGTGGCACGCCGGCCCCTCACGCCGGCGACTCGGCCAACGGCGGCTACCCGACCGGGACGCCAAGCCCAGCCCCCGCGGTGAAGAAGCACTTCTACGGCAGCATCGACCTCGACGCCTTCCAGGCAAAGAAGCAGTTCGCCGACCTGGTGGACGAGGTGGTCCAGCAGTTCACCGTGCGCCAGGGTGTGCGGGTGAAGATCACCATCGAGATTCAGGCGGATTCAGACGCAGGCTTCGACGATGGGCTGCAGCGGGCAGTCAAGGAGAACTGCAACGTGCTGCGTTTCAAGAATGCGGAGTTCGAGGCGGGCGACTGAGGAGGGGGGCGGCTGCGGGTGTTTTTCGGGCTCCTTCCGGGTGGAACGGAGCGGGATGAGCCATCAACCCGGATGCTTCCGAGGCAACGAAATGATTTTCGCGGCATCTTCTTCCGCTATCTCGGGCAACCTATCGGCTGCCTCTTTCGCTTTGCGGATCACTCGGTCCCTCCAGCCGGGGCTTCTGGACAAGCGCATCGAGTCCAGATCGGCGCTCTCGAAGTAGTGAAGGAACCTGCGCGGATGCATACGTAGCGCATCCCGCAGTGTCACCCCGAGGCCAAGCTCACGGTCAAGGTCAAATGCCAATGACTCGACCAGAGCTCCGGGTGCGTCCCGTCGGCAATGGAACGCTTCGGGGCCTTCAGTGCCCGGCTCTGCTCCGTCTACAGACAGCCAGAATAAATTCCACGCCGGCAGGGAGTCGGACAAGCCGGCGATATTTCGCGCGGTTTCGATATGGAAATAGCCTCTGATGGGGAGGCGCGAGTACCGGACACCAGTCCCATGGGTGTCTATCGGGTCGCTCTCGTCTTCCGCCACCTCGTCCTCTTCGTCGTCCGCCTGATCACCAAGGTACTGTGCAAACGTGAGCTGTCTGCCGACGGCTTCGAGAAGTCCTCCGAGGAGTGTCCTGTCGAAGCCACCGTACCCCGATTTCAGCATGCGCCCTAAATGCCCGAATGCAGTGGGCGTCATCTGGAGTGCGGAGAGCATCAACTCTGCCCATGCTTTTGAAAGGACGCTTGGGTCATCCGCAGCACGATCAAGAAGCAATACAGCCAGGTTGTTTCGGCCTTCTGGACTGCCATGCTCAGCCGCCCTGGAAAACCAGAACTCCGCTACGGACGCATTCTTGAACTTGCCTCCGTCCTTGATGTTGTTCCAGAAAAAGGAGTGGTGCCATCCAATGGAGTTCTCTGCCCAAGGGTCGCCTTCGAATGCTCGCTCCCAAACAAGCATCCGCACCAAGCTTACGACCGGGTAATACCGATCAGAAACCGGCTCTAGACGTCCTTGTGCGCATTCGGCCAAATAGCTACAACAATATGTGCCCGTGTCTCCGTCCATTTTGACAAGCACGGGTGCTCGGGGTGCAGTTAGCCCTTTGTCCGGCGCCGTGAGCATCAGATACACATTGAGTCCAGGGCAGTACCCCTCTAGTGTTCGGACGCCACTCCCACTACCAAACTTCCGTGACGTCAACAAGTGCCACTCAGAGAAAGCATCTGAACCGACATGGTGCTGGACGTAAGCTGGTGGAGCGAAGACGGCATGGCCGTTGTCGGTGCAAGGGTGCTTGGGCCAGGGTGGACCGAGTTCATCGAAAAAGACCCGGCCTCCATTCTCCAACTGGACGAAGTACACTAACTGACCACATACCGGGCATTCCGCGTTCGGACCACGGTTGTCAACAGATTGCCAACGACCGTCGCTGACAGCTCTTGTCTTCACTGGCGCCGTGACCGCAGGCTTCCTCGCTGGAACTGCGTAACCTGCATTGTAAGCGCCTCCTGCGAACGAGCCGCCCGTATCCCCACCCCAGCCACAGTTGCAGCCGGGAGGGTGGTTCCATGCGTTGCATCCCATCACGCCCCCTCGTCTGTCCTTCGGACTCATGGCATCGTCTTATGTCGCATCTCATTGGGATTATGGCTCAGTGCGATGACTACGAGTGCGGCCTGCGTGCAATGAATCAGCGTTCCTAAGCCAACCGGGCGGGCGCTCGGCGCTCCGGCGGCTTCGTTCGGGCCTACGACAACCCTCCCTCCGAGGCTGGGGCGCCTAGCAAGGCGATGCATTCCAAGGACATCAGCAGCTCTCCCTCAATCGGCTGCGACAGATGCGGCTACAAGCACGGGTATGCGTGGCCAACTCTGAACAGAAGTAGAGCGCTGGTCAGCAATCAAGCAAAGTACTGGCTCTGGTGCGGCGTCAGAAGCTGCTGTGTTTTCACCGCCGATCCTCTCCTCGTTCTTCCCAGAAGCTGACTCTGCGGCTTTATCCGCGCTCACTCGGCCTCCGGCTCCTTCCTGTCGATGCTTTCGACGAGCCAGCGATCCAGATCCGAGCGGCGAAAGCGCCAAGTGCCTCCAAGTTTGAACTTTAACGCCGGGATTTCTCCTTTCTGGGGTGGCCTATAAATCCGGTCAAGCCTGAGTTCCTATTCCCCGCGGCGCGAGGTGGGCGCGTGGGACAGCATCTGTCCATCCGCTTCAACCGGGAAGGGCACGATGGGACACAGTAACCGCCGCACATCCGCGTTGCCTGCGCTTGCCGTCGTGTTGGCTGTGCCGTTCTCGGCGCTGCAGCCTGCCGTCGCCGCCGATGGCCTCGCCTCGGAGCGCGAGCAGCTCGCCGCGCTCGCCCGCCAACTCGACCTGATCGACCGCCTCGCCGAGCACGCCGCCAATACCGCTCCGCAGGAACGCGCCCGCTACCACTTCGACTACGTCCGACTGCACGCAGACCTGCAGCGCGTTCGCGCCGGCCTGCAGGACTACCTCGTGCCCCAGCGCGCCCAGCCGCGTGATCCCGTCCCGCTGGCCGGCGATTACGTCCGCAGAGACCGCTCCGATGACGAGGAGCCATCGCCGTGACGCTCTCGGCTGATCAGGTCGCCGCCTTCCAGGCCACCGGTGGCTTTGCGCCTTCGGCCGTCTCTGCGGTGGTGCTCGCTTTCGTGTTCGCCGTGTTGCTGCTGTGGGGCGTGTGGGCGATGCGTACCGCCTACGTCGGCTGGGCTGAACACCGCCTGACTGAACGCCAGTTCCTCGGCGTGATCGTGCGTTTCGTCGCGATGTACCTGGTACTGAGCTTCTTCCTTCTGTCCTGACCACCATGAAAGGGTGTATCGCCATGAACGCTTCGACTACTCATCGCGCTGATGTTCGCACCACGGCGCCCACGTCCGTACGGATCGCCGCCGTGCTCGCCCCACTGGGCATCGCGGCCACGCCGTCGGCCTCCTGGGCGGCCCTGCCCTCCATGGAGGACCCTTCGCGCGGTGCTGGCACCGGCATCATGCAGACGATCCAGAACTACGGCTACGACATCGTGCTGCTGGTCGCGCTGCTTGTGGTCGCCTCGATGTTCGTCGGTGTCTCCTATCACGCCTACACACGCTACTCGGAGATCCACACCGGCCGCGCCACCTGGGGCCAGTTTGGCCTGTCGGTCGCCGTGGGCGCGCTCCTGCTGGTGGTCGGCATCTGGCTGCTCACCAAGGCCACCGGCGTGCTGTAAGGGCGGCAAGTGATGGCCCTCCCTTCGGAGACTCCGCGCGACACGCTGGTGACCTTCCTGCCGCATCGGCTCAACCGGCAGCCGGTGGTCGTACGCGGGCTGACGGCCGACGAGTTGTGGATCTGCGCCGGCCTGTCCGGTGCAGCCGGGTTTTTGCTCGGCCTGCCGCTGGCCTGGCTCACGCACAGCATCGCCATGGTGCCTACGCTGATCGTGGCCGTGATTGCGCTGGGCGTCTTGGTCGGCGGCGGCTTCCTGCGCGCGCAAAAGCGCGGCCGGCCCGACACCTGGCTGTACCGGCAGCTCGAGTGGCGGCTGGCCCTGCGGTACCCGGCGCTGGCGGCGCTCCTGGGCGGGCAGGTCCTCATCACCCGTTCGGGCTACTGGACGACCGGGCGCAGTGCCGATCGAGGGGCACCATGAGCCGGTTCAGGAACGAGGTCGCGCACCTGCAGGCCCACGTGAAGACGCTGCGCCTTGGGGCCGGCGCGCTTTTCGTGGTGGCGCTGCTCCTCGGCTTCGGTTGGTGGAGTGCGCCGAGGGATCTCACCATCCATGTGCCGCCGGATCTGCGCTCGGGCAGCACGCGCAAGTGGTGGGACGTGCCGCCCGAGAGTGTGTA
>JAGQRH010000056.1 GCA_020425605.1 Planctomycetota bacterium | reverse complement strand
GTCGCCGCCGGGGATCGGATCGGTCCAGCCGTCATCCAGCCCGGCCGAGGGCATCGACGGGCGCGAGCCATCGGCCGCACGGCCGTCAAACAATTCTTCCGCAGCTGGAACTTCGCGTTCGGTCACACCGGAGGGCTCCTTGCCCCTCACCCATACCGGCCGAGCGAATGTGGCTTTGCGCAGAAAAACGCAGCAGCCACCCCCAAACCCGCCCGGGTGGCTGAAAAGAAAACTTCCGATTTCTCAGGAGGACCGATTCAAAAAGTCAGCCCGAGCATTCAGCTCGGGCCGTCAAGTGGATTGGGTTGCTAGTTGCCGGGAAACAGTGCGTTGAAGCCGGGGTCGTTGCGCAGCGGGTCGAGGTCGAGGTCGGCTTTCATATGCGGCCAGCTGTCGAAGCCCTTGCCGATCGCCACCTTGAGTTGCGCGATGGCTTTGCCGCGGGTGCTTGCTGCTTTCATGCCGTCCTGCAGCGCCGATTCGATCGCGTAGGCACACGCGAGCTGGTAGTGGGCGGAGTCGTCACGGCGGAACTTCATCTGCTCACTGACCAGCAGCTTGGCCGACTCGACGTCTTCCAGCGCGCGGTTCGTTTCACCCAGCGCCTTGTAGCAGTGCGCGCGCCCGATGTAGCAGTCGGCCAGCAGCGGGATGTTGTTGCTGCCGTCTGCGTCACCCAGAATCAGCATGGTTGTGCCGTACTGGACGATGGCTTCTTCGTGGCGGCCCTGGCCGCGCAGGGCGTAGGCCCGCAGCGCGTGGCCGATGTCGTTTTCGTGGCTCGCGATCAGCAGGTCGGCCTGTGCGGCCATCGCGGAAAAGTCGCGTGCGCGCAGTGCGTCGTAGGCTGACTGAAGGGCGGAGGGCGGCGTGACGACTTGCGGACGATGCGATTCCGAAGTGCATTCGACGCGTTCACGGCAGCCGTGGTTCTTGCAGTTGGCCATACCAACGGCAACGACGAGCGAAGCAATCGAAAGCACAAGATAAAGCCGCGACCAGCGCATCATCATCTCCGTGGAACAGGATACCACGCAGGCACCCGTCCGGCACGCACGTTTCGTTGCGCCTCACGAGGTTGACGCCGAAAGGGGGTCTGCAGCGTCGCCGCCCCGCCGCCGGGTGTTCAGCGCGAGCTGCGCACCGAATACCACAACCGCGAACACAACGTACACAGCGATCCGCACGGAGTCGAAAGGGCGAGTGCTCGCGCCGCCGTCTGCGCGGGAAACGTAGCTGATCACTCGCCCATGCAGGATACCGGTCAGCAGCAGTCCCGCGCCCAGCAGCACGGAGGCCGCAGCCAGTCCTGCAGCGGACCTTTCCAGCGAGTATCGTCGCGCCACCAGCCCAGCCACCGCCACAGCGAACGCGCCAACCATGCAGCAGACTGCAACGGCTGTGACGCGCGGCGTGACTCCGGCGGCATAGTAGGACCATGCCCCGCCAAGGAATGAACAAACGAGTATGAACGCGCAGACCAGCAGGGACGACATGCTCCGCGGGTTGTTCGAGAGATACACGGCGATCAGGACTACGCCGAAAACCATCGGCCCAAGGTCCCAGAAGCTGTCATAGGCCCTGTCCTGCGAGATGACGCTGGTCATCAGCGCACCCTCGACGTCGATGATGTAGAACTGAAACAGCGCCAATCCGCACGCCGTCAACGCCGCGATCCAGCGGTTTTCGCGCAGGTACCAGGCTTTGGCGGCCTGTTGCAATGCGACCTCGCTACTTGGGCTGCTCGGACTCTTCCTGCTCGTCCTCGACGGCCTGGACGGCGGGGCCGGGGTTGCTTACCAGCTCGTGTAGCGCGTTCAGGATGCGTAGCAGCGACGGCATCGCCACCAGCGGAATCATGTTGGGGCCGTCGGACAGGGCCTTGTCAGGGTCCGGGTGAGTCTCGGCGAACACACCGTCAGCGCCGGCTGCGATGGCCGCGCGTGCCAGCACCGGGGCGTACTCGCGCTGGCCGGAAGACTTGTCGCCACCGCCGCCCGGCAGCTGCACGCTGTGCGTTGCGTCGAACACAACGGGGCAGCCGGTCTTGCCCATGATGGGGATGCTGCGCATATCGCTGACGAGGTTGTTGTAGCCGAAGCTCGCGCCGCGCTCGGTCAGCATGACTTTGCCTTCGGCGCCGAAGGACTTCATCTTGTCGACGACCTGCGCCATGTCCCATGGCGCGAGGAACTGGCCCTTCTTGATGTTCACGATGCGGCCGGTCTTGGCGGCGGCTTCCAGCAGGTCGGTCTGGCGGCAAAGGAACGCTGGAATCTGCAGCACGTCAACGACTTCGCCGGCGGCCTGGCACTGCTCGGCCGTGTGGACATCGGTCAGAACCGGCACGTCGAATTCCTTCTTGATGGCCTCAAGCTGCTTCAGCCCGCCGTCGATGCCGGGGCCGCGGAACGCCTTGCCGCTGGTGCGGTTGGCCTTGTCGAAGCTGGCCTTGAAGATGTACGGCAGCCCGTGTTCGGCGCAGGCGGCTTTCATGCGCTCGGCGACGCGGCGGGGCATGTCTTCGTTTTCGAGCACGCATGGGCCCGAGATGATGAAGAGTTTCTTGCCGTCCAGCTCGTACTTGCCGACTTTCATGGTGTTCTCCAAGGGCGCGACCATTAACCAGAATCATCGCCAAACCGCCAGTGGCGGGTTGGCAGGCCGAAGACGCCCATGCGTCAAAGGGCCTGCGGAGAGATGCCGCGCCTCTGCGCCTCAGGTTGTCTGCCCAATGCGAACCCGGCGCATGGGCGCCGGGCTATTTGGTGACGCCCCCCCCCGGCGGCTGCCGGCAGGTACCTGTCAACCACCGCAAACCACCGAACGCTATTCCTTGGGCGGCAGGTCGGCGGTGCGTTTGGCTTCGAAGACGATCTGGTTCGTGCCGCCGACGCGCGGGTTGCGTGTGTTCTCGCCGTCCAGCAGCGTGAGTGTCTTGGTTCCACTCAGCCCGAACTCCTTGTCTTTCGCGGCCGTCGCGAAGCGCGCCAGGCGCTTGTTGGTGCCCTTGTAGTCCCATACCTCGACACTGATCTGGTAGCCGCTTTCCCACGAGATTTCGATCGGCGTCTCCATGAAGTTGACTGCCAGCTCGTTCTCGCCTGCTTCGCGCAGGTTGTCGCCGAACTTGGATGAGTCCCAGACGGTCTCCGTTTTGCCTTCCAGGTTGGTGACGATGATCTTCACCTGCACGTCGATGGTCTCGCCCTTCTTGAATTCCTGCGGGTCGAGAACGACCTTGGTGATCGTCACCTTGTAGACGCCGCTCTTGTCCATGCCGGCGGCGCCCTTCTCAAAGAAGCCGCTCACGAGCGGCCCGATGACCGGCAGATCCGGCTTGAAATAGCCCGCCGCAACGGTGCCGACTACGGCCAGCAGCAGGATCAGCAATACGGCCGGAGCCTTGGACTTCTTCTTGCCTTTGGGGTCGCCCACGGGAATCTCCTGATCAGGGGTGTGCGGTTGAGGATACCCGTGAAGGGCATACAACCCAAGTGTTGACGGGCAAGTGGCATACCCATTACGTGACATTTGATAGACTTCGCTGGGCCTATTGGCCTGCACGAACGTTGAGAGGACCGGGAGACACTTCGAAAACAGTCAGGAATCGCGAGTCTGGTGTCAAAGCCGGCGACGCCAGACTGTCGACTCCAGACTTCGGACCGTCGCTTATGCCTGACCTGCTGGTTGACCTCGATACACCGCGCTCGGATGCGCCGCTTTACCAGCGCATTGCGGACTCCATTCGGCAAGACGTACTGGCCGGGCGGTTGCGCCGTGGCGAGCGCGTACCGTCAACGCGCACGCTTGCCAAAGAGCTGAAGGTCAACCGCAACACGGTCGCCCAGGCCTATGAGCAGCTGGTTTCCGAGGGGTTCCTCGAGGGCAAGCACGGCAGCGGCACCTACGTGGCGCGCGAGCTTCCCCAAGCCAACTTCAATGTGAAATCTGCGCGGCGCTCGCAGAGCGGCCTGCGGCGGATCGCGTTTGCCAACTCACCGCTGCCGCCGGAGTTCTACGCGCGCGTCCTGCAACCCGAGGACCCGGCGCCCGTGCCCGGGGTGGACATCGACATGCGGTTGGGCGCGCCGGACATAGGTGCGTTCCCGCTGCGCCAGTGGCGGCGGATCGTCGGCAATCAGCTGCTGGTCGCCCGGCGCGACCGCATGAACTACGGCAGCGCGTACGGGCTTCATGCACTGCGTGAGCAGATTGCGGCCTACCTCGGTCGAGCGCGCGGCATCGACTGCACGCACAAGAACGTACTGATCACCGCCGGCAGCCAGCAGGGCTTGTGGCTGGCGGCCGCGCTGCTGGTGGGCGAGGGTGACGCGGTGATGGTCGAGAACCCGGGCTACCTTGGCGCGCGGGCGATTTTCCAGAGTGTCCGCGCCCAGCTGTTCCCGGTGCCCGTGGATGATGACGGCGCGGATTCATCGGCCGTGGCGCGGGCGCTGGCGGACGGGATCAAGCCGAAGCTGCTGCACCTGACGCCGTCGCACCAGTACCCGACCGGTGCGACACTGAGCGCCGCGCGACGCATGGAGCTGCTGGAGCTGGCCAGCGAGCACGGCTTCATGATCGTTGAGGATGATTACGACAGCGAGTTCCGCTACGAGGGCCGGCCAGTGCGTGCGCTTGCGGGCATCGACGGCGCAGGTGCGGTGATTTACGTCGGCAGCTTCAGCAAGGTGATGTACCCGGCGCTGCGGGTGGGGTATGTGGTCGCGCCTGAGTGGCTGATCGAGGCGATGGTCGGGCTGCGCTGGCACATTGATTTCATGCCGCCCATGCTTGAAAGTGCCGCGCTGGCGCAGTTCATTGAAGAAGGCCACTTCGAGCGCCACCTGCGCAAGATGCGCACGCTGTATGCCGAGAAGCGAAGGGCGTTCAACGCGATCCTCGCGCAGCACCTGCCGGGCGTCCTGCCGGAGCCGGTACCGCCCGGCGGCATGAAGATCATGCTGAACGTGCCGCGTCACTTGACTCGTCAAGATGCGCTGATGGCGGCATTGAACGCGGGCGTGCGCGTGTACGACCAGAGTGTCTGCTACTTCGACCCGGCCGCCGCGCCAGACACTCTGACCATCGGTTTCACGGCCCTGCCCGTAGAGAAGGTAAAGGAAGCCGCCCACCGCCTCGTCCGCGCCTGGGGCTGATAGACCTGGCGTGAACCAACGCAAAGCCCCCGCATATCCGCGGGGGCTTTTGTTGGGTTCGTGGTCTGACTAGCTGGACTTCTTCTTGGGCGGGGTCTTCTTTGCGGCTGCTTTCTTCGCCGCGGGCTTCCTGGCTGCCGGCTTCTTTGCCGCCGGCTTCTTCGTTTCGGCCTTGGTTGTCTTCTTGGCAGCGCTCTTTTTTGCTGTCTTCGGTGGGGCTTTGGCCGCGGTTGCCTTCTTTGCCGAAGACGTCTTTGCGGTCGTAGACTTCACCACCTTCCTGGTAGATGTCTTGCGAGTCGCCGCTGCCTTGGCGGGCGTCTTGGTGGATGCCTTTCGGGGCGACGGGCTCGCTTTTGTTGTGGCCGCCGACTTTTTGCCGGACGACGCTCGTGTCGCAGCCCTGGCCGGAGTCTTGCTTGTCCGCGCCGCCGCCTTGGCCGGCGATTTGGTGGCCTTATCCCCGGCCTTTGCGGGCTGGGTTGTGTTCTCGGCCTTGGGTGCGCCTGCGTTGCCGGTCTTGCCGGCCTCGCGTTCGCGGGCCTTGCGTCCACCGCGTCGGCCGCGGCGTCGTTTGCCTTCACCGGGCTTGCCGCCCTCGGCGCGTTTGGGCTCTTCTCGTACTACCTCGACGCGGGCCTCCGGCAGTGTGTCGCCGAAGGTCACGGCCTTGCTGGAGTCGTCCTTGATGCGCTGCTCACGCTGCGTGCGTTCCTGTTCGCGTTCGCGCTGACGGCGTCCGCCTCGACGGCGACGACGTCCCTTTGCGTCCTTGGCCGCCTGGCCCACAGCCGGGCTGGCGGCGCCCGAGGTCGCGGCCGGCAGCGGCACGTTGGTGCTTGCCTTGGGGCCGCCCTGGGCGAAGGTGTTGATGCGCTGGTCCATGTCGTAGAGCACGCGTGCGGCGCGGTCGTTGACATAGAAAAAGCGCGCCTGCCCGAGAATCAGGTCCTTTGCGTATTCGAACACAATGCGCTTGCCGTACTTGTCTTCAAGCTCGTCGATGTCGTCGCGGAACTCGCTGTGCAGGTGCGAAAGCACGTGCGGGTGAATCTGCACGGCCAGCTCAACCACTCGCTCTTCCAGCAACGCCAGTTTCATGCGGCGCAGCAGGCTGAGGCACATGGTCTCCGCGCTGCGTACCATGCCGAATCCGGCGCAGGTGGGACAGCTGACGTAGGTGTAGCTCTTGATGCTGGGGCGCACGCGCTGGCGGGTCATCTCGATCACGCCGAAGGGAGACATCCTGGCGACCTTGGTGCGGGCGCGGTCCTTGCGCAGTTCGCGGCGCAGGGCGTGCTCGATATCGGAGCGGTGCTTGGCGCTCTCCATGTCGATCAGGTCGCAACAGACGATGCCGGCCAGGTCGCGAAGGCGAAGCTGGCGACAGATCTCGGGGATGGCCTCGAGGTTCGTCTGGTACGCCGTCTTTTCCGCGTCTCCTGCACTGGTGAACTTGCCGCTGTTTACGTCGATGCTGATCAGCGCTTCGGTCTGCTCCACGAAGAGATAGCCGCCCGACTTCAGCGTCACCTTCTTGTCGAAGATGTGGTCGAGCTGGTTTTCCAGGCCGACGCTGAAGAACAGTGGAACATCGCTTTCGTACAGTTTCACGCGGTCGCGGAAGCTGGGCATCAGTTGGTCGAAAAACGCGAGCACGCGGTCGAAGACAGCCTTGTCGTCGATGATGATCTCGGTGGTGTCGGCCGTGAAGTAATCACGCACGGTGCGGATCGCGGGATCACTGTCGGTGTACAGCAGCGCCGGTGCTTCGGATTCGTGAATGCGTTCGCTGATCACGCTCCAGACACGCAGCAGGTAATTCAGGTCGCGGTGAAGGTCTTCAAACGTGCGGTTGATCGCGGCCGTGCGGACGATGACGCCCATGCCTTCCGGCACCGGCAGCTTGTCGAGCATCTTGCGCAGCTCGGAGCGCGCGCCGCCGTCTTCGATCTTGCGGCTGACTCCGCCGCGGTCGCTGTTCGGCGTAAGCACCATGTAGCGGCCGGGCAGGCTGACGAACGTGCTGAGGCCCGGGCCCTTGCCACCCTGGCTGGCCTTGGTGACCTGGCAGACGACTTCCTGCCCACGCTTCAGCAGATTCTGCAGCTTCGGCAGCGGCGGACGGTGATAGCGATACAGCGGGCCGGGCGTGCCGTTGTCGCCGCCGGACGGGCCGTCGATCGGCTTGGATGTGTCGGCCTTTGGCTCGGCCGGCTTTTCTGTCTTCGGTTCTTCTGCACCCGGCTTGGCAGCAGTCTTGTCGACCTCACCCGTGACGCGCTTGGGCAAACGACCACCGCGACGCTTGGGCGTGCGGCGGCGTCTCTGCTTGGGCGCTTCGGCTGAGGCCGGCTGCTCATCCTTCTTATCCGCGACCGGATTTGCTTCGGCCTTGGGCTTGTCCGCGGGTGTCTGGCTGGCATCAGCGGCCGGCTTTGGCGCTTCCGCCTTGGCCTCGGTGGCCGGCTTGGCGACTTCAGTCGGCTGTGGTGCATCCGTGGTCGCTTTCGGCGGCTCGGCGGCAGGCGGGCTGGCGCTCCTGGTTTCGCCCTGTGCGGCCGGCTGGACAGTGCCTGCGGCTGCGGCACCGTTTTTCCGGCCGCGACGGCCGCGACGACGGCGCCTCTTTTTCACGCCGCTCGCCGCTGCCTCTGTTGAGGTAGCGGCAGGTGGGGCCGCTGGTGTTGAGGCTGCGGTTGCGGCCGGCTTCGCCGTTTCTGAGGCAGGTTGCGTGCCCTCCGGCTTTGGCGTTGCCGGCGCTTCGTCTTTCTCGGCTGGATGAACATCAAGTGGTGAATCCGTCACCTGGTGGCCGGGATGTTCTTCATCGAGCTTGTCGAGGAACTCGGCCTCGGAGGTACCGGTCTTCGATTCCTCAGCGTGCGTGCCGTCGCCGACGTATTCGTCAACTTCCTCGACGTCGTGGTCCTTGCGCTCGTGCAGCAGCTCTTCTTCCGGCAGCGGCTCCTTGATGCGGAGCGTCTTGCTGAAGAGCTCCTTCACGTCATTGTTGCCCTGGTAGCTGTAGGCGACGTCGCTGACATGCAGGAAGCCGTTCCGCTCAAGCCCGATGTCAACGAACGCGGCCTGTATGCCGGGCTCAATGTTGTTGATGACGCCTTTGTAGATGTTGCCGACGTGTTTCAGCTGGCTGGGGCGGTCGATGAAGAACTCGTACAGCCGGCCGTCCTCCATCACTGCGATGCGGCATTCGTCGCCCTCGGCGACATTCATGTAGATCTTGCGTGCCATTCTCTCTCACTCGGACGACTCGTCGTCCTGTAGTTTCGGGAGCTCGGCAAGGATGGATCTCGTCTTGGTGACGAGAAACCGGTTGGGATCGAGTTGCAGAACCAGCAGCAGGTCGGAGGGCTTCATTCCGCCTTCCTGGCTGAACAACAGACGCATTTTCAGCAGCCTGCCTTCCAGCGTAGCGCTTTGTGTGAAAGCGCGTGCATCGAAGCTTCGGGGCGACTTTCCCCGTCCGCGGTCGCGGCTGAAGGGGTGGGTCGCTGACTGCATGAACGCAGTCAGCCTTTCCTGAAGCTCGTCAAGTTCTGCAAAGTCCGGCGGAAGCTCGCACTCGTAATCGACCGCGATGACTCGCGGCCTGCCCGTCGCGATCTCGGCTGAAAGCAGCCGCAGACCCGGGGGCATTTGCTCACCCAGTTGCGCCATAACGCTTTCGGGTGAGGGTGCATCGGCCTCGTGTTCGATGTCGATATCGACAATCTCGTCGAGGCTTTCGACGCCCAATGGCAGCGCCAGTGCAAACGAAACCTTCGGGTGAGGGTTGAAACCCTGCGTGTGCGCGACCTTCAGGCCGGACCTTCTCAGCGCCAGCTCATATACCCGCATCAAGTCGTGGTGCGAGATGAACCTTAGCGCCTCGCGCTTTTCAAAGCGCATGCGATACCGGCTGACGGTCATCGGTCTCGTTCGCCTGACTGCCCATCGGGCCTTCCGGCGAACCTGTGATCCTCCGGCCCATCCAGGGCCTTTCAGGCAGGACTTCCCGCCTGTGCTCCCGGGTTTCTCCCGGTAACAGTTTCTTGGCGGCGGCAGCACCAGGAGCGGCGCCCGCCGGCAAACTATTCCGGCTTCTTCTGTTCCCGCAAAGAAGCCGTCAAATCGAACTTCACGTCGAACGCGGTGGACAGAGCCGTTCCCGGCTGTGTGACCGTGCCCGAAAGTCTGTATTCCCACGACACCCAGGCGGCGACGCCCTTCACCAGGTCAAGCAGCAGCTTGCCGCCCTTGATGTCCGGCGCGGTGAACTTGGTGACCAGCCCGTCGACTTCCTGCGAGTGCTCACGCTGTACGGGCACCGCGTCGAAGGTCAGGCGTGCGGCCGTCGGCTCGGCGACTGTGCCGTAGAGTTTTTCCAGCTTGTAGGTGACGTCGTAGTCGATCGTGCTGCCCCTGGCCGCACTGACCGGCAGGCGGCGGCGCACGACCAGCGTTTCGCCGAGTTTCAGCGCAGCGGCATCCTTGAATTCCGGGTGCACGGCCAGCGCGAGCTGCAGCGGCTCAATCAAACGGCCGGGGTAGTTGGTCTGGTCTGAGTTGCCCCAGTCGGCGTAGTACGTTTCATTGTAGATGCGCCCGGCGTCATTGATGTTGAAGCAAGCGGAGCCGCCGTAGGTGGTTGCCTGCGTGCCGCGGTTGGCCTCAAGCGCGCCGGAGTTGATGCCGGCCCAACCCGGGATGTTCGTGACGTCGTTGCGCTTGCCGTCGGGCAGGATTTCTTTGAAGCCGGGCTTGCGCATGTCGGTCTGCTGGCCGATGTAGCCCGTGTAGCGCGCGTCGCCGTTGTCGATGCTGAACTCGATCATGTCGATGCCGACGTGCACCAGCAGGTCTTTGCGCCCGTCGAGCGGATCTTCCGTGCAGGCCAGCGAGAACGCGGTGGTCCAGGCTTCCTTGTTATGGAACGTCTCAACGACTTCGGCCCCGTCACTGACCACGCCGGTACGGGTGGCGTTGTAGTAGCACTCGTAGGCAAAGCGGTCGTTGGCGACGGCCTTGAATCTGGGGTTGATGACAACATCGGCAGCCTCGGCGGTGATGTCCTTGCCGAGGTTGAAGTTGTAGGGCTCGTCGGTGGGGGGCGCAGGCTGCGCAAGCACAAGTGTCAGCGCGACGGCAAGGCCTGCAATGACAGCCGGGATTCCAATACCAAGAACACGTTTCAAGACTACAGCCCTCTCAATCGAATGCGGAATGGTAGCGGGGCGATTCGCCCTGTCAATCGGGCGGCGCAGGGGCGGAACTGGGACGTCCCGCCGTAACATGTTGTCAGTATAGCAATTACGTCGAGCGCGAACAGGTGGGGGAACTGCATTTGAAACCGCCAGGGGGCGCCAAGGACCGCAAAGAAAGGCAACTGCGGTTCCACGCAAAGGCGCGCAGGCGCCAAGCGATGGCTGGCACCAGAAACCTCTTTGCGCCTTCGCGGCTTTGCATGGTTCAGGCCTTTGTAGTTCTTAGCGGTCCTTGGCGGCTCTACGCGGTTCAAAGGCTGTCGATGGTTTTGAAGTGAAGCTTGGCGACATTGGCTAGCTGCTCGCGGCCGAAGGTTTTGACGAACTCGCGCCCGGCCTTGATGACGGGCGGCCCTGCACCGGGCGGGAACGGCTGGCCGAACTCGGTTTCGAGCTCTTTCAAACCGCGCACGAATTCCGCCCGCGCAATGATGCTTGCGGCGGCCACGGCAAGGTCAGCCTCGCCCTTGGTGCGGGTGACGACCTTGACTCCGGCCGGCGCGGCGATCGCCTGCACCAGAACACGCGGGTCGCGGGCAAACTGGTCAACCAGCACGGTCTTCGGCTGGCCTGTGACTTTGCAGAGTGCGTTGATGCACTTGCCGTGCATCTTGGCGAGCAGCACGTTGAGGTTGCCGATCTTGGCGTACTGCGGGTTGTACTCACGCGGCATCAGGCGGGCGAACGCGCCGCGCTGGAGCTTGTCGAGCACGCCGGCCATTTTCTCGATCTGTTTGTCGTTGAATTTCTTGCTGTCGCCGATGCCGGAGTCTTTCAGCTTCTCGGCCGTCGCTTCATCCAGGTAGAACGCCGCCACGACCAGCGGGCCGAAGAAGTCACCCTTGCCGGATTCGTCGGCGCCGACACGCGGCGCGCCTAGGCCGAACGGATCACCGGAGGTCGCTGCGCCGCCGACGGCTGGCGTCGCACCACCGAGTGCTTCGTTCAAACGCTCAGCATCCTTGCCCGCTACGTGAAACGACATGCCCTTCTTGCCGGAGTAGGCATTCAGCGCCGCCTTGAAACCGGCCGCGTCTTCCATCTGCCACTGACGCCCGTACGGGATGGTCTTCTCGGAAACGACTTTCCAACCCGCATGCTTCGCGCGCGCGACCAGGTCATTGCAGTAGGTAATGAAGCCGGCTGCCATTCCGCGATCAGACCAAGGCTGCGGCGAAAAGCCAACTGCATCTCGCACAGAGAACACGGAGATCACAGAGAAAGGCCACGGAGATCTTTGCAGGTCTCCGTGGCCTCTGTGCGAGACTGCTGCTACAGCGTCTTGTAGTAGGCGATCAGGATGTCGGCGATTTCGGGGCGGACGATTTCGGCGGGTGGGTGCTCGCCGTTGCCGAGCATCTCGCGCAGCTTGGTGCCGCTGATCGTGAGCTGCATGTCCTTGCCGAACGGGCTGGTCTTCTGCGTCGCATAGCTGCCGACGCCTTTGCACCAGAACGAGTGCTCGAAGTTGAGGTTGCTGATCCCGAGGTCGTCATAGGTCTCGAAGAT
>JAGQRH010000055.1 GCA_020425605.1 Planctomycetota bacterium | reverse complement strand
CGGGCGGCTTCCCGGTGACCGGCGGTTTCAGCCGCTCGGTCGTCAACTTCGACGCCGGCGCGAACACGGGCCTGGCCAGCATGCTCACGGCCGTGCTGATCGCGGTGGTGACGCTGGCGCTGGCGCCGATGTTCGCATCGCTGCCGCAGGTGGTGCTGGCCGCGACGGTGATCGTGGCGGTCGGCGGGCTGATCAATTTCCGCGAGCTGCTGCGCCTGTGGAAGTACAGCAAGGCCGACGGCGCGCTGATGGGGCTGACGATCGTGACGGTACTCGGGCTCGGGGTCGAGATCGGCATCGGCGTCGGCGTGGGAGCATCGCTGCTGCTGTACCTCGCGCGTTCCAGCCGCCCGCACATGGCGGTGGTCGGGCGCGTCGGGCACAGCGAGCACTTCCGCAACGTCAAGCGCCACGAGGTGCAGACCTACCCGGGGCTGCTGCTGCTGCGCGTGGACGAAAACCTGTTCTTCGCCAACACCCGCAACATCGAGGACCGGTTGCTGAAGCAGGTGAGCGAGCAGCCGGAGATCAAGAACATCGTGCTGATCTTCAGCGCGGTCAACTACGTGGATGCCAGCGCGCTGGAATCACTGGAAGGCGTGATCGAAAAGCTGCGCGCGCTGGGCGTGACGCTGCACCTGGCCGAGGTAAAGGGCCCGGTGATGGACCGCTTCGACAAGGTCGGGCTGATTGAGCACCTGAAGCCGGGGCAGGTTTTCCTGAGCACGCACCGGGCGGTGACGGCCCTGCAAGGCGAAAACCCGCCTTCCCGATCTGCGAAGGCAGCGTGATTTCATGATGGCGGCAGTGTCGCAGTTCCGCATAAGCTGTTCTGCGACACGAAAGGAAACCGCCATGAAACCCCTTCTGCTCCTGCTCGCCATCCTTACGTTTGCTTCCGCCGCGTGCGCCCAGGGCCAGGTGACGCTGCCGACCTACAGCATCGGCGGCGGCGCGGCCTGGGTGTTCCGCTACCAGCTCGACCACGGCGGCACGCCCCAGGCGGTACAGATCGACGTTTCGATCAACTGCCAGTCGAACTCCGGCGTCACCGTGCGCGTGCTGGATATCGACGACAAGTACAACGCCGGCGCGCACGATGAGGCCGGCGGCAGCCACGCGGGCACGGGCATCTGCAACGTCTCGCTGCTGACGGACACGCGCACCGGCGTGCACCCCTTCCTGGTGATCGTGCAGACGTTCCAGCCGGGCGACAGCGTGTTCGACGGGCACGTCGATATCGACGCGGGCGGCATCACGCCGAACGGGCTGACACAGTCAATGCGCGTCCAGGACGGGCTGTTCATGCCTTTCGGCCAGTACGCGGTGTTCAACGCGGACTTCACGACGCAGGCGAATTTCACGACCTATGTGACGATTGACTTCGGCTCGGCGCCGCAGGCCTTGACCATGCGGCTTGAGGGGCTCGGCAGCGGCGTGAACGAGGTGCGCCTGTACGACGTGACCGGCGGCGACACGCTGATCAAGACCCTGTACGCGACGATGTCAGGCAACCTGTCGACGTGGGACTGGGTGACGACGGCGAGCTACAGCGGCGAGGTGCAGTTCCGGATCGAGGTCGAGGGCGACGGCAGCGCGGGCGACATTTTCTGGGCGATGTGGCTGCCGGAAACGGTCAGTGCCACGGGCGGCTCGGGCGACGGCGTGCCGGTCGCGCCGAAAAGCCAGAAGGGTAGCGGCGGGGGCTGCGCGGCGGACCAGGGCGGGAACCTGGCGGCGCTGGTGCTGCTGGGTGTGCTTGCAGGACTTGCGGCATTCCGCATAAGGAAACGTGGCACAGGCAATCTTGCCTGTGGTTGCGGCGAGTTTGCCGAGACGGCTTCGACTTCGCTTTGCTCAGTCGCACAGGCAGGATTGCCTGTGCCACGCGACTTCGCCCGTGGCTGATCCTTGGGCCTTGCCGCTACACCGTGCCGGCGTCGTGTTCTTCGGGCTGTATGTGGATGCCCTTCCAGAGATCGTCTTCGTCAAGCTTCTTCGCATGCAGCACCAGGTCCGCGATCTCGCGCACGGCGCCGCGCCCGCCGGGCATGCTGCAGATGTACTTCACGCGGTCGAGCGCGAAGCGTGACGCGTCCGCGGGCGCGCAGGGGATGCCCGCGACCTCGAAGGCTTCCGAATCATTGACGTCGTCGCCGACGTAGACGGTCTGTTCCGGCGTCGCCCCGAACTCGCCCATCAGTTGCCGCAGCGCCTCGCCCTTGCGCTTCATGCCGGGGCGGTAGGCGCTGAGCAACAGTCTCTTGACGCGTCCAGAGACGACCGGGCTGTCCTCGCTGGTGATAATGCCGACCTTCACCCCCGCGGCCTCGAGCAGGCGCAGCCCCATGCCGTCGCGGATGTAGAACGGCTTGGCAAGCTCGCCCTGCGGGCCGTACAGCACCGTGCCGTCGGTCAGCACGCCGTCGACGTCGCAGACGACCAGTTTCACGTCAGCCCATTGCTCGTTGCTTACGGTCATTGGTTTTTCTTTTCACGCGAAGATGCGAAGCGGGGCGAAGGTCGCGAAGAACTGCTTCACGCTCGATAACCCTTCAGCACTTCGCGTCCTTCGCTTATCCTTCGCACCTTCGCGTTAGATGTTTATTCGTCGCTCTTGCCGTTGCCGTTGCGGTTTTTCAGTTCGTGCTCGATGCGGTCCATCCAGGGGCGCAGTTCTTTCTCGAAGTAACGGTCGAGGCGCTGGCTGATGCGGTCTTCAATGTAGCGCGCCAGGTCCTCATCCACGTTTTCGTCCCACGGGCGGTCCGGCCAGCCACCTTCGTCAAGACTTCGGCGCCCAGGCTCCTCTTCTGACTTCGTTGGCGCTGCTTCGGTTGCGGCAGTTGTTTCCCTGGCCGCGACGGGCGCCTCGGCGTCCTTTTCCTCGCGCCTCTCGCCTGCCGCCCCCGAACTCCCCCTCGCCACGCCGCCGGTTTCGGTCTCCAGCTTGAACTCCGGCTTGGGCTCTTTCTTCTTGCGCGGCTTCAGCTTCACCTCGACGGGCGGCTTGTCCTCGTCGCCGTAGTCGTCGTCGAAGATCGTCTCCAGGTCCTTGCCGCTCTCCTTGAAGCCCGCCACCAGTTCGCGGGCGAACTCCCGCGCGCCGCCCTTGCTGAACTCGGTCAGCTTCTTCTCGAGGTCAAAGGCGAGCCCGCCGGCCAGCGCCTCCGGGTCGACTTTCTCGCCGCGCTTGGCGGCCTCCAGCGCCTCTTTCTCGGCGCGTTTCAGGACGCGGTACTTCCAGAAACGCCCGATCCAGACGCCGCCCTCAACCAGGAAGAACACAGGCGCGCCCGCCAGCACCATGTCGATCGGGCTGCCGCTGGGCGAAACGATGGCGCCGATGATCACGGCGATCAGGATGGTGTGGCGGCGCTTCTTCTTGAAGAACTCGGGCGACAGGATGCCGAAGCGGATTACCGGCGCGACCAGCAGCGGGATCTGGAAGATGAACCCGAGCCCGAACGTCATCGCGAACACCAGCGACAGGTACTGGCCGAGGCTGAAATTCTGCTGCACGCCGAACTCGTTGACGTTGAAGTTCAGCAGGAACGGGATGCTGATCGGCAGCAGCACGTAGCGCCCGAACACCGCGCCGCCGGCGAACAGGATGAAAATCGAAGGAATCACGAAGCGGAAGAACTGCCGCTCGTGCTTGTACAGCCCGGGCGCAATAAAGAGGTAGGCCTGGAACATCACCCACGGGTAGGCAAACACCAGCGCGCCGTAAAGGCTGACGCGCATGGTGATGCTGAAGGTTTCGAGCGCGCCGATCACGACGAAGTTGACGTGCTTCCCGCTGCCGGTGGTGGTGGTCTGGGCGATGTCGACGACGTAGCGGACGATGTCGTCGGTGAAGAACGCGAACACGACCGTGAACGCGGCGAAGACGCCGAGGATCGACCAGATCAGCCGCTTGCGCAGCTCATCGAGGTGGCTGGAAAAAGGCAGCGAGTCTTCGGTCGAGTCAGGCATCCCGGGAAGCGTAACCCCGCAGCGCCGCGAAGGAAACGGGGGAATCGGGTACGCAAGTGTACTCGAGGCAGGGTCCGCGGGCGTTTCCGACAGCAAATGACCAATAACCAATAGCCAATGACCAATGTCAGAGGGTCGTGACCCGCACTAGAGCATGTTCAACTTTACCGTAGCGACGGAACGTACCGGAAGCACGGTATGCAAAGGCGCTCAAGCCCCGCAGGGGCGTCACAGATTAGCCGGGCGGTGACCGAGCACGCCGCAGGCGGGCAAGGGAACCCCCGGAACGACGCCCTAAATTCCCCGAGCCCGCGGAGCGGGCGGCATAGAAGATACGAAAACGTCCGGACTTGCCGCAGGACAGACCTTTCGAACAAGCCCGAATTGTGCCGCCCGCTTCGCGGGCTCGTTTGTCTCTGGGGCGTCCGCGTCCCGGGGGTTCCCTCGGCGTCAAGCGCCTCGGTCACCGCCCGGCGACCCTGTGTCGTCCCTTCGGGACTGAACCGCCCAGCCGGAGACAATTCTACAGAGCGGCCGGAAACGAACCCGCGAAGGCGCTACAGACAATCCGAAAATGGGCTATTTGGTTATTGGTTATTCGCTGTTCCCCGACCACCGCTACTCTTCTTCGGGCGCGGGGTCGTGGGCGGCGTGGTCGCCGGGTAGTCCGGGCTCTTTGGTCTCTTCCTGGCCCTTGGTGGAATCCTCTTCGGGCGCCTGGTCCGTGTCGTCCAGGTCATCGTCTTCGTCGTCCGCCAGCTCGGCAAGCTCGGCGGCCTTGGCGTCGTCGAGCTTGGCCGTGTCGCTGCGTTCGCGCGTTTCACGCTCGAGGATCACCCGGGCGGTGTCCTTGCCGTCGTCGGTCAGGCTGACGTTGTAGATCTGGTTCGGGCTGGTGCGCCCGGCCATGATCGCGCCGCTGCCGTACTTCACGCTGACCAGCCCCAGCTCTTCCAGCGTGTGAATCTCCTGCGTGAAGACGGCCTCGAAGCCCCAGTTGAAGCGCTTGTTGCGGCGCCCTTCCTCGAGGTGGCGCAGCAGTTCCATGCGCGCCTGGCGGTAGCTGGCCTGGTTGGTGCCGAGCTCTTCGAGGCGGCGGTGCAGGTATTTCAGAAGTTCGCGCCCGATCTCGGTGATCGTCCGGTCTTCTTCTTCGTTCGCTTGTTCGTTCTCAGGCGCCACTGTTTACCGCATCCAGAAACGTCTTCGCCCGCCCGGCCGTCTCGACGGCTACGCGGCTGGCCTCACTCAACTCGACGCACGCGGGCCCGGCATACCCGATCTCGCGCAGCACCTCGAAAGTGCGCGCGAAGTCAACGCTGCCTTCCCCGAAGAAAAGGTGGCGGTGACGCCCAGGGAGCATGTCATCGAGGTGGAGATTATAGAGCACGTCGCGGTACGTTGACAGATACTCCCACTCGGGGCCGGACTCCATGCACTCAAGGTGACCGATGTCTATTGTGAGACCGGGACGGAACCCAAGCAGCTTCGCCAGCCTGTCATAGTGTTCCATCTTCTCGAGCAGCATGCCCGGCTCGGGCTCGAGGGCCGCGCGCACCCCGTGGTTGGCGCAAATCCCCTCGAGCTTCTCGACGTGGAAGGCCAGGCGCTCAAACAGCTCGTCGTCGTTTCCTGCCCGGTTTTCGGGCCTCGCGCCGGACCAGTAGCTGACGGCGAACGCCCCCAGGTCCTCGGCGATCTCCGCGGCACGGTACAGGAACTGCACGCGGGCATCGCTGTCGTCGTCGAGCAATGTCGGGCGATGTTTGCGGCGGGCGTCCAGCAGGTAGCGCGAACCGGTCTCGATCACGCAACTGAGCTTGTGCCGCCCCAGCAGCCCCGCGATTTCATTCACTTCGCGCGCGCTGCTGGTGAACGGGTTCAAGTGATGAACGTCAAGGGTCAGCGCGACGCACGAGTAGCCGAGTTCGGCGATGATCTCGATGGCGTCGGGCAGGCTGTGGTACGCAAAGCCGCTGGTGTTGTAGCCGAGTTTCAGCATGAAATGGCGAGTGGCCGGTGGTCAGTGTTCAGTGGTCAGGAAAAACGCAACAAGTGCCCGGTACTGACCACTGAACACTGGCCACTGAACACTGGAATTCACTGCTCCCATGGCGCGAGCTTGAGGGGTTCGCCGCTCTGCATGCGCTGGAGGTCCGCCCGGGCCGCGTTCATGGCGCTGCCGAGGTCCGCCGCGCCCTTCAGGAACTCGGCCGCCGCCCTGGCTTCCTCGCCCTCGGTCGCCTTGGTCGCGACGCGGTAGGAAACCAGGTGGTACATCCACCCCACGGCCGTGTCCTTCGTCTTCTGGGTCAGCGCGCGGACGCCGGCTTTGTCGTTCAGCCAGACCAGCAGCAGCCCCTGGTTGCGCAGAATGTCGTCCACGGCGGTCTGCTGCTTGTGCTTGCCCACCAGCTCGGCCGTGTGCCCCAGCGCGTCGGCGGCCTCGCGCGTCAGGCGCTTGCACTCGGCCTCGCCAAGCTGCTTGTACTCGTTGCGTACGCGCCCCTGGTTGACGGCGGCCAGCAGCTTGAGCGCCATGATGAAGTCCGGGTCGTCTTTCAGCAGCGTGCGCAGGTGGTCGGCGCAGGTGCTGAAGCGCTCGGCGTCGTAGTCCAGCTCGGCCTGCTGGTAGGCGAGCAGCACCTTCGCGCGCGAACGCGGCGAAGGCAGCCCCTGCGTGTCGTTGAGGTTCTCCGGCTCGAAGCTCTGGGCCACGGCGGATTCGCCCGGGTAGGGCGTGCCGGCCGAGGACTCGCGCACGGCGATGCTGCCCTTGCGCGGCGGCATCCATGACTTGAGCAGACGGTCGATCTCGGTGCGGGCGGCGTTGACTTGCTCGGAGTTTTCGCCGGCGGTGTTCTTGTCCTGCTTGTCGTCGGCGTAGTACTCGACGTCGTTGCCGCTGAACAGGGTCAGCCCGTCTTTCGTTCGCAGCCCGCGGATCTTGGCCCAGTCGGCGTTCAGCCACGCGTAGTGCGACTCGACGTACGCGCTGAGCCCCATGTCCTTGTCCGGGTCGCGCATGGCGGGCACGAGGCTGACGCCGTGAACCTGCTTGCTGAAGTCCTTGCCCTCGAGGCCCATCAGCTCGATCAGCGTCGGCGCGAGGTCGTAGTTGCGCGCGATACCGCTGATGCGCTCGCCCTCCTTGATGCCCGGCGCGCCGTGGATGATCAGCGGCACGTGCGTGGTGGTGTCATAACAGTAGTAGCCGTGCGTGAGCTCGTTGTGCTGCCCGAGCCCCTCGCCGTGGTCGGCCGTGATGACCAGCAGGGTGTTCTCCCAGCGTTCTTTGTCCTTCTGCAGCTCGAGGATGAACTTGCCGATCGCGCGGTCGGCGAAGGCGATCTCGCCGTCGTAGCGTTCCACGTCGCTGCCCTGGAAGCCGTCGCCGAGTTCCGGGTGCTGGTAGTAGGGCGCGTGCGGGTCGAACAGGTGGATGAAGCAGAAGTAGCGGTCGTTGCCCTGCTTCTCGATCCAGTCCTGGGCCAGCTTCAGGGTTTCCGGCGCCTTGCGTTCCTGCACGGTGAGGCGCCCGGGCTGCATCTCGCGCACGGCCTTGTCGTCGTAGACGTCGAAGCCGCGCTCGACGCCGCTGCCGGATTTCAGCGTGTGGGCCGATACAAACCCGCCGGTCTTGAAGCCCTGCGCTTTCATTAATTCGGGCAGGGTTTCGACCTCGTCGGGCAGGCGGTGGTACAGGTTGTCGCGCACGCGCGTGCCGAGGGTGCTGACGCCGGTAAGCTGCGCCAGGTGCGAAGGCAGGGTCAGCGGGTAGCAACTGTAGTGGTTCTCGAAGACCGCGCCTTCCCTGGCCAGCGCGTCGATGTTGGGCGAGGTGTTCTTGCCGTAGCCGTAGCAGCCCAGGTGGTCGGCGCGCAGGGCGTCGATGCTGATCACGATGACGTTGCGGGGGGCCTTGTACTCGGGCGCCGGGTTGTTTTCGCCCGACTGGTTCATGTCCATGTACTTCATGACGCCGACGACGACGATGCCGACCACCAGCAGGAAGCCGATCACGCCGTAAATGCCGCCGCGCTTTTTCTGTTTGGGCTCGTCAGACATCGGGACCCCGGCAGTTGCGGTTCTGGGTTTTCGTTTCTGGATGCCGGATTGAAACGCAGGTTGATCGCACGCGCATCAATCCAAAATCCCCAATCCGAAATCCAAAATCGTCACACCCATTTTCGGACGATGACCGTCCATAGGTCGTTCGCCAGCACAAATAGCATCAGGCCGACCACGAATATGAAGCTGGCCAGCGACACCCAGTTCATGGCGCGCTCGGGCAGGGGTTTGCCGCGTATGGCCTCGATGGTGACGACCAGCCATTGACCGCCGTCGAGCACGGGCAGGGGGATCAGGTTCACGATCGCCAGGTTGATGCTGATGAAGGCCAGGAAGAAGATCAGCGTGCCGATCCCCCACTGGGCAAGGCTGTAGCTGCGCTTGGCGATCACCACCGGGCCGCCCAGGTGCCACACCTTCACGCGCCCGGTGAACAGCGCCATCAGGGTCATGATGATTTTGTAGCCGACCTTCTTGCTGTGATAGAAGCCCATCTTGACCGATTTCAGCAGCCCGTAGGTGACGGGCGCGCTGCGCTGCTCGGCGGCGCCGATCTGCATCACCGCGCCGGCGTCCGGCCCTTCCGGGTCGACCTGAACGTCGAAGGTCTGGATGCCGTCCTTGCGCTCGATCTCGAAGTTGATGGTCGCCGGCTCGTCGCCGTCCTGCGTGATGTCGGAGGCCTGCTTCATGGCATAGGCGAAGGCCGTGCGGTTGAACTCGCCGGTGTCGGGGTCCAGCACCGGCTTGCCGCCGTTGACGCGCACGCCCACGATCTTGTCGCCCGGCTTGATGCCGGCCTTCTCGGCGTTGCTGCCGGGGCGCACGCCGTACGCGGTGACGGTCTTGTCAAACTCGTCGTCGCGCTTCTTTTCTTCGTCCTTGCTGACGTCATCGAGAGGGAACGGGCTGACCGTCACGCCAAGCTGGTAGCGCCCGGGGCGGCTTTCACGCTCGGTCGGCGTGACTTCGACGCGCTTGCGCTCGCCGTCGCGCTCGACCAGCAGGGTGATCGCCTTGCCGTTGCTGGCGTCCACGATACGGTTCAGGTCGCCGAAGCTGTTCAGCTCGAACACCTTGCCGTTGTCGCCCACCACGCCGACGATGTGGTCGCCGTGCTTGATGCCCGCCTTGTCGGCCGGGTTGTGCTTGCGGACCTTATCGACATATGGCGCCGGCAGGATCGAGACGCCGGCCAGGTAAGCCGAGCCGCTGACGTAGAAGCTGCGGCGCGGGGTGTAGGCGATGTTCCAGTCGCGGGCGTCGTCTTCGAGCCCGCGGCGCAGCGTCAGTTCGATGCTGCCGTCACTGGTTTCGATGAAGCCCTGCGCGTCCTGCGCGTTGCGGACGGTGCGCCCGTTGACCTTGACGATCTCGTCGCCGTCCTTGGGACGGTCTTCGCCGAGGTCTTCGGGGAAGCGGTTGGCTTCTTCCTCAGTCAGGATCACGCGGTGCTTGGCCTTGATGGCGGGCAGCTTGATGCCGAAGGTCGGGTCTTCATCCAGCTTGACGGTGACGTGTTTCTGGACCTTCTGGCCGTTCACGTCGCGCTCGATCAGCAGATCGATGCTGTCGCCGCCGTCGAAAATGCCTGCGTAAACCACGTCCTCGAAGTCCACGACGTCGCGCCCGTTGACCTGCAGCACGCGGTCGCCGACCTGGATTTCGTCGTCCACCCAGGCCTGGCTGCTTTGCTCAACCATGCCGACGGTGGGCTCGATGAACGTCACGCCAAGCTGGAACGCCAGGATGAAGCCCACCACGGCCGTGATGGCGTTCATGGTGACGCCGCCCAGCAGCACCTGCGTTTTCTGCCAGTAGCTTTTGTTGCGGTAGTCGCCCTCGTCGCCTTCTTTGGGTTTTTCCATCTGGCCGGGGCTGTCGCTCTGGCCGTGCATGGCGACGTAGCCGCCGAACGGGATCCAGCCGAGCCGGTATTCCGTGCCGCGCCACTTGTATTTGAAGATGTTGAACGTCTTCCAGCCCTTCCTGGTGGGAACCGGGAAGGGGAAGCCGATGCTGAAAGCCGGGCAGGTGATGCCGACGCGCTTGGCCGCCAGAAAGTGACCCATCTCGTGGATGAAGATCACGAAGCCGAAGCCGATCAGGACCTGCAGTACGTACAGTATGTTCATATCAAAGCCATCGTATCCGCCCGGTCGGCCATGTGAAGTAGGGCCGACCCGAAATAACCCGCCTCCCCGACTAACGTATTACGGGCGGAAAGGGTTCCCCGGGGGTACAAATGGGTGGCCACAAGGCAATCCCAAGCAATAATCGGCGGGGGATTACGAGGACAACCATGCAGAACTTCCTTCCTGCCTTCATCCAGGCGCAGAGCGAGGCCGGCGAAAGCAACGGCAAGCTGAACGCGACGGTGCTGTTCGTCGACGTCAGCGGCTTCACCTCGCTGACCGAAATGGCCTTCAAGCTGGGTGACGCGGGCGCCGAACTCATGAGCCGCGAACTGACGCGGATTTTCGACCCCATGGTCAACGCCGTGCACAACCGCGGCGGGTTTATTGCCAATTTCATGGGCGACGCTTTCACGGCCGTGTTTCCCGATGACGAAGGCTCGATCCACCGCGCCATCGACGCCGCCAACGAAATCACCAACTGGTTCAAGGAACACGGCGTCAGCAAGACCCGCCACGGCGAACTCGAATTCGGCGTGAAAATCGGCGCCGAACACGGCGAAATCGAATGGGGCATCCCCCATGACCCGGGCGCCGACGCCCGCCACTGGTACTTCCGCGGCCCGGCCGTGGACGGCGCCTCCGCCGCCGAAGGCAGCGCCGAGCGCGGGCAGGTCGTGCTGGGCGAAAACGTCGCCGGGCACCCCGACAAGGAAAAGAAGGGCGGCAAGGTCACCCCGACCGAGGCCGTGCACGACAAGGACGCCCTGAACCGCTTCTTCCACCACCTGGTGATCGAAGCGGGCGAACGGGCCGAGCTTCGCCACGTGGTCAGCCTGTTTCTGCAGTTCAACGGCGCCGACGACCACGCGACGGTCGAGAAGGTCTTCCACGCGCTGCTGGCCGGCACCCAGCGCCACGGCGGCACCATCAACAAGATCGATTTCGGCGACAAGGGCTTCACGGCGCTGGTCTTCTTCGGCGCGCCCGTGGCGTCCGAAAACGCCGAGGCCGCGGCCGTCAGCTTCGCGCAGTCGCTGAACACAACGGGGCTGAAGGAAATCGGGGGCGTCACCATGTCGGCCGGCATCGACGCCGGGCTGGTGTACTCCGGTCTTCTGGGCGGCGAGCGCCGCAATGAGTGGACCTGCATCGGCGACGCCGTGAACACCAGCGCCCGCCTGATGAGCGCCGCCGAGCCGGGCCAGATCCTGGTCAGCCAGCGCGTCGAAAAGGGCGCCGAAAAACGCTGGGAGTTCGCCGACAAGGGCACCCGCGTGCTCAAGGGCAAGGCCAACGAGGAAAAGGTCTTCCAGCCGAGCGGGCTGCGCGGGCGCGTGCGCGGCTTCGTGTACCGCAACCCGATGATCGGGCGCGACAAGGAACTGGCCGACCTGGTGGAGTTCATCAGCCCGATCTACGCAGACGAGACGAAGTTCGCCGGCGTGATGCGCCTGCTGGGCGAGCCGGGGCTGGGCAAGACCCGCCTGGTAGCGGCCCTGCGCGCGAAGCTCGAGGAAAAGGGCGAGCCGTTCCACTGGATCACCATGCCCTGCGACGGCGTGCACCGCAGCGGCTGGAACGCCGTCAGCACCTGGCTGCGCAGCTTCCTCGGCATAGCGGAAAGCGCCTCGCAGGAAGACAAGCGCAAGGCGATCGAGAGCAAGTACGCCGAGTTCGAGAACAACGAAAAGGTGCCTGAGGCCACACGCTCCGAGCTCAAACGCACGCTGAGTTTCGCCGCCGACCTGGTGGACTGCCACTGGGACGACTCGCCGTTCGCGAAGCTGGACGACCCGAAGCTGCGCCACGAAAACCGCATCATCGCGGTCAAGGAACTGTTGCGCGCGCTGGCGCACACGGCGCCGACCGTGCTCGAAGTCGAAGACACGCACTGGATTGACGCGTCAACAGGCGCCTGGCTGACCGCCATGACCCGCAACATCGCAAGCCTGCCGCTGGCGATCCTCGCGACTTCGCGCTTCACGGACGACGGCAGCAAGCCTGAGCTGCAGATCGCCCAGGATACGGAGTTGAGAGACTTCGAGCTGGA
>JAGQRH010000054.1 GCA_020425605.1 Planctomycetota bacterium | reverse complement strand
GATGCCAACGGGGCAGATGTCGATCTTGCAAAGATGGACGTGTGCGACTTGCCGACTGGCCTGTACCGAATCACGCGGCACCCGGCGTTTCCGAGGGAAAACGGCGATTCTTGGGTCGTCGAGATCACGCCGGTCTGTGTGACGTGTCCGTGCAAGATGGACGTGTCAAGAGAGGACTTGATCGACACCCTGGCGATCCGCTCGTAACTTCGACCCCAAACAGGCTCTCGAATGTTCTGCATGGCAACGATTCCGACCGTGTGTGCTGCCGCCGTGGCGCGGCGTCGCATTCATTGAAAGGAGTGGCGGACCCGAGAGCACCAATCACAGAGTGACCGGGCCTATGCAAGAAATCGAACCTCCTCCACACCCGCCGGGGTCGGGCCCGGTGTTTCGGGCCGCGCAGTACGTGCGGATGTCGACCGAGCACCAGCAGTATTCGACGGAGAACCAGGGCGACAAGATCCGCGAGTACGCCGCCCGGCGCAACATCGAAATCGTCCGCACCTACGCCGACGAGGGCAAGAGCGGGCTGCGCATCGACGGGCGGCAAGCACTCCAGCAACTGATCGCCGACGTGCAGGCGGGCACCACCGATTTCCAGATCATCCTCGTCTACGACGTGAGCCGCTGGGGTCGCTTCCAGGACGCGGACGAAAGCGCCTATTACGAGTACATCTGCCGCCGCGCCGGGATTCAGGTCGCCTACTGCGCCGAGCAGTTCGAGAACGACGGCTCGCCCGTGTCCACCATCGTCAAGGGCGTCAAGCGCGCGATGGCGGGTGAATACAGCCGTGAGCTGTCGGCGAAGGTGTTCGCGGGCCAGTGCCGCTTGATCGAACTCGGCTTCCGCCAGGGCGGGCCTGCGGGCTACGGCCTGCGCCGTGTGCTGATCGACCAGTCCGGTTCGGTGAAGGGGCAGTTGTCTCGCGGCGAGCACAAGAGCCTGCAGACCGACCGCGTGATCTTGCAGCCCGGCCCGGACGCGGAAGTCACCATCGTCAACCAGATCTACCGCTGGTTCGTCGAGGACGGCCTGTTCGAGTCGGAAATCGCAGACCGGCTCAACACCAAAGGCATCCTCACCGATCTGGGCCGGGCGTGGACTCGAGCCACCGTTCGCGAGGTGCTGTCCAACGAAAAGTACATCGGCAACAACGTCTACAACCGGCGCTCCTTCAAGCTCAAGAAGACACGGGTGGTGAACAACCCGGAGATGTGGATCAAGAAGGAAGGTGCGTTCGAAGGCGTCGTGCCGCCGGAACTGTTCTACACCGCCCAGGGCATCCTGCGCGAGCGCGCACACCGCTTCAGCAACGAGGAACTGATCGAGAAGCTGCGGCGGCTTTTCCAGCAGCACGGCTACCTCTCCGGCCTGATCATCGACGAGGCCGAAGGGATGCCCTCGGCGGCGGCTTACGCGCACCGCTTCGGCAGCCTGATCCGCGCCTACCAAACTGTGGGCTTCACACCGGATCGGGACTACCAGTATCTGGAGGTCAACCAGTTTTTGCGCCGCCTGCACCCGGAGATCGTCGGCCGGACCGAACGCATGATCGCCGAGGTTGGCGGCGCGGTCGTGCGTGATCCGGCGACCGACCTGCTGACGGTCAACCGCGAGTTCACCGTCTCGCTGGTGCTCTCGCGCTGCCAGTTGCTGGATGACGCCCGGCGTCGCTGGAAAGTGCGCTTCGACACCAGCCTGACACCGGACATCACGGTCGCCGTTCGGCTCGACGAGACCAACCAGGCCGCGCTGGACTACTACCTGCTTCCTCGGTTTGATTTCGGCAAATCGGGCATCCATCTGGCCGATCACAACGGCCTCGAATTCGAGAGCTACCGCTTCGACAGCCTGGACTACCTCTACGGCATGGCCGAGCGCAGCCGCATCCGGAGGGCCGCATGACCAAGCCACACCACGCCACCGACCTGCAAATGATTCCGGTCGATCAGATCGCCGTGCTCAACCCGCGCGACCGCAATGGCCGTGTGTTTGAGGAGATCGTCGGCAACATCAAGAGCCTCGGCTTGAAGAAACCGGTCACGGTCACGCCACGCGGCGATCTGGAGGATGGCAAACGCTACCTGCTGATCTGCGGCGAAGGCAGGCTCAAGGCGTTCAAGTCGCTCGGCGAGAAGGAAATTCCGGCGCTGGTCGTCACGGTCAACGACGAAGACGCCTTCATCATGAGCCTGACCGAGAACATCGCCCGCAGGAAATACAGCGCGCTGGAACTGCTGATGAGCATCCAGCAGTTGAGCCAGCAGGGCTACGACAGGCGCGTCATCGCCCAGAAGACCGGCCTGAGCCTCGACTACATCAAAGGCATCCTGCTCCTGTTCGAGAAAGGCGAGGAACGTCTGCTCGCTGCCGTCGAGTCCGGGAGGGTTCCGCTCAACGTCGCCATCACCATCGCGGGGGCCAGCGACGAAGAATCGGTACAGGCCGCGCTGCAAGAAGCCTACGAAAGCGGTCAACTGCGTGGCGGGCAGCTGATGCAGGCCCGGCGCGTGCTGCAGCGGCGCAGCGCCCTGGGCAAGACGCTGGCCCACCGGCCTGCGCGCAAGGGCGCGTCCGTCACCACCTCCAGCCTCGTGCGCAACTACCAGCACGAGGTCGAGCGGCAGAAGCTGATGGTCAAGAAGGCCGAGTTCGCGCAACAGCGCCTGTTGTTCGTGATCGAAGCGCTGCGTCAGTTGCTGGCCGACGAGCATTTCTCCAACCTGCTGCGCGCCGAAGGCCTGGACACCTTGCCCAAGCAACTGGCCGAGCGGGTCTGGGCCGGAGGCCACGCGGCATGAGTCGGCCGCCGCTGGGCTTCATTCCCGATCCGCTGACGCTTCCGCTGGATCGCATCCTGCCGTCGCGCAAGACACCGGAGGGTTTGCATACCTCCCGAAAGTTCAAGCAGATCATGGCCTCGATGGAGGCGGTCGGCCTGATCGAGCCCCTGAGCGTGGGCAAGGCCGACAAGGTGACTGGCCAGCATGTCCTGCTCGATGGGCACATGCGGTTGCTGGCGCTGCAACAGCTCGGCTACGCCGACGCACCGTGCCTGGTCGCCACCGACGACGAAAGCTACACCTACAACAACCGCATCAATCGCATCTCGTCCATTCAGGAGCACCACATGCTTCGGCGCGCGGTCGAGCGTGGAGTCACGCCCGATCGGCTGGCCAAGGCGCTGAACGTGGACGTCAGCCATATCCACAAGAAGGTGAATCTGCTCGACGGCATCTGCCCGGAAGCGGTCGAGATGCTGAAGGATCTGCACTTCGCCGCCAATCTGGGTTCGGTGCTGCGCAAGATGAAACCCACGCGGCAGGTCGAGTGCATCGAACTGATGCTCACTGCCAACAACATGACGGTCGCCTACGCCGAGGCCTTGCTCGCGGCCACGCCGCCGCCACTACTGGTCGGCGAAACCAAACCACGGAAGCTGCGCGGCGTCACCGCCGATCAGATGGCGAAAATGGAGCGCGAAATGGGAAACCTGCAAGGGCAACTGAAGCTGGTCGAGAAGTCCTACGGGCAGGACGTGCTGCTGCTCGTATTGGCGCGGGGCTACCTCGCCAAGCTGATCGACAACAAGGCGGTGTTCCGCTTCTTATCTCAGCGCCAGCCCGACGTGTTGGCCGAATTCGAGAACATCGTCCAGACGGTGACGCTGGACGGCAAATGAATGCGCCGTGTCTCCGATGTCAGTTCGCCATCGCACACAGCGTCGCCGCCTGACGATGAGCACGACGAGGCGGCGATGGCCGCACACCGCAATGCGCCGCAGCCCGATCCCGCCTGCCTCTACGGCCTGATCGGCGACGTCGCCCGCGCGGGCAGTGACGGCACGGAAACGAACGCCTACGCCATCGCCGCCAACTTCATGGTTTATCTTTCCTGTGCGCTCGGGCGCGGCGTGTACCTGCCCATCGGCAACACCTGGCACCATGCCCGGTTGTTCTGTCTGCACATCGGGCGTTCGGGCCGTGGCCGCAAAGGCGATGCGGTGTCGCTGACACTGCGCATCGATCAGGCGCTGCGAGCGATGGACGAAGCCTTCGCGCCACAGATTCATCGCGGCGGCCTTTCCACGCGCGAAGGCCTGGTTGCCCTGATCCACGACGGCTACCGGCAAGGTCGGCAGGATGCTCCCGCCATCGAGGACAAGCGTTTGTGGGTGGTCGAATCCGAGTTCGCCAATGTGCTGCATCAGGGGCGGCGCGACGGCAACACGCTGTCGGCGGCGCTGCGTGACTGTTGGGATGGCGTCGATCTCAAACCCGCCACCAAGTCGAACCGGCTCTACGCCAGTGATCCGCACGTTTGCCTGAGTGGCGCGATCTCACCGGGCGAGCTGACCGGCCTGATGAGCACGCGCGAACTCGCCAACGGCTTCGCCAACCGCTTCCTGATGATCTGGGCCGAGCGGTCACGGATGCTGCCGTTTCCGAAGGAAACGCCGCAGGCGGTGGTCGAGCATCTGGCGCGCCGAACGCTGGGGGTTCTGACCTTCGTCCGCGCCGACCGGCATGACGAGCGTGATCACCTTCGGATGGAACTGTCGCCCCAGGCGCAGTGGCGTTACGCCCAGCTCTACCGAGGTGAACTGCACGATGGCATCGACGATGGTGCGATTGGGGCGTTGCTGGAGCGTCGCGCGCCGATGCTGCTCCGGTTGGCCATGCTGATGGCACTGACCGATCTGCAAACCCGCATCGATGTCCCGCACATCGACGCCGCGATGGCGTGGATTCGGCACGCCACGGCGTCCGTGCGCTTCGTGTTCGTCAGCGCCGCTGAAGATGCAAAGCTGGCGCAGGTGCTGGAACTGGCGAACCGCGTGTTGGCCTTCCTGCACGAACGCGGTCAGGCCACGCGCAGCCAAATCAGCGCCGAATGTTTCCGGGGCAAGGTGCCGAAGGCGCGGATCGACGCCAGCCTGGAGCACCTGTTGGCCAGCACGCCGCCCAAGATCAGCGTGCAGTGGGTTGAGCGCCCCGTCGATGCCCCCGGCACGCCGACACGGATGTACCGGCCCGCGTAGCGCGGAAGCTCATTTCGCTCGTTTCGCCGCGCCGGATCGCCCGCAAGTGCTTGTCGGACCTCTCATTTCGCTGATTTCGCTCATTTCGCCGCCACCTCTTGAAGATGCCAGCGACCGGTGACCCTCATTCCAGATCGCGAACTCGGATCGCCGTGGCTTTGGTACAGCCATCTACTGTCATCATCATTTTGCGACTAATAACGCTTCATTTTGCTACTTATTGACGAGCTGTTTTGATTCCATTATGCTACGCCAAAAGATAGGAAAACTCCCGCACCACCATGTCCAGCGACCGCCTCTCAGGAATGTCTCAAGCGCAACGCGACCGACTCGCGTTCGTTGAGCTGCGTCTGCGCTTCATGGGCGAAATCCGCCGTCAGGACTTGGTCACGCGCTTCGATATCCAGGCGGCGGCAGCCACGCGGGACATTGCCCAGTACAAGGAACTGGCACCGGGCAATATGGAGTACGACACCAAGGGCAAGGTCTACGTGCGGGCCGAGTGGTTCCGGCCCTTGTTCGACTTCCCGGTCGAGCGCATCGTCACCTGGCTGTCCCAAGGCTACGGTGACGCCGAGCCTGCACGCTTTCGGGGTGTCATCGCCACCGAAGGCACCAGCCTGCCTGGCCGGGTCGATCTGGAATTGCTTTCGACCCTGACGCGCGCCATCCACCGTGGCGCAGCCGTCAAGATCTCCTACCGCGCTTTGTCCAGCGGGCTGACCACGCGCGAGATCGTGCCTTTCGCGCTGGCCGACAGCGGTCTGCGCTGGCACCTGCGGGCCTTCGACCGGCGCAGCGGCGAGTTCCGCGACTTCGTGTTGGGCCGCTTCGACGACGCCAGCATCTTGCCGGGCGAAGTCGCCGATCACGAAAAGCCGGCTCAGGACATCCAGTGGAACCGGATCACCGAGCTGGAGCTCGTGCCGCATCCGGCCAACGTGCAGCACCCCGACACCATCGAGGCCGAGTACGGCATGGAAGGCGGCGTGCTCAAGGTGCGTGCGCGTGCGGCGATGGCGGGCTACCTGCTGCGCCGCTGGAACGTTGACTGCACCGAAGACCACAGTCTCAAGGGCGGCGAGCACCACTTGTGGCTGCGCAACCGGCAGGCGCTCTACGGAGTCACCAACCTCGTTCTCGCGCCGGGATATGGCGAAGCCAGCAAGGAGTGGTGATGAACACGGCCATTTTCTTCACCCGCCCCACCCACGTTCATGACCGAAAGGAGTTCCACCATGGCTAAGTCCCCCTCCAATCACGGCAAGCAATGGACGCCTGCCGACGTTTCGCAGCTCAAGCAGCTCGCCAAACAGAACACCCCCACGCGCGTGATCGGCATCAAGATGGGCCGCACCGAAGATGCCGTGCGCAACAAGGCGAGCGAAAACGACGTCTCCCTCAAGCCCACGAATCAGTCGCCCTATAACCGGCGCAAGCCCTGAGCGACAGCCGGAACGAAGACGAAGGGGCGCGCCGTGTTGAAGCTCGAACAGATCCAGAAGAACGCAGCCATCTCGGGCTTGGAGCCCGGGCAGGTGGTGCGCATCGTCACGACCGAGCCTGTCGGCGACAACGCCCTGACCGTTTACTACAAGACCGCCGACGGCACGCTGCGCGAGCGGATGCTGTTCCGCACCGACGAGGCGAACCTGTCGCTGGCCGAGTCGGGCCGCCCGTGGGCCTTCGACGCGCCGGGCGACGCCTTTAAGCTCGCCGCCGAGGCCTACCGGATCAATCTGGCCCACCTGTTCGATCCGATGATGGCTGTCCACACCTCAAACGTGGAGCCTCTGCCGCACCAGATCACGGCGGTCTATGAATCCATGCTGCCGCGCCAGCCGTTGCGATACGTGCTGGCTGACGACCCCGGCGCGGGCAAGACCATCATGGCCGGGCTGTTCATCCGTGAGTTGCTGATGCGTGCCGACGCCAAGCGCGTGCTCATCGTTGCGCCCGGCAGCCTCGTCGAGCAGTGGCAAGACGAAATGTTCGAGAAGTTCGGCCTCTCGTTCACGCTGTTCTCGCGTGAGCAGGTCGAGCAGTCCCGCAGCGGCAACCCCTTCGACGACATCGACCTGCTGGTCGCCCGTGTCGATCAACTAGCGCGCGCCGAAGACCTGCAAGAAAAGCTCATGCTCACGCAGTGGGACTTGGTCGTCGTAGACGAAGCCCACAAGCTCTCGGCCAGCTACTTCGGCAACAAGATCAACAAGACCAAGCGGTTCTTGCTCGGCGAGACACTGGGGTCGATCACCCGCCACTTCCTGCTGATGACGGCCACACCGCACAACGGCAAGGAAGAGGACTTCCAGCTTTTCATGTCGCTGCTGGATGCCGACCGCTTCTATGGCAAGTTCCGCGACGGTGCGCACAAGGTGGACGTGGCCGACCTGATGCGCCGCATGGTCAAGGAAGATCTGCTCAAGTTCGACGGCACACCGCTGTTCCCCGAACGGCGTGCCTACACCGTCAACTACAAGCTCTCCGATCCCGAAGCTGCCCTGTACGCAGCGGTCACGGACTACGTGAAGACCGAGTTCGCCCGCGCCGACCAGTTGGCCGATGGCGGTCGCAAGGGCACAGTGGGCTTTGCCCTGACCGCGTTGCAACGGCGCCTCGCCTCCAGCCCCGAGGCCATCTACCAGTCCCTCAAACGCCGCCGCAACAAGCTCAAGCGCCGTGTCGAGGACGAAAAGTTGCGCCAGCGCGGCCAACTCGTCAGCAAAGAGGGGCTGGCGGAAACCATCGCCACCAAGAACGGTAGCGGCAACGGCTCGACCGAAGACATCTGGGAATCCGCAGACGACCTGTCGCCCGAAGCCTACGAGGATTTCGAGGAAGAACTGGTCGATCAGGCCACGGCGGCGCAGACCATCCAGGAACTCGAGGCCGAAATCATCATCCTCGAAGGGCTGGAAGAACAGGCCAGGCAGGTCGTGCATTCTGGTCAAGACCGCAAGTGGGATGAGCTCTCCCGTCTACTGCAAGACACGCCGGAGATGCACGACGAAGCGGGCCGTCAGCGCAAGCTCATCATCTTCACCGAACACCGCGACACGCTGAACTACCTCGCGGTGAAGATTCGCGGCCTTATCGGCAGTGAGGAAGCCGTGGTGATGATCCACGGTGGCGTCAAGCGCGAAGAGCGGCGCAAGGTGCAAGAGCTGTTCCGCAACGACCCGGCCGCGCGCGTGCTGCTCGCCACCGACGCTGCGGGCGAAGGCGTGAACCTGCAAAACGCCAACCTGATGGTCAACTACGACCTGCCGTGGAACCCCAACCGGCTGGAGCAACGCTTCGGCCGCATCCACCGCATCGGCCAAACGGAGGTCTGCCACCTCTGGAACATGGTCGCCTCCGAAACCCGCGAGGGCGACGTCTTCCAGCGTCTGTTCGAGAAGCTCGAAGTGGAACGCGCAGCGCTCGGCGGTCGCGTGTTCGACATCCTCGGCGAGGTGTTTGAGGACAGGAGCCTCAAGGACTTGCTGATCGAGGCCATCCGCTACGGGGCTGACCCCGAGGTGCGCGCCCGCCTGCTGAAGAAGGTAGAAGGCGCACTCGATACCCGGCACCTCGAAAACATCATCAAGCGCAATGCCCTGTGCGAAGAGGTGATGGATGAGAAGCGCCTGTTCGCCGTGAAGGAAGAAATGGAGAAGGCTGAAGCCCGCAAGCTCCAGCCCTTCTTCATCCGCGCCTTCTTCAGCCAAGCCTTCGCGGCCTTGGGCGGCGAACTGCGGCCCCGCGAGCAAGGCCGCTTTGAGATCACCAACGTCCCCGCCATCATTCGCGAGCGCGACCGCCAGATCACGGGCCGGGATCGCCGCAACGCTGACCCGGTGCTGCGCCGCTACGAGCGGGTCTGCTTCGAGAAGCAGTACGTGCGCCTCGCCGACCGCGTGGGAGCGCCGATGGCCAGCCTGCTGCATCCGGGCCACCCCTTGATGCAATCGGTCACCGACATCGTGCTGGAGCAGCACCGCAACAAGCTCAAGCAAGGCGCGGTGCTGGTTGACCCAAGCGACATGGGCGTCACGCCGAAAGTGATGTTCATCATCGATCACTCGGTCAAGGAAGGCTCAGACCCCAACCGCGTCGCCTCACGACGCATGCAATTCGTCGAGATCGACGCCTCGGGCCAGACCATCAACGCGGGTTGGGCACCACACCTGGATTTGGAGCCGCTCGCCGCAGAAGACATGGCGCTAATCCAAGACGTGTTGGCCGCGCCGTGGATCGCCAAAGATCTGGAACACGCGGCGCTCGCCCATGCGGGTAGTCATCTGGTGCCGGAACACTTCGACGAAGTGCGCTCGCGACGCGAGAAATCGGTGGACAAGACATTGGCCGCCGTCCACGAACGGCTGGTCAAGGAGATTAACTTCTGGTCAGACCGCTACATCAAGCTGCAAGACGACCTGGCCGCAGGCAAGGATGTGCGCCTGACGCTGGAGAACGTCCGCCGCACCATCGACGACCTGACGGCACGCCGTCAATCGCGCGAGAAGGAACTACTGGCCATGCGCCATGTGGTTTCTGCCACGCCAGTTGTGCTGGGCGGCGCGCTCGTCATCCCGGCAGGACTGCTGATGCAGCGCAAGGGTGTCCCCGCCGAACAAGGCGGCTGGTCAGCGGACGCTGCCGCCCGCGCCCGTGTCGAGCAGATGGCCATGCGCGCGGTCATGGAGGCCGAACGTGCCCTCGGTCACGACGTCATCGACGTGTCGGCGCAGAAGTGCGGCTGGGACGTGACCAGCCAGCCCAAGCCCGTGGATGGCCGTCTGACGACCTCGCGCCACATCGAGGTGAAGGGCCGCGCCAAGGGCCAGTCCACGATCACGGTCACCCGCAACGAAATCCTCTACGGCCTGAACCAAGCAGACAAGTTCATCCTTGCCATCGTGCTGGTGGACGGCGACAGGCACGAGGGCCCGTTCTACGTTCGCCAGCCCTTCACGCAGGAGCCAGACTGGGCGGAAACCAGCAAGAACCTCGATCTGGGTCAGTTGCTGGCCAATGCCGTCGCACCGGGAGCGTCGCAGTGAAGGGCTTCCAGACGTGCCAAGAAAAACGCTTCCGCTTGGGAGGCGTCGGGCCAAGGCTGCTCGCCTTGGCGGGGCACAAAGGAAAACGCCTCCACAAGGGAGGCGTTGGGCCGGAGATGCGATCTCCGGTGGGGTTTATGGTGCGAATCCTACCCGCAATCCGCGTCTCCGTCAAGGTGGATTTGGCCTATCGGGAGCAACGCCGATGAGTCGAGTCGTCGCCTATGTGGATGGATTCAACCTCTATTTCGGCCTGCGCAGCAAGGGCTGGAAGAAGTATTACTGGCTGGACTTGTGCGCCTTGGCGACCACGCTGCTGAAGCCCGGCCAAACGCTGGAGGGCGTCCACTACTTCACCTCGCGTATCCGGGCGAACGGGCGCAACGTCTCCGACATGCAGCGCCAGACTGCTTACCTTGAGGCGCTGGGCAGCTTGCCCAAGCTCCGGTCGCACTTCGGCCACTACCTCGAAAAGCCCAAGCAGTGCCGCCAGTGCGGCGCGCAGTGGATGGACTACGAGGAAAAGATGACCGACGTGAACATCGCCATGCAACTGCTGGCTGATGCCTACGAAGACCGCTTCGACACCGCCTTACTGATTTCTGCCGACAGCGATCTCACCACGCCGGTCAGTGCCGCCCGCGCCAAATTCCCCGGCAAGAACATCATCGTCGCCTTGCCACCGAACCGCCGCTCGCACCAGCTCACACAGGCTGCCAGCGGCAGCTTCATCATCAACGAAACCGCTTACCGCCACAGCCAGCTACCGGCTCAAGTGCAGCGCGCGGACGGCTTCGTGCTCCAGCGCCCTGCGCATTGGCGATAGGAGGATGTCATGACCCACCACGACATCTTCGACTCGCTGACCCGCAACGCCTTCGACTTTTTGGAGCGCGGTATCGCGGAGTTCGACAAGTCTCCCAAGTATTCCGTCATCCACTTCTGCGCGGCAGTCGAGATGCTGCTCAAGGCGCGACTGATGAAGGAGCACTGGTCGTTGATCGTCTCCAAGCCCGATCAGGCCAACCTCACCAAGTTCATGGCCGGGGACTTCATCTCGGTCACGCTGGAGGATTGCAGGGCGCGGATTCGTGATGTCGCTGGCGAGGACATCGGCGACGACGCCTACAACAGCTTCCGCGCGCTGGCGAACCATCGCAACAAAATGGTTCACTTCTTCCACCAGGGGCTGGACAGCGACGAAAAGGTCAAGGCACAGATCGTCGCCGAGCATTGCCGCTCGTGGTTTCACCTCCACCGCCTGTTGAACCGGTGGGGCGGCTACTTCCACGACTTCGGCAGCGAGATCGCCCACGCGGATCGGGCGATGAAGGGGCATCGGAAATACTTGGCCGCGAAGTTCAAGGCGCTCAAGCCCGAGCTGGACGCCGCCCGCAAGGCAGGCAGCGCGCCGAAAGCATGCAGCGCCTGTGGCTTCAAGGCTGCTATCCCCGATGCCCTCGACGACCAGATCGCGTCGCTGCGCTGTCTGGTGTGCGATCACACCGAAACCCAGGTCGAGCTCAAATGCCCGCACTGTGGCGAATCCGTCGTCATTGCGAACGAGGGCTACGCGACATGCGAACACTGCGGGGAAGGCATCGAGCCCGAGCATCTGGTGGATGCGCTGACGGATCATGCCGCCGCGCACATCGGCATCAAGGACGGAGACGATAGCTGGGAGCCCGCCAACTGCGGCAACTGCGAGGGCTACCACACGGTGGTCAGGCGCGGCGATCACTACTTCTGCGCGAACTGCTTCGACATCTCGGATGGCATCGAGCAGTGCCAGTGGTGCAACGAATACAACACCGGCGATATGGAACACAGTTACTCGGTCGGCTGTAGCCAATGCGATGGCAAGGTCGGCTGGGAGAAGGACGACTAAATGCAAAACATCAAAACACCAAAAAAACTTATCGAAGTCGCCCTGCCGTTGGACGCGATCAACGTCGCCGCTGCACGCGAGAAGTCCATCCGCCACGGCCACCCGAGCACGCTGCATCTGTGGTGGGCGCGGCGTCCGCTGGCGGCGGCGCGGGCGGTCATCTTTGCGCAAATGGTCAATGACCCCGGTTACCAGCAGGGCGGCGGGTTTCGCTACGGCGTCAACAAGGAGAAGGCGCAGGCGGAGCGCGAGCGGCTGTTCAAAATCATCGAAGACCTGGTGCAGTGGGAGAACACCAACAACAAGGAGGTGCTGGAACGCGCCCGAGCCGAAATTCGTCGCTCGTGGCGTGAGGTCTGCGAGCTGAACAAGAGCCATCCGCAGGCCGCCGAGCTGTTCAACCCCGACAAGCTGCCCGCGTTCCACGACCCCTTCGCGGGCGGCGGTGCGCTGCCGCTGGAAGCGCAGCGTCTGGGCTTGGAGAGCTACGCCTCCGACCTCAACCCCGTGGCCGTCACCATCAACAAGGCCATGATCGAAATCCCGCCGCGCTTCGCGGGCCGTGCGCCGGTGGGTCCGGTGCCATCGGGCGAGAAGCAGGCGAAGCTGCACAACGACTGGAGTGGAGCGAAGGG
>JAGQRH010000053.1 GCA_020425605.1 Planctomycetota bacterium | reverse complement strand
CCCGCTTCGCGGGCTACACCTTGAGCCCGGTCGCACCCAGCTTTGCCGCGGTCGCCGCAGCAACCCCCACGGGCGGCGCTGCGATGGTGTCGGGCCCAGGCACCTACACCTATACCGCAGCACCCCTCAGGCCGAGCGTGAGCGGGTCAGCGCCGGGCGCCGCAGCCTCGGTGCTCCACAGCACGCCGGCCTCCGGAGCCAGAAGCATCGGCGAGGGATTCAAGGCTGCGACGGGCTATGAGCCGTTCGAGGTCCGCGCCTTGATGGTCAACTTTGCGGGCGCGCTGCTGGTGACCTGGCTGTCGTATGTGGCGCTGTCCTCGTTTGCGAGCTTCGCCGCCGGCTTCACCAGCGTGATCGACGTTGGAACCGATATCGTGCGCGCGATCCTGATCGCGGCGCTGATATTGATGATGCTCAACTGAAGGAGAACGCCATGAGGAGAATAGCGATCGCTTTCGTACTGTGTGGTGCGCTGAGCGGCGCCCCAAAGGCTGACCTGCTGGACGGGCTGATCTTCGGGATCAAATGTGCTGGCGCCGACGATACCGAGGAATGCGAGGCGCGCTCAAAACGCGAAGCGGATGAGAGCCGGGAGCGGCTCCGTCAAAGTGCCGGCGCCCCCGACACTACAAGCCGATCGGGTCCCTCGAGCAATCGCGGTGAGCGCGCCGACCAGTGCCAAACCGTCAAGGCAAGCGGAAACGCAGACATCGACGTCGCCTATGTGCGCGGCAAGTCTCGCTTCGGGTTCATGACCCTGGACGAGAAGAAACACCAGACCAAAGGTGGCTACATGCGCATTGACGACGACTTCAAACACACTGCCGTCCGAGGCACGCTGTACGACATGTGGGATCGTGTCTCGATCAAGCCGCAGGGGGGACAACGCCATTGGTTCTATGCCGGTCTGCGGCTAATGAAGGCCGAGCGCAGCACCGAATTGGAAGCGAGATACTGCGTCAAACGCTCGCAGCTGGGGATCACTGCCTGCCTCAACCGAACCCTTGCGGGACTGCTCAAGCGCGGAAAATAAAGGAGACACCCACCATGAATCACAAGCCGACTGAAAATGATAAAGCGAAGAGCCTATCGCTCAATCGCCTTCATCAATACCGGCACGCCCAGGGCCAGAACCAGAGCGAATTCTGGGGCCGCTTTGGCGTCACTCAATCCGGGGGTTCCCAATACGAAAACGGCCGCGACGTGCCCGAACCCACGCAGTTGCTGCGTGCGCTCCGTCACCTCGGCCGGATCGACGATCCGGACCTCACCGCGGCGCGCAAGTACCTCGAGCGCAGCGCGCGCAAGGCTGCCCATTTGGGGGTATTCGCTGCAGGCCGCACGGAGGACGCCGCAGAGTTCTTGAACAGCGCACCTTCATCAATCGCAATAGAGCTTGCTTGTTTTCGGTCATACGCGGATCTGGGCGCTCGGCTCAGCGAACACGGTATAGGCCAGGAACGTCGGATCCCCATTGGCCTTCACGACTTCTCTTGCCGCCCACGCAGATTGGGCCACGGTCTTGCCGCTCAGCAGGGAATCGTAAAAGCTCTGCGCGAACTGGTAGGCGCCCTGATCGTAAATAGACCAGTATGAGCCTAGAAAGGCCCCCGCGCCCGCACGCAGAAACTGCGCTGCCCAACCGCCGATGTCGCTCAGACTCAACTCGCTGCGGCCGGACTGACAGGCGTTGATAAACACCAGAGGATGGGCTGCGCCCAGATTTCGCGTACGCCCCGCAATATCCGTGGGCCTCAGTTCCTCGTTGGCTTCGAGTAGTATGCAGGAGCGGTTCGGGTCCGGGTCGCGAAAGATACCGTGACCGGTGAAGTGAATGGCTTCGTAGCCGCCCTGGGCCAGCGCTTCGATGACGTCGAGATAGTCAGCCGGCACCGTTTCGACCAAGCGTTCTTGGTTTGCGAGGGAGAAGAGGTACGCCTCCTCGGCTTTGGCGAGCGGCAGACCTGAGTCCTTGGGAGCAATGACCGCGACCCTGCCGAGAGCGAGCTCCGTCACCTTGCGGATGCCGGGCATCCAGCGGGTAAGTTCAAATGCTTCGCAAAAAAAGGGCCCCTCTACAATCCGGCCGCCTTCTTCCGTCTGCAGCCTGCACATCTCCCACGGAATCCACGGCTCCTCCGACTGAATCTGCACGGTCCGGATGCGTGTTCGCAGCGACCACATGAGCGTGCGCAATTCCGCCGGGAACAGGGTCTCGAACAGCCAGCTTCCGCGCTGCCCCAGCCGGTGCAATGTATTGGCGCGATCTTGGGGAGTCCTGACCTTCAGCTGCTCAATGTCTTGAAAGAAGCTGTTGAAGACGCCGCGCGGATCGCTTTTCAGTGCAATCGGACCGAACGGCTTGAAGTTCAGCCCGAGGTGCGGGTCCTGTGCATGCAAGCGGACGGTGAACGCGGGTTCACCCTGATGGAGGTGCTCGAGGATCAGAAGCGTGAGGTCCGGGGAGATGATCGAGGGGACATCGAGCCGCGCTGAATGCGACTCGGCCGCGGAAGTCTGCATAACCGCTCCGGACACTTGGGAAGCGAGACTGATCGCCCCGAGCGCCTGCCCTTCGTGGAACGCCAGAACGCGGAGCTTGCCTACGCCGGCTTCGGTCGCCATGAGCTTGAACTGTACAGGCAGCGGCTCATCCTCGGTGACGACGAGGCGTGCTTCGCTCGCTCCCTCGCTGACGAAGCCACGCTTCACTTGGAGCACGAGGTCCACCGCAGCGCCCGGCGGGAGTGCCATGGGCAGAGCTCTTGCGCCGGACGCCGACACAAGAATGGAGACCAGCAACGACCGGGTCTCGCCGACAACTACGTGTTCGGGAAACTCGACGTTCAGGTTCCATGTTCTGGCTGGCTCGTCGCGCGCGACAGACGCTACAGACGAGTAGGACGCCTGGCCACCTGCGCGTGTGCTGTTCGAGCTGGATCCGTCGAGGGCGAGCGTCTGCCCTCTTCGGGCCGGAGCAGTCACGTCGAAAACGCCCATGATGATGCCACCTTCGCTCACGACACAGCGATCCGGCGCATCGTCTGCTGGGGTGTCGGCATCGAGGATGGGGACCCGGAAAGCGCGGTGCGGCCCAGCTTCAAGCAGCACGCCGACCGGCTGTGCGGAATCCGCAGTGCGCAGGAAGCTCCTCGCTTCGTCCTCGTCCAGCAAGAAGGCCGAAGCGTCGCCAGCCACTATAACCATTGCCTGGCTGGCGATGCGTTGCAGGAGCCAATCGGCGTCAGCCGCGGTACGGCGGGCGTCCACTAGCAGGAAGTTCGAGTTCACAACGTTCCCAAGTCTCATGCTGTCACCTGTCAATGCGTATCAGATCAGTGTTATGCGTGCCGTGGGGTCGCCATAGCAGACGTACGCGGACCACGTCGGCGCGGACTCGCGATCCTTGGAGTACAAGCGTTCGCGGGCCACCCTTATAGCCTCCCCGAGCGGCGCACCAGTAAGCGTCCGGTTGCGCAGCCAGTCCCACAGCAAACGCCTGCTCGTCGGGAACAGCGTCTGGTAAAACGTGTCAGCGAACTCGCACGCGAAACGGTCCTGCACAGGCCACTGAGTGCCGACGAAATAAGTGGCATCGCGAAGGAAACTGGAGGCAAGCCCAAACACGTTGCGGCCAGGACACCATAGCGATTCCCGCGAGCTGCTGCAGCCATTGATAAAGGCGAGAAAAAGCGGGGTCGGCTGCCGCTCCAGAGTAGAGTGGATGTCTGCTGCGCTGATGCAGTCGCCTGCGATCGGCAGATGACTCCGCGCTGGATCGTCGGAATCGAACCGCGCGTGGCCGACATAGTGAAACAGATTGGCATTGGCTAGCCCGTTCAGTACCATCCGTTTGTCTGCGTTCCCAGGCAGGATCACAACTCGGGCGCCCCAGGCTTTGACGCGGGTGGCAACTAGCTGCAATTCGCGCTGCGCAGCGGCCAGGGGCGGCGCCCCCTCTGCTTGCGGCGCGAACAGTAGCGCCGTGAGCGTCTTGCCTGCATTATGTTTTTTGTGAGCCAACTGCTCGCTCAGGACTGTTCGTGCCGCAGCGTTACCCACCCCCATCGGGACGGCGTCCTCGTGCACCCACAGCTCCCATGGCAGATCCATGAGGGAATCTTCCAATACCAGCCGGATCTTCGCGGGACGCGACTGCTCATAGCTCAAGCGCACGGTGTCCGGGAGCAAGTCGTAGACCGAGGAGCCCAGAGAGCGCAGCGATCGAGACAGCAAGTACAGGTTATCCCGGCTAATCTGCGGTTGCCCCAAGGCATCGAGGAGATTGCTTTGGTGCTTGCGCAGCTTGCCCAGCGTCGCGGCGTCGATCGAGTGCTGCAAGTGAGCCTCGACCGTAACCTGTTTCGCGGGAGCACGCAGCCGAAACTCGAGGCGGTTTTGGGCCGGCTGCGTGATCTCCATCTCCAGGTCCGGCTCCGCCGCTAAGAGCTGCCAGCGCTTCCCGCCGAGAACGCGCAGCAGAAAGCCGATCGGTCCGCGCCTGGTGAGCACGATGCCGAGCCCCAGGGCGGCAGCCATCATGGCGCCCGCAAGGTGGAAGGGATTCTCGTACCAGGGAAGATCGACCTGAAATGAGCCGGGCAGCCATTGACCGGTGTTGCCGTACGCGTCGATAGCTCGCGTACGGTAGGAATACGTCTGACCATCGCTCAGTTCCGTCAGCGTGAACCGGGTTCGCGCGTTGGCGACACCGTTCTCCACCCCACGGGCCGGAGGATCGATATCGAACTGCAGCAGTCGCCCCTCGGGAGGGCCCGAAAAGCCATGGGTGCGGAACACGAACTGTGCCGCTCGCGCGCGAATAGCACTCACCGGACCAGTAATCATCTCGAGTTTGGCTGGTCCTGGCGGGAAGCGGACTTGATAAACTCCGTTCGCAACGACCCACAAGTCACGACCGCCCGTCGGCGCCAAGTAGGTCGTTGCCGCCTCGATGCGCGGATCGACCAAGGTGAGGGGGCGCCAAGTCCCTGCCTCTTCGTACCAGCGCATCAAACCCTTTTCGGTTGCCGCGAGGGTGCCGAAGGTCGGATGCGAAATCAGCCGATGAAACAGATAGGGTTGAGCTGACCCGGCGGCGGGCATCATAGGCTGGTCGATATACTTCGCACCCTGTTTGCGGACCAACACCGGATAACCCCAGGGGCCGTTCGCGATTACGCCGTCTGCACGCGGGTCGGACACCACCGCTCCGTAGAGATTTTTCTTGACGTCGGGCGCACTGTCATAGGGGCCGAAGTCCAACCACCGACCCTGCTCCAGCAGGTGGACCTGGTGCGAGGAGACTACCCATAGCCTTCCGGCCGTGTCGTAGGCCATGGCCGGCACAGCCGAGCCGCCAAAATCCGCCAAGGTGTTCTTGACGGACTGCCACTGGTCCCCCACCAGCTGGTAAATTTCCGTTCCCCACTTTCGCCCCACGTAGACCGACTCGCGATCTCGGACGGCAAACGTGGCGGCGGGTTGCGTCCGTACCGCCTCGGGGAAAGGATAGGGTCCTTCGCGAACGGCAGCGCTGCCCTCCATACGGTAGAGCCCGTTATGGTTTAGGATCCAGACTCCACCGTGCGGATCCTGGCTAAGCAAGGCGCCTGGGTAATAGCCAATGGGTCCAGGCGCGCTACCGTCCATCGGCTCCCCGACATCGATCTGTGTGGTCTGGCGGGAGGTATCGACTCGCCACACCATGCCGTCGTTGAAGCCTACGAGCAGACTACCAACCTGATCCTCGACAACACTGTTGATCGCGTGCTGAGCCTCCGGCAGGAGGATAGCCCGAGCATGGTTGTAAAGCCGCCATAGCCCGTGGCTACCTCCAACCCACAAATTGCCTTGGGAGTCGCTGGCGAACGCTCCCACGGGATTGATCTCGACGGCTTCATCACCGAAGTAGCGCGTCCAGCTCCCGGCTTCGTGTCGAAATACGCTGTCCTTGGTAGCGAGCCACAGCTCGCCGTCTTGGGTCACCGCGGCTGCCGGGCAGTAACCTTCGAACAGCTCAATGGTGGCCGTGGGGGCATCGACAGGCACCGCATAACACGCGTCGGAGGTAGCGATGACAACCGTCTCGGAGCCGAGCGATGCCATATGCAGGGCGGGCCCCTTGATCTCCACAACGGGTCGCGCAGGCCGGCCGTGATCGTAGAGCTCATAGAGCGTCCCGAACCTACCTACGCCGAACAGCCGTCCACCGATCTCGACCATGCGGCTCACTTCCTCGTGGCGAACATGCGCAGGAAGCTTCAGTTCGGCGAGCACACTTGTGACCTTGGAATAGTCGTCCGGGATCCCTAGTCCAAAGCTGCTGGCCACTTCAACGCGACCATCAGAGCGGCGAAGGAAGCTGAACTCGGCGCGATTCTCGAAATCGACTAGCCTGTTCAGCCCCTCACGGTCTGCTCGCCACAGGGTGCCGTTGATGGTTCCGACCAACACTGCACCGCTGCCGATCTCGACCAAGTCGTTGACGATGAGTACCGTCGTTTCGTCCGGCTTCGCAAACGGCGGCACACCGACTGAGTCCCCGCCGTCATAATAGGCGAGGCCATTCGAGGTGCCGATCCAGGCAAACTCGTCACTTGTGAGCAGCAGGCGCGTAACGCTCGACTCGCGAGTCCCGAGGGGAATGCGGTCCCACCGACCGACGACACTTGGTCTGGTGGCAGCGGCGGGAACAGGCGAAGGCAACTCGCCGAGTGACGAGGTAGGTGCGCAAAGCCAAAAGAACGCAAAAATCTTGGCGCCGGTAAGAGCCCGCTTCTGCAGGGTAGAGCAACGCATCATCGCATCGGAAAATCCAGCACTGGAAAGAAGGCCCCCACCCATCTGCACCGCGTAATCTCCTCGGGCTCACGCGGTCTGTTCGAGCAGGCCAGCTCAAGCCTGACCATCGTGAAATTAATCCCCCGCAATGCCGGGGGCCTTTCGGGTATCAGCCGCTGGGACTGTTCGGTCTCACACAACTCCGTTGCGACACAATCGACGGCGGCAGCGCGTACCGTTCCAACATACCCTCTCCCTCTATGTCAGCAAAAGGTAGAAGACTCAGATCTGCCAAAGGGTTCGTGCCTCGCGCGACGTCCACCAAGTCGAGAGCGTCGATATGGCATGCCACCGATGTCGGCATCGTCGTGTTCTCCATCAAGAGTGTTGATCCTCGCGCAGGCCCATCTTCGCCCGCCAACACCGTGGGGCCATCAACGGCCCCGCACAACCCGTGCGCCGGGCCCGTCAGGGGCACGGATCCGGCCCAGCAGCCTCAAGCGCCACTGCAGGCAACTGCGGCGTGCTTCAGCCGGCTAGGCCGACGATCTGCTCGACCACGCCCAGCACTCCGGCCACCGCGTTAATGACGTCTACTGCCTGCTGCAGCGACGCGAGTTGGGCCTCAAGTTGTGCGATGGCTGATTGCAGCGCCGGTAGTTCGGCCTCGAACTCTGCGACGATGCCTTCCAGAAGGCTGACCCGTACGCGTGCGATCGCGAGGTCGACGCGATCGAGTTCCTTAGCCCAGGTGTCGCGTTCCGTGTCCGACAGCGCTTGCAAATCAATGCGGTTGAGGCTCAAGCTAATCGCTTCGAGGCTGCGCTTAAGCGCGACCAGTTCGTCGTGCGAACTGGTCGCGGCTATGGGCACGGCAGTGGCTTGCGCACCGGGACCGCCATGCACCTGGCTTACCATTCGGACTCGTGCGGGTGGGGCGCGCTTGGTCGGTTGGCGTGGAATCTGCATGTCTAGCTCCTTGAGGTGTCGTCGTGTTGCCGGGTCTCAGGCGCAGGGTGCGTCGCAGGTCAATTCGGCGGGTCGGTCTTGGCCTTCGCGGCAGCTTCGGCCTTGGTCACGTCCTTCAGCGCGTTCGAGGCGGCGAGGAGGTCCTCGGTATCTTTCAGCATCGCTGTCAGTTCCTTGGTCGAGAATTCGCCGCTCACGATGCGTGCCCACACCGTTTCCATCTGCGCTGCGGAGGCCTGTGCAGAGTTCAGGGCCTGTTGGGTCTGGCCGAGCGCCTGGATCTTAAGGAAGGCCTTGCGATCTTCCATCCAGGCTGTTCGCTCCATCGTGCCAGCTGCAAACGGCTTTTGCACGCGGTCGCGATAGCCTCTGACGGCTTCATTGTTGAGATGGTTGCGGATGTCCTCCGCGGCAGTTTCCAGCACCTTGTTCTGAAGCGCGAGCGCGCGGCCCACGGTTGGGGCGTCGCGCTCCAACGCGGCGGCCAGCTTCGCACCGTGGATCTGCTTGGCGACAACATTGGCGAGGCCACCAATGGCGTCGCGCTTCTCCGCGCTAATCAGCGTCGCCCCGCTCCCGGTGTTGTCAAGCGCTTGGTTAACGCCGTTGAGGCGATCGGCCAACGCCTTGACAGCCGTCTCGGTGGCGTCCGCTGTGGATCCGTCGGCCAGCTGTTGCAAGGCAGCAAAGTAGGCCTCCGTGACGTTGACAGAACGCTTCAGCCGCGAGTAGAGCAGCGTGCTGCGCACAAGCGGCACATCGTGTTCGTTCAACTGGGCAGTGCGTTCGGCTGGCTGCGCGCGTGCCGTTTGCAGGAGGCTGTTGCTGTCGAAGTCGATCGACGCATCGACCGCTACATCGATGACAGCAGCGGTGGCCTGCGTGTAGGCGATGCCGGCCGACGAGACGTCCTTCGCGCGCTCGATGGCGACTCCGGCGCAGCCGGCAAACAGCGCCGTGCTCAGCAGCAGCGGCATCAAGGCGCCAAAGTCGCCAATGCGCATGCCGCGGAGCGCCCTGAATGTGAAAACCGGCTTTTTGCTCTCGTTGTTCATGAGAATCGGCTCCTTTGGATACTGGTAGTGCCGCGAGAATCGGCTCCTTTGGATACTGGTAGTGCCGCGACACAGCGTTGTCTCAAGGGCTGGGCTGCGGCGCGCGCACAAGGCCCGTGCCGATGTCGGTGGGGTCGAAGCCGGCCTTCAGCGCGCTTGAGGCGCCAGATGCCATCAGCCGGTCCGCCCATTCATTGCCGACGAGCCTGTTCTCGTGCATCAGTTTCTGGGCCCACAGTGCCGCGACGCCGGCGACATGCGGTGTTGCCATGCTGGTGCCATCCATCGAAACTAAGCCGCCGCCGCGGCGCGCTGAGACGATATCCACGCCGGGGCCACTAATGCGCGCGCCGGTGTTTGAGAAAGGTGCTACGACTAAGCCCGCCGGCGTCTGGCCGAGCGCCGCCACTGAAATGATGCCGTCCGACACCGCTGGCGGGCTGACCCCGATCTCGAACTCTGCACCCTGCGCGCGGCGGCTTTCGTTACCAGCCGCTGCCACCAGCAATGACGGCTGCGCAAGCAGGCCGCGTGCTGAGACAAAGGAAGCCAGCCGCTCAAAAAATAGGATGTTCGCCCTGTAGCCCTCAAGCGCTAGTGACGTGGCCACCTCCGCAGGCACGTCGTCGTTGAGGAGTTGCTTGACGTAGCCAGGAAAATCGATGCCCAGCGACATCGAGATCACGTGAGCTCCGCCGTCGACCGCCCACAGGATCGCCTGCGCGATCTGGTCGCTTCCTCCGCCGTTGCCACCTAGCACCTTGCCGATCATGGCCCTCGAGACACCTGGTGCCACTCCGATGCGGGTTCCGCTCACGGTACCGCCGAAGATCGTGCCGGCACAGTGCGTGCCGTGGCCGTTGTCGTCGTCAGGACCCGCGTCCGTGAAGTTTCGGCGCTCAAGCTCCAACCCATGTCGTTGGAACGCTTCGTGGGTCGGGTCGATACCGGTATCGAGTACCGCAACCACAATGCCGCTGCCGTCGAACGGTGAAGTAAGGGCACCTACTGCGTCAAGGCCCCACAGCGTGCCGGCTTGGGGAGCGGCGGCGGGTACGTTGCGTTCGCCAACCGGCGCGATCAATTTCATTGGCAATACCGGTGCGACGGCAGCCACGCGTTTGTTCTGCAGTATCGCGCGCGCCGCGGCGGGCGCCATCCGGTCCGTCTCGACCGTAAGTGCTGCTGCCGACGCCGCACCCGCGCCAACCCGGGGGCCACCGCGGCGCATACCTTCCACAGCCTGATCGGGCCCGTGCAGGATGACGTAGTTTCGCGCAGTCATAGGATTCACTCCGACCTAAGCAGAGAATCGACAGGATGCGACATCAAATGCTCATGTAATACGGAGGGCATTCACAATATGCACGATAGTTCGTCAGGTCCATTTGGCAAGTATATTTTTGACGCCATCGAAGGTGAAGCCCGACAACCCAGCGCCCCACAGGAATGCGACGAGATAGGCGGTGGCACCGCCCCAAACCCAATCGTTGGACCAAAGTGCTCTTATGCCAGCCAGTACCGTGAGGCATGCGATGACTGCCAGCGCCCACAGGCTCAGTAGCCGCTCGCGTCGGCGTGCTTCAGTCAGCGCCCTGGGCGCTTCTAGTTGGGACGCTCTCGGTCCGTAGCCGAGGAAGTTCAACCAGTTCGTGCCGGCTGAAGCGCCGGGCGCCGAGATGAGCGACTTGATGTCCAGATTGGCCTGCGTCTGGGCGCTCGGTCCACCGCGCTGGTGAGGAGCCGCGAACGCTGTGGCAGCGCGATGCACCCTGTCACTGTCGTCGATGAGGACCTGCAGATCGGCTGGTCCACCGGAGAGCGGCTGAGCGGCAATGCCTGCCAGCACCGTGCGCGCATTATTCAGCACCATTTGCCATTGCGCGAGTTGGGCACCGCCCGCATCGACGGCGCGTTGCGCCTCGTCTTCCACCGCCATCGCGATAGGCGATGCGATCATGGCGAAGGCTTGCGTGTATGCAGAGATCCTCGATTCAGGGGAAGGCCCGGCGTCTCGCAGCGTCTGGGTGCTGCTGGAGGAGAGGTCTCGCCACTGGGCCGGTTCGAGCTGTCGTAGCTGGGGTCGGCTTAGCAGGCTTTCGAGATCACCGAACAGAATGTTGACACGATCCAGGGTTAGCTGGTTTAAGGCTTCGGCGAACGTCACGATTGATGCGGCGTCGGTCGGCATGTTCGAGGAAAGCGCCTTTAGCTTCTTGCTGAGCGTCTCGAACCGCGGGTCTTTACTAACGGCCAGCGCCGCGCCCAGGGTCTTAACCGTATCGGCAAGCTCATTCAAGGAAGACTGCTCCAGCCGGAAGGGCAGGCCGCCCAACACGGTGGCCTGAGCCGATATGTCGGTACTGGTAGCGGCCGGGTTAACCAGCGCCGCCTGCGCGGCCGCGAGCGCATCCCGGGCCAGCGTGTGCGTGGCCGGCGGCAGTTGCATACGCAGCCAGCCGCGCAGGTGCAGCCAGGTGTTGAGCAGCGGCATCTTGGCCTCGTATAGGTCGAGGTCAGTGCTACCGACTAGTCGGCCGTTGCTCGCAAGCGTGTTCCAACGCGCGGCGAGAGCATCGTGTAGTTGGGTAACGACGCTCGCTCCCGTTGAGTCGTCACTCCGCTGCGAGGCGAATCGGGCGGCAGTTAATTGCTCGAACACCGCCGCAACCCGCGTCTCTAGTGCCAAACGCGGCGCAAGTACGGCACCGTAGGCGCGCAGCACGAACGCGACGAAGACGCCCAGCGTGATCCACAGTGCGGCCACCAGCCAGTGGTCGCGCACGTAGATCGTAACGGTGCGGGTTTCCGGCGCTGACGCCGGTTGTGCAAACCTCAGAGTTGCCTCGTAGCGGCCGGCACTGGGAAAACCCGTGAACGCCACTGGAATTTCAACGCTGCTATTGGTCTGGAGCGGAAACGAGCGCTGCGCCGCCGTGGCGGGATGCAGCGTGACGCCAGGTGCAGCCAGAATCACCTTCTCATCGGGCCTGTAGACCACCTGCACTTCCGGTGCGGGCAGCGTATACCCGCCGCTGCCACCCTCCAGCGTGGCCTTGAGGAACTGTTTCTGGCTGATGTTGGGGCCACGCCAGCTCGCAACGACCTCGAAGGGCTGCAACTCGCTGATCGCTACGACCGCGGGCTTTTCAGTGCGGGTGATCTCAATCGAGGTCATCTGCGCGGTAGTGTCGGCGGCCAACCAAAGCTTCGCCACATGCACACCGGGCTGCTGCAGCGATCCGCTCAGCTTCAGCGCTTGCGAGGCAAAGGGCCCCAGGGGGAACGACGCGGGATCGATCCGGATGGACGTGCGCGAGCCGGTGGCATCCGAGAACGGGGCGGCTTGCGCCACGATGCCAGTAATCGCCTTGTTGGAGGTGTTGACGACGGTCAGCGTGACGTTCACTGCAACAGCCGGCGCAGCAACCTTGACTATGCCGTTGGCGGCCTCCGCGACGACGAGGTCAGCCGCTCCCTGCGCTGCGGCGGTCGCGTGCGCCCCGGCCAAGACTGCAACGAACGTGCAAGCTGTCAAACCAATCGACAGAACGCGTTTGAACCTGGGAAATTCTGCCATCATAGTGAGCTCCGCTGAGGGCACTACACAGGGTCAGGAAGATGCCGAGCTCCAGCGTTTTTTTCGGGGCGATTCAGTCTTCCTTCACTTCACCAGCTCCATCAATTTGCCGAAGCTGTTCACCACGCCGTACTTCACGTTTTCGGGGGCGCACTTTTTATTGATCTCATCGAAGAACTTGCGGGCGCACTCAATTCGCGTTTTCTCAACTTGCCGCAATTCCATTGACGACATGGAGCCCTTGGTCTCGGCCACGAAGTACACATGTTTGACCGTACCTTCCTTGAACGACACGGCCCAGTCGGGATTGTAATCGCCGACTGGGGTGGGAATCAGGAATCCGCGCGGCAACTTAGCGTACACAACCACCTCGGTGCAGGTGTCGAGCTCCCTCACAAAATCCCGCTCGATACCAGAGTCCGTAATCACGTAATCGTAGATGTGCCGCTTGAGCTTGTCACCGGCCTTGCTGAAGTCCTGCTTGGTCTGACCTGCGGTGAAGATGTCGATATCGAACTTGTCCTCGACCGGGTCGTAGGCTAGGTGTTCGATGATCATCGTTGCCTTCTGCTCGTTGATCAGCCGCACGGCTTCGGCGATGAAGCTCTCGGGATTGGTGCGGAACTGTGCAAACACTGCGACGCTGATTCCTTTCAGGATGTCTGCCGTCGTGCGTCGCGTCAGTTGCGTGCCTTCAGCGATCTTGCCGATGAGGTCGTACTTCACTGCCGAATGAATTGACTGCTTGTTATACTCGACTGTCGTTTTAGCAACCTTGAAGCCGTCTCCACGCTTCAGCGCGTCAGCCGTCACCTGATCAACTTGCTCGCCTGTTTGAATCGTGTACTGCAACGGCGTCACGCGAAGGCTCTTGTCCAGTTCGGCAACGGCCTTCTTCACCAA
>JAGQRH010000052.1 GCA_020425605.1 Planctomycetota bacterium | reverse complement strand
TGGCGTTGGATCGAGTCTTCTTTCGGCTGATCGTGTGCAGGCTCAGGAACATCGACGCCCGCGTCGCCCTCGCCGACCTTGCGCAGCCGTGGTGCATTCAAGCCGCCTTTGTAGGCGCCTTCGTACGGGCTGCGTCCGCCGCGATTTACGCCGGCCATTCGCTCCGCCCCGGCCGAGAGGCCGGGGATGTCGTGGGGGTTTTGGCTGATCTCCCCGCCCTGTCGGGCGGGGCTGAGCGGTGTGTCGTCTTTGGCTTCGTTGTTTGTCGCCGGTTTTTCTACTGGCTCTGACGCCCCCGGCTTACGCTGGGGGCTACTGTCGCTGTTGTACTCCTCGGGATGGTCTATGGCGTGCAGCCCGAGGTGCACCATCTTTCTGGCGAACCGGCAGGTGAGGTCGAGATCGTTGAGGTGCTGGCGGTCGATCTCGTAGTCCAGCCGGTCGCGCTCGATCTCCAGCGCGGTCTTGTTCTCGTCGCCACCGGGGATCGGATCGGTCCAGCCGTCATCCAGCCCGGCCGAGGGCATCGACGGGCGCGAGCCATCGGCCGCTCGGCCGTTGAACAGTTCTTCAGAGGATGGACTTCGCTCGGTCACACCGGAGGGCTCCTTGCCCCTCACCCATACCGGCGAAGCGAATGTGGCTTTGCGCAGAAAAACGCAGCAGCCACCCCCAAACCCGCCCGGGCGGCTGAAAAGAAAACTTCCGAATTCTCAGTAGGACCGATTCAAAAAGTCAGCCCGGCACTTGCGTGCCGGGCCCAACAACCGAACGAACCCAATTCGCACGGCACGATTAACTGGCCCTAGAGCGTCCACCAACACGAAGCCCGGCATTCGCATGCCGGGCTGACGGGATGTTGCGAAGCTATTTCTTCCAGTCGAACTTGTAGCCGATGCCTTGGCTGGGGTCGTCTTCATTGAGCGGTATCACTTCGATATCCATATTGCCCAGTCGCGCGAGTTCGCGCAGGATTTCTTCGGGAGTCGATTTCTTCATGGTCAGCGTCACCTTGGGGATGTCGAAGATAGGCCCTCCGGAAGTTCCGCCGGCATCTTCGTCATCGTCTTCGGGACGTCTCGCAGGCAGGAAAACCTGCACGTTCATGGCGTTTGCGACTTCAAGGATGGCTGAGAAAAGTTCCTGGTCTTCAAAGACGACGTTGTACGTCCCGTCAACGTCGCCAAACGTCCACTTCGCGAGCGGAGTCTCAAGTGGGCGCTTCTTGATGATGATGACGTCGCCGTCCTGGATGAAGTCCAGTTTGCTGGCCTTGCAGACTGTTTGGATGGCGGCGATCGCCTCGGCCTTGTTGGCGGGAGTCTTAAAGCCGACAGACAGCTTTAGGTCCAGGTCACCCTCTACAATGATTTGTAGCCCCGTCCGCAGGGCAAGGAAGTGCATCACGGTGTGCAGGTCTTTGCCGGGTGGCAGCCATTCGCCATTGCCGGACAACGGGTGGCCCGGTCCAATTCCACCGACATCCCATGGTCCGAACATGCCGCCGCCGAACGGCATACGTTCAAGGCCCTCCACTGGGTTGTAGCCGAACGTAGGGACCTTCTGTACGAAGTCGACGGTGATCGGCTCGTCGGGATTCGGATGGAAGTCCACTTCTTGAGCCGCGCGAGCATTCGCTGCCTTCTCGCCGGTCCACTCTTCGCCGGGAAACAATCGTGGCGTGCCGTTTGGTGCCGGGCCGTTCTGGAATCGGCCGTTGTTCGATGGTGACACACGCGGTGCGTCATCACGCTTCACCGGCTCGGACGAGCATGCGCCTAGACAGACCGTTGCAACGGTGCAGATAGCAATCAGCGGTTTCATGGGCTTCCCCGGCGTTGGGCGCATTGTTGGAAATAATGAGGTTGCTTGCCAGCGTTGCGTCTTTGAATCCTCCAACTCAGTATGCTGGGAGAACACGTGACACTACGCGAAGGAAGCACTGTGCCCGCAAAGCCATCCGGAAAGAAGTCGACCGACAAGAAGCAGTCCCCTGCAAAGAAGGGCGGCGTTGACAAGCCGAAGGCTGGCGGCGCAACGGCGCGCAAGCGTGAGAAGATCGTCGTGCGCCAAGCGACGTTCAATGACATCGACGCGCTGGTCGCGCTCAACAAGGCGGCGTACCCGACGCTGGCTGAGGACGGCGTGGTCTGGAACAAGCGCAACCTGGAATCGCACCTGCGCATCTTTCCTGAGGGCCAGGGCGTGGTGGAGGTGGACGGCAAGATCGTCGCCTCGTGCAGCTCATTGATCGTTCACCTCGGGCGCGACCCGTACCGCGACCACACCTGGGCCGGCATCACCGACGGCGCCATGTTCTATAACCACAACCCGGCCGGCGACACGCTGTACGGCGCGGACATCAACGTGCACCCGGATTACCGCAAGCGCGGCATGGCCGGAAAGTTGTACGCCTACCGCCGCGAGGTCTGCCAGCGCCTGAACCTGAAACGCATCGTGCTGGGCGGTCGCCTGTTCAACTATCACGAGTATGCCAGCCGCATGAGTGCGGATGAGTATGCGAAGAAGGTCGAGGCCGGCGAATACCGCGACCCGGTGCTCAGCTTCCAGCTCAAGCACGGCTACACGCTGATCAAGGTGATGGCGAACTACCTGCCGGACCCGCTCAGCCTGAACCACGCCAGCTTCCTTGAATGGCTGAACCCGAAGTACCGCGCCCGCCTGCGCAAGCCGCGCGCGATCCGCGTCAGCAGCGTGCAGTACCAGATGCGTGCGATCAAAGGGTTTGAGGGCTTTGCACAGCAGATCCGCTACTTCGTCGATGTCGCGCACGAGTACGACAGTGACTTCGTGCTGTTCCCGGAGCTCTTGACCGCGCAGTTGATGAGCTACCTGAAGACCAAGACGCCGCTCGATGCGATCCGCAAGCTGACGTCGCTGACGAAGAAGGTGGATGACCTGTTTGTCTCGCTGGCGCGCGAGTTCCAGATCGGCATCATCGGCGGCACGCACCCGATGAAGGTCGGTAAGCACATCGAGAACGTGGCGACTCTGTACCTGCAGGACGGGTCGATTCACCGCCAGCCCAAGATCCACATCACGCCGAACGAGCGACGGGCGTGGGGGATTGAGGGCGGCAGTACGCTGAAGGTGTTCGACACGCCGAAGGCGCGCGTCGGCATCCTCGTCTGCTACGACAGCGAATTCCCGGAGGCCGCCCGCTACCTTGCCGACAACGGCGCCGAGGTCATCTTCGTGCCGTTCTGTACCGACGACCGCCAGGCCTACCTGCGCGTGCGCTACTGCTGCCAGGCGCGAGCCGTCGAGAACCAGGTGTACGTGGTCATGAGCGGGACGGTGGGCAACCTGCCGCACGTCGAGAACATGGACATCCAGTACGCGCAGTCGGCCGTGCTGTCGCCGAGCGATTTCGAGTTCGCGCGCGACGGCATCCTGGCCGAGGCCATGCCGAACATCGAAACGGTGATCACGACAGACCTGGATTTTGAGTCGTTGCAGGAAGCGATCAACTTCGGGTCAGTCAGGCAACGCCGCGACCGCCGCCCGGACCTGTTCCGGTTCACTTCAAGTCTTGAAGACAACGACGGCGAGTAAGCCGCCAGGACGCCAAGCAGCGCCAAGAATGGCCAAACGGTGGAGCCTTCGCTCCGCCGTTTTCATGCAGTTGCGGTTCTTGGCGCTGCTTGGCGTTTACTTCTTCAGGACGAACTCTTCGGACTCGTCGATGTACACCTTCAGGCCCGCGTGGGCGGCGAGCCGGTGGACGGCATAGTCGGCGCTTACGTCGAGCAGGGTCATCTGGATGCTGGGCACGGCCGAGACCTTGAAGCCATCCTCACTGGCGCTGGCGTCGAGGCGGACTTTGGCGATCCCGTCAAAGCTGGAGAGTGCCTTCTCAAAGCCCACGCCGCGCCATACGACGTCGAAGTGGTCCGGGTTCAGACCGGCGCGGATGTAGTCGTTGTGGATCTTGGGGTTGGGCTCGCTGACGTGGACGCCGTCATCTGAATCCACGTAGAAACTGACGCCGGAGTCGTAGCAGGCGTCGCAGAACTTCCAGCGGTCCACGTCGCCGCCGAGGCGCACGCCGTCGTTGTCGCCGCGTACGAAGAACGGGCCGAGGCGATCACTGGCAGTGACGTCGCCGTCTTTCGTGTCGATGCTGACCGTCGCGCCGCCGATGTTCTCGCGCACCACGGGCGGGTTGTAGCGCCGATAGCTGGGGCCGGAGCTGCTGGTGGAAACGCCGTCATCGGTAGCCCGCACACTCGCGCTGCTGCCGCTGTACGGGTCACGCACAGTGCCGCCGGCCGAGGCAGAAGCCCCGCGCGGCGAAGCGGTGGCGCGCAATGACGCGGTCTTGGTGCAGGCAGGAAGAAGCAAAAGTAGAGCCAGCAGCGGCAGGTAGCGCATGATGTTCCTCAAGATGGAGTGTGAGCGGGCCGCATGATAGCAGCCCGCGCACGTCGCGGCCTACCACCAATCTCAGTGGCTCAACAGCAGTGCCGCAGGGCACAACAGCTCGGCGACGCCGCACACGATATCGCGGCCACAGCGGGCCTCGGCCAGCACGGCCTCATTGATAGCCGCGATGCGGCAGTGCGACTGTACTGTTGCGAAGACCAGCTTGCCGTCACAGCGCTGGTAGCTGACCATGTAGATGTCTTTCATGTGTGCTCCCGCGGCTAAAATAGAACTGCGACTCAGTCGCAATATGGCAAGGAGGCGCGCGGAGTCAAGCGGCGGCTCCTACTTGCGGAAGATGCCGATGTGCACCGGTACGGTGTCTACCGCGCGGCGGCACTCAAAGCGGCGGGTTCCGTCTTCTTTGACCGTGCCGAGCGGGCTTGGCGGGGGAGCGTAGTCGTTCGGCGTCTTGTAGTCCGGGCGGGGCGGCTGCGGTGGCCGTGTGGGCGAAGGCGTATGCAGTGGTTTCTCGATCGCCCAGTTTGCGACGCTGCCGAACACGGCCGTCATGGCGTAGCTCCGCAGCAGTTTCTCGGACACGCGCTCAAGCAGGTCAGTGCTGTCGAAGATGTCGGCGGCCACCAGCTTGTTGTCGCGATAGACCGCAAAGCCGACCGTGAACACGCAGGCGATTTGTCGGGCTGGTGCAAGCATCGCCTCGATCTTGCCGGCCGCCTTGGTGTCCAGCGCATGGCGGTAGGCGCCGGTGCGTTCGGGGTCGGGTGCCAGCATGCCGGCGGTCACCTGCTCGATCGCGTGCCAGACGGCGTCCTGCGTTCCCATCTGGTAGACGGCTGCTTTCACGTTCAGGTCAACCTGCGGGCCGCGCCGGAATGTTCCACTGAAGTCGCCCTCGGCGGATGTCCAGCGCGTAGTCTCGGCGCAGAAGACGGGCAGGATGGTCGTGCCGGGCGGCAGCAGCATGCTGTGGGCAACCAGACGGTCCTGGCGGCCGCCGAATAGCAGGTCGCCTGTCAGCACCAGCACCGGCACGTTGCCCTTCACTTCTGCGACGACGGATTCGCGGTGGCCGGTCTCGGTGATCGTGCAGAGTTGTCTGTCCACAGCTTGCTCGAGTGTGAGCACGTGCGCGCCGGTGTCCGCCCAGTAGCGATTGATGGCGACTACGCGGAATTCGCCGAGCATCACGTGCGCGCCGAACACGTGGCCGGGCGGCAGCTGAAACGCCTCAGGCGAGTCCTGTGCGGGCGGAGCCGGCTTGCCGGGCAACTCGGCACGACCGGCCACGAGCGGTGCCGGTGGTGCATCCGGAACGGCCGGGCGAGGCTGGTATTCGGGCTGCGGTGCTTCTGGTTGCGGGCTGCGGAATAGCGCCAGCAACGCCAGCACAAGCGCCGGCGCAACAGCGGCAGCAATGCCGGTTCCAATCAACCAGGACTTCAGGCGGGTTTGCACGGCCGGTCTCCCAGCCTCGGTGCGCACCCCGGGATATCAGTACAAACGAGGCCCGGCGCTGAATGTTCGGCGCCCATCCGGCTAGAAGTCAGGCATGCCGGGCGGCTTCTTGCGCTTGGGTTCTTCCTGCTGCGGCTTGCGGGCGCGGGTGATTTCGAACTCGGTTTCCTGCTGCTGCTCGGCTTCCTGCGGTGCTTCCGGGGCAGTTTCGTCGACAACCACTTCCTGTACCGGATTCTCCGGTGCATCCCGGTCGTAGTCATGCACCAGCGGGGAATACATCTGCGGCCGCGACTCAAGGGCCGTGGAAGGCTCCTGGGCGTGCACGATCAAGTACGTAATGAAGCCAACCACCGGCGCGGGCGAGAACGAGATCAGGAACCAGAACAGGAACTGTGAAACCGGCGTGCGCATGGTTGCCTCCGGTGGCTTTGCAGGCTGTCCATGTTAACGATTTGCGCCGACTGTTGTTCATCCCTTCGGGGTCTTTCCGCGGCCGGAATATGCTACGGTATCAGGCTGAAGTTGCGTTCTATTGCTATGGCGAACGAGACAGACAACAGCAGCAAGATTGCAGCGGCGGTTGGCCGGGCGCGGGCGCGTTGGCTGACTTCGGCCATGGTGAATGCGGGCGGTCGCTGGGCGGTTCTGCCGGCGGGGCTGGCAGCGTTGGTGGCGATTGTGCTGGCGCTGGCCGGTGCAACGTCGCTGGCGTGGTTTCTGCCCTTGTCTTTGATCGCGCTGTTGGGGGCGGTGGCGGCCTTGTTGCTGACTCGCCGGGCCTATGCCCAACCTGCCGCAGCCGGCGCGCCGGACTGGACGCTGCTGCTGGACCGCGCACTCGGCCTCGACGACGCGCTGCCGACATGGCTGGAGAGCCGCGGCGATTTCCGACATGCGATGGAAGCCGGCATTGCCCAGCGGCTTGATCCGAAACTCGAAAAGAACGCCGCGCCAGCACGCCATTGGGGTGCCCTGGCGATCGTTCTGGTGCTGGCACTGATGCCGCTCGCGTTCTGGCGCCCGGCACCCGATGAGCCGAGTAAGCCACCACAGATTGCCGAGAACGACTCTGTCCCCGAAGCCGCCCAGACGAAGCAGGGCAACGGACCGGCCGGTGGGGGCGGAGGCGAGGAAAAGGGCGAAAAGGAGTCATCAGGGGATTCCTCCGGCAACGGTGGCAAAGGTGACGAAGGCGAAGTCCAGTCGCGGCCTGATGGCAACAAGTCAGACAGCGGCGCCGGTGACCCGCCACCCGACGTGCAGCCGCAGCCGAGCAAAGACAACCCGCAGCCGAAGGAAGGCGGCGTTGGCGACAAGGAAGGCAACCCGACCCCGCCGCCGCCAAAGCAGCCTGAGCCCGACGTCGAGACCGACCTGAATCATGTGAAGCCGGACGCCGGTGAGGGTGAATCGCGCACCGAAGACCGCTCTCGCTGGGTTTACAACCCGGAAGCAGGCAAGCTTGACGGGTCAACGCCCGGCGCGCCGGACACCCAGCACAGCGGTGAGCGCGCCGTGCCGCGCACGAAGGTGACGACGCTGGAGCGCAAACTGATCGACGACCTGAACAAGAAACTCAAAGAGTAGCTGCGAACCGCCTGTCCCACACCGAGGCGCGTAGCCGCAGAGATTCCGACCACGGATGCACGCAGACGGGGCGTTAGATTGTCTGTGTCCGACCGAGCGAATCTGCCGTGCGATGCAGCCGCAGTTCTCCGCGGCACTGCACCTCCGCGAGAGCTGTAGTTTCCTATTCCCTAATGACGCGCAACGCCTTATCACTTTGCCGTGAAGCAGCGCGATTTCATGGCGGTCATTTCGGGTGAACGGCGCGGCGCAGGTGCGTCGCTGTTGCGGTTTGTGCTTCGGCTGCTGTCTTTCTGGTTCTGGCTGGCGGCGATTACCCGGCTGGCCATGTACCGCATCGGCCTGTTGCGCGCCATCAAGGTTGACAAACCGGTGATCTGCGTCGGCAACCTCACCACTGGGGGCACAGGCAAGACGCCGGCCGTGGCGCGGGTCGTGCAAATGCTGCAGGAGCTTGGCCTCAAGCCGTGGATCGTCAGTCGCGGCTACAAGTCGGAGACGGCCGGCAACGACGAAATGAAGGTGCTCGAGGAGCTGTGCCCGGGCGTGCCGCACATCCAGAACCCGGATCGTGTGGCAGGCGCGACCAAGGCAATCCACGACGGTGCGGAAGTGATCGTACTGGATGATGGCTTTTCGCATCTGCGTCTGAAGCGCGACCTGGACATCCTGTTGTTCGATGCACTCAACCCGTTCGGCTATGCGCGCATGTTGCCGCGCGGGCTGCTGCGTGAGCCTGTGCGCAGCGTGCGCCGGGCGAAGTTCGCGATTTTCAGCCGCGCAGGCGTTGCGCATGTGGATCGTCTACGCGATCTGGAAGACACCATCCGCTGCAACGGGTTCGTGGGCGGTATTGCCCATGCTGCGCATTCGCCGGTCAAGCTGGTACGGGTCAGCAATGGTGAAGACGCGCCGCTCGAGACGCTCGCGGGCGCGGTCGTGGCGCCCTTCTGCGGCATCGGGAATCCGCGCGGCTTTGAGCGCACACTGGAAAAGCTCGGTGCAAAATTGACGCCGCTGGGCGCACTGCAGATGGACGACCACCAGGACTATGGGGAGCGTGAGATCGAGCGGCAGGTGATCCCGTTCCTGCGCATGACGCGCGAGACGGGCGCGACGATTGGCGTGTGCACGCAGAAAGACGCCGTGAAGTTCCGCGGTGCCGATATCGAGACAGAAGCAGGCATGCCGGTGTATGAGTTGCGCATCGAGTTCCGCATCATCAAGAACGAAGAAGCGTTGGCTGAAGCTTTGAAGATGGCAGTCCATGGCGAAGAAGAAGAAAAAGAAACGCGGCCCGAACCTGCTTGAGTGGGCGCCGACCCGCATCTGCATCGAATTGTGGATGCGCTGGACCGCGTTCTGGCTGACGATCTTCGGCTGGCGCTGGGCCTACTTCTGGGCGCGCTGGATTGCCCGGGTGGGCTGGCTGCTGATGGGCAAGCTGCGCGGCTACGCGCTGCGCAACGTCGACTTATGCCTGCCGCACCTGCCGAAGGCCGAGCGCACACGCATCGCGCGCGAGAGCTTCAAGCACAACGTTTACCAGTTCATGGACTACCTGCTGATCCCGCGCTACTTCACGCCCGGCAAGCACAGCCCATATTTCCACAGCGACGTCGATGAGCAGGAGTTCCTTGACTGGTACCGCAAGCCCGAGGCTGTTTTCAACCTCACGGCGCACCTCGGTAACTTCGAGATCGTGACGTTCAACATCGGGCGAAGCCCCGATCACCTGCCGTTCACACTGATCGCCAAGCCCGTGCGACCGCCCCTGCTTGACCATTGGCTGGTGCGAGCGCGCAGTGCGCTTGGCAACGAGTGCGTAAAAGCCGACGAAGGCGGGCGCACCTACATGCGCGCGATCAAGGAGAAACGACAGATCGGGACGCTCGTTGACCAGAACGGTGGCGACTGGGCGCCGATCGAGACCTTCTTCGGCGTGCCGTGCACCTGGCAGGCCGACTGGACGCGTCTGGTCAAGCGCTCCGGCCTGAGCGTCTGCTACCACGCCTGCGTTCGCGAAGGAGATCGCTTTTCGTTCAAATTCCTGCCGCCGGTCTACCACAAGTACGACAAGGACGTGGACCCGATGCAGGTGATTCGAGACTACCGCGACTGGGTCGAAAGCGTCGTCAGCGCACACCCTGAGCAATACTTCTGGGTCCATCGCCGATTCAAGGCAAAGAAAGACGGTTGGCCGAACCGCTATAAGAACCTCGGGGAACGCTTGACCCCGGAGTCACGCGCGGCGATGCTTAACATACCCGGGTTCGTCATTCCCGGGACTGACCCTGACGTCCCTGCCCGCTGAAGTCTCGGCGAAAGCGGGTCCCCTCGAGCCTGGCACATGGAATTCCTGAACGACGTCTGGAACTTTCTCTACAACGTGCAGTGGGGGCGCGTGGCGGTGATCGTGATCTTCACGATGATTGCGGTAGTGCTCGGGATCTGGTTTCCCGCCAAGATGCTTGCACAGCACACCAACCAGCCGCTGGCCAAGCCGATCTGGTACTTCGTCGGCACCGTGGCGCTGGTGATGATCTACATCAGCATGTACGGCTACGGCCACTTCTGGGACCTCTACGCCGACAGCCCCGAGAGCCAGAACGTCGCTCCGATCACCGGCAAGGAATAGCCAGATGGCGTTCGCCGGCACACGGCGTTGAAGCCGGGCCGGGTGAACATCCCAACTGCTTGCACTGGGCACGCCGCATCGGCGCGAAGACTCCGTTTGGTGTCATTTCCCAATGCAACATCCGGCACGATTCGGCCGGGCGTAAACCCTTGTAGTGAAGCCGTTTGCAGCCGCTTTCTATTCCGTTGACGGGGGTAGGGGGTGCTGTTATGTTCCCGGCCCCACGGGGGTTTTAAGGGGGTCCGGAGTGCCCGAAAACGGCGACAGCAAGCGGCCTGAGCCGCCGTCGCCAGATCAGTACGAGCGCCTGAAAAAGGATGCCGAGTTGCTTCGAAATTCGAAGCAGTCCGGCCGCTCGGACGAGGCACACCACCGCCAAAACCTCCATCGTGGCATGCAGAGCTACGTGCGGTATACAGGCATCGGCATCCAGTTTGTGCTGATCATTCTGCTGCCGACCGGCCTTGGTTTCTGGCTGGACGACGTTTTGGGGACGACGCCGGTGCTGGTGCTGGTCGGCGTGGCGCTTGGAGCAACAGGCGCGATGGTATGGGTTGTAAAGACAGTGTTCCGGATGGAATCGAAGTCGGCGGGCAAGCAGCGACAGGATTGAACACAATGACCTGGCAGCTCTACGCGGTGACAGCACTGATCCTGATCGTCCTTGCGACGGTCGGTGCTGTCGTGTGGATGCTGGGGCTCGATGGCCAGATGGCGGTCGGGCTCGGTGCCGGTTTCGGGCTTTCGATTCCGCTGATGGTCTTCAGCCACTTCAACATGAAGCGCGCCATGCGCAGCAAGTCGCAGACGGCGACGCTTGGCCACATCTACGGCGGCTTTGGCTTGCGCCTGGTGATTCTGCTGATCGGGTTCTTTGCGCTGGCCTTCACGGGCTTCGGCAGCCCGGCCGGCTTTGCAGTAGCGTTCATGGCGGGCGTATTGATGTCGCTCGGCTGGCAGATGATGACTTTCGTGAACGAGACGGTTCGCCGTCGCGTGCAGGCAGTGCAGGCAACGGCGAATTAGACGGAGACAAGCGTGTTCCTCGCCTCGGAAGCAGACAACTTCAACCCGGTTGAGCACCTGTATGACCGGTACACCGTATGGGCCTCATTGGCCGGCGACCACGGCGCGGAGTTCGTGAAGTCGTGGAACCACGCGATGCCCGGCTTCATGGCCATCAGCCAGCACGTGCTGATGATGTGGCTGGCAGCGGCCATCATGATCGTGGGCGTCAGCTACGTGACGTTCTTGCGCAACTCACGCGTGCCGCGCGGGCTGCGCAATTTCATTGAGCCGATCGTTACCTACTTCCGTGATGAAATCGTCCGCCCCAGCATCAAGAACCCTCATTTCCACGGGCACGGCCACGGCGACAGCCATGGCGATCACAAAGAACTGCCGGAGCACTGGCTCGCCGACAAGTTTGTGCCGTTCTTCGTCTGCATGTTCATGTTCATTGCGCTGGTAAACCTGCTCGGCCTGATTCCGGGCTCGACCACCGCCAGCAGCTCGCTGACGTTCACGGCCTCCATGGCCCTGGTCACGCTGATGGTGTACATCGTCGGCGCGGTCTACATGAGCATCAAGGTCGAGGGTGGCGTAGGCCCCGGCATCTCCGGCTTCTTCATGAACCTGGTTCCGTACAAATTCAGCTGGAAGCCGATGGACCTGGCAATCTGGTTGATGCTGTTCGGCATCGAGTTTGCCTCGCTGGTCTTCATCAAGCCGTTCGCGCTGGCCGTGCGTCTGTTCGCGAACATGACGGCGGGCCACTGCTCGCTGCTGTCCTTCCTGTTCATCAACCTGCTGATCGGTCCTGAGATTGCCGGGTGGCGCTTCGCCACAGGCGTGCCCACCGTGGCGATGGGCGTTGCACTGTCAGCGCTCGAGATCTTCGTGTCGATTCTGCAGGCGTACATCTTTACGTATCTTTCGGCCATTTTTGTGGGGCTGTACCTGGTTCCGGAACATTGATCTGCGTGCCTGTGCGTCGTTACGCACAGGGGGCGTCAGCCGAAAGGACGCCTACGGCAGAGGACAGGCGACAACCACGAGTAACCAAGCAGCAACCTAAGGAGAGACAATGGATTTTGGTGGATTTGGATGGGCATTCGGCGCGGCCGGTATCGGCGCGGGCCTTGCGGCCATCGGTGCGGGTATCGGTATCGGTCGCCTGGCCGGCCAGGCGATGGAAGGCATCGCGCGCCAGCCGGAGAGCACCGGTGACATCCGCGGCCTCACGATCGTGACCGCGGCGTTCATCGAAGGTGTGGCGCTGTTCGCGGTGGTTGTGTGCCTGCTGGCCATGATTTTCGCGGGCGGCAAGATTCCCTCAGGCGACCAGTCGCTTGAAGTGATGAAGGCACCGTTCGAGAAGGCCAAAGAGTAACTGAGTTCGGTGCTTCGGGGGCGGTGCACGTCACCGCCCCCGGGTGCCGGCTGCAAGGAAATCCCATGCGCTTCAAACTGAAGACCCTGCTGCTGATCTCAACCTGCGCTCTGATGGCGCCTGCCCTGCTGGCCGCGGAAGGCCACGCGGAGGGGCCGCAGTCCGAAGACGGCGTGCTCACGTACATGGGTCACCTCATGTTCTGGGAGTACGTGACCTTCGGGTTGATCCTGCTGATCCTGGCGTGGAAAGTTCTGCCGATCATGCTGAAACAGCTTGGCGCACGTCAGGCCAGCATCCGTGACGCGCTGGACAAGGCTGACAAGGTCCGCGCCGAGGCCGAGGTGCTGCTGCGCAAGCACGAAGAAATGATGCGCGACGCGCACGCCGACGCCAAGAAGATCACTGATGACGCGATCGCCGCAGCCCGTGAGGCCGGTGCGCGCATCCAGGCCGAAGCAGATGCAGCGGCCAAGGAAACCCGCGAACGCGCGCAAAAAGAAGTCGAGCAGCTGACCCGCAAGGCCCAGGCCGAGTTGCGGGACGCAGCGGTAGAGCTGTCGCTGCTGGCAAGCAGCCGCGTGCTGCAGCGCTCGCTGACGGATGACGACCATCGCCGACTGGCCCAGGAGGCCATTGCGGCATCAGGAACGATGAACAACTAGCGCTTCAACAGTTTCGGAACAATAGGACATGGCAACCAACCCGTCAGATCCAGTAGCACGCATGTACGCCGTCGCGCTGTATGAAATCGCGCGCGACAAGGGCGTTATCGGCGACGTTCAGGACGGCCTGCAGAAGGTGTTCAACGCCTACCAGGACAAGGTGTTTCGCGACTTCTTCACCAGCCCGCGCGTGCCGCGCGTGGTGAAGACCAAGGGTCTTGAAGAAGCGCTCAAAGGTCAGGTCGTTGAGGCGGTGCTGAACTTCATCAAGGTGCTGATCGCCAAGGGCCGCGAGCCGCAATTCGACAACATCTGCCAGGCGTTTGACATGTACCGCGACCAGGCCGAGAACCGCGAGCACGCATGGGTCGAGTCCGGCACTGAATTCAACGCCACTGAGCTGGAAGAGCTCAAGAAGCAGCTTTCCGTGGCCGCCGGCGGCAAGGAAATCGTGCTGCACTTCAACCACAAGGAAGAGTTGCTGGGCGGCGCGCGCGTGCGCCTCGGCGACAAGCTGGTCGATAACACGCTGCACACAAGGCTGACGCACCTGGCCATGGCGCTTGAGAAGTAGCCGCTGTTGGCAACGGAGGGGGATATGAAGAAGGCAACCTGCATCGCGCTCGCATTCGCGCTCGCCGTCTTGTTCACGGCAAGCTGCGGGGGCGGCACATACCAGGCACCCCCCAAGGCCAACGAGCGCCCGAAGGCAACCGGCGGCGGCGACACCGGTGGCAGCGGCGTGCCCAAGAAGGAGCCGACCGGGCCAAGCTATTCGAAAGACTATGAGCCCGAGGCCAAGGCGGCACTCACGGCCTGGGATACCTGGGCCAAGGAAAAGACGCCTGCCAACTACGCCAAGGTCGGTACGCACCTCTACAACGCAATGCGCTACAAGATCATGACCGACCGCAATGGGCACTCGACCGGCAACTTCTACAAGGTGAATGAGGTCGGGCGGCTGTTCACGGACTGGAAGAAGACATTCCAGACCGGCGATTGGGAAAGCGACGCCGACTACAAGGAAGCCAAGCACGCATACAACGAAGTCCAGCAGGAACAGTAACCGAAACCCGCGCCAGAAGGCGCATGTCCGACAAAGCCTCGGCGAAGTCGGAAGACGACAGAAAGCAAACACATGGAACTGCGCTCCGACGAAATTACTTCCGTAATCAAGAAGCAGATCGAAAGCTTCGGCGAAGAAATCGGCATGGAAGAAGTTGGCACCGTGCTCGAGGTAGGCGACGGTATCTGCCGCGTCTACGGCCTCGAGAACGTGCAGGCCAACGAAATGGTCGAGTTCGAGAACGGCGCCTTTGGCCTCGCCTTCAACCTCGAAGAAGACTCGGTCGGTATCGTGATCATGGGTGACTTTGTCACCATCAAGGAAGGCCAGCAGGTCAAGCGCACTGGCAAGATCCTGAGCATCCCCTGCGGCGAGGGCTTCCTCGGTCGCGTCGTGGACCCGCTCGGCAAGCCGATCGACGGCAAGGGCCCGATCGAGGCCGCCACCAACCGTCTGATCGAGTTCAAGGCACCCGGCATCGAGGCGCGCCAGCCCGTGAAAGTGCCGCTGCAGACCGGCATCAAGGCCATCGACAGCATGATTCCCGTCGGCCGAGGCCAGCGCGAGCTGGTGATCGGTGACCGCGAAGTGGGCAAGACGGCCGTCACCGTCGACACGATCATTAACCAGAAGGGCAAGGGCGTCATCTGCGTGTACGTCGCGATCGGTCAGAAGGCCTCGACCGTGCGCCAGGTTGTTGCGACCCTCGAGAAGTACGGCGCGATGGACTACACCATCGTCGTCAGCGCCAACGCGCAGGACCCGGCCCCGCTGCAGTACCTTGCGCCGTACGCCGGCGCCGCGCTGGCCGAGTACTTCATGTACGCGACCGACAAGCCGCAGAAGATCCGCGACACCCTGTGCATCTATGACGACTTGTCCAAGCAGGCCGTGGCGTACCGCC
>JAGQRH010000051.1 GCA_020425605.1 Planctomycetota bacterium | reverse complement strand
AGAGTGAGCCGGCCCACGGCAGGGGTGTTGCGCGCACCCTGGTGGGACGCGTGCCCTATTTCGTATGGGGCTTTGTCGCCGTCGCTATCGCCGGCGCGTTGGGGGCGTTCTCGCCCGTTGAGCGCGCGCAGCTCGGGCACATCACCCGCTACGCGTTCTTCATCGCGCTGGTTGGCGTGGGTTTCCGGACGCGCCTGGATGTCGTTCGCCGCATTGGCGTTCGGCCGGTCGTCATCGGAGTCGGCTTGTGGGCCGTCGCCGCAGGCGCCGTGTTGCTTTGGATCGTGCTCTAGAAACGAGAGACAAGATGGAACCGGAAATCAGGCATATCGCGAAGACAGACTTTTCCAAGCATCGCGTGCTGCGCAGCACGGGCGAAGTCACCATCGACGGCGTCTACCCTGAGCGCAACCCGGGCACCTACATGGTGCGTGTGCGCGTGCCGGGCGGCGTACTGACGATTGCACAGGCCTACGCCTTGGCGGACCTCGGCTACGAGTACGCCAGCGGCGAATGGCACATCGATACGCGCGCGAACGTCGAGTTCCACGGCGTACCCGAGGCGCGATTGATCGAGTTCGTGGAGGCGATCGAGAAGACCGGCCTCAGCACCAAGGGCGCATGCGGCGACAGTGTTCGCAACATCGTGACCGGCAGCGAGAGTGCCAGCGCCAGCATCGCGCGCGTCCAGCGCGTAGTGACGGAGCTGACGTGCATGTTCGCCGGAAAGCCGGAGTTCGAGACACTGCCGCGCAAGTTCAAGATCGCATTCTATGCAGCCGACGATCGCGAGCCGCTGCACCGCATCAACGACCTGGGGTTCATTGAAGAGGACGCAGACGGGCCGTTACGCTTCACGGTCTGGATCGGCGGAGGCCTCGGGCGTGAGCCGCGACTTGGCGATCTGCTGTTCAAGCACGTGCCAGAGAAGGCGGTGCCCGGGTTGGTGGCGGCGACCGTGCTCGTCCACAACGAGACCTCAAATCGCAAGAACCGCGCACGTGCGCGGCTGAAGTTCGTGCTTGATGACCTTGGCCTGAACGCCGTCCGCAACCTGATTCTGGAAAAGTGGGTGCCGCCGGCCGAAGTGGACACCGCACCGCGGCTGGGACTGCACTCTCCTCCCCGCCGGTTCACCACCGACGGCATCCACGTCCAGGACGACGGTCGTTTTCGCGTGCGCGTGCCGGTGGTCGCAGGCGACCTCACAGGCGTGCAGGCCAAGGCAATCGCGAATGCCGCGGAGCGCGCGGGCGCGACACACGTGGTTTTGTCCGTGCGCCAGAACCTCTCCGTGCCGGATGTCGCGGCGGAGAAAGTCCCGGCACTGGTAGCGAAGCTTGAGGCGCTCGGCTATCCGCCGTCCGGCTGGTTCGGAGCACGCGATATCGTTGCCTGCCCCGGCGCGACCAGTTGCCGAAAGGGTTTCGTTGAGACACACGACTTCGCGCAGACGCTGTCAGATGCACTTGAGCGCGTCGAGGCGCCCGCGTTTGCCAGGCGGCTGCGCATTAGCGTGAGTGGCTGCCCGAACAGCTGCTCGCAGCCGCAGCTCTACGACATCGGGTTCCGCGGCAATGCGGGCAAGGCAAACGGACAGGTCGTAAAAGGCTACGACCTGCTCATTGGCGGACGCCTGTACGGAAGAACACTGCTGGCACAGCAGTTCGCGACGTTGCTCAATCAGGATGACGTGCTTGCTGCGGCGACTGCTGCCGTACGTGTGTACGCGCAGGCGGCGAATGCCGATGAGCCATTCGATGTTTTGATTGATCGCATCGGCCTGAATGTGTTCGCACGGCATCTACGCGCGGAGCTCACGCTGCAACAGGGGGAATGGTCGGCCGAAACCGACATCACGGCGCCAGCGAACCCGGCCGAAGTTGAGGCAGTATCCAGCAGCCTGGAGCTGCTGCCACCGCGTGCAATCATGCAATGGGCGGTGGATACCTACGGCGACGCGCTGCTGGTGACCAGTGCACTCGGCGCGGGAGGCGTGCTTCTTGCACAGTACCTGAAAGAGCTCGCGCCCGGGCACGCGTCGTTCCTGATCGATACTGGCAAGCTTTTCGATGAGACGCTGGACTACTATCGCCAGCTGCGGGAAGAGTTCGGCCTGAACCTGATCGCAGTAGGCAGCGGACTCGGCGAGCGCCAATTCACGGACACCTACGGCGAGCGGCTCTGGGAGCGCGATCCAAACCTGTGCTGCCAGATCCGCAAGGTGCAGGTGTTGAATGAGTTGCGCAAGGGGAAACGCGCCTGGGTGTCCGGCGTCCGGCGGGATCAGGGCGGCCAGCGCGCGCAGGCGAGTGTCCTGGAGAGCGACTTCGACGGTGTCGTGAAGGTCCAGCCACTCGCATTTGTCACGCGCGAATGGATCGACGCCGAGTTACGCAGCTACGGCATCCCGCAGCATCCACTATTCCAACAGGGCTATCGCAGCGTCGGTTGCGAGCCCTGCACACGCGCGGTGAATTGCAGCGAGAACGAACGCGATGGCCGCTGGCCGGGATTGGCAAAGACCGAATGCGGGCTTCACAGTCCAAACCGACCGAAGCAGGAGGCACAGTCATGAGCGAAAAAACCGGAATCGTAACACTGGTGGGCGCCGGCCCCGGTGACCCGGACCTGCTGACAATCGGCGCGGCGCGTGCACTCAATCGTGCGGACGTAGTGGTGTATGACAACCTCGTGTGCCCGGAGGTTCTCGAGTTTGCGGCCGGTGCGGAGCTGATTGACGTTGGCAAGCTTCCATTCGGCAAGCAGACGGCGCAGGAAACGATCAATGGCATCCTCGTCCGTGAGGGTTCCCTGGGGCGAAACGTTGTGCGGCTCAAGGGCGGCGACCCGTTCATCTATGGCCGTGGCACGGAAGAGATCGAAGCCCTGCACTGCGCCGGCGTACCGTTCCGCGTGATCCCCGGCGTGACGTCGCTCAACGGCGTGTTGGGCGCGGCCGGTGTCGCGTTGACCACCCGTGGGCGCAATCGTGGATTCGCCGTCTTCAGCGGCGCGGGCGCCACAAGTACTTCCGAGTTCCGCCGCTGGGCCGAATATCCGGGCCCGGTTGTCATCTACATGGGCGTCAATCGCGCAGCCGATATCACGGCGGAGTTCTTGGCCGCCGGGCGTGATCAGAACGAGCCGGTGGTCGTCGTTGCCCGTGGCGGCACGCCGCGCGAGACGATCGCAGAGTCAACGTTGGCTGAACTGCCTGATCTCATCGCCAATCCAGCCGAGTGGACGCCCGCAATCATCGTGATCGGCGCGGCCCGGGAGTACGCGTTCAAGGCGCGCCCGCTGGATGGCCGGATTGCTGTGTTCAACGCGGGGTCGCTGGACAGCGCGGCCGCAGATGAGCTACGGGCGCTGGGGGCAAAGCCCGCGCGTGGCGTGGCCCACGAGCCGGCACACCCGTTCGCTCGCGAAGTTGCCGTGCCTACCGAGGCGCACAAGTAAGAGGGCGGTGTCTGCCGAATCTCGGACAGGCCCGTGTCGAGCCGGCCGCATGGGGCGGCCGGGTGGCAGGCACCGCCTTCACAATCCCTTGACCCGACTTTGCACTTTCCGAGTGATTGGCGGGGAACTAGCGTTCGGCCATGCGGCTTCTGATGATTTCCGCTTCTGCCGGTCACGGTCACGTGGTGGCGGCCAACTCACTCGAGGCGTGGGCCCGCAAGCTGTATCCTGACGCCGAGATTCGCAACGTCGACATCCTCGACTACACCGACGTGATCTACCGCAAGGCCTACGCCGCCAGCTATCTGCGTCTGGCGGATAGCGCACCGGAGCTCTGGGGCTATCTTTACAACACCAGCGATCGCAAGCGCGCCAAAAAGCGCCAGGCGCGCATCATTCGGGCGTATGACCACATCGAGTTCCGCAAATTCCGCGCGATGCTGCGCGAGTATCAGCCGGATCACCTGATCTGTTCGCACTTCCTGCCCGCGCAGGTGCTGCGGCCGTACGTGGACAAGGACTGGTACAACTTCAAGTTGCACCTGTGCATCACCGACTTCATGGCCCACTCATTCTGGGCCCAGCCGAACGCGGACAGCTATTTCGTTGCCAGCGGCGAAGGGGAAGAGGAGCTCGTATCGCACGGCGTCGATCGCAAGCGCGTGCACATCGCGGGCATTCCAATACTCGGCAAGTTCGCACAGTCTTATTCTCGGGAGGAGTGCGCGGCCAAGCACGGGCTTGATCCGTCCATACCAACGGTGCTGGCGATGAGTGGAGGCTGGGGTGCTGCAGGCATGCCAACGCTTGTTGAGAGCATTGTCCAGCATTCGCCCGTGCAGGTCATCGCCGTATGCGGCCGAAACGAGCGCATGCAGAAACGCGTAGCCGAATTGCCGGTCCCGGCGGACAGCAAGGTGGCTGCACTTGGCTACGTGAACTACGTGCATGAGCTGATGGCGCTCAGTGACCTGTGCGTAACGAAGGCGGGCGGGCTGACGACTTCCGAGTGCCTCGCGATGGGATTGCCGATGCTGATCCCCAACCCGATTCCCGGCCAGGAAGAGCGAAACGCAGAGTATCTGACTGAGTGCGGCGCCGCGCTGATCGCGCGCAGCCCGGGCGCACTGCGCTACAAAGTAGGCAAATTCCTCGGCGACGACGGCTTGCGCAGGCGCATGCGGCAGGCCGCCCGAGACGTCGGCCGACCGCGGGCCGGGGCCGACATCATCCGGACAGTCGTGGAAGGAAAATAGAACCGAGGCCCGCATCGCAGGCCCCGGCGTTTCTGAAATCCAGTGATTCGACCTACTACTTCAACTGGCTCAGCGCGTCTTTGTAGCGCTTTTCTTCTTCGACGCCCTGGCTCTTGAGCAAGTCTTCCATCGCGCCCTTGCCGAGCGCTTTGCCGCAGGTGACGAGCCAGCCCGTGATGTCCCTGTTGTTCCAGTTGATCTGGTAGCCGACAGCCTGCGCCAGCCCGAGCGAGCAGAGGTTGTTGTGGATCTGGCCGAACTCGTTTGTCTTTTCTTTGCGCTCGCACCACACGCCCCATTCAAGCAGGTTGCGCACCAGTGCGGCTCCGTCCTCTTTGCTCCAGGAGATGCCGGGAACATACAACGCGCCGCCTTCCCAAGGTGCTTTCTTTGCGTCCTTATTCCAGGCGTACACATCGATGACCGCCTGCGGCACGGTGTCGTCGCCGGCCTGGAACTTGCCGCCCAGGTAGCTTGCCGCGTAGTAGCGCACGTTCTGTTCACGTGCGGTTGTCATCGTCCTGGCCAATTCACTTGCCGGCAGCGCCATGATCGCCTGCTGCAACGCGCTCGACAGGCTGGGCACTGTCTGGGTCAGCCCGATCAGCGCCTCGGCGCTGTCGTTTCCGCTTCCTTCAATCAGCTTCTTTGCGATCGGCCGTCCGAGCGCCGGCATGCCTGCCGCCATCCGGGCCAGCTCAATGAGCCGGTGATTGTCAGTGGTCATCTCGACTCGTGCCGCCGCCGCCCAGGTGCGGACAAGCTCGCTCTTTGTTGAGTCATCGTGAAGCACGCTGAGCTTCCGATCCACACCGTCGCCTCCGATTTCTGCCAGTGCGGCGATGGCCCAGCCCTGAGGCGCCGGGTCGTCGCTTGTGAAGGCCAAAACAATCAGCCCGGGGACAGACTTCTGTCCCTGCGCCACGAGCTTGTCGACGGCAGTCGGTGCCGAAGCTGGATCATGCAGTTGGCCCAGTAGCACCTGAGTATCTGGGTCTACATCCGGCGGCGGGGAAACATCCTTTGCGCTTACGCTGGTAGTGCCCGCGGCGAACGCGAATCCGAGACACAACAGCACGGCCGCTGCGCTACCGCCCTTGCGGAGTTTCGCGCCGACGCCAATGCCGATGCCCAGCGCGAGCAGCGCAGAGATCACGGCGATCACCCAGGGCAACGAGCTGCCCTCAGATTCCGGCATGGTGGGACGGCCGAGCGGGTTGAAGATGTCCGTGCCCTTTGCTGCGGCCTCTGCCATGGCCTGTTTGCGCTCCGGCAGGCTTTTGCTCTTGAGCAGGCGGGCGACCTCGATGGCGGCCTCGTGACGGTCTTCATCAACCCAGCGCACACCCGTACCGCGCCAGTCGTTGGTGATCGCGGGGCGCGCGGCGTAGGTCGGCGCGTGGTAGGTTTCCGGGTTGTTGATCTTTGAGGGCATCTGGTAGCTAATGAAATGCAGGTTGTCGCGACGCAGCACGTCGCGCTGGAAGTCCCCGTCCACAACGGTCAGTGTCATGTCCAGCAGGTCCATCAACACGGCGTTCAGCTCGTGCTCACGTTCTGTCTCAAGTGCGGCACGATGGAGCCTGTCGATGTCTTCGCCGCGCAGTCCAAGCCGCTCCGAGATGTTCAGCAGCTCTTTCTCCCTTTCTTCGAACAGCAGGCTTAGCTCTCCGGTGCGGGCTGCAAGCAGGTCGGCGGCAAACAACTCGCGCGCCAGACCGTTGCTGTGCTTCGGGTCGCGCTGGGAGGCGAGTGAAGCGCGCTGCCATTCCGGGATGTCGTCGTAGCCACCGCCATAGATGCGGAGAGGAAGCGGCTGCGTGAGATTGAGATACAGCTGCTCCCCGGAGACCTGTCGTTTCACCAGGTCGAGCGGAATGTCTGCCACGGCGGAAGGATCGTCACTCAGTATGTACAGCACGTTGTGTAACTCGCCCGCGTTGTAGCTGCTGAGGCGCATTGGCACGACCAACTGGCTGGTCTTGAATCGAAATGCCATTCCCTGCACGTGGCCGTCGAACACACTTCCATCCGGACGGTTCGGGTTGACGTCGTCCTCGCGCATACCGGGCTTGGGATCCACACCTTCCTTCTGGCCTACCTTTGCTTTCACAGCCACAAACATCCAACCCGCTTTGACGTAGTCTTGGCAGACTTCATCCATGCCCTGCGGATAGGTGTACTCGTGTTCCTCCATCCAGAGCTTGAGGGCCTTTGAGCTTCCGGCGTCGAGCACGACCACCTGGTACATGCCCATGGCTTCTTCTTTCACGACGGTCACAACATCCTCGTCGCGGTAGCGAAGTCCTGACTCAGGTTGTGGCGCATCGGCGGTCGTGCGCGCGTCCTCCATGGGCATGCCGCCCCAGCCGTAGTCGCCGACGTAGACCTCGATCTCGGGTGGGTCAATCGCAGCCGCGATGTGAGCGAACGTGTCATCGCCAATCTTCTTGATGGTCGGCACGCTCGGCACAGGGATCAGCATGCCGAAGTTGTCCACTTTGCCCTGGAAGCCGGGACGCACGGCAAAGGTCTCCACGCCGTCCTTGTAGAAGACATAGGTCTTCTGCAATCCGACCCGCTCGATCGCCGGGCCGGGCCCGGTCCAGATTGGCGGCACCATGCCGCAAGGGTCGGCCGATGCGGCGCCTGCGATCAGGCTTGCGGCAACGGCGATAAGAAGGGCGTTGGTCAATTTGTTTCGCATAGCGGTTTCCTGTTGTTTCGGCGTGCGCTACTTGTCGTTTGAGATGACACTTGGGGCGGGGTCGGGCTCACCGAGCTCGACTTTGTATTCGACGCGGGCGTGAATGCTCTTCGCGCCATCGGTCAGCCAGATGCTCTCGAGGAACTTCCAGTCGTCGCCGCTTTTCATGACCGCGAACCACGGTCCCGCCACAAAGTGGCTTCCGTCCACTCAGAATCGTGACCAGATGTGGTACAGGCCGACGCGCTTGACCGTGCCGCTGATCTCGGGCGGAATTACGTTGTTGACGGCGTCGACGGCGTGGTGGTTGCGTTCGTCGATACTCACTTTGTGATGATCGAAACTGACGCGCACGATGCCTTCGTCGTCCGTGACGCGAACGGAAAGGTACACGTAGGTGCGCGACAACTCACGCAGCAGGAACGCCTCGTGGTCTTTATCGAGTGCCCCCGCGCCATGCTCCGTCAGCATGTCGCGTGTTTGCACACCGTAGTAGCACAGCGTGTCCAGTGCGGCCGAATCATCAATCGGGTCGACGGCGTAGCGCGCCAGCAACGTCTCGAATTCTTCTTTGAGTAGTGGGGGAGTAGGGTGGCGAGCATCGCCGCAGCTTGAGCAGCGGGGCTTTTCTGGTCCTACCGTATTGTCAACGATCAACGCCGCGCGCTTCGGCGCGGGCGGCTCCTCAAGACTGGAAGCCAGGATCCAGCTCCCGGCCGCGATGCCGGCAGACAGCAAGACTGCTACTGCAAATATGGCGATTCTCATTTAGCACCTCAGTTTTCAGCCTGATTGAGACGCGAAAGCCTCAACATGGTTCCCGGCTTGCCGGAGCAATCTCGGCGATGCCCTAATGCCTTCGCTGACCTCGACTTGTGGCTTCCGTTTGAGGCAGGCCACATCTGCGATGCCGTGTTTTTCTGCTCGACATGCAGGGGCAGGCAATGCCAGTGTTTGCGGATCAGCCATGTCCAAACGGCCTCACCCGGAGCTCGATATGCGCGAGTTTACAGTCAAGACTATGTCGTTGTTGCTGCTGGTCTCACTGACAATCATGCTCGGAGTGCAGAGGCCCGAGTCAGCCCAGAGCGCAATGCCCGCGGTTGATCACGATGTGACGTTTACCGACGCGCGTATGCTGCGCTTTCCTGACGTCTCTTCGACGCAGATCTGCTTCATCTATGCGGGTGACATCTGGGTCGTCGCGAAATCCGGCGGCAACGCGCATCGGCTCAGCACCGCTCCGGGTGAAGAATACAAGCCGCGCTTTTCGCCAGACGGCAAGCGCATCGCGTTCAGCGGCAACTACGACGGCAATGTCGATCTGTATGTCGTCCCATCCGACGGCGGCATCGTTGAGCGCGTGACGCACCATCCGGCCTCCGACATGATGATCGACTGGTCACCGGACGGCAAATCGCTTCTGTACTCGACCGGCGCAACCAGCCCGACTGGCCGGTACAGCGAGCTCTACACGGTCAGTGCCGAGGGTGGCTTGCCGAACAAGCTGCCCGTCCCCTGGGGTGACAATGGCTCACTTTCGCCCGACGGCATGCGGATTGCGTACACCCCATGGTCACGCGACTTCCGCACATGGAAGCGCTACCGCGGCGGCATGGCGTCGCGGCTCTGGATATTCGATCTCAAGACTTTCGACGCCACGGAGATTTCGAAGGGCACCGGCAACTTCAGCAACCCGATGTGGTACGGCGACAAGATTTACTACCTGGGCGATGACTGCGAGGATTGCCGCAGCAACATCTGCGTCTACGACGTGAAGACAGGGAAGTCGGAGCAGATCACGCAGTTCACGGACTTTGACGTGCGCTTTCCGTCGATAGGCGATGGCGAGATCGTCTTCGAGCATGGCGGCGGCCTGAAGTTGCTCGATCTCAAGACAAACAAGGTTCGCGAGATCAAGGTCAATGTAGTCACTGATGGTGCAACGCTCCGGCCGAAAGTGGCTGACGTCAGCCATGACGTCAGCAATTCCACGATTTCGCCTTCCGGTGAACGGGCGGCCTTCGAGGCGCGCGGCGAGATATTTACCGTCCCCGCCGAGCATGGCGTTACGCGCAACATCACGCTGTCGTCCGGCGTGGCGGAGCGCTACCCGGCCTGGTCACCTGACGGAAAGACTATCGCCTACTTCTCGGACCGCAGCGGCGAGTACGAATTGACGATCCGCCCCGCTGAGGGTGGCACTGAACAGAAATTGACGTCGGTGGGCGCAGGCTTCAAGTATGAGCCGCAGTGGTCGCCGGACTCTCGCAAGATCGTGTTCGTCGACAAGGCAATGCGCATGTACTGGCATGACCTCGAGAACGGGCAGACCACCCAGTTCGACAAAGGTCTGTGGATGTACCACGGCGACCTCGAGGGCTTCCGTGTCAGCTGGTCGGCCGACAGTCGATGGTTCGCCTACTCGCGCGGTCAGGAGAACCAGAACGGCGCCATCTACATCTACGACACGACGACCAAGGCAACAAACCAGGTCACGGCCGGCTATTACAACGACTACAACCCGGTATTCGACCCGGCAGGCAACTACCTTTACTTCATCTCGGGACGCAGCTTCAACCCGATCTACAGCGACATCGACGAATCCTGGATCTATACGAACACGGCGCAAGTGTTGGCGGTCCCTCTCCGCGGGGACGTGAAGTCGCCGCTGGCCACTCGCAATGACGATGAGGGCAGTAGCAAGGAAGAAAAGAAACCAGACGAGCCCAAGAAGGGTGAAACCGCCAAGTCCAGGCCCGTCGAGATCGAGTTGAAGGACTTCGAACGCCGCGCCGTGGAACTACCGATTGAAGCCGGTCGCTTCAGCCAGCTGCAGGCGGTGGAGGGCAAGTTGCTCTACTTGCGTCGTCAGAGGAACGGCTCAGCGGATCGTAACAGCCAGATCGTCTCCTACTCACTGGAGGACCGTGACGAGAAAACACTCGAGGAGAATGCGTCAGGATTCGAGATCTCTGCCAACGGCAAGAAGATGCTCGTCAACAGCCGGGGCAGTTGGTCCATCCGGAGCATCGGCGGAGGTGGAAGCTTCGGCGGTTCGCGCGGACGCAGCATGCCGGAAGACGACTCCGGCAAGAAGGACAAACTCGGCCTGTCGCTCGCGGACATGCAGGTCACGGTCGATCCCGCAGCCGAGTGGCGACAGATCTTTGACGATGCCTGGCGCATTGAACGCGATTACTTTTACGACCCCGGCATGCACGGCGTGAACTGGGCGGCGATCCACGACCAATACGGTGCGCTGCTGGATCAGTGTGTGACGCGGTGGGACGTCAACTTCCTGCTGGGCGAAATGATCGGCGAGATCAACTCGTCGCACACGTACCGCTGGGGCGGCGATTCAGAATCCAGCCGCTCGTTGAGCGTCGGTCTGCTCGGTTGTGACTACAGTTTGGAGAACGGTCGATATCGTTTCTCGCACATTTATGACGGTGCGCCGTGGGACAGCGAGGTGCGCTCACCACTCAATGAATCCGGCCTCAACATCTCGGAGGGCACATACTTGCTGGCGGTGAACGGTCTCGAAGTAGATGTCAGCATGGACCCGTGGGCCGCGTTCCAGGGACTTGGCGGAAAAACCGTGGCACTGACGATCAACAGTGAGCCAAAGCTCGAAAGCGCGCGGACCGTCTACGTCACGGCCATGAACAATGAGGGCCGCCTGCGCTACCTTAGCGCGATTGAGGAAACCCGCGCCAGCGTGGACAAGGCCAGCGATGGGCAGGTCGGCTACGTGTATGTGCCGAACACAGGCCGCAATGGCCAGAACGAGCTGGTGCGCCAGCTGCGCGCGCAGTTCAAGAAGAAGGCGATGATTGTCGACGAGCGCTGGAACGGTGGCGGCCAATTGCCGGATCGTTTCGTGGAACTGATGAACAGGCCGATCCTCAACTACTGGGGAGTGCGCGACGGCCACGACTGGCAGACACCCATGTTCGCCCACAATGGCCCAAAGGCGATGCTGATCAACGGCCGTGCAGGCAGCGGGGGCGACGCGTTCCCGTACTACTTCAAGACTGAGGGCTGCGGCAAGCTCATCGGCACCCGCACATGGGGAGGCTTGATCGGCTACACCGGCGTGCCCGAGTTGATTGACGGCGGCACAGTGATCGCGCCCACATTTGGAATCTACAACACGAATGGTGAGTGGATCATCGAAGGCTACGGCGTCGACCCGGACATCGAAGTCATCGCGCATCCAACCAAGGTCGCCAAGGGTGGCGACCCGGAAGTTGAGCGGGCGATTGAGGAGTTGGTTGCAGAGTTGAAGTCCAGCCCACCAGTCGTGCCCAAAAAGCCAGCCTACCCCAACCGTTCAGGAAAGTAGCAGCATGATCTAGCAGACCGCCCCGGAATAACCATCCGGGGCGGTTTCAGTCCAATGGAGCGGGCGAAGGGGTTCGAACCCTCGACCACCTGCTTGGGAAGCACATCTAGCCTGTTTCGCCGCGTTTGACCCGGCTTGCCCCAGGCTGCCGAGTCCGCCACAAAACCCTATAAATACGTAGTTCCTGGCGAGTTGACACATTTCTTCTTGTGTCCCTGTCTCCTCTGGTTTACTTTTCATTCCGTGTATCAAAGTGTGTAACGTATGGAAGGCGCGCAGGGGGCCGCATGGCGGGCAAACCTAAGCCGGCACGCATACGCACGTGGCAGGGGGACCACTACCTCTTCTACTTCGACTATGCCACAGGCAAGCAGATTCGAAAGAAGTGCACGGCGCTGAAGGCGTTCACCTACGATCAGCGCAAGGAGCTTGAGAAACAGTACCGCGCGAAGGAACTCGACCAGCAGATTGAGGTCGCCCAAGCCGGCGGCCGGGTCGACGGCAACGCCCGGCTGGCGGACGACATCAACCTGTACCTTGAGGACTGCAAGGAGCGGGCTGGGATTCGTGAAGCCAATCCCAAAGCGGGCATGGGAATCAGTGCGGCCACTCAAGAGATCATCACGCGAAACGTCGGGCATTTCAAAGACTGGATCGCCGTCCACACACAACCAGACCTGCGGACGAAGGATCTCGATCCGCACATGCTGAAGCGATACATCCGCTTCGTTGTCACGGAGGGAACCAAGCTTGGCACTAAGAAAGCCCTGCGATCGGCCAACACCATCAACCAGTACATCCGCAATGTGAAGACGTGCATCCGATGGATATCGCACTTGAAGCCCCGCCGGATTCTTGACCGGGAGGCGCTCATGGATGCTCTGCAGTCGCAGAGAGGGAAGCGCAAGATGGGCGCGGTTGCCTTCTCGCCAGACCAGTTGAAGGGCTTCCTGCAGAAGGCCGTCGAGCGGGAGCAGGCCGACTTCAAGGCCGTCATCAAGCGGAAAAAGAACGGCAAAGAAGAGGAATTCGAACAAACGGCGCCGAGTACGTCAGCTACGCCTGCAAGCAGGCTGTTCCTGCTGCTCGCGCTCACGGGGTGCAGGCGCGGCGAAGCCCTGGGATTGAAGTGGGAAGACGTTGACCTCGACCGTGGTCGGATCACGATCCATGCTCAAAAGACAGGCATGGAACGATGGGTGCCACTCAAGGGTGCGGCGGAGGGCGAGATCGCGCCGCAATTCTGTGAGTTGCTGGAGCAGTGGTGGGAGGAAGACAAGACGCGGACCTACGTACTGCCCCACGGCGATCTCGATGCGCCGCAGTTCCCGAAGAAGGCGTGGGAGGCGGTACTGGATGAGCTCGATATGGAAGGCAAGGACGCGGTCGGCCCGCAGAGACTTCGCCAGAACTTCACGAGCTATGCAGCATCGCTTGGCATCCCGGCGTCAGTTGCCGCTATGTGGCAGGGGCACTCGGCCGAAGTGGCCCAGCGACACTACCGCGCACAGGTCCTCGACAGGAACCCACACGCACGAACGTTCGAAGAAGCGATGGGGCTGGACGAGGTCCTGACGGCTCTCCTCACGGGATCACGTCTCGACTAGAGACAGGAAGCGATCAAGTTGGGCAAACAGTTCAGCGAGGAACGCCTTTGCCATGGATTGCACCAACTATGAGAGCGGTCGAGGGCCACACCTAACCTGTTTCTCCCCGGATGCCGGTTGTCTGAAGTACCCAGGCAGCAATCGGTTATGTCGCTCGGGTTAACTACTGCGTGTACCCCTGGTACTGGACGCGACGAGCCGGTTTGAGGCTCAAGCGTTCAGATTAGGGGTAGGGCAGGGCGCAGATTGTTCTCTGAAGAACTGATCCGGACTGCGCCCGGCGGCAAGCTGTGAGCCTGTCAAGGCGAACTGCGCAGCCGCGCCCGTGGCCTCCGGCCACGACAGAATGCCGCGATGCATCCGCATGGTGAAAGTTCCGATACTCATTGCGGACCGGTCGTAGGGACCGAACGAGGCTGATGATGACTGATATCGAAGAGCAATCTGCTCAGGCACCCAGCCGGGGTGTGCCCGAGACTACGCTCCCGGAGTCCGGCACCCTACGAGAGTCATCAGCTCACTCCGGGCGCACCTTCGCCCGCAACAATCCTGAACGAGCCATCAGCAGAGAAGCGCTTGAGCGTGTTGCTGCCCAACTCATTGAACGCGAAGCCCGTACGCTGGTCGCTCTTTGGGAGCACTGGAAAGGCCACGGAATCTTCATCGCGTCGGAAAACCAGATTCGCGCCATTTCCGGATATGGTCACAAGGCGCATTGGTCGGCAATCAACGGGCTGCTCGATAAAGGACTGATTCGCCGAGTGCAGTCCGGACGCTCGCGTCAGGCGTTCGACAAGCTGAAGGGCAGGCCCCGGCGGAAGCTGGCCAGCAAATGGGCGTTCGAGTACGAGATGTTCGACGTGAAGTGGGTGTTCGACAAGGACTCAGGCCAAGCGCTGCCAAGCCGCATAAAGCAGGCGAACGATCATGCTCGACGGGAGCGCCGACGAGCGAACCCCGCCAAGGAATTGGGCTTCCTACCGCGTTATTCCAGCCTAGATCATCAAGACGGCCCACCTGGGTCGAGCGCGTTCAGTACACTGACTGGATAGATCCCAATGTTCGTGCGAGCTAGTCGTGCTTGCCATGGGGCCCGACCAACCTACTGCAGCTCACGCCTGTAAGGCCCGAGCCGCGGTCACTTCGTGCGCACGTTCGTCTCATGCTGTCTACATCGGTGTGTGCGCTCAGCCGATTACTCGCTGGAGGTACTCATGTTTGCCGAACGAAACCGAATGACCGAGGCTGACCTGCAGCGTTGGATTAAGCGTCGGCTAGGATGCGATCCGGAGGCAGAGCTGACCCAGGCTGACGTGCTCTACTTGTCCGCTGAAGCGTTCCTAGCGATGGATTCAGTCTACCAACGACTGAGCGACTTCTTCCTCGATAAGGAATCACGACTACTGACGGTGAAGGAAGCAGTTGCATTCTTGAAGCTCAGCCGGGCCACCCTCTATCGGCTGATGAAGTCCGGCGCTCTGCGATCGAAGAAAATCCACGGCCGACGCTTCATCTTCCGGGTAAGCGCCGAGGAGGAAGCCGGCCTGCCCTACGAGTACCAAGCTCGCCTCTGGGACGGACATCGACCCCCTTCGAAAGCGGAGGAGGAGGTCGCGGAAGCGGAGGATGCCGCTAGGGTTCAGCAGGAAGAGCGCGAGCACGCCCTTCGTACGCTGCTCACTCGCCACGAGAAACAGGAACACAAGGACAGCCCTTAGTCCTACCTTCGGGTGCTAGGCCAAGCTGCCATTCCCGCTGACCAAAGTCGTGAGACACGTTTGTCTCCCGACATGCCATCCGCGTTTGGAGCGCCCGGAGCGGGCTCCAACCAGGTGCATATGGCCAAAATCAGGCCACATCCCGGGGTTCTGGTTTCCAAAGTGACCTAAAATCCCTGCAGGGGTGGGACACAAACTAACTCGCCGTCTGGGTTGCCCAGCGGCGTAGTCCCTACCTGGCCTCGTAACGCGAGCCCGACTCTTTCGAAAAAAGCGCTCGGACCGGGTGGGTATCGGATGGGACCCACTGCCCGATCGTTTCGAGCCCCCCCCGGGTACCCCTAACCCCTCAATCTCAAATCACTTACGGCGCCCATGGTGGGTGCCTTTGTTGTTTTCACCCTAGAGGAGTTGCCATGCATACCGAAGCAGCCGAGGCACCTTCGCCTCGGCGCGTGGAGATTCCACGCATTTCAATTTACCGGGATGTGTTCGGTCGGATCACCGTTCGATCCGGTCGCACGCCCGGCATCACATCGACGAACCAGTTGCTCGACAGCCTAGCGCCAGGAGAAGAACTCGCGGTCGCG
>JAGQRH010000050.1 GCA_020425605.1 Planctomycetota bacterium | reverse complement strand
GGCCACCCTTGTCGAGGCTCATCTGGTTCCACGCGAGGTGGCTGAACTTGCTGTCAACACTGGCCGCGATCACTTCGGTGTTCAACTTCTTGAACTCCTCAAGGTGATCGTTGAACGCAACGATTTCGGTCGGGCAGACGAACGTGAAGTCGAGCGGGTAGAAGAACAGCACCACCCACTTGCCCTTGAAGTCAGCCAGCTTGATGCTCTTGAAGTCCGTACCGACGACCGCTTCGCCTGCGAAGTCCGGCGCCGGTGATCCAACCTGAATACCCATTGTGTAGTCCTCTCTGAGACAGAGTCAGTTAATGTTCTCGGCCGACAAAAGGCCGCCGTTGCGGCTCAAACGCCGGGGAGGGGAATCATAATCCGGCCCGTCGGCCTCTCAAGGAACAAATTGGACGCTCACAGTCCAATTCCAGAAAAACTGCCGCCTCCTGTCTCCCGCCTCCCGCCTCATATTTGTAGGCTCCCGCCGCAATTTGACCGGAGACACAAGCATGGCGATTGAACGCACACTGATCCTGATCAAGCCTGATGGCGTACAGCGCGGCATCGTCGGCGACATCGTCGGACGCTTCGAGCGCACCGGCATGAAAATCGTCGGCATGAAGCTGATGAAGATGTCGGACGAGCTGGCAAGCCAGCACTACAAAGACCACGTCGGCAAGGGCTTCTACGCCGGCCTCGTGAAATTCATGACCAGCAGCCCGCTGGTGGCGCTGGCGATCGAGGGCCCCAAGGCCGTCGAGAACTGCCGCAAGCTGATGGGCAAGACCTTCTGCACCGACGCGCAGGCGGGCACGATCCGCGGCGACTTCGGCGTCAGCCGCGGCCTGAACCTGGTGCACGGCAGCGACAGCGCCGAAAGCGCCCAGCGCGAACTCGGCCTGTTCTTTGCAGCAAACGAGCTGCAGGAATACAGCCGCGCCGTCGACGCCTGGAGCTGGAACGACGAAGACAAGGGATAGGCTTCGTTCGGTTTTGCGCGAAAATCACAGGCACGCCCTCGGACGCGGCGTGCCTGTTCGTAGAATCACTGCAGGTCGCTAACGGGAGGTCGCCATAGACACACTCGAAGCCGCGCGCATCGCCTACAAGGCCTGCGCTGAGAAGAAGGCCACCGACATCCGCCTGCTGGAAGTCTCCGGCCTTACCATCGTCTCGGACTACTTTGTGATCTGCACCGCGAGCAGCTCTACCAACGCCCGCGCAGTCGGCGACGAAGTCCGCAAGCAACTGAAGGAAAAGGCCCAGCGCACGCCCATCGGTATCGAAGGCAGCAGCGAGGGGTGGTGGGTGCTGCTGGATTTCGGTGACGTGATCGTGCACATCTTCCAGCACGACGCCCGCCAGTACTACGCCATCGACGAAACCTGGGCAGACGCACAGGTCGTCGAAGAAACCGAAGCCGCCTGAAATACTGCCACACGCGACGACGCAACGAACGTTGCATCGTCGCGCTCTGTGCGTCTTGGCGTGATGCACTCTGGAGTTAGCTCTGGATTGCCCGCTCGGCTTCCGACACGCTCAGGGCCGGCACAAACAGCCTGTCCATTTCCAGCATCTCGAGCATCACGCGAACCTTGGGCTGCGGGTTCACCAGTACGAGCCGGCCGTCACGGCCGCGAATCGTGTCACTGATCTTGCGCAACCATTCAGTTCCTTCGTCAACCAGCGTGCGCAACTCCGTCACGTCCAGGATCAGGTTGCGGGTGTCTTCCCGAAACTCTTCTTTCCAGTGACGCTCAAAACTGGGTGACGAAATCTTGTCGAAGGCGCGCTTCAGCGTCAGCACCTGTGTTGAGGGCACGCCCGCGTCGCGCATGCCTGCCCAGCAGGTGCGCATCTCTTCGGTCATGCTTGGCTTGTCGGGCAGCACCCGGAACTGGCCGGAGAGCATCGCCAGCATCCCGTCCATCACCTTCTGGGCGGCCTGGCCGAAGCTGTCATAGAAGCGGAAACTGTTTTCCTGTGCGCCCGCGATCAGTTTCGTGCGAAGCGCCTCAGGCGCGCCGATGATCGCCAGGAAGCCGCTTTCGTTTTCGGCGAACAGACCTGCAAGCCCGGACATGGTCTCAATGCCCGCGCGGTCGATCTGCTTCAGCCCGCGGATGTCCAGGAACAGCCGCTTCGGCAGCGGTTGCAGGCTGCGCCCCAGCTCAACCGTGAACGCGCTGATCCGCTCACCGGTGAATGAGCCGTTCAGCATGAACGCGGCCGTACTCGGCGTGTCGATCGGAAGCTGCTGCCAATCAAGTTCGGGCATGCGGAGACCAGGTTGACCCGGGCACTCAAAATACAGTTGTCTCGGCCGAGGACTACGGGTGACTGGAACTGCTGGAAGTATGCAAGCAACGAGCCACTGGCCATTGCTACGGCCCGATCCAGCCGCCGGCTATAAAACCCTTCCAGGCCTCGCTCAGGCTGGCGCCCTTGATGGCCGGCCACAGCAGCCCCCACGCCGCTACCTGCAAGGCCAGCAGCACGGCCAGGCCCAGCACAGGCTCCCAGGCGCGGTTGCGGAATGCCCGGCCGAGACTGAAGCGGCTGACCGCACCCACATGCCAGGCCTTGGCCTGCGGGAAAAAGCGCGGCACGTTGTCGCAGTAGACCTTGTAGGGCTCGCCGTAGATGCTGGTCAGCATCTCTTCCTCGATGCCGATCTGCAGGCGGTACACCACAAAGAACATGGCGTTGTAGACAATCAGCAGTATCAGGTTGAACGGCCACGCCGCCAGCAGCGCCAGACCGCAGCCGATCAGCCATGTACCCACATAAAGCGGGTTGCGCGTTCGGCCATAAGGGCCGGCCGTGGCCAACTCGGATTTCTTCAGAAGATAGCCCAGCGACCAGATGCGCATGCCCAGCCCGAGCAGCGCCAGCCCCAGCCCGACGAAGCGCAGGGACATCAGGGTCAGGTGCTCTTCGCTCAGCGGCGGGCGCAGCGCCAGCGCAATGAAGGATGCGTACAGCGGCCAGAAACCCTGTAGACGCAGGCGGTCGAGGCGCTTCTCGCGCTTCTTGCCGTCCTTGACGGTGGCTTTGCGTTCGGCCTTCAAAGGGCCGTCTGCAAAGGCTTCGGAGGCTGATTCTTGCTTCTTCGTCACGGCGCGGACTGTACAGAGATAGCGGGCCAGCGGAAAGGCTGGGGGCTAGGCCTGCAACCAGCGCAGAATTCCCTTCAGGGTCTGCCCGGCGCGCATCGCCTCGCGCGCGTGCAGTTTGGCCTTGGCCTTGTCGCCGGCCTTGCGGTAGGCGCGCGACAGCTCGAGGTGCTTGCGGCCGGCGCGAGCTATGTGGCGTTTCAACGTGGCCGGGTCGTGGTTATGCAGCAGCGCGTTGACCATGCAGATGCGCGAATACGCCTCTTCCAGCGCGTTCGCCCGGCCGGTCTTGCTGATGCTGTCGGCGCTGCGGTGCGCGGTCAGAAGCGGGACTTCACAGATGCGCATGCCGGAATTGTTCACGACGCGCGCGAGGCGCAGGAAAAAGTCCCAGTCGTTGCTGATCGGGAAACGCTCGTTGAACAGCCCCGTCTTCTCGATCAGATGGCGCTTGAAAATCAGGCTGCTGGTCTTGAGCGACAGATTCTCGTACAGGTCCAGCTTCAGGTGGTTGTCGCGCCCGGGAATGACCGCGGGCTTGGTTTCTTCACTGCCGTCGGCATTGACGTGAATGTGCCTGCATGAGGCAGCCACGTACTCGTCGCGCAGGACCGCCAGCTGCATCTGGATCTTCTCGCGCTTCCATTCATCGTCCGAATCGAGCAGCGCAATCCACTCTCCGGTCGCGTAGCGGATGCCGACGTTGCGGGCGCTGGAAGCGCCACCATTGGGCTTGCGGATGTAGCGCACGCGCTCCGGCGGGTCGGCGAACTGCTCGAGGGTGTCGTCGGTGCTGCCGTCATCGACGACGATCACCTCCAGCGATTTCTCGGTCTGGTCGAGCGCGGACTGCACGGCGCGCATCACGTTGTGCGCGCGGTTGTAGGTCGGAATCACGACGCTGACCCGGGGCGTGAAGTTGCGCGGCAGGTTGGAGACTTCCTCGACCGCCGGCTCGGGCTGCGCCTGGGTCATTGCAACGTAGTGCTGCCAGCGTTCCTCGACGGAATCCTTGACGCGCTCGGGGATCGCGCGCTCCGGGTCGCGCGCCGGGTGTGTCAACGCCTCCTGCACCTCGGCCCACACCTGATCGAGGCTCAGCCGCTCGATCGGCACCGGGCGGGGGTCGTTGACGTCGCGGCCTTCGCCCTCTTCTGCGGCTGCTACCAGTGCGTGCATCACCTTCGAATTCGGGGCGTTCTTGATCGGGTTGCTGGGCCCGTACAGCATCAGACCTGGCAGCCCCACGGCCGCCGCGAGATGGCCGACACCGGAGTCGTTGCCGAAATAGAAAGCGGCGGTCTCAAGCAGCGCTGTCAGCTCGGGCAAGGCCATATGGAAGCGCGCGGTGAATTCATCTTCCCAGTTCTCTTCGCTGCGGTCGTCGTGCGTGCCGACCACGATCACTTCATGTCCGCTTTCCGCGATGCGGCGGCACAGCTCGGGCCAGAAAGGCCAGCGTTTGATGGCGCTGTTCTTGTCGCAGCCGGCGTGAACGATGACGGCATTGACCGGCGGCGTGCGCTTGTGGCGCTGCTCCGGCGGCAGGTCCAGGTTCGGGTCGTGGCCCTTCACGTAGCCGCGCGGCGTGGGGCCCGCGTAGCCAATCCAGCGGGCAAGCTCGACGTTGGCTTCAGATTCGCTCTGGTGCCGCACGTGCCGCTTCTCGACCTTCAGGCACAGGCCGGGCGGGAACATACGCACAAGCTGACGACGGCCGTACGCGCTGACGCCAAAGTCGTAGTCCCCGACGCTGATCTGGTCGTGGTGGGTGTAGATGCGCCCGAGGATCTCCCACTCGGACCAAAGCGGCTTCAGCTTCTCGGCGATCGGGCTGTTGATGTACAGGTCAACGTCATGCCCCAACTGCCACAGTGCGCGCAGCAACGGCGTGCCCTGCACACAGTTCCCGAGGCCCTGCGAGATTTCGACGATCAGCTTCATGCGCCAGTTAGTAGTGGATCGTTGATGGTTGGTAGTACTGCCCGGCGCCGACTATCAACCATCGACTATCAACTATCAACCGGCCGCAGCGCAGCGGCTACTTCCACTCGATATCAGTGAACCGGATCGTGCAGTTCTCGAGGCAGACGCCAAGCTTGGCGCCGGCAAGCTCGAAGCTGCCAAGCTCAATGTCGTTGGCGCTGATCGTGACGCTGCCCTCCGTGCGAACGGCCTTCAGGCGATACTTGCCCTCCGCCGGCTCCGGCGCGTTGCCGCGCTTAAGCACATTCCACTTCTTGTCGATGCGCTGGTTGATCGAGAAGCCGCCTTCACTATTAAGCAGCGCGACGGTGTAGCTTTCCGAATCTTCGAAGCCGACCAGCAGGCCACCCTTCCACGCCCCCTCGGGCACGATCAGCGTGGCTGCAATCTCGCTGGCATCATCGCGCGCGCGGCAACCGCTGGTGACGTTGCTGGTGCCGACCACCGCGTTGCTGCCCTGTCCCTGCCATTCATTCCATACGGGCACGAACGGCTCCTGCTGCGTCTTCAGCCACTCAAGAATCTTCGGCTGCAGCTTCTTCGGGTCTCCGGCCGTCGAACTGAACACGTTCTTGGCCGACTGCCCGCCGTCGAGCTTCTTGCACAGCTTCTTCCACGCGGGCAGGTACTTGCCCTCGTCGGCGTTCAGCAGATAGCGCACCAGCGCCCACCACTCGGGACGCCCGGAACCGCGCTCGCCGGTGATCATCGCGCCGAGGTCGTAGTCCGCGCGCTCGAACAGCTCCAGCGCCAGCTTCGGGTAGTTGGCGAGGCTGCAGAAGGGGATCACGCCCAGGCTCAACTTCTCACCGTCCCAGTAGTGGCGCGACAGATTCTCGACGATTCCCTCGATGTACCAGGTGTCCTGCGGGCCGACGTTGTTGCACTTGGCGATGAAATGGAACTGGTGCATGCACTCGTGCAGCAGAAGCTGGCGTGAGTTGTAGAGCGTCGGCTGTTTCCACAGGTAGACGGTCTTGTTGCCGGGCCAGTAGTAGCCGCCCGCGCCGATCGGGATACCGACGCCGTCTTCCTTCAGCTTTGCTTGCCAGTCTTCCTGTGTCGCAAGGAAGTAGACGTCCAGCTTCTCGCCCTTGCGCAACTTCGGCGCGCCGTCGAAGAACGTCTCCAGCAGCGGCCAGGCAGCCTCGATCACGCGCGAGTAGTCTTCGGACGTCGCAACGTCGATGTTGGTGCGAAGGCGGTAGTGTTCGGACTCGTATTCTTTGCAGGCGACGGCCGTGTCTTTGGCCTTCTCGTCCGCATAGGCAAGAGGCTCAACGGCCAGCAGCAACAGCAGGATCGCCGCGCTGACGCAAACAGTGGTACGCAAGGGAATGCTCCGGAAAGGCCTCTGGCTGCAGTTGATAGTTGATGGTTTGTAGTTGGTAGTCAACTGCCACCTGCCTTTGCCGTTTCTATCAACTATCAACTACTGACTATCAACTGCCCTTCGCCACCACTCGTACTGCTTTGCCACGCCCTCGTTGAAACTGGTGCTGGGCTCGTAGCCGAGCATGCGTCTGGCTTTGCTGACATCGGCCATGGTGCGGGGCACGTCGCCAGGCTGGACCGGCTTGCGGTCCAGCTTGGCCTGCTTGCCCATCACCTTCTCAATGGTGTGGACCATCTCGGTCAGGGTCACCGGCTCGTCGCCGCCGAGGTTGATGATCTCGCAGCCCGCCACGCGGTCAATGCTGGCGACCACGCCCTGAACGATGTCGTCAATAAAGGTGTAGTCCCGCCCGGTGGTGCCGTCGCCGAAGAACGGGATCGGCTGGTCCTGCTCGATCAACCGGATGAACTTGGCAATCGCCAGGTCCGGCCGTTGGCCCGGGCCGAACACTGTGAAGAATCTGAGCGCGTGGCTTTCGATGCCGTACAGGTGGTTCCATGTGGCAAGCATCAGCTCATTGCTGCGCTTGGTGGCCGCGTAGGGTGACCACGGCTTCAGGATCGGGTCTGTCTCGGCAAACGGCACTTTCTCCTGCCCGCCGTAGACGCTGCTGGAGCTCGCGTGCACGAGCTTTTTCATGCTGCGCTCGCGCATGGCCTCGAGGATGTTCACCAGCCCGCGCACGTTGGTGTCGGTGTACAGCAGCGGCTGCTCAAGGCTGGGGCGAACGCCCGCACGGGCGGCCAGGTTGACGACCACATCCGCGCCGTCGCCCAGCGCCTTATCCACGTCGCCGTGCAGCCGCAGGTCGCCCTCGATCACCGTGAAGTCGCCGCCCAGCTTCGACAGCTCTTCCACGTTGCGGCGCTTGATGGCCGGGTCATAGAAATCGTTGTAGTCGTCCAGCCCAACAACGCTGTCACCCCGCGCCAGTAACGCACGGGCAACGTTCGAGCCGATGAATCCGGCCGCGCCGGTCAGGAAGATGCGCATTGATTCCTCAGTCGCTAACCTCTGGGACAGGATGCAACCCAACACGCCACATACCAGCCAGAACGTTCCAGAATACCCCGAACTCCCACTGGGGCGGAACCCGGCGCCGCTTTCTCACGCAAGAAATGATTCCGGCAAAGGCTTCACGCACAGGCTGCTGGCGTTGTTCCTGTTCATTGTCACCGTCCCAGTAGCCACCTTTGGAATCGCCTGGCACGGTCTCATCGCTTTGCGCGACCCGAGTTTCTGCCTTGGCATGCCCAGTGTCGGCACCCAGCTTCTTGGCACGGGCGTCGCACTCCTCATCGCGATTGCGGTCGGCAGGCGGCACTGGAAGTGGCTGATCATCTACGGCGGAGTGTGCACCTTGGCGATGACGTCCGGCGTCTGGTATGCGCTCGATTCCGGAACACTGAACAGCCAACTTCACCTGATGACTGAAGTCGGCCCGGCAACGAAAGAACTTCGCAGGGCGCTGGAGGCTGGCCACGAACAAGGCCGCAACGCCACTGACTTGCAGGAATTGCTGGACTCGGGGTCGTTGGCAGATCCCGAAGTGCTCGACGGACAATGGTACGGACCGGAAGCCTACAGCTGGGAGTCTCGTTATGATGCTGATGGTCGCTTCACTGGAACCATCAGCATTGCCGAGGATCCATCGAGAAACGTACCAGCCTGGACGCTGCACCTTGGGACGTCTCAGCCGCGCTTTTCGGCCGGGCCGACACGCGAAGGGCTTCCGATGCTGCCGAGGCCAAAGAAACGGAGTAGAGACCGGTGACCTTTCGACTTGCATTCGCTTCCAACGCCATGAAGCGCTACTCGCTGGATGAGGCGATCGACCTTGTGGCGGACGCGGGCTACCAGGGGATGGAAATCCTGCTGGATATCCCCCACGCGTTTCCGCCGAACGTGAAAGATGCCGACGTGAAGCGCTGGCGTGAGAAGCTGGCTGCGCGCGGGTTGGCCGTCTCAAACTGCAACTCCTTCATGCTCTATGGCATCGAGGGCTGCCATCGCCCGTCGTGGTGCGAGCGCGACCCCGAGCGCCGCAAGCTTCGAGTCGAGCACACGCGCGACTGCCTGCACCTCGCGGCGAAGCTCGGCGCGCCAACGATCAGTACCGAGCCGGGCGGACCGATCGACGAAGGCGTCACCCGCGAGCAGGCCGCCGACTGGTTCGAGGAAGGCATCCGCAGCGTCCTGCCCGACGCCAAGGAAGCCGGCGTGCGCCTGTGCATCGAGCCCGAGCCCGACCTGCTGATCGAGAAGGCCGGCCAGTACGACGAGTTCATGAAGCGATTTGAGGGCGACGCGCTGGCCGCCGACTGGCTGGGGCTCAACTTCGACGTCGGCCACTTTTACTGCGTCGGTGAAGACCCCGCGGCCAACGCCGCACGTTTCAAGGGCCGCATCCACCACATCCAGATCGAGGACATCGCGGCCGACCGCGTGCACTTTCACCTTGTGCCCGGCGACGGCGCGATCGATTTCGACGAGTTCTTCAAGCAGCTCAAGGCCGCGGACTACAACGACGGCTGGATCACCGTCGAGCTCTACACGTTCGAACACAAGGCCGTAGAAGTAGCCGAACGAGCAAGAGAGTTCCTGCTGCCCTACGTCCAGTAACGTAGCCCCCGGCGTAAGCTGGGGGCATATCGCCCAACACCGAACCCGAACCAGCCAACAAACATCAAAGCCATGGACCCACCCAGCCACGACTTCCTCACCTGGACCACCTACGGCACATGGCTCCACGGCGACACGCGCGGCTGGTGCGACCGCAAAGACGAATACTACCCAGGCAAACACAAGTCTGATCCGCTGCTCGAAGAACGTCGGCGCAAGCAACTCAAACACCCGCAGACCACATTCACGCCGGAGATGCGCACGGCCGTCGATGCCGCGATCAGCGAAGTATGCGAGTACCGGGGCTGGCAACTGCATGCAGTCAATGTTCGTTCGAACCATGTTCACGCGGTCGTGACGGCCGATGCGGATGTGAACCATGTGTTGCGTGATTTCAAAGCCTACGGGACGCGGCGCTTGCGGCGGGAGGGGTTGATGCCTGAGGATCGTGAAGTCTGGACGGAGGGTGGGGATCGAGTCTTCCTGCATTCGTCGGCCGAGGTCGAGGCCTGCGTTCACTACGTGCTGCATGAGCAGGATGGTTTGCGTTGATGTTTGTTGGCTGGTTTGCGATCGGGTCTGGTTGCTATGCCCCCAGCTGACGCCGGGGGCTACGGTTGGGGTTACGACGTTGCCTTTGCGGCCATGGCAAGGATGGCTGTGATCCAGAGTGCGAAGCGCAGGGCGAAGAACGTGAACGCGATCTTCTTGTGGAAGCCGCTTGGCTTGCCGGCGCTTACCTTGCCGCCGCTGTAGATCAGCATCGGGTACCAGGGCACCAGCAGGATTGCGATCAGGATGTGCACCACCAGCCACGGCCCCATCGGCGCGAACAGCTGGCCCGTGGCCTTGCGGTCGATCTCGATGAACAGCAGCAACGCGACGTCCAGCGCGAAGCCAAACGTCATCCACATCATGTGCAGCGCCGGCCGACGGTGCAGGGGCCATCCGGCCAGCAGCCAGAAGAACACGCCCCCGTTGAGAAATATGAACAGGTAGTTCATGGATGCGTAGTACAGCGTACGGCGTACAGAGTACAGGCCCGGACGACGAACTGCTGCCAACCGCAAAGGACCACCAAGGGCCGCGAAACAATCCCGGCTTGCGCCTTCGCGGTCCTTCGCGGCCCTTGGCGGTTAATCGCAGTTGCAATCCTGCTTCAGCCGCGGTACGCCACTCAGCATGGGCACGGTAGTCACGACACTTGAGGCAGCAAGTAAAGCGCTGGCGATTGCACCACAGCGCGGGCCCTGCCGTCGTGTGCTGATGGCGTCGCCCGCGCACTTCACCGTCGAGAGCGCGATCAACCCATGGATGCAGGACGACAGCGGCGCGCTGAACCACGTCGACACCGTTCGCGCCGCCGAGCAATGGAACTCCCTGCGCGCGGCCTATGAGCGAATCGCCATCCGCGTCGAGGTGATTGCCGCCCCGGTCGGCCTGCCCGACTTCTGCTTCGCGGCCAATCAAAGCGTCGCGCTGCCCGGCAAGGTCGTAATCTCGCGGATGGCAACCGAAGGCCGCCAGCGCGAAGTGCCGTACTTCGAGCACTGGTATCGCGCCCACGGCTTCGAGCCGATCCCCGTTCCCCGGAACATCGAACGCTTCGAGGGCACGGGCGACGCCATCGCCCACCCGGGCAAGAGCCTGTTCTGGGGAGGCGTCGGCCCACGCACGGCCGCAGGCGCATGGGAGTTCTTCAGCAGCGCGGTGGACGTTGATGTGATCCCGTTGAAGCTGGTCGACGAGAGGTTCTATCACCTCGACACCTGCCTCTGCCTGCTGGATAACTACAGCGCCCTGTACGTCCCGGCCGCGTTTGATGATGCCTCTCGCGGACTGATTGAGTCCGCCTTCAGCCGCCTGCACGCGGTCAGCGATGCCGACGCGGCCAACTTCGCATGCAACGCGCACTGCCCGGATGGCCGCCACGTGCTGATCCAGCAGGGCTCGGCGCAGACCGTGGCGTGGGTGAAGCAGGCCGGCTTCGTGCCCATTGAGCTGGATACGTCCGAGTTCATGAAGTCCGGTGGCAGCGTGTTCTGCCTCAAGCAGGAGCTGCCGTAGTCTCTCGTCACAGTGCGGTTCGCCGCGAAGCGGCCCGCACCCCCCTTCGCCGAACCGCAATTCCCGGGCTGATGGAACCTGTTGCGGGTATCGCACGTTAGTACAATCAAGAGTCGGGGCCGCGGCGTTGCCGGTGTTGGCCCCCGGCAATCCCCGTGGCCCGCCCCAGGGTCCGCTATGCTGCTGCAGTTCTGTGATAAATGCGGTCGTCCACTCAGCGAAGGCTGCCTCGCGCGCGGCGAAGCCGTCGAACGCGACGGTGAGCTGGTCTGCGCACACTGCGTCTCGGCCGAGCAATCCAAGGCGGCCATGCGCGCCGAGAAGGCCCGCGCCGCAGAGCCCGAAGGCCCGCTCGGCCATTACGAGAAAGCGGTCTGGAGCTGCGAGTCGTGCGGCATTCCGGTCACCGCGCTCGACCTGATTGAAGGCCGCGCGTCTCGCGTCGGTGGGCTGCTCAAGTGCTCGCGCTGCGCACCCATCGAGGATGCGCCCGAGCCCGCAGCGCCCAAGCCGGCCGCCGCACGCCCCGCCCCCGGACGACCCAGCCTGCCGCGCGGCAAGCCAGCGTTCGCGGCGCCGAAAGCCGCCAGCGCGCCGCGCCACAGCAAGGCCGCGGCCGAGCACTATGTAGAGGAAGCAAACACCGAGCAGCGCCGCCCGATCCTGCCGATCGTGATGTTCGCGATCATCCTGCCCATGTTCGCCATCAGCCTGTATTACGCCGTGACTTCGCAGGTGAAGCTGAACGAGGTCATGAGCGGCCAGGGCAACGAGCCGCAGGACAAGCGCAACCGCAGGCCGCAGGAGCCGCTGCTGCCGGACCGCACCGGCACGCCGGACAACAGGCCGGACGTGACGGCGCCCGGCAACGTCGAGCCGGAGCAGCCGCCGGTCAAGCCAAGCCCGCCGACCGAAGGGCCGAAGCAGCGCCCGATTCCGAACGAAGTCATGGACGACCTCGTCACGGTCGAGAACGAACTGGCCGCACCGGTGATCAAACAGCTGCAAAGCCCTGATCTTGCACAGGTGTGGGAAGGGCTGATCGTCGCGGGATCGCGCCGGCTGATCGCGACACGGCCGTACGTGCGAGCGCTGTTGCAGGACAAGGACGACCAGATCCGCGCGCTGGCATGTCGAGTCTCCGGCATGCTCAGCGACAAGGAGGCGCTGCCCGAGCTGAAGCACCGCTATGAGCAGGACCCGGCCGAGCCCGTCCGCACCGAGGCCCGCAAGGCCTACGACCGCCTCACCGGCGAAGCCACGCGCGAGCTGAAAGACCTGACCGATACCGAGCTTGAGGACATGCTGCGCGACATCAAGCGCGAGCTCGAGCGACGCAACGGGCGGAGCGACTAGATGAGACGGCGCCGCAAACGCGACTGGCGCACCCCTGTGCTGCTCACCCTGAGCGTGCACCTGATGGCGTTTACGCTCGCGATCAACCACCGCCTGTTCACCATGATCGAGCCGCAGCCGCCCGGGCCGTACACAATGAAGGTCGGCGAGCTGGTCGGCTCGGACCCCGAAGAAGAGACCCAGGAAAACGACGAAGGCGCAGCGCCGGGCGAAGATGCCACACAGGCGACGGCCGACAGCGCCAGTGTCGCCGACGCTTTCAAAGAGGCCGAAACCGCAGAAATCGAGCCGCGCCCGGACCGCGAAAAACCGACCACTACGCCAACCGACTCCAATGCGCCCGCCACGGATGACCGCAGTCTCGCCGACCGGCTGAACGCGGAGCTGAACGCGGCCGGCGGCGGCGGAGTCGGCGGCGACACGATCGGGCTTCCCGGAGGCGGAAGCCACGGGCTGCGCGGCGAGGGCAAGCACGGCGTCGGGCTGAAAAAGCACGGCGGCTCGGGCGAGACCGAAAACGCGGTCAACCTCGGGCTCGGCTGGCTCGTGAAGGTGCAGGACCTCGACGGCAAGTGGGACTCGGACGGCTACATGCTGCATTACCTGCCCAGCGCGACGCCCAACGAACGCGCAAACGAGGGTATCGGGCTGGCCCGCAACGACATCGGGCTGACCGGGCTGTGCATGCTGGCGTTCAGCGGCGCGGGCTACGGCGACCGCGAAGGCCCCTACAAAGCGACGGTCAAGCGCGCCCGCAACTACCTGCTGGGCAAGCAGCGCGTGGATGACGGCGGCTTCGGCCTCGAGGGCGACGATTACAAAGTAACGATGTACGCACATACGCTGGCGACCTTTGCCATTACCGACCTCTACCTCGTGACCGGCGACGAAACCCTGCGCACACCGATGCGCCGCGCGCTGGAGTACCTGCTGGCGATGCAGGGCCCGGGCGGCGGCTGGGACTACGACCAGTGCTTTCCATCCAAGCGCGGCAGCTGGGAGCCATCCACACGTGACGACCTCTCCATCTCGGGCTGGGCGGTGCTGACACTGATCGCCGCGCGCGAGGCGAACTTCGACATCCCGCGCGAAAACCTCGACCGTCTGGCAGCCTTCCTGAAAGACTGCACCCGCAAGGACGGCACCGGGGTCTACGCCGATGAAGGCACGCGCGCCGGCGACAAGGGCATGGCCATGCTCGCGTGCAGCAACGTCTGCCGCCGCCTGCTGGGTGAGCCCGCCGGCAGCTACACGCAGGAACAGCAGCTCAAGCGCATGTCCAAACTGACGCCGAACTGGGCCAGCGCCGGCGACCTGCAGGGCAGCAACATGTACTACTGGTACTACGGCTCGGTCGCGATGCTGCTCGCCAAGGACGGCGACGGCGGCGAAGACCGTTGGCGCCAATGGAACATCGCCCTCAAGCGCACGCTCCTCAACAACCAGGAAACCACCGGCGCGCGCCGCGGCAGCTTTGAGCCCGTCGGCCACTGGGCCAAGAACAGCGGCGGGCGCGTCTACTCCACGGCCATCTGCGTGCTGAACCTCGAGATCTACTACCGCTACGAGCCGGAGTACCTGCGCGTCCGCGCCGGCGAACTCGACTACCTCTGGGCAAAGGACTGACCAGAAACTTTCGCCCGCGTCCTTTACATTAAGCCTCCCGTAATCCAAAAACTTCGCTCCGTGTCTGACACGGCGGTGCTCCGCTCGGCCGCTTCCCTTGCAGGGACAAATTGCGACCGAGCGGAGTGCCGATAACGCGCACCGTTGCCTCGCGGAGGCGGCGGGAAGCGTTGCCAACAGCAACAGGAGCGGCTGTGCTGCAACTTGTTCCCACTCGTGCGTTCCTCACCAAGGGCGTTGGAATCCACAAGGACTATCTCGCCAGCTTCGAAGATGCGCTGCGTGACGCAGGCATCGCGGCGCTGAACGTGGTTACGATCAGCTCGATCATGCCCCCGGGCTGCAAGATCATCCCCAAGAACCAGGGCCTGAAAGAGCTGCACGACGGCCAGGTCGCCTTCTGCGTGATGTCGCGCCAGGCCACCAACGAGTACCGCCGCATGGTCGCCGCCAGCGTCGGTGTGGCCGTGCCCAGTGACCCCACCAAGTTCGGCTACCTCAGCGAATACCACACCTACGGCGACAACGACCAGCAGGCCGGCGACTACGCCGAAGACCTCGCGGCTACCATGCTCGCCACCACGATGGGCCTGAAGTTCGACCCCAACGCGGCCTGGAACGAACGCAAGCAGGAATGGAAGCTCGGCGGCGAAATCGTCAACACCCGCAACGTCACGCAGTCCGCCGAAGGCGAGCGCGGCAAGTGGGCCACCGTGATTGCCGCCTGCGTCTTCATCTTCGACAACTGGCAGCTGAGCCCGGAGTTGCTCTCGGCGCTCAACGCCGGCCACACCGGCCTGCGCGTACCCGAGCTGGCCAACCCGAAGCAGAAGCGCGCCAAGAAAAAGAAGTAGCTGGAATGACAAACCACGGGCCTGCGTTCGCTGCTGCGGCGCAGGCCTGTTCATGCGAGGAACCAATGGCGAACAAGCTGCAGGATATGCTGGTCACCGACGACGACAATTTCTTCGGGCTTGAGCCCGAACTGGCGACGCTTGAGCGCGCGCGCTTCGTCGTCATGTCCGCGCCGTACGAAGGCACAGTCAGCTACGGACACGGCACCGGCGCCGGCCCCGAGGCCATTCGCCTCGCCAGCCAGCAGGTCGAGCTGTTCGATGAAATCACCCGCGACACCCACATCCCCCGCCACGGCGTCGCCACCCTGAAGCCGTTCGACCCGGACTGCTCCGCCGAGGAAATGACCATTGGCCAGATCTACCCGGCCACGCAGCAGATCCTCGAGGCCGGCAAATTCCCGATCCTGATCGGCGGCGAGCACTCGGTCACACCGGGCGCGGTCAAGGCCGTCTTCGAACGCGTGCCCGACCTCAGCGTCTTCCACATCGATGCGCACTCCGACATGCGCGAGGCCTACCACGACGACCCATATAGCCACGCCAGCGCGGCCGCACGCATCAACGAGTGGTGCCCGATCGTGCAGGTCGGCATACGCTCACGCGAGCGCATCGAGCCCGGCCATCCCGACCGGCCCGTCACCTGCTATCACGCGTGGGACTACCACACGGAAGGTCCCTGGATCGACGAGGCGATCGGCAAACTCAGCCGCAACGTCTACCTGACCATCGACGTCGACGGCTTCGACCCCAGCGTCTTCCCCGGCACCGGCACACCCGAGCCGGGCGGGCTTAGCTGGTACCTCGGGCTGAAGATCATCCAGAAGTTGGCAAAGAGCAGAAACATCGTCGGCTTCGACATCGTCGAAGTCGCGCCAACGAAGGGCGAGCAGGTTAGCGAGTTCGCGGCCGCCCGCCTGATGGGCCGCATCATCGCCTTCATCTCGCACTATTGCTGGCGAGCCGAAGGCGCGATCTAGCGACCGCCCTGCTGCCTACGGCGGCTTGGGCTTCAGCCTTTCGGCCAGCTCGGCCAGAGTCCCGACGCCGCGGTTGCCGTGGGCCTGCGCTATGTTTTCGGGTGACCTTGCCTGCTTTGCCCGATCGCGTGGCTCGCCGTCTACCGGCGGGGTTTCGTCGAGCAGCTTGCGGTACGTTTCTGCGTTCTCTGAGTGAATCAGCCCGTTGGCCGCCAGCACGCGGCGCATGATGCCGCAGAAAGCCAGCCACTGGTCCGGGTAGCGGAACGGCATCCATGAGCCGAAGCCGACCTCGCGGAAGGTCTCTTCCATGTGCAGCAG
>JAGQRH010000004.1 GCA_020425605.1 Planctomycetota bacterium | reverse complement strand
GCTGCCCCACATCGGCAGTGCGACTGTTGAGGCGCGCGACGAAATGGGCCGCATGTGCGCGCGCGCCGTGGTCGCGGTATTGACGGGGCAAGAACCTGCACACCGTGTAGTCTAGCTGCTCCGCTATTCTTCTTCGTTCTTGCCCCTGGAGACCTTCAGTTCCAGGTCACTGAACTGGATGGCGAATTCGCCCTCTGGGCTCAGCAGAATGCGGTGTTCGAAGCGTTCGTCCGGCGCCACATCCAGCTCATCTGTCAGGACATAGTCGACACCGTCAAAGGCGTGTTCATCTACTGATTCGGGGTCGACGCCCTTGTATCGGACGTCCATGAAGCGATCGCCTTCGATGGTCTGGATTCGCAGCACCAGGTGGAAGCTGGCCGCCTCGCGATCTAGTGTCGTTGCTGCAACTTGCGAGCCGATCAGATTGTGGCCCTGGCTGATGGCTCCGAGTACCCGCACATTCGTGGGGGCGTCGGGCGCAAGGTCTTCGAGATGGCGAAGGTAGACGCCGAGGTAGAGGTACGTTGTCTCCTCGTCATAGCCCCCGTCGACCCATTTTCGGTTCAGGAATCGCATCTACTTCCGTTTTCGCGCCGGCTTGCGTGCGGCGCTCCTGGCCTTCTTGGCTTTCGCCTTGGCGGCCTTGGGCGGCGCGACCTGGCCCGAGCGTCCGAGGTCCAGCACGATTTTGAATTCGTCGGACTTCACGGGCTGTACGGACAGGCGCATGCCGCGCTTCGTGACCATCATGTCCTCAAGCCCCTTTGTCGATTTCAGCTGCTGTAGTGAAACGACAGCTGGGAACTTTTCGACGAACCTGATGTCCACCATGTACCAGGTCGGGTTTTCCGGGTCGCTCTTCGGATCGTAGTAGTCGTGTTTCTTGTCCCACGCGAAGTGGTCCGGATAGCCCGCTCGGCTGACCTCCGCAATCCCGGCGACGCCTGTTGGATCGGCGTTGCTGGCGTAAAACAGCACGCCATCGCCTACCTGGAAGTCGTCGCGTAGAGTATTGCGCGCCTGGTAGTTACGGACGCCCTCCCAACTTGTCTCTCCGGCGCGCTGGAACTCGTCGATTGAGTAGGATTCAGGTTCCACTTTCATCAGCCAGTAGCGCTTAGCCATGCCTTGCTCCGAACCAGTTTGGGTCTGCTGCAGTCGCTTTATCCTGAGGCCACTTGCCCAGCTGGTACTCCCTCAACAACGTGGCGAAGTAGGGCAGGCACATGGCGCAATTGCGCCCGCATTCGAACTGTGTGGTCAGCTGCTGGACACTGGGTACCTTGGATCCACGCCAGACTGCCAATGCCTGGTCATTGGTTGTGTTGTAGCACACACAGATGCGGGTGCCCGGCTTGCGGAAGTCCCAACTCATGGCCGCATTGTGCCACGCTCGGGCAGAGCGTCGAGGTGTATGGAAAACGGAACGGCCCCGACCTTGCTCGGTCGGGGCCGTGTTGGCCGGCGGGACGCCTGGGGGAGGTAGGCGTCATCGGCCGCCGGTTCGGTTAGTGCCTTCCGCTGCCACGTCGGCCGCGGTTGTGCTTCTTGCCCTTGCTGCTGCCCCCGTGGCCATACCCGGCGTCGTGATCGTTGCCGTGGTTCTTGCCATGGTCATTTCCGTGTCCGTCGTCGCAGCCGCAATTGTCCTCAACCCACACTTTCTCTGTGCGAATCTCGTAGCACCCGGGCACGAACACCTGCCTGCACTGGTCTTCGTAGTGGGCGGGAATGACCCTGCAGACAGTCACGAAGTAGACATGCCCTCGGCTATCCACTCTCCGCTCACGCACATCCTCGTGGCTGGCGGGTATCAGCACGCGCACGGTGCGTTCTTCGTAGTGCCCGGGGACCCAGACCTTTTTCTGCACTGTGATGAAGTGCCCGCTGGATTTCTTCTCGTTTCGTTGCGGCTGACGCAATGGCTTTGGCGCCGTGCGATTGGACGTGTGAGTAGTATCGATAACCACGTGCTTGTCGGCCTTTCTGATATCGATGCGAACGCCCTGCGCGTTCACCTGGGTTGCGCCGACTGCCCCGATCAGGGCGAAACCGGCGAGCGCTGCGAACAAAGTTTTCATGGCTGTCTCCTGTGGTTTTGAACTCAAGCCCTTCTGACTATTAGACCCCGAACGCGCTTTGCAGGTTCCATGTAAACCATTATGTTATAAGTAGTTACGTGCAAAAATTCCGGCAGCTGGGTGCCTGAAAAGTGGCAATTCGCAGCCAGTCGGCCTTGGCGGTTCTAGGGATCAAGAATTGTGGTCGGGATCAGTCCTGCCGGGTGACGGTGCCGATGTAGGGCAGCGTCCGGCCCTTGTTTTCGTCGTCCATGCCGTAGCCGACGAGGAAGACGTCTGCATCAACGTCAAAGGCCACGTACTCGCATTCGAACGGGATTTCCCGGCGGGCCTTCTTGTCTACGACGATTGCATAGCGTAGCGAGCTTGGTCCCTGAGCGACGAGTGCTTCGTGCAGGTTCGACAGCGTCAGGCCAGTATCGACAAGGTCTTCGATCACCAGCACGTCGTAGCCCGAAACACGCGGTAACGGACCGTTGACGACCAATCGGCCGCTGGTATCTCGCCCCGTGTAGCTCTGCAATTTCACGAACTCGAGTTCGACATCGACGCCCTCAAGCTCACGAACAAGGTCTGCACCGAAGAAGAATCCCCCGCGCAGGACGACCAGGCACAGAAGCCTCTTGCCGACGTAGTCGGCGCTGATCTGCGCCGCCAACTCAGACACGCGCTTCTGCACGGCCTCGGCGTCGAATAGCACTTTGTACGTGTCGGTCATTAGAGCCCGTTGATGATGTAGTCGATCAGCCTCGTGCCGTCATCGATCTTGATGCCGGTTTCTTCCGCGTTGCTTTCGGTAAGTGTCAGTTGCCAGCGGCTCTCCACGCCTTCGCCCCACATCAGGAACGGTACAGGGCGTTCGTCGTGCTGGCGGGTTTCGCACCGCGACATCAGAGTCGGCACGACCGTAAGGCGGATGTCGTTGGCGGCTTCTAGCTTCTTTGCAAGCGGCTTGAAGAAGTGCTTGTCGAGCAATTCGATCGATCGAACCTTGCCCTTGGCGTCGCCGAGGTGGCTGTGCTCGTCCGGTGAGCTGAAATTCGCAATCACGAGCTGGCTGCCTTCCAGCGCGCGCTCGGCTGCCGCTCGAATGTTGGTGATTTCCTCTGTCTCGCTGGCCTTCGTGGCGGCTTCGTCTTCATTTACGGCGGCCATCCGGCCACTCGGATCCCGCACCAACGGCAAGTCCCCCGGAGTGACAACCCGGATCCCGCTGGCTACGGCCACGCCGCGGAACAGGTCGCTGTAGCTGACCATTGCAGCGTCGATCCCAAAGGTCTTCTGGAAACCGGGAACATCAACGGCCGCGCCGCCACCCCAGATCCACACGGCATTCGCGGGGTTCTGCTTCAGGTCCACACGGACGCGATTGACTTCGTGCTTTTTCAGCACGGCCGGCGCCTCGTTCATGACCTTGATAAGCACTTCTGCGCCCGGCCCTTCGGGCAGGTGCTCGCCTCTGGGCAGATCCAGGATGTTGAAGGGACTGACCGACGTCAGGCCATTGAAGTCGGTACCGTCAATAATGAGCAGGTGGTTGTGCCCTCGACCCTGGACGAATCGAATCTTGCTCTGCTTGAAGTGAGTCTCGAGCGCCTTCAATAGCTCGCGACCCTCCTCTTCGCTAAGCCCGCCTGCTCGCGGATCGACCACCTTGCCGTCGACTTCTGTCACGAATTGCAGTCGAAAGCACCACTCTTCTTCACCGAGCATCAGGCCGGCGGAGAGCGCTTCGTAGTAGCCTCGGCCTGTCAGGTATGGTCCGGGCGGATAGCCCAGGATCGTAAACAGCGCTGCCAGGGTCTCCGGCGCCTGTTCTCGCGGAACCGTCCGGATTGTGCCGAGGCGCCCATGCGTGGCAAGCTTGTCCAGCGCGGGGGCGTTGGCAGCCTCCAGCGGGGTCTTACCCCCAAGCTCTACGTGGGGGGTGTCGGCAAGACCGTCAATCAGGACCAGCAGATAGCGCATTGTGATCCGCTAAGGTGCGAATAAAGCCGCCACGGCGGCTGTTGTCGGTAGGAACGATAGAATGGCCCCGGTTCGATGCAAACGGGCGGGGAGAAAATCATGCCCAATTCGCTGCAGCCTCTCGTAGCATAGGGCATTGGTGCGCCGGTGTTTGTGCTAAGGAAGGAAGTTCCATGCGAAGTGCCGCCTGTCTGATTCTGGTCGCGGCCCTCGCGCCTGTATTGTTCGGGCAAGAGGGGCTGTCGGTCGATGTCAAGCCGATCGTCGAAGGCAAAGCTGAGCCAGGTAAGGAATACACTCTCAACCTCGAGTTCACGGTCCCCGACGGCTACCACGCCTACCACAAGGACAACCCGGGCTACAGCCTACCAGTGAAAGTTACCTGGACCGAGTTGTCCGGGCTGGAGTTGGTCAAGGAAACCTGGCCCGAGCCGAACAAGCACAAGGACGACTTCAGCGAGGAATGGGAGCTGAGCGGCGTCTTCAAGATCGGCTACACGTTCAAGGTGCCGGCCGACGCAAAGGGAAAGCTGGCCGTCGCGGGCAAACACGAGACACAATTCTGCGACGAAAACGGCTGCATGCAGAGCGAAGCCGAGTTCACGGCCAGCATCGAGGTAGGCAAGGCCGGCACGGAAGCCCCCCCGGCCAAGGAAGAGTTGCCGGTTGTTAAGATCAGCGCCGCGTTTGACGGTGACGTTGCGCCGGGCAGCGACGCAACACTGAAGGTGACCTACACCTTCACAAAGGGCTACCACATTTACGCCAAGGATAACCCCGGCTTCGGCCTCGCGCCCGTTGTCGAGTTCGGCGAGCTGGCGGGCTTGAAGCTGAAGGACCAGAATTGGCCTGAAGCCGTCAAGCACGAGGTCGATACCGACTGGATTGAGTGGGAGTACCAGGACACTTTCACCGTCACCTACACATTCAGCGTGCCGGAGGATGCGAAGTCTGAACTTTCGCTGTCCGGCAAGGCCGAAGTACAAATCTGCGATGAAGACGCGTGCCACATGCGCACGGTTGAATTCAAGGCCAAGCTGAAGATCAAACCCGCCAAGGATGAAGGCGCCTTGCCTACCCCGCGCCGCGACGGGTTGTTCTCTGCCGCTGCAAACGCCCCCCTCCCGATGCTGTTGCAGGAGGGGGGAGTCAAGCCGGCCGCAAAGGTTTCTGCGCGGCTGAAGGCCCCCGGGCAGCCGGGCGGCAAGCTGAAGATGGATGTGATCTTCACCTTGCCCTCCGGCTTCCACGCATATCACCGCGACAACGAGGCGCAGGGCGGTGCGGGCGGGCCGCCGAAGATAGAGTTTACGGAACTCGGTGGCTTCACTCTGTCGGAAGTGACCTGGCCGGACGGTACCAAGGTCGACTACCCCGACAGCCCTTCCGAGCTTGAGTTGCCGGAGCGTTTTACCCTTACCTACGTCTTCGACGTCCCGGAGGACGCCTACGGTCCTGCCGACCTGAAGGCCAAGTATTCGCTGGTGATCTGCGACGAGGCCTGCTACTTCGACAGCGGCGAGTTTGAGGTTCACACGCATGTGTTTCACGGCGACTTCGACAAGGCGCTCGCACAGGCGGTGAAGGAAGACAAGCCGTTGCTCGTTGACTTCAACGGCCTGAATTGCGGCCCCTGCCGCCGCATGGAGGCGACGGTCTTCGTGCTGCCCGAAGTGGAGGACCTGTTCGAAGACTACGTCATCGTCAGCATCATGAACGACATCAACAACCCGACCTATGACGCGCTGTGGGAGAAGTACAAGCCTGCCCCGAGTGCCGGAGTGCCCTACTACGCGGTGATGGACCACGACGCCAAGGTCGTACGCGGGATTGCCAGCACCCTGCCCGCCGAAAAACGCGGACACGAGTTCATCGACTTCCTGAAGGGACCAGAAGAGAAGCCACCGGTTGAGCCGTCTGATCCGATCGTTTCTCAGCCGGAAAAGAAGCCTACGCCACAGCCTGAACTCAAGCTGCCGCGAGGCTTGCAGCAACCCCCGGAAGACCTTAGTGAGATATTCGACTTCGAAACCGTGTTTGCCGGCAACGAAGTCAAGCCGGGCGGTCTGGTCAGCCTGGAGCTGCGCTTCAAGTTGAAGACCGGCCCCGGCGGCAGGTACCGGCTCTATCACCCGGACAGCCCGCATACCATCGTTGACGGCAAGCCCTTTCGCCTCATGCTTCTCAGCGTCGTCGACTTCGGAGGCCTTGAGCCTGCAGGCAACTGGCGTTTCCCGGAGTATCACCTGCTGCCGGCCAACGATCCGGAGAACTACTTCGGTGCCGACGAGTGGGAGTATTTTGGCGATTTCGTGGTTGTCCGCGACTTCCGAATTCCAGCGGCCGCTACGGACGGTGCCAGATTCACGCTGACTGGAAGTCTGGCCGCGCAGTATTGCGATGATGGCGCATGCACCTGGATATGTGACGAGTCGAAAACTCCGTTTGGCTGGCAGGCGACGGTAACGTCTACCGCTAGTGGCCCTGCCGAAGTTGCCAGCTCGCCACGCCGCGATGGCAAACCAAGTTCCGGGCCGGAATACGTGCCCCAGGACGGTGCAAAACCTGTCAAGCCGGGTCCGGTTGTAGAGCCTGCTGTCACGCCGCCCGTAGGTGGGCTCGAACAGGAGATTGAAGACAGTGGAGGGCTGTTCTGGTTCCTGCTGGGCGTGTTCGGCCTCGGCATGGTCACTCTGCTAACGCCCTGCGTACTGCCCGTGTTGCCGCTGACAATCGGTTTCTTTGTCAAACAATCAGAGCAAGGTCGGAGCCCTCTGGCGGCCGCGTTCATCTACTGCACGTGCATCGTCGGCGTGTTCACTCTGTTCGGCTTGATCACGTCCCTGGCGCTGGGTGAGCAAGGTGCTCAGATCGTCTCGACGAACCCATTTGTAAACCTTGGCATAGCGCTGCTGTTTGTAATCTTCGCACTGAGCTTCTTCGGCCTGTTCGAATTGCGGATGCCGACATTCATGTCGTCATGGATCAGCCGCAAGCAGATGGCTACGCAGAAAGAGGGCAAAGGCTACGTTACGGCCCTGCTCAGCGGTGGCAGCTTTGCCATCATCAGTTTTTCCTGCACTGGCCCGATTGCTGCAACCATCCTGGCCGGTGCAGCGGGCAATGGCGGGGATGAGTCAATCAGTCGCTGGGTGCCGGCGCTTGCAATGCTGATTTATGCGTCGGGGCTTGCACTGCCTATTTTCGTGATGGGCATGTTTCCGAGTCTGCTCAAGAAGCTGCCTAAGTCCGGCGGCTGGATGAACGCGCTCAAAGTTGTGTTCGCTTTCATCGAGATCGCAGTTGCCGTCCGCTACTTTGCGTGGGCTGAGATCGGCTTTACCGGCAAGGTGATTCCTGAGTGGTTCAACCGCGACTTCGTCGATGCTTTCTGGATTGCTTGCGCAGCAGGCGCCGGGCTGTATCTGCTGGGTGTCTTCCGGCTGCCGCATGATCACGAGAAACTTGAGCAAGTTGGCGTGATCCGCATGATGATCGCGATCGGCTTCCTGTCTTTCGCGCTCTATCTGGTGCCCGGTCTGACGAGTGCCAAGCCAATGGGTCTGCTGGACGGCTTCATGCCGCCTCGTGCGGAGCGCCCTGGCGCGGGTGGTGGAAGCAGTGGTGGCCAGGCACAAGAGGAGCACTGGTATCAGGATCTTGATGAAGCCATGGCCGAGTCCAAACGCACGGGCAAGCCGGTATTTGTGGACTTCACCGGCGTCATCTGCGCAAACTGCCGCTGGGTGGAAAAGAACATCTTCCCGACACCGCAGGTGCAACCGAAGCTGCTCAACGACTTCGTCCTGTGCCAGCAGTGGACAGACAAGGACGAGGACCCGAAGGCCAAGGAGTACTACAAGAAATACGGCCAGGGCAAAAAGGGCGTGCCCATGTACGTCATCATTGACGCTGACGGCAACATGCTCGAGAAGTTCGTCCCGCCGCAGTTCATCAACTCGCTGAAGCCGGAGGAGTTCGCCGCCTTCATGGACAAAGGCAAGCAGAAGTTCCCCGCAAGCGGATCCTGATGACGGAAGACGAGACCAGGGTCAGGCCCCGCGAGACCGCACTTCAGCGGTTGCTGGAACGGCGTACACGTACCGTGGACATGGGCGGACCGCCGCCCAAGCGCATCTTTGATCAGGTTTCAATCGTGTCAGTCGTGCTTGACACCAACATGCGTGTGGTCCGCTACAACCGCGCAGCCGAGCGCCTTTTCAGGAAGCCGTTTCCGGAAGTGCTGGGGCGAGCGTACGACGAAGTGCTTCCGCTGATGAGTGAAGTCAACGCCGATCACGTCTTCCAGCGCACCATCGCGCTGGGCGTTCCGAGCGAGGTCAAGGAAGTCAGAGTCGAAGACCCTGAGTCCGGCAGCGTGTTCTACTTCGATTTTGTCGTGGACCCGGTGCTCGACGACGACGCGAAGATGGCCGGGATCAGCTTGATCGGGCTCGATGGCACCGAGCGTGCCGTGCTCAAACAGCGACTGGCGCACCAGAATGAAGACCTGATTGCGCTGCAGCAGGTCAGCAATGCGCTGCGCAAGACGATGGACCTGGACAAGGCCCTCTTCATCATTGCCAGCGCGCTTACCAGCGACGAAGGCGGCGGGTACGACCGTGCGATGATTTTCACGGTCGATCAGGATCGCGAGAATCTGGTTGGACAGATCTGCGTGGATAGCCTTGGTCTGCGTGATGCCTGGGCGATCTGGCGAGGACTGACCAGCCACGATGCGCCGCTACAGAAGTCGCTGGAAGCCACGCAGCCAGTCCTGGCCAAGCGCTGGGGCGAACTGACTGGCCTTGTGCGCAATGTCCGCGTGCCGCTGCACGATGAGTCCAGCATCCTGATCCACGCGGTTCGAACCGGCGAAACCGTCACGCACGACACAATGAAGGAAGAGCCGCGGCTGCGGATTCACCCGGAGATTTCCCAGCACTTCCCGCTGAAAAAATTTGCGGCCGCGCCGCTGCTTGCCGATCGCGAGGCGATTGGCGTGATTGTGGTCGACGCTTCAAGTCGCAAGCGTGAATTCAGCCCGGAACGCCTCACGATGCTTGAGATGTTCGCGAACCAGGCTGCACTCGCCATCAACAACGGGCTGATCTTTCAGAACGTGCTCGACCGCGCGCAGCGCGACAGCCTGACAAGGCTCTACAACCACGGGCACTTCCAGGAAGTCATGCGCACTGAGCTGGAACGCTCGGCGCGCTACAACAACCCGTGCAGCCTGATCATGCTCGACATCGATCACTTCAAGAGTTTCAACGACACTTACGGCCACCAGACTGGCGACATGGTTCTGAAGCAGACAGCGCTGTTGCTGTCGGCCCTGGTGCGCGTGACCGACTTGCCGGCACGCTACGGCGGTGAAGAGTTCGCCCTGCTGCTGCCGCAAACAGACTACGATCACGCCATGGACCTGGCCGAGCGATTGCGCAACGGTGTTGAGCGGAAGATCGTCGTGACCGGACCGAAGGGCGAGAAGATTGGCGTGAAGGCCAGTTTCGGCGTATCCAGCTTTCCGCGCCACGCAGACGATCCGCAGGAACTGGTGATGTGTGCCGACGCGGCGCTTTACATCGCCAAAGATCGCGGGCGCAATCAGGTAGTGGGGGCCGACGATGTCGAAGACGTTGAGGAGGCCACTGAGCGCAAGAAGGCGACCAAGCGTCCGACCATGAAGCGCCCCACAATGAAGCAGAAGAACAAGCCAACCAGCAAGGACGGCTTTCGAGTAAAGACCCCGGGTACGAAGAAGAAGTCGCGCAAGAGCGGCAAAGTCAAATGACCCGTGTAGCACTCATGTTGATCCTGTCCGTGTTTGTCTCGGCATCGGTCCTCGCCGATGACGGTGATTCTGCCAAGTTCACGGAGCGCGCAGCCAAGACCAATGAGGCAGTCGCGGACGCCCATGTAAGCCTGGCGCGTTGGTGTTTCAAGCGTGGCATGAATACCGCCGGGCGAGAACAGATCGACCATGCCCTCGCGCTCGTACCCGAGTACGAGAAGGCGATGAAAGAACTCGGCTACAAGGAAAAGAAGGTCGACGGGAAAGCCACCTGGGTGCTGGACCCAAAGCGCGCTCCGCCCGCTACGGACTCAGACAGTATCACGGCCGACGATCGCGAAGCCTACAGCGCCGAGCGGGACAAGCTGCGCCGGGAAGCGGCAGTCGAGTACGTGAAGCTGGGGCGTTACGCAGAGAAGCTGGAACTCAAGACCTACGCTCGCGTCGCATACGACACGGCCGTCAAGTACGACGCGCTGAACGAAGACGCGCTGTTGGGTGCCGGGTGGGTCAAAGATGACTTCGATGAGTGGATCAGCCCGCGAGAAGCTCGTGAACGCGAACAGACGGCTGATGCGCTGACAGGTGTTCCTGCGCCGGAAAGCCTGGACGAGCTTCCCGGCTGGACGGCGCAGGTATTCAAGGCAGCGGCGCCGATCGGCCTTAAGTATGGCCCCGTCACCGTGATCGGCAGCGGGAGTCTTCAGCAGCAAGCCGGCAAGTACGCGCATGCTGCATCCAGCCTGACGGCCTCACAGCTTGGTGGAACGCTCGACGAAATCCGGGTGGTCCTGTCGGCCGACGAGCAGGAGCACAGGGCCTACTGTGAGACGCGTCAACCGGGAATACCAGGTATCACGGAGAGCCGCTGGATACTGGGCGACAAGGAAGTCGAAGTCCTGCTGGATGCAAAAGATGAGAAGCTGGGGCTTGAGCGCGTTGTTTATGCCGTTGCTGTCTTTGAGGTACGCCGCCGCTGCGGCGACACGACGCATCCCTGGTTCGAAATCGGTTTCGCCAGCAACCTCACGCGCCGGCTCATTGGTCGCGTCGACGCGGTCGATTTCAGTGGCGAAGCCAGCGGCCCAACCGAATCGGGGCGCTGGAAGCGTACATTCCGGATGCTTCTGGCAGACGGGAAACAACCCGCGCTCGCTAAGCTGGTCGTCGCGCGCGACCCGGACGAAAAGCAGGCCATGCTTGCACACTTCTTCGTGCGCTATCTCTGCTCTGAGCGCGTAGCCGCACTGCCCGACTTCTGCGCGGCATTCAAGGCAGCCGACGACATAGAGCTTGCCCTGAGGTCGGCGTTTGACCAGGACTCCACCCAGCTCGACAAGCTGTTTGTGGAGTGGTTTGAACGTAACTGACGCTCCACCAAAAGACTATCCACACCTGTTGGCGCGCGTGGCAACTGCTACAAACCGCCCTGGACAAGCATTCGGGAGCAGACCATGGATCTGATCGCGGTGAAGCGCGCGCTGGTATCGGTTTCGGACAAGGCTGGAATTGTTGACTTCTGCAAGGCGCTGTCGCAGTGGGGGGTCGAGTTGATTTCCACCGGTGGGACTGCCAAGGCCCTGCGCGATGCGGGCTTGACCGTCAAGGACATCAGCGAATACACGGGCTTTCCTGAAATGCTGGACGGGCGCGTAAAGACGCTTCATCCGAAGGTACACGGCGGATTGCTGGCGCGCCGCGACTTGCCAGAGCACATGGCCACGGCCGAGAAGCATGGCATCACGCCGATCGACATGGTGATCGTGAATCTGTACCCGTTCGAAGCGACCGTGGCCAAGCCGAACGTGAGCCGCGAAGACGCCATCGAGAACATCGACATCGGCGGCCCCAGCATGATTCGCAGCGCGGCCAAAAATCAGGATGCCGTGGCGGTTGTCACAGACCCTGCGGACTACGAGTTGCTGCGAGGTGAGTTGGACAATCAGGACGGCAAGCTCGGCCTGAGCACGCGCCGCAAGCTTGCGCGCAAGGCCTTCCGCATGACGGCCTGGTACGACCACGCCATCGCCGAATACCTGGCACATCTCGAGGACGACGTAGACCAAACTCCGCCCTCCAAGCTTCTGGCGCTGAAAGACGGCGTCAAGCTGCGCTACGGTGAGAACCCACACCAGGAAGCCACGTTCTATGGCACCGGGCGTCACAGGGCAGGGCTTGGCGGGCTCGAGCAACTCAGCGGGAAAGAACTGAGCTACAACAACTTGCTCGATCTCGACGCTGCCATGCGTGCGGCCAATGAGATAAGCGATCAGCCATATGCGATCGTAATCAAGCACACCAACCCGTGCGGTGCGGCTACCGGCAGCAGCATTGGCGAGGCATTCGCCCGCAGCTATGCATGCGATCCGCTTTCCGCCTTTGGCGGGATCGTTGGCCTCAATCGCGGTTTTGACCTCGCCACGGCCGAGCAACTGATTGCCGGCGAAAAGTTCATCGAAGCTGTCGTCGCCCCGGGCTTTGACGAAGACGCAGTTGAGGCGCTGGTTGAGAAGAGCAAGAAGAAGTGGCGCAAATCGATCCGGCTGGTGAAGGCCACCCCGGCGCACTCAGCCCACCCGCCGATCGAGTTTCGAAGCGTCAACGGGGGCATGCTCGTCCAGACGACCGACGTACGGCGCGTTGAGCCCGGCGAAATCAAGGTTGCCACGAGCAAGGTGCCCGACGACCGCACCATGCGTGAGCTGCTCTTCGCGTGGGGCCTCTGCAAGCACTACAAGTCCAACGCTATCTGCATCACGAACCACAACGCGCTGATCGGCTACGGTGCCGGCCAAACCAGCCGCGTTGACGCCACCGAGCACGCGCTGCTGCGCGCAGGCGACAAGGCCAAGGGCTCCGTGCTGGCAAGCGATGCGTTCTTCCCGTTCCCCGACAGCATCGAGAAGGCTGCCAAGGCTGGCATCACAGCGATCATCCAGCCCGGCGGCAGCGTCCGCGACGCAGACGTAATCAAGGCGTGCGAGGACCACGGCATCAGCATGGTCTTCACCGGCATGCGACACTTCAAACACTAGGTGACAGCCATGCGCTGGAAGCGCATGGCTGCATCGGCTAGCCTCAGCGGATGGCCGCGACCTGGCTGGAACAATTGCTTGAGCCTGAGCGCCTCGACATCGACGCGCATGCGCTTGCATTCGGATTGAGCCTGCTTGCCGCGCTGGCGGGCCTTTTCATTCTGGTGCAGCTGATACGACGCTTTGGAACGGCGGACTCGGGCCTGAGCCGCAGCGAAGCGATCCTTGGCTTTCCGCTAGGAATCGCTGCGTTCATCCTTCCGTCCGTATTCATCATCGCGTTGCACCAGCCAATGCCGTCAGGCAATCCGCTGACCGGTGCACTGATTCAGACCATGTTTGCGGCGCTTGCCATGTTTGCACTCGCGAATAACCCCTGGCGACCGGGAGACGAGCCGCGGGGCAAATGGCACCTGGCACGTTCACGCCAATTGATATGGGTGCCGCTGATCTGGGTCACCGGCTTTCCGGTGCTTCAGGCGGGGATGTTCGCTTCGGTACAGCTGCATGAACTGCTGAATGCGGCGGTGGAACAGCAGCAAGTTGTCGAGCAGTTGCGCGAGGCACGGAGCCCAGTCCAAATTTTCGCCTGGTACCTGATGGCGGTCGTGGCCGCGCCCATGATGGAAGAGTTTGTGTTTCGAGTTGTGCTTTTCGGCGGGACACGGCGCCTGCTGGCGCATCTCAGTCCAGCCACCGGCTGGCGGCATCCGGGATTGTGGATTGCCTTCATGTTCAGTATCGCCGCATTTGTGCTGGCGCATGGGGTCTGGGGCTGGACTGTGGGCATCCTGCCGTTGACGCTGCTGTCGGTGATCCTGACGCTGTTGTATGCGCATACGCGATCTATCTGGCCAAGCATGCTGTATCACGCGTTGCACAACGCGTTCGTGGTGACGATGCAGTTGTATGTATTGCGCTAGCGCTGGTTGGCGATCAGCAGGAACAAGGCGCTCAACACGACCATCCCGACGGCGAATGCATACAGATAGTGGCGCACGTAGCCAGTCTGCATCTTGCGGCCAAGGTCGCTACTGGCCTTGACCAGCATGGCGCTGCCATTCACGAACAGCAAGTCGATCACGATCACGTCGACGACCACGAACAGCACGTCACTGGCGATCCGGATCGGCCCGATGATGAGCTTCTCGTAGATCTCGTCCACGTAGTACTTGTTCAGCAGCAGCTTGTACCACGGCGTCATGCGCTGTGCGTCGCCCTCACCGACGAAGGCCAACTGCTTCACTTTCTCGAGGCCCTGCGGCTTGCTGTAGATCATGAATGCGAAGACGGCAACGCCGATTGCGATCACTGAACTGATCAGGATGTTCATCCATTCAGCGCCGATGTGATGCTCAGTGCTGAAACGGTAGTGGCTGCCCTCGGGCAGATTCGCCTGCGCAGCGGCCCAGGCCGGAGCGAGCCATTCTTCGAACCACGGGTGATCAATACCGATCGGGTGTGCAAGCGCGGGCGGTAGCCACAGGTAGCCGGCCAGAACCGCAAAGAGTGCCAGTACGATCAACGGCATCGTCATGCTGCGCGGCGATTCGTCAGCGTGGGCATAGGCATGCTCGTTGCCGCGCCACTTGCCGAAGAAGGTCAGCCCAATCAGTCGGAAGCTGTAGAAAGCCGTGCAGATCGCCGCCAACACGCCAAGGCCGTAAATGATGTAGCCCAGCAGGTCGCCGCGATGGAACGCCGTGAACAGGATGGCATCCTTACTGAAGAAACCGCTGAACAGCGGAATGCCCGATAGCGCCATGGCACCGACGGTCATGGTCGCCATGGTGATGGGCATCTTTTCTTTCAGCCCGCCCATTTTCCACATGTCCTGGCTGTCCGGGTTGCCATGGCCAAGCGTGTGTTCAAGCGCGTGAATCACTGAGCCAGAACCAAGGAACAGCAGCGCCTTGAAGAACGCGTGCGTGAACACGTGGAACACAGCCACATTGAACGCGCCCAAGCCAGCCGCCATGAACATGAAACCAAGCTGGCTGACCGTCGAATACGCGAGCACCTTCTTGATGTCGCGCTGTACCAGGCCGATCGTTCCGGCGAAAAGGGCGGTCACGCCGCCAACGATCGCCACAATATCCATTGCCAACTCAGCGTGCACGAACACGAAGTTCATGCGCGCGACCATGTAGATGCCTGCAGTAACCATCGTCGCGGCGTGAATCAGCGCGCTGACCGGCGTCGGGCCGGCCATGGCGTCGGGCAGCCAGACGTACAGCGGTATCTGCGCGCTTTTGCCGCACGCGCCGATGAACAGGCAGATGCATGCCCAGTTCAGAAGCGTGTGGTCGGTAGCCGCGACTTCGGCCGCACGCCCGATCAGGTCTGTGTAGCCAAGCGTCCCGAAGTGCCAGAAGATCAGGAACATGCCGATCATGAAGCCGAAGTCACCGACGCGGTTGGCGATGAATGCCTTCTTGCCGGCGATCGCATTCGGCATTTCCTTGTACCAGAAGCCGATCAGCAGGTAGCTGCACAGGCCGACGCCTTCCCAGCCCAGGAACAGCGTCACAAGGCTGTCGCCCATCACCAGCATCAGCATGCTGAAAACGAACAGGTTAAGGTACGCGAAATAGCGCGCGTAGCCTTCGTCATGGCTCATGTAGCCGACGCTGTAGATGTGAATGAGGCTGGCCACGCCCGTGATCACGAGCATGTACAGCCCGCTGAGCCGGTCGACCAACAGGCGGAAATCAATCCGGAAGCCGGCCGTGCCCATCCAGGTGTAGCCGTCGCTCATGATCGGCGCCGTCGGAACGTACTGGATGAACATGTAGACAGCAATGATGAACGAGCAGACCACGGCGCCTGAGGCGACCCCGCCCGACGACGCCAGGTTCATGCGACGGCCGAACGCGCCGTTGATGAGGAAGCCGAGCAAGGGCAGCAGTGGCACCGCCCAGATCAGTAATTCCTTATTCTCGCTGTTGAACAGGTCGCCCATTAGTTCTTCAAGTCCGTGGCCGCGTCAGCGTCGGCCGTGTGTTTTCTTCGATACAGCGCCACGATGATTGCCAGGCCGATGCCGACTTCGGCTGCAGCCACGGCCATCACCATCAGCGTAAAGAACTGGCCCGCGTGCGCGCCAAGCATGTCGTGGTTCTTGCCCGCCCAGTGCCGCGAGAAGGTAACCAGCATGATGTTGATGGCATTGAGCATCAACTCAAGCGACATCAGGATCATGATCAGGTGGCGGCGCGAGAGCACGCCGTACACGCCGCAGCAGAACAGGAACGCCGCCAGGAACAGAACTACCTTGGGCTCAGGCATGGCCGCTCTCCTTGGCCACGTCCTGCGTACCCGGGATTCCGACAAGGTGGCGACGGGCAAGCAGGACGGCGCCCAACACAGCGGCGAAAATCAGCAAACTGACGACTTCAAACGCCAGCGGGAAGCCTTCAAAAATCGTGCGACTGACTGCCTCGGTACTGCCAAACGGCAGCAGGTTCGGGTCGGACTTGATCTGGTCCGCGCTGCGCTCAACGCCCTCGAAGTTGATGCCATCGTAGGCTGAAGGCAGCGGCCCGAAGCGATTGAAGCCCGATGGCAGCGTAACGATCGCGGCCGTGAAACAGACCAGCAGCGCAAGCGACACGGCAACTGCCATCGGCTTCGGCATCACCAGGCCGGAGAACGGGCTGGGCTTCGCCTCTTCATCGGCCTTCTTCTTTTTCTTCTTCTTCGCTGGCCTGCCGGTAGCCGGATCAAACACCGCACGTGAGCCAACGGCGCCGGGCAGTCCGGTATCCTCATCGGTACGCGTGTCCGTAAACATCAGCACGAACAGGAACATTACGGCCAGCGCGCCGGCGTAAATGAGGATCTGCGATACGGCGATGAACGGTGCATCCAGTGAAAGGAAGACCCCAGCCGAGGCGCCGAAGGCGATCAACAGGCCCAACAGCGCATAGACGGCGTGCTTCTGCGTAATCAGCAGAGCAGAGCCGACGAGTGCAACGATGAAACTGACCCAAAAAACGACGATCATCAACGACCTTACGGCACACGGAAACCGAGTGTGGGCGGCACGTTAGCAGCGCGCCCGGGGTGTGGCAAGCGCGGCATTCGCCCCACGCCAAGCGGGTTCCGCGCCGGATGTCACGCCCCAAATTGCGACAGGCGACGGGCATCGCCCGTCGCCTGTCTGAGTGCTGAAGCTGTTACCGCGTACGCCCGGTATTGTTGGTGCGGGTGTTGTTGCGCCCGTTATTCCGGCTGGAGTTGGTGCGGCTGCTGGTGTTGCGCGGCTGCGTGCGTGAAGAACTGCTGCTCGTAGTGCGCCGGCTTCCGCTATTGGAGATGCCGCTGCTGACACGGGGCTTCGGTCCGCCCGCGTACATGTTGGCCGGGTCGAGATCCGGGTACTTCTCATAGAAGTACTTTTCCCAGCGTGGCTGCTCGCTGCCGAAGTCCTTCTTGGTGATTCCGGTCAAGCTCGCAAGTGCGGCTCCCTTTACGCCAGGGTTCTGGTCGCCGAGCATATCTACCAGCGGGAATGCTTCTTTTTCGCGGTCGGCCGTGATCAGCTTGCCCAGAGATTCCGCGGCCGCCTGGCGAACCATGGCCGTGCGATCGCCTGTGGCCTGCAGCAGTGAGTCGATGGCGCGTGCGTCGTCGATGCGGGCCAGCGCCAGGGCGGCGGCCTCGCGAACTCGTGCGTCAAAATCGCTGAGGCCGGTGACGATCACGGCGAACACGCGTTCCGGGTCGCTGCCGTACTGCTTGCTGATGGCGTCAATTGACTGGCGACGGACGAGCGCGTTTTCATCCATGCAAGCGTTTTCAAGCGCCGGCAGGACGCGGGTCGGGTCTGCAATCTTGCCAAGCGCAACGGCCGAAGCCGCGCGAATGTCAGAATCCGGATGATCCAGGCCGACCACAGCAAGGTCGGGCACTGCGTTGGTGTCACCGATGTCGCCCATGGCGTTGATGGCAGCGATCTGGACGCGAACATCGCCATCGCTCAGGAAGCTGTCTCGCAGCGGCAGGATGCTGTCACTCTGCGCGCCGTCAAACGCTACTGCGTAGGCCATGATCGCCGCGCGGCGCATCGAGAAGCTTGCTTCCTTCGAGCGCATCTGCGCGCTGAAGGTCTTCATCAGCTCGCCGTGCTTCTCGTAATCGCGCAGCTTGTCACCGAGTGTTGCAAGGCCGAGGATCGCGTTCAACCGGACGCTCTCCGGCTCGTCTTCATCCTGGACCTTGTCAACCAGCAGCGAGACTACCGATGCGTCGCCCGTGAAGCCCAGCATCACGGCCGCCAGGGTGCGGCGTGCCTGTGAGCTGTCGTCGTATAACGCGGAGATCAGTGCCTTCTGGTACAGGCGTGCGCTTTCGCTGATCTTGGTCCGCATCGAGCGCTCTTCATCTTCATTCACGCGCGCAATGGCCATCGACAGCGAGCGGAAGTCCCGATCAAACGCCTCGAGGGTATCGTCGTCGATGTACTCGCGGTCAGCCGCCGCGCCATCGCCGGATTCACTGGGCGTGCTCGAACAACCGGTACCGAGCATGGCCAGACCCGCCAGCACGATCAGAACTGCAAACAGCTTGGTGCGCATTGCAACCCCTTCGGGTGAGTGAAAGCAGAAGTCACTTCTATATACGTCAGGCTCGGCGCAGGGTTTGCATAATTTCCCGTCGGTGACTGACTGTTACGAAGTCGTCACGCGCTCGGCCGCGCTAGCCGCTTGCCAAACGGCGCACAAATACCAGACGTGACTGAAGAAATCAACATAACTGCTGTACTGACAACATGATATACAAGCGCGGCTGAATTGAAGCAGAAGGCAGGCGGGATCAAGCGCCCGGATGGCACTAAGGTTGCACTATTCGGTCAAGGCCGGGTTTATTTGGCGCAGCGCACTTGATGCGCAAATCTTGAAAAACTAGGCACTTGTGGTGAAATGCCTGAAACGATGACTTCCCATCCAAAGCACAACCAGAGCAAGCGACGTTCACCGGCGTGGAGCCATGTCCGCGCCGCTGTTGCCGTGTTCGCCCTGTTGCTGCTGGCCGCCACGGTCGGGATTCATGCGCAGGACCCGGTAAAGCCTGAAGCAGGCAACGGCGCCGAGAAGCCGAAGGGCGACGACGTCAAAACGGGCCGCGACGGCCACGACCGTCCCACGACCTATCCAAAGATCAAGTTCGGCGGCAAGAAGGCGGGCGACGGCGATGGGCCCAAGGTGGCCGACACCAAGCTGAAGATTCGCGTCTACCTGCTCGACATCAGCAACGCGATGGCCAAGAGCATCACCGTCGACGAGTCACGCGAAACCACGCGGCTTGAACACATGATCACGCAGATGGAGCGCTCGCTGGATGCATTGGCCAAGCGCAAAGACCCGCGGGTGCGCTTCAACATTGTCACGTTCGGTAGCGTGCAGGACTTCGCAGAAGGTGATGAGCCGCAGGCCGCGACGGATGAGAATGCAAAGCGCGCCAAGGAGTGGCTGAAGAAGCTTGAGGCCAAGGGCGAAGCTGACATCTACACCATGCTCAGCGAGTGCTATGAGCAGGAACCGGAATCCGCAACCATGATCGTCGGCGGCATGCCCAGCGCGCCGGCCAAGCTCGATGACGAGTTGCAGAAGCTGTTCGATAAGGAAGAGAACGCGGGTGAGTTCCTGATCAAGCAGATCAAGGAATGGCGCGCGGCCGGCAAGAAGACGACGCTGGATATCACAGGCGTCGGCCTATCTGCCGACGAGAAGGCTTATTACAAACGGCTGGCGGAAGCAGCGGGCGGTACGTACCTCGACGCCTAGCCGTGATGAGATTGCCCCCTTGGTCGGCGTACGCCGGCTGTAGTTAGAAGTAGCAGGTGAGATCCGGGCCTTGCCCGGCTTACCCCTCTGCCTGGTCAACGGAGGCTAGACGTGAGTTATCCGATTCGTACTTCCCGTGATTCCAAGCGCGGCACCATGCTGGTCGTGGTGCTGGGCCTGCTGGTGGCGCTGTTCGTCATCGGCACGTCCTTCAGCTTCGTGACGCTCACTGAGCGACGGGCTGCCGCCAATTACCTCGATCGCCAGCGCGCGCTGGATCTTGCACTCGACGGCGTCGAGTACTCGATCGCCCGCCTGCGCGCCGAGGCAATCGTCAAGCACTATGAAGGTATAGGCCCCAGCGTGGCCGGGCTGAATGATGCCGGCAATGCCTACGATGCCCGGCGCTACGCGCTGCATCCGCTGGATGCCGCCGATCCGGCCGTGAGCTGGAGCCGTGCCGCCAGCAAGACATCCACCGGCACCAATGGCGACGGAAACTGGATCGACTTCAACGGTGATGACAACCGGGGCGGGGACGAGACCAACTATGGGCAGGACAAGAACCAGCCCAATTTCACCCGCACCATCACCGGCTTCCACAACGATGGCATGAGCACCAACCAGGTGCGCAATGACAACGTTGGTCGCGCGGGCGACAAGGACTACGGGCCCAGCGGCACCTACGAAGAGCTCGGCGACTACTTCCGCGTGCGCGCCATCGACGCGGCAAGCCTGCTGAACATCAACAATTTCAAGGGCGACCGTCTGCGGCAGGTGCTTGCAACGCTCGGCGACGCGATTGACGCGTGGCTGAACAACGGCAAGCCGACCGGGCGCGACAACCCTTTCCCGAAGGAAGTGCTTGATGAATTCATGCTGATGGCCGAGGACGCTGGCTACATCTTCAAGACCAAAGAGCAGCTTCGCCCGGTGTGGCTGAAGTTCCAGAACGGCGAGAAGATGTTCGACCTCGCCATGAACTTCATCACCGTCGCCAGCTGGGTTGACCCGAACTATCGCGACTACGTCGACAGCAACAACAAGGTGGATGACAGCAACGCCAACCCGCTGAAGCTGACCGAGCTCGAGTTCAATCGCGAAGGCTTCAGCCGCAATGACCAGGACGGGCGCGACGGCTGGCCCGAGTGGCAGCCCGCACCCTCCGAATTCGGCAAGGCGCCGATCAACATCAACACTGCACCCAAGCCGGTGCTGGTCTGCCTGTTCGCGAACCTTGAAGCCAAGTCGCGCATGCTGTTCTTCCAGAAGCAGGATCTGATTACGCAGCCCAACCAGCTGATCAAGGACAAGTTCACGCAGGACGTTGCCGACCAGATTTCCGGCACGCCTGACCTCGGCCGCCAGAACAACCGCAGCGACCTTGCAGGCACCGGCGTCCAGGGTGAGACAAACTGGTACCCCAGCGGCGAAGACAACCGCGCGATCTTCCAGCTTGTGCCGGTCGGCCCGATCAGCACGCCGCTTGGGCGTGCAGCGGCAGGCGCAACCAGCTCGGGCAACACTGCCGGCGGAGAAGACTACGCCTCCAACCTCGCCGAAGAAATCATCCGCATGCGTGCTACCCAGCCGTTCACCAGCTGGCAGGACTTTGACGCACGTTTCTGCCGCGGCATTCTCCTGGGCATGTCTGACCTTGACCGCACCAACGTCAAGATCCCCGACCTGGTCGGCGTCGCGCGCAGCAACACCGCACGCAACGCGCCCGCGGTCGATGGCAGCTATCCCACCAAGCTTCTGCCTGACCCGTCGAACTGCAACCACTCGGCCAACCCGATCAAGTCGGGCGACACCGCCATGACCGGCTCGGACTTCCGCGCCTGGTACTGGAAGAGTTGCGTGGACATGATTCGCGCGGCGCTGTGCCCGAGCAACCTGACGTCACGCTACAACGTCGACTATCCGCTCCACATGAACGTCGACCGCATTGACCTTACGGCCGCCAGCAGCCCGGTCTGCTTCAGCAGCATGGGCGTTTACGAAATCGTCAGCCAGGGCGAGATTCTGGCGCCCGAAGGCAAAGGCAAAGACACGACGGCTTCGTCGCTTGCGGCGGACCTGCGCCTGCCGGTTGCGCGCCGCCAGGTACGCACCGTGGTGCAGATCTATGAAGTCCTGCGCCACAGCAGCCAGCGCGATTTCGCCAGCCCGCTGACCGCTGCCAACATCAACAAGAAGGCCACCAGCAGCCAGGGCGGCGTGCCGGAGGCCCTGTGCCGCCTGTTCAAGAGCGACACCAAGAGCGGCCCGTACAGCATTGACGAGTCCTCCACGGGCACGTGGGAAACCAACGACGCCGCCGAGGCGCAGTACGTCAACGAACTCGATGACGGCAAGAACATTGCCTACAAGAAGCCCAAGCCCGGCGAGGTCACAAGCAAGGACAAGATCAAGGGACACAACGACTACGCCTCGAGCTCAAGCGACTTCGGCTACGTCTTCATGAATCCGCACGATCTCGCGGCGTTCAAGGATATGCAGGAGCAGCAGTATCCGCTGGCATTCCACTCGCGATTCAACGAGAGCCTGCATGCGCGAACCAAGAGCACACAGTTCCCGAACGTGAAAGTCGAGGGCGTGAACAGTGACTCGGTCGGCCTTGATGGCGACTGGGGCCACCTGCCCTGGGAAGAAGGCGCCGCGTTTGGCGACTTCGTCTCCAGTGCATCGCCGCGCTCAATCGAGAAGGCGACGGCCGCCGGTGGCTCTGCGGCAGGCTCGAACGAGTTTGCCAACTCCGATGACGGCGATGAGGCTACCAAGTACTCAACTCTGCACCCGGACGGTGCGTTCCTCAGTGGTACCGCGCTGCGCCCCGCTTCCCAGAAGAGCCTCAAGGGCACCTACGGTCTCCGCGGCCTGAACCGCCCGCCGCGCCTGAAGCTGCTGCGCTACCCTTGCGGCTCGGGTGGTAATGCCGTCAACGCCAAGGCGAACCCGTTCGGTCCGATCCGTGAGATCGGCTGGATCGGCGATTCCGAGAAGGATGACGGTGTCGATGACCCGAAGCAGACCGGCTATGCACCTCCGGGCTCCGGCCCCAATGACCTGCTGATGCGCACGCGCCTGGTCGGGCTCACCCCGCCATTCCGCGGCACGGATGAACACAACGAAGACGCCGAGTTCAACCGCCAGCACCGCAGCAACATGCCGTACTACGAGGGCACCGTGGACTTCTGGGTGAAGTGGGATCTTCCGCCCCAGGGCGCAAACAGCAGCGCGGCGGACATGGTTGTCTCGCTTGGTGAAATCGACCCGGCCAGTAACAACTTCTCGGCCCTCTTTGGTGCCACTGCATACGGCCGCTTTAAGGACAGCATTCCGCTGTCTGACCCGGCCGCGACAACACGCGACAGCAATGCCGACTTCGAAGGCGTCCAGTTCTTCGTCTACAAGGAACCGGGCGGTGTGTTGCGCTTCACCCGCATGTACTTTACCGAGGCGTTTGGCGCAAACGTGCCGACCGGTGCAACTACCAGCGTCCCGCAGAACATTGTTCAGTTCGGCACCGCAATGCGCCGTATTTACGACCAGGTTGAGCCGTTGGGCGGCTACACCGGCACCAGCGACATCTGTAACGACCGTGGCTTTGCGAACAACAACAAGGGTTTCCTGTTCTCACGCGTCGACTCATGGGTTGACCTGTCGCAGGCCACCTACGTCGGCGGCGCGAGCCTCGGTGCTGTGCTGCTGCGCACCCACGACTGGCACCGCTTTACGCTCAGCTACAACAGCAACACGACTCAGCCGTTCCGGCTCTGGTTCGACGGTCGCCAGATTCAACCGGTCCAGTTCTATGATGACCCGGACGGGTTGCTGGGCTACCGCAACGACGGCCGTCACGCGCCGCTGACCGACACCGCGCTGCCGACCGAGGAGCCGACCGGCTCACCGGGCTACGACGTCTATCGCACGACCTGCAAGCTGCTGGAAATCAATCCTGAGGATCGTCTCACGGTGGGCTGCATCTTCCGCCGCCAGCTTGATCTCAGCGACAGCACGGTCTACGACACCTACTTCGACGATGACCCGGACCAGGGCGACGTGGACAAGCCGCCCCGCCCGATCTTCAAGTTCGACTCCAACATTGTGGCCGTGGCCAATGCCACGATCGACGACTTCCGCGTTAGTGCACAGACCATCCCCAGCAACTCGGACCTGACGCCGACGGCATTCCAGCCGTACAGCCGTTACGAGCCGCTGGGCGGCAAGGACGTGTTCTATGAAAACGGCTTCCTGCCGGTACGCAGTGAAGACAACCAGCTTCACGCCCTGCCCGTACGCCTCGGTACCCTCACATGGACTGAGCTGCGCCCGGACTGGGACCCGTACCGCGGTCGCGGCCTGACACTGCGCACCAGCTCCGGCATCGAGATGGAGTGGGGCGTGATTGATGACTACTCGACGATCAAGGCGGGTGGCTCGAAGGTTGACCTGACTTCACTGAAGTACAAGGGCAACTCCGGCTACAATACCGGCGCGGGCACAGGCGACGAGGACTATTGGGCCGGCGGTGGTATGAGCCTGCATGGCGCAGTTCTGCCATCGGGCAACCGCGTAGGTGTATTCCTCTACCGCGCGCACTTCCGCGTTGGTGAAGACATCATCGTAAACAACGTCACTCCCTATCTGCTGGACGTGACGCTGACCGTGTTGACACCGCCAAGGAAACTGACTTTCGTAATCGAGTACTAGGCGGTTGAAAAACTATGCTCCGTGCGGTGGGGGAATCCCCACCGCACGTTCAGCGTAACTGAGGCAGGCACAAAGGTTGGGGCCCGGAGGACAGGCACATGGTTATTCGAATCACCACGGCCGCGCTGATGCTGGCGGTTTTGGCCGGCGCCCTTGCGGCGCAAGAGGACTACACAGGCTTTCCGGAAACACGGGTGAGGCAGGTACGGCCGGAAACGCAGCCGCCTGACGAGCTCTACGACCAGAATCGCGTCATCATCCGCAAGACCAATCTGATGCTGACCGGCCAGGGCATGCAGATCAGCGGCGAAGTCGTGACCGACTTTGACGCCGACAGCGTTCCGCCCGGTGAGGATATTCCCAAGGGCCAGCTGCTTGGCCTTAAGGTGAATATCGAGCTGTACTACTACGACACCGTGCTTGAGCGCGACGACACGACTGGCGCGGTACGCGAGCCCAAGATCGACGTCAGGAACCCTGGCCAGCTGGTTGAGGGCCAGATGACCACGGTGAAGATTGACGACTATCTTGGCAATTACGGCATGGCGCGCTTCACGCTGCCGGTGCTGGAAAAGCCGCTGGCGCCCGGAGTGTACCGCCTGGTCGCTCACGTTCGTTTCAAGACGCAGGAAAACAAGCTGCAGGCGGCCATCAAGTGGTGCGGTGACCTTTACGGCTCACGCGCTGAGGCTGACCCGACAACGATGGAAATCGTCTGGCACAAGGTAATGAACGAGCCTGCCCTGCACGATGAAGTCTACCGCTTCCTGGTGGACACCAAGGGCGAGTTGAGCGACGTCACGCTGCTCTGGATCGGCGAAATCTGCAAGGAAGGCAACCTTGAGCTGGTCTCGGCCGCGCAGGGCACCGCCCGCAAGCCTGCCAACTACATGATCTGGAGCTACCACCTGGTGGTGATCGACCAGGTACTGGCATTCCAGGACCAGCTCGACAACGTTGATGAAGTCATCGACCGGGAGCTGGAGAACAAGCTCAAGGTCACGGCCAAGAGCGGCGCGAGTGAAGACGACATCAAGAAGCTCAACGAGCTGAAAGAAAAGTGGAAGCAGGAAGCGGTTGAAGACAAGAAGCGCATCAAGCGCGACAACGCCGACCTGATCACCAAGTACGGTGGGCGTACCAGCAAGGACGAGAACAAGCTGCACAGCAGCGCCGTCGCGGCACGCGCCGAGATCCTTGAGCAGATTTCCCAGCTTCAGGAGTACCTGACGCTGAAGTACTGGATCCTGGTTGACGGCTACCTGCCATACTCCGGCTTCCATCGCATCAACCACCCGGCATGGCAGGCCTGGGACGCCATCGACAAGAAGGACAACAAGGCCGCAGCCGTCGAACGTGTGACCAAGCTGAAAGCCGTGCAGGATGCAGCCGGCGGCCTGGCCGCGAAGTGGGAAACCCGCAAGACCCAGTGGCAGTACTGCCCCCCGGAAATGGTCGCCGCGGCGTTTGACTACCTGCGTACGAAGGAAGAAAAGACCGACTTCGACCCGGAGAAGTTCACTGAGAAGGATGGCGAAGGCTTCATTCTCTCGGTCGACAAGTGGGTCGAGTACCGCACCGACTTCGTCACGAAGTTCATCGAGGCGACGGACAAGATGTTCGCTGAGCTGGATACGAAGACGATCTACTCGGTGCAGGTGTGGCCACAGGCGTTGGCACAGGTTCGTTCCGCGCGCGACGATGTGATTACCCTTGCCTACTCGTGGGAGTACTACATCCGCACGGAGCAGATGAACGAAGACAAAGACACGGTCAAAGACAGCTGGAGGCGTGAAGGCGATGCCATGCCGAGCCTTCACCTGGACAATTACTTCTCACGTGCAACCAATGCACCGGGCACGATCAAGAACCGCTTCGATGGCAGCCTCAACCTCGTGAGGAGTGCCGCCAACGTCAAGCAGTTCATGGTGATCTACGCCCGTGGCATTCAGGCCGGCCTCGACGCCAAGGCCATGCCGGGCAGGCGTCCACCGAGCGCACCACCCGCAAGGACAAAGTAAACAACGGGGGCCGGCGAAAGCCGGCCCCATATTTTCAACCCGGGGCCGGGGAGTACCACGATGCGACGTCGCTCGCGCATCGGCCCCGCCGCGTTTGCCGCGGGGCTGCTGATTGCCCTGATCATTGCATTATGGACGTTTCACATCGGCCTGTGGTCGCCGGAAGTTGAGCCGACTGCAGCCGACCACGAACTGCCCGTGCCCGTCTACAAACCTGACCCGCTTCCCGCGCGTGAAGATCGCCCGGCCGAGGTGCCAAAGCTGCCGCCGCCTGAGCCGCCGGTGCCCACTGAGCAGCGACGCCCGCCGCCGCCCAGCGAAGCCTGGGGCGGCTTCCCGGAGTGGCGGGTCCGTCAGGTCAGGCCGGAATCCCAGCCGCCGGACGACCTGTACGACCAGAACCGCGTTATCATTCGCAGGGCAGACCTGATGCCCACCATGCGCGGCACGCAGATCACCGGCGAGGTGCTGACAGACTTCGAAGTCGACAGTGCCCCGTTTGACCTGGATCTGCCGACAGGCCAGCTGATGGGCCTGAAGATCTACATTGAGCTGTACTACTACGAGGCCGTGCTCCGGCGTGATGATATGTCGGGTGTTGTGCGCGACCCCAAGATCGACCCCAAAACCCCGGGACGTCTGGTTGAAGGCCAGCTTGCATCCACCACGGTCACCGAGCACTTCGGCCGGTTCGGCCTGGCGCGATTCGCACTGCCTGAGCTGAGCAAACCGCTCGCTCCGGGTGTCTATCGGCTGCTGGCACGCCTGAACTTCAAGTCCCAGGAGCACAAGTTGTGGCAGGGCATTGCCTGGTGCGGCGACCTATATGGCGCGCGTGCCGAGTTCGACCCGGTGACCCTGCAGCCGACGTGGCGCAAAGTGATGGACGACCCGGCCCTGCATGAAGAAGTGTTCCGCTTTCTTGTAGATACCAAGGCAGAACTCTCCGATGAAACGCGCATCTGGGTCGGTGACATCTACAAGGAGAATCACGTCGAGCTCATTCCGCCGGAGGCGGCAACGCCGCGCAGACCTGCCAACTACGTGGTCTGGAGCTACCACCACGTCATTGTCGAGCAGGTGCGAGCCTTTGAAAACCAGCTCGACAACGTAGATCAAGTAGTGGATGCGGAGCTGGCGGACAAACTCAAGACGCAGCTCAAGAAAAACGCCGACCCGGACGCGGAGGACAAACTGCGCGACTTGAAGGCGAAATGGAAGCGCGATGCCGAAGATGACAAGCGCCGAATCAGGCGGGACAACGCCGACTTGATCGCGAAGTACGGCGGCAGAATCACGCCGGGCGAGCGGGAAATGCTGGAGCTGGCTGAGTCCGCAAGACAGGCCGTGCTGCTGCAGATCGCCGACTTTCAGGATCAGCTGGCGCTGCGGTACTGGAGCTTGCTTGAGGGCTGTCTTGTCTATTCGGGCTTCCACAGGATCAATCATCCGGCCTGGCAGGCTTGGGACGCAATTGACAAGCTCGACAACAAGGCCGCAGCGGTCCAGCGCCTTGAGAAGCTCCGGGCTGTGCAAAACAGCCGCGGCGGGCTGGCCGCCAAGTGGGAGGCTCGCCGTGAACAGTGGAAGTACTGCCCGCCGGACATGACCAGGGCCGCCTTTGAATATCTGAGAACAAGGGAAGAAACCGACGCGTTCGATCCCGAACAGTTCACCGAAAAGTCCGGCACGCTGGTGCTGTTCCTGCCGGACAAGTGGCGAGAGATGCGCTACGAATTCATGGATACGTTCAAGGCTGACTGCGAAAAGCGCCTGGTGCTCTTGGATACGTCGCGAACTTACGCCGTACTCGTGTGGAGAGACGCCTGGCAGAAGTGCCAGGCCGCGCAAGACGACGTTATGACCCTGTCATTCGCATGGGAGTACTACATCCGCACAGAGCAGATGGCCGAGCCCAGTGATGTGGTGAAAAAAGATTGGGAGCTTGAGAATCATCTCCGACCCAAGCTGAATTTGTCGGACTACTACGCGGGTGCAGCGTCCGCACCGGGAACGATCAAGAACCGATTCGACGAGAGGCTCAGGGCTGTCAGAGAGTTCATCAACGCCAGGGAATTCACCGCGCGCTACGCCCGCGCCATTGAATCCGGCGAGACGCCACCCGGGCAGCGCTGAGCATGTAGAGCACCAGACGGGGGCCCGCTATACTGGTGGGCCCCCGGAGGTATTTCGTGCCGGTCCTCAAGCCAGAAGAAATTCTGCGATACCTGAACGCCAAGGGCTTCCTGTCCTCGGCCGAGATCGAGCTTGTTAACTCCCGCTGGTCGGTCGAAAAAGACGGCCCGCTACTGCAGTACCTCGGGCGCGAGAAGCTGATCCCCACTGAAGTTGTCGATGACCTGATTACGCTGATTGGCAACAGCCAGCTCGAGGGGCTTGAGCCGCAACTGCCCGGGCTGGTCCTGCTGAACATGATCGGTCGCGGCGGGCGCGGCAGCGTCTATCGCGCCTGGCAGCCCAGCCTGCGTCGTGTGGTAGCCGTCAAGATCCTCAGCAAAGCACTGAGCAGCAATCGAGAGTACATTCAGCGCTTTCTGCGCGAAGCCCGCGTGGCAAGCAAAGTCCAGCACCGCAACATCGTTCGCGCCTACGACATCAACAAGAAGGGCAGCAACGTCTACATGGTCATGGAGTACGTCTCGGGCTACAGCCTGGGGCAGGTGTTGCGCGCCAAACCGAAGATCGAGCTTGCCCACGCCGTCGAGATCGGGCGACTGATCGCGGACGCGGTCGCATACATCGGCAAGGTCGGGCTGGTGCACCGCGACATCAAGCCCGACAACATCATGATCGACCGCAAAGGCCGCGTGAAGCTGTGCGACCTCGGGCTCGCCCGCCCGGCCGGCGCGACCAACCTGACTTCGCCCATGGTGGCGCAGGGCACGCCCGCCTATATGTCGCCCGAGGCAGCCGTCAGCCCGGAAATCGACACGCAGGCGGATGTGTATTCGCTTGGCGTGACGCTGTACCGGGCGTTGCTGGGCAAGGTGCCGTTTGAGAATTCAGATCCTGTCGAAGTGCTACGCATGCACGTTGAGGTCGAGCCGCGTGGTCTGGACGGCGGCGAATTGCCGGGTGCCCTGCAGGACCTGATTCGAAAGATGCTGGCAAAGCGACCGTCCGAGCGTCCGGCTGCGAAAGACCTGCCGCGAGAGCTGGCGGCGCTGCAGAAGACGATTCCCGGCATGGAAAAACACCAGTTATGGGAGCTGGTGCCCGGCGGCGAGCCGACGGCGTGGACCGGCTCGGAAGACTCCAGTCTGAGCCTGGAGCCTACAGCAGAGACCCAGCGCGAGCCTGAAGAAGGCCAGGCACCGGCCAAGTTCAAGCCGTGGGAGGACCCGGCACTCGCGCCTCGCCCGGTGGCAAAAAAGCGCGGCATGACCGGCATGGGGCTGGGTACGCTCGGCTTTGCGCTGTTTGTCTGCATTCTCTACATCCTGTTCGTTACCCTGGATGGGCCGCCCGAGCCGCCATCTGACCCGCGTGTGCCGGAGCTCGAGGCCGAAATCGAGAAGCTGCAAAGCGAAGTCGGTACAGCCGACCTTGAGCGCAAGCGTATGGCCGCGCTCATGCAAGAGGCTGCAACAAGGCTGAAGCTTGAGAATGCGGAAGATCTGGCACGCAAGGAACTCGAGCCGAAACGCGACACTACGACAGACGTGATCGACGAGATTGCCCGCATGCGCGAAAGCGCCCGAACCAGCACGATCCCGGGCGCCGGCGACTAGCCCTTGGGCGTGTTCCGCGCGACGAATGCCTCGTAGTCGGCAGGCGTGTTGACTTCATAGCCCTGGTAGCGGCTAACGAACACGGCGATGCGCTTTCCGTTCTCAAGGGCCCGCAACTGCTCAAGTGCCTCAGCTTGCTCCAGTGGTGTCTGGGGCATCTTCGCGTATTCCTGCAGGAACGCCGCGCGATAGGCGTAAAGCCCGACATGCTTCAGATAGCGTGGACGGCCATCGTTGCGGTTTTCATGCGGCGGCACTTCCGGCGTGTCGCGGTAGTGGGGGATTGCGTTGCGGCTGAAGTACAGCGCGAAGCCGTCCTTGTCCGTGACCACCTTTACGAAGCCCGGCTCCGACAACGGAACTTCTGCCGGCCAAGGCACGGCGATCGTGCCCATGTCGGCGGTTGGGTTGGCCTTCATGCCTTCGACCAGCGCGTACAGGGGCTCGGCTGACATTTCCGGCTCATCGCCCTGGACGTTGACGATAACTTCGGCGTCAGGGAACTTCGCCGCCGCTTCGGCCACGCGGTCAGTGCCGCTGGCGCAGGCGGGTGAGGTCAGTACGGCCTCGCCGCCGAACGCCTTTACGGCATTCATCACTTCTTCGGCATCAGTTGCGACAACGATGCGGTCGATAACATCACAGGCTTTGGCACCCTCCCAGACGTGCTGGATGAGGGGCTTTCCCGTTTTGTCCAACAGGACCTTGCGGGGGAGACGTGTCGAGGCCAGTCGGGCCGGTATGACGGCTAGTACGCTCATGCCGGAAATCTAGGCCCCCATGACACTGGGGGCAAGGCCTTTGACGAGGTGTCGAGAGATGATGCTACTGATAGTAGAATACATCCCCTACGTTGCTTTCACGGCCGCGGCAGGATTGGTGGCTTGGGTTACCGCCGACGTATTGCGCAGCAGGAAGCGTGCGACGGCCAAAGCGCCCGAGGCAGCGCAGGATTCCGGGCGCGGATTGGCCGGACCGGCCCAGCCGCTGGCGACCCTTCGGCCCGAGGCGGAGGAAGCTGTCGACAGTATTGCCGAAGAGGCCGCCGAAGAGGCGCCGGAACTGGCGCCACCCGAAGAGCTCGAGCTGCCGGTATCCCAGGCGCGCGACCTCTCGGCCGAAGAAGAGACCGGCGCTGAGGCGGAAGCCCCGGCCGAAGTGACAGAGGAGAGCGAAACCGCAGACGACGCACCGGTCGTGGCGGCGGAAGTGATCCCGGTGCGGCGCGACCCGTCCGTGAGAGTTTTCGACACGGCAGTCGCACCAAGTGAGCGCAAGGTCATGTCCGCGGACGACTGATGCGCTGAGTAAAGGCGCATGCACGACACGTCGGCAACCGTTCAGCCCAGCCTGCTGCAACTCCACTTTGAGACATCAGTGGACGGTCAGTACGTGCTCGACCCTGAGACCGACGTTTTCATCAAGGTTAATCCCGCCATGTGCGAGCTGCTCGGATACACGCGCGAGCAGCTGGTCGAGGCACGCCGGCCGGTTTCGACCATGTCCATTATCCACAGTGACGACCGCGCCCAGGTCAGTGATCATCGCAGCACCGTGCATGAGGCTGGTGACAGCGGTGTCGCGCGTTTCCGTGTAGTCCGGCCGGACGGTGAAGTCCGCCACCTGGAGGTGCGCTTCACGCTGATTCGCTACATGGGGCGGCTCGTGCAGGTCGGCAGTGCACGTGACGTCAGCCAGCAGGTGAAGCTGGAAGTCAAGCTGCGGAACGAGTCGGAGTTCAACCGCGAGCTCACTCTGGCGGCGCAGCAGTCGGCCAAGGATGCGCAGAAGAAAAGCCTCGAAGTGCTGGAGGCGAACACGCGCGTCGGCGCCCTTTCTGAGGTGCTGCGCGCGATTCCGTTGTTGACCAAGCGTCTGCTTGAGCTGAGCGAAATCAACGACGTGTTTAAAGAGACCGCGTTGACGATGGTGAACGACGCCCAGTTCTCAAGCTGTGCGGTGTTGCTGAAAGATGAGCAAGGCAAGCTGGAGGTCAAGTACGCCAACCCGTTCCGCACCACCACCAGCCTGCAGGTAAAAGAGACCCCACTGATCAGCCGCGTGCTGAGCGGCGAAGAGGAGCTGGCGGTCGACGAGAACGGCACCCACTTCGCCTCGATCCGGGCCGGAATGCAGGTGCGTGGTCTGCTGCAGGTCGGGCTGCCCAAGAACCTGCAGCGATTCTATGCGGGTCACAAGCCGATCCAGCAGTCGATCCGAGACCTGGTCAGCACCATTGCCGACTTCCTTGGTGTCGTGATCAGCAATCACGAAAATCTTGAACGCATCAAGCAACAGAGCCGCGTTGACAAGTTGACCGGCCTGTTCAATCGCCGCGTGTTCGAAGAGCAGCTGACGACCGAGTTCCGGCGCTCAATCCGCTATGACCGTGACTTGAGCCTGGTGATCCTCGACATCGACGACTTCCGCAACGTCAACAACACGTACGGCCACCAGATGGGTGACCGTGTGCTTGAGCAGCTTGGCAGTCTGCTGGCCGGCAGCTTCCGCGACCTCGACACCGTCTGTCGCTATGGCGGCGAGGAAATCTGCGTGATCCTGCCCGAAACGGTGGGGGAGGCAGCTCGTGTGAAGGCGGAGCACATCCGACGCAAGATCAACGAGCTCGAGTTCGCCCTGCTGGAAGACGAAACCAAGTTCATCAAGATCACCACGTCGATGGGCATTGCCTGCGTGAACAAGAGCATCACGAACGAAGAGCAATTGCTGCGCGACGCTGATCGCGCGCTCTACTGGGTCAAGAACAACGGCAAGAACCAGGTAAAGCTTGCCGACGGCTAGGGCCCGCAAGCCAAGGCAAAAGGAAAAAGTCAGAAGTAGAAAGTGAACTACACTCTGTTACCGACCGGGTAACACGCAGTTGCCACCTTTGCCTTTTGACTTGGACGCCGTGCCGACACTCGCTGCTTTCCTCAATCTCGTTCTCGGCGTCAGCCTGCTGATTCTGGCCACGTACGGCCTGCGCTGGCTGTGGATTCGCGCACTGCCCCCGCGCATTCTTGCCTACATGATCGCGCCGGGCGTTGCCGTGCATGAACTGTCCCATGCTGCGGCCTGCGTGCTTACCGGCGCCAAGGTGCACAGCATGGTGCTGTTTCGCAGTGACGGCAGCGGCGAAGTGAAGCATGGCCCGCCGAAGATCAAGTACATCGGCGACGTGATGATCAGCCTGGCGCCCCTGGTCGGTTGCACGTTCTGCCTGGTGCTGCTTGGCTTGATCCTGCGTGCGCCGGTCAATTTCTACGCCGTGAAGACCGACTCGGTGCAGACCAACCAGCTGATGTTCGCGGCCTCGCTGGCCCAGCTGGTGTGGGACGACATGGTGCTGTTCTTCAAGCTGTCTTCGCTGGGGGACTGGCGCACTTGGGTCTTCCTGTACTTCGCGCTGGCTTTCACGATGAGCATGGCCCCGTCGAAACAGGATCTGAAGAACGGCTCGGTCGGCATCCTCGTCGTCTGCGGCATCGTGCTGGTGCTCCACCTGATCGTTGACCGCCTGCTACGCGCCAGCGGCGATGGGCCGATCTTCGGCTTCATCGGCAACGCGCTGGTGAAGCTGCATTACCCGCTGGCGATCTGCGCGCTTTCGCTGATTCTGTTCTGCTTCGTGTACCTGATCGGCATGCCGTTCCGACGGCGCAGACGGCGTTAATCCAGCGAGATCTGCAGCCCCGCTTCTTTCATCTGAAGCAGAGCCTCGGCGTTGCCGACTGCGTCGTCCACGGGGTTGTGGGTGTGCGTGGTCTGCCGCAGGTGTTTGAAGTTCTTGAACATGGTCTTTTCCAAGCCCTTGTACAGCGAGCCCAGATTCGTCGAGGAATGCCCGAACGGATTGCCGCCGGTAAACTTCCACAGGTACCAGTTCATGAACTGCCAGTCGAAGCCGTTGTTGTCCGAGATGAACATCGGCTTGCCCTTGCCGACGCTCTTCAGCCAGTCAATGAAGGCCGGCATGCGCTCGGCCGGGTCGGCGCCCGACTGCATCTGCTCCGGCGTGATGTTGGAAACGGCAATGGCCTCGGGAATGCACTTCGCGCCTTCGAGCGGCCTGAGGATTTCGCTGTAGAAGGTGTCTTTCAGGCCCTCGCGAACTACGACCGCACCGAAGCTGGCCATGCTGTACAGGCCTGGCGCGGGTCCGTCTGTCTCGACATCCATCATGATCCACGACATGCGCTACTCCGTGTGTGCGCTCAGGGAACTGCGAACGGTTTGGGCCAGCTCATCGCGCAGGGCTTTCGGCTCAAGTAGCTCAGCGTGTTGGCCGAAGCCCATTACGAAACCGATTGCCCAGAACTGGTTGAACAGCGGGGTCTCGATCTGCGCGCGTCCGTCCGCCAGCTGTTTGATCTTCACGCCCGGTGAATCGGACCATTCGTCGATGACCTCGCGCGCGACCTGCTTGCTGAAGCGCACCACCAGCTTCGCCTTGGGCTTGCCATGGAACAGCGATTCCATCTTGCCCTCGTCGCGGCGCTTCGGCGGCTGCTCGTCGAAGAACTTGTCGATCGGGTCGGCGCTGCGGATCCGGTCCAGCCGGAAGTGGCGCGTTGCATCGGCCGTGTTGCAGTAGGCGTACAGATAGAAGTGCGCGCCTATTTCCAGCACGCCGAATGGATGCACGATGCGCCGGGCAAGTCTCGCGCGGTGGGCCGAGTAGTACTCGATCTCCACAAGCTGCTGGTCCTCAATCGCTTCGGACAGCATGCCGATCAACTTCCGCATGCGCTCGGTCTGTCGGGGTGTCACGAAGCCTTTGGCGGCGTCATTCAGCAGCTCGTGGACCCGCCCGTGCAGCGCCTCGCGCAGCATGTTGGTCAGACCGTCGATCTGCTTCTGGGTCTGCTCATCGGCGCCGCGGCTGAAGTGTTCCAGCGCGTATTTCAGCGCCAGCGTCTCCTGCGGCGTGAAGTTCAGCGGGCGTGCGAAGTGGCCCGCGAACTTTACGCGTACCTGCGCCGCCTTGCCGGTGCCGTGCAGGCTGTAGTTGATGTAGTCGCTGGGCGAGTAAGGGGGCACGCCGCACATCATCAGTCGCTCGAGGTCGCGCAGCAGCCGCGCGGGCGTGCGGTGCGTCGCCTTGGCCGCGTCGCGCAGCGAGATGCCTTCATTCGCCACGAGAAAGCTGACGAGGCTGACGAGGTTCGTCACCTCACTCATCGCGCCCTCCCGCCAAGCGTCTTCAACGAGGCTTTCAGGCGATCCACAATAAGCTTGCGCAGCTCCGGCGGATGCAGAACTTCCCAGTGGCCCGGAAACTCGCCGAGATAGCCAAGCAACTCGCCTGGGTAGGCCTGCGGCAGGCACAGCGTCACGGCGCCGTCGCGGCGTGTCCTGGTCTCGTAGATACCGGCGAATTCGTTTTCGATCACGAAGCCGACTTCCGCGTCGAACCGGATCCGCACATCCTTGAACGCGTTCTCGCCGCTTCCGAATACTTCCGCTGAGAAGCTGCGCTCCGGGTCGTAGCCTGCAGGCACTTCGTACTCCGGTTGGTTTGCGCGCGGATTCGCGGGCGTGACCTTGCCCCGGATGCGCGAAAGCCGAAACGTGCGCTCGGCGTCGCGGTCGACGTCGTGGCCGACCAGGTACCAGCCGCCGCGCCTTGATACCAGCGCGTAGGGCGCAACGGTTCGCTTCTCGCTGCCCTTGCCGCCGCGGCCGGCATACTGGAAGCTCACCCGGCGGCGCTCCAGCAACGCGGCGCCGATCGCCTCCAGTTGCGCGCTTTCGCCCCTGCGGCGGTTCAGTGTGCGGCGAACAAACGTGCGCGGCAGCCTGGCCGGCAGACCGTCGCTGCCGGCGCCGGCCTGCAGTTTCATGAGCGCGGATGACAGGTGCGTCTTGAGCGGCCCGGCATCGTCGTCTTCGAGGTAGGCCATGCCCACCCGATACATCAGCAGGCGCTGTTCATCGGACAGACCTAGGGCGGGCAGCAGGCAAGCGCCCCGGTCGATCTCGTAGGCCGCGTGCTTGAAGTCTTTCTGCCGTACGATCTTCAGCCCCGAGGCCTCAAGCGCCTTCAGGTCACGCTCAAATCGCTTCTGGCGCGAACGGATGGGCGTGGCTGGATCGTTGTAGCCCTCGATCTGGACAATGCGATCCCACGCCAACGGCTCACGCGCCTTCAACAGCGCGCTGAGCAGGTTGAGCTGACGTTCCGTTGTTCCAACCGAAGTACGCAAAGAATCCCCCGCGCGGGAGTCTACCACCCCATTGCGACATTTTTCGGGCTGTTGGACTACCCGGCCTGAATGTCGGACTTTGGCCTGGGCTTCGTGATGTCGGAAGGCACCGCGATGGTCTTGGCTGACAGCCGGATTTCTTCTTCGATGTCGGCTGCGTCGCGCTTGGCGCGTTTGGCTGAGCGGACCTTGATCACGATGATCATCACGATCACGGCCACGACAGCTGCGCCGAGCAGCCCGCCGCTGATGCTCTTGGAGGCCTTCTCAAGCCACTCGCGTCCGTAAATCGAGGCCGCGGCGCCGAGGCTGAGCCAGATCGGGATGCTGACCAGACAGCCCAGAAAATCAAACAGCAGGAAGCGCGGCAGCGACATGCGCATGGTGCCCGCGCTGAAGAACGTCACGAAGCGCACGCCCGCCACCTGCCGCCCCAGGAAGACCGTCCAGCTGCCGTAATTGTCAAACCAGCCCTGCACGCGGCGCATGCGCTTCTCAGTCAGCACGCGCTTCATGAACTTGAAGCGATCCCGGATATCAAAGCCGAACTTGCGTCCCAGAAACCACGCGCCCGTGTCACCCAGCAGGATGGCAAAGCTGGTGCCCACGAAGGCGCCGACGAAATAGAACCATACGAAGTGGTCGCCAGCCTGCTTGTAGGCGCTGAAGCCGGCCAGCGTCAGCCAGATGTCTTCCGGCGCCGGCAGCCCGATCCCCGTCAGCACAAGGATTCCCATGATGACCGGCCAGATGGTGGTCGCGTTATCCTGGTTCCATTGCGGGTCGAACAGCGTGGAATACAGGGCTTCCAGCGCGCCGGCCTTGTCGGCCAGCTCGTTCACCGCGTCGGCGGTGCTCAGTAACAGCGTTTGAAGCAGCGGTAGCAACGCGCAATCTCTGTGGGCCGGGGCGGGGCACTATGCCAGTGGTCTGGCCGAAGTGCACCCGGAACTAGTCATGGTCTTCCGGCGGCAGGTCGGCGCACAGCAATCCGACGGCCGAGAGCCAGCTTCCACCGCGGTAGTCGCTGGCCGTCTGGGGCAGATTAAGTTTCAGCCCGACGCTGGGCTCGGAGTCGAGCTTGATCATCTGGTGGTCAACGCCTTCCCAGGTGCGCCCGACGGCCTTGACCCGGTCACCGGCGGCGTCCGCCGTCACAACCTCAAGTACAGGCTCGCCGGCGTTGGCGTACTCCACGCGGCCTTCGGTCTCGACGGAGAGGCTCACTGGGTACGACGTACCCTCGACGAACAGCCCATCGGCCAGCTCAGGATCTGCGTAACACTTGGCGTGGTATGTGTTTCCGTTAATTCGGAACTCTATGCGGCCGGGCTTCGCAGCGCGCGGGACATAGTTGATGATCTCGACGATATGAACCATTTCGCGTCCTTTGTGCAGAGTGTGCCAAGGAGTGTGGACAAGTCCAGCCAAACCGTTCGCGTCGCCGGACGTTCATCCGTATGATAAACGGTCCTGAGTTCTGTATTTGTGACGGAGATAGCGATGCGATTCGCCGGTTCGGTTTTCTGTGCATTGATGCTGTTGGCGATGGGCGCGACTGCGCTGGCCGCCCAGTCTGGTACTGCGTGGCTTGGCGTGAAGCTTGAAGTCGTCGATGCGCCCGAGGCCAAGAAGCTCGGGATCGATGGCGGTCTGAAAGTTACACGCGTGGACGACAAGTCCCCCGCCGCGGAGGCTGGTTTGGTGAAGGGCGACATCGTGCTCTCGGCCGGCGAAGACACCATTACAACCATTGAGCAGATGCGAGACGTGATCGCCGCCAAGCGCCCCGGCGACATGCTGAGCCTGGGCGTGCGCCACGAAAACGGTCGTTCTGAGCCGTTGATGATCACCCTTGGTTCAACGGCCGACAAGGACGACAAGTTCGGTGACGACGCCAAGGTGAAGGACCTGCGTGAGCGCCTTCGCGACCTCGATGCTGAGCGCCGCCGCCTACAGGAAGACCTTGATCGTCGCCTGGCGGAACTTCGCGCTGGCAAAGCCGACAAGGACACCACCAAGCCGACAACCGAAGAGCCGGCAGACCCCGAGGTCAAGCCCGACAGTCACCAGCCTGAGCGCGTCACCCTGAAGGTCACGATGGGCGCCAGCTTTGTGAACCTGGAAGCTGCGGAATCCAAGAAGCTCGACATAGAAGGCGGCATCCGCGTAACGAACGTCACCCGCGGCGGCGCGGCCGAAGAGGCCGGGCTGAAGGTCGACGATGTCGTCGTGTTCGCCAACAGCGACACCGTAACGGGCACCGGCGAACTTCGGGTGCTGCTTGCCAAGCATGAGCCGGGTGACCGGCTTGAGCTGGAAGTCATCCGCGACGGCAAGCGCAAGAATCTGACCGTTGTACTTCGTGCGAAGAATGCAAACGGTCGCTGATCCTGTGCGTTAAACAGCCATGGCCGAGCAAGAGCAGCCGAAGTCCGGCAATTCCCGCAAAGACAGGCGCGGGTTTGCGCTGCTGATTGTGATGATCCTGATCATCCTGCTGGCCGTGCTGGTGTTCGCGTTCCAGCGCGACGTGATGCGCGAAATCTCGATCTCGGCCAACGTGCGCGATGACCTGAAGGCCGCCTACCTGGCCCAGATGGCGATGGTGCGCGGCCAGGTGATTCTGCGCCTCGACGACCATGCGGACTATGACAGCCTGAACGAGCCCTGGGCCCAACCGGTTTCATGGGAAGGCGAAAGCTGGGGCAGTGAGGACTCGGTCGACGGCGAAACTCCGCCGCAGCCCGAAATCCTGATCTCGGACGAAGAACGCAAGTTCAACCTGCTTTCGCTGGTGCGTGGCAATGAAGTCCAGCAGGAAAAGGCGCGCAAAACGCTGCAGCGCCTGATTTCCATTTGCCGCCGCGAAGATGACCGATTGATGCTGGACGGCGACGCCAAGACCGTGCGGCGCGCCGGCGACGACTCGGTAAACACCGAGACCCTCGTGCGCAACCTGGTGAAGTATCTTGAGGAGCGTGCCAGCGAAGACAGCGACGACCTTGAGATCACTGCCAATCCGAATTCAAAGCCCGACGTCCGCAGCATGAAGAAGCAGACGCCGTTTGAAATGCTGACCGTCGGCGAGTTGCTGCAGGTCGAAGGCTGGACCGATGCGCTGCTGTACGGGCCGATCCGCAAGGCAGACACGGGGCTTGAGCAGAAAGACCCCAACCAGGACGAAGAGCCCGCCGACTGGAAAGACCTGACCGACCAGGAGAAGTTCGAGAAGCGCCGCGAATCCGTCGAGAATATCGACCAGCGCTCAACGGACCCGACGCCGCTGCCGATCCTGGGCTTCATCACCCTGTACTCAACAGGTTTCATCAACATCAACACCTGCCCGCGCGAAGTGCTGCTGGCACTGGACGAGAAACTGACGTGGGACGTCGTTGACCAAATCATCACCGCCCGTGAGCAGGACCGGCAGGACATCGTCACGGCCGACGAAAACGGCGGCGAGCTGCCGGAAGCCGAGCCGGACCCGAACATCGACCCCAACGCACCGCCGGCCGAGGAAGAAGACAAGGCCTCATTCCGCCCGCAGGACCTCGCAAGCTTCCAGGCCTTCGTCACGCGCGTGAACAACCAGGCGGCATCCGACGGCGAAGAGCCGCCCACCGAGATCGAGGGCTTTACCGAAGAGATTTACAACGCGATCCGCCCGTGGCTGGTGGTTCGCTCAACAGTGTTCGAAGTCGAGGCTTCCGCCACGGTTGGCAAGGTCACACACACCATCCGCGCAATCTACCGCCGCACGGCAGAGGCAGCACCGGCCCAGCCGGCCGGCGATACCGGCCAGCCCACGGATGGCGGGACTGATACCGGAACGGATGCCGCCGCAGGCGGCGAAGATCCACTGCCCGCAGAGCCCACAATGAAGCTCACGCTGCTGTTCCGGGATATCTCGAAGGGTGGCTAGGCCTAATTTTCCGGCGGTGGGTCGCTGAGGCCGAGCTGTTTCTTGAGGGCTGCCAGTTCCGCACGGAGTGCGGCGACTTCGGCGTCACGGCTGTCACTCTTCTCTTCGATTTCCTTGAGTCGTTCTTCCTGGGCGTCGATGCGCTCGCCTTGGGCCTTCAACTGATCACGGATCTGCTTGCGCTCTTTCTCTGCGTCTTCAAGCTTTCCGCGGATCGCATCCAGCTCCGCTTTGTGGCCATCGAGCTCTTCCTGCATCTTCTGGCGCTTTGCTTCCTGCGCCTGAATGTCTTCGCGGTTTGCCGTGGTGTCGGATTGCAGCTTCTTGATCAGCGCATCCTGCAGCTCAAGCTTGCCCTCGGCGGCGGTAACGCGGCCTTTAACCTGTACCACTTCGTCTTCGAGCACTTCAATCTTTGCGGTCTGGACTTTGTCGTTGTCTTTGAGCGTCGTGACGTCAGTGCGGATTTCTTCAACGTCCTGCTTTGTGACGCGCTCGGTCGAGCCGACTTCGCTCTGGATGCGGTCATAGATCAGGTAGCCTGTGCCGCCCGCAAGGCCGAGCACGATCAGCACCAGTCCGCCTGTCAGCAACCGGATGTTGTTCATGGGCTTCTCCTGTCTACTTGTCGGGGTTGGCGGCCTTGTCGACCTTCCCTGATTCGCGCAAACGTCGGCGTTCTTTCATGGTGATTTCGCGCTGGCGCAGGCGGTCAAGGATTTCGCGGATGTCGATTTCGCGAATCTCAACGTCTGCGCCGCAGTTGCCGCAACTGATCTGCGACAGGTTGGACTCGTCGTTCTCGATCTCGACGCCTTCCTGTTCCTCAATGTAGAGGTTGCCGTTCGGCATCAGCATGCACGGGAACGTGAATGGGCGCGTGATCTTGAATTTGCCGCGATCGCAGTCGCCGACGATGGTCGTCAGGTACTCATCGGGCAACCAGACCTTGCTTTTGACACAACACAGGACGCGGTCCTTGGCCACGATCACTCTTTCAATGCGGGCGCGGGTTGCAGGCTTGAGGGCGAAAGTTCGGCAATCGCCTCAAAACCCTGCTTGCCAAGCGCCTCCGACAGGTAGGCCTTCCAGCGGTCGTCAATCCGGGTAAGCGCGTCAGCACCGGCGCCGGACTGGACAGCGACATAATAGCATACATCCGTGTTGCCGTCAGATTCAGCCTCAAGCCCTGCGTCGTAGTAAAGCTTCCAGAGGGCTTCCAGCACCGCCTTGCGAAGCCGGGCACCTTCATCTCCGGTGAACGGCTTGTAGGCATCGCCAGCGTAGTCCGGGCAGTAACCCTTGAGCAGATCGACGGCCTGCAACCCTGCAGCCACTGCGGCTTCCCGGAAGCGGTCCTGCGCGGCCTTCTGCTCATGGGCGAAGGTTTCGTCTTCCAGCAGCCCGCGTGCGCGGACGAACTCGTACGCGTCAATGCGGCGTGACAACGTTTCGTATTCTTCCGTCAGCGTCTCGTGATTCACGACCAGGTTCGAGCCCGCGATCTGGTCGCGCTGGGCGACGACCGCGGCGCGATCCTTCTCATGGCGCGCGATGTCGTCTGAAATGGCCTGGTAGCGGCCGCGTTCGTCTTTCTTGTCTGCGATCGTCTGTGTTGCGGTATCGGCCTTGCTGATGATGGCAAGCTCGTTGCCAAGTTCCTCGCGCTTCGGCTCTGCTTCTGCATCGAGCGAGGCAGCTTTGTCTTCGACGGTTGCGAGGTCTGCCTTGGCCACGCCGAGCGTGGTTGCGGCATCGGCGCGCCGGGTGTCGAGCAGCGCGCGGGCGGTCTTTGCATCCTGCTGAATCTTCAGTGCTGTCTCGGCGGTGGTGACTGCGTTCGATGCGGTGGTGACAGCAGTGGCGGCTTCGTTTCGGCGGTTGGCCGCGTCGGTCGACTTCTTGCGTTCATCCTCGAGCGCGAGAGCCTTCTGTTCCACAGTGGCTTCCGCGGCGTCCAGCTTAGCGGCTGCGTTGTCGACGGCGGTCTTGGCGTCGGTTGCCGAATTGATGGCATTGTTGAGGTTGTCGGCGGCAGTCTTGGCGGTTGCCTTGGCGTTGTCGAGCTCGGTCTGCTTCGCGGCGCGACCCGGGTCGTCGGCGGCCAGCGCATCAAGCTCGGCCTGGATTCGCTCAACCTCGGCGTCCGCGGTTTCCGACGCGGCTTGTGCCGTTCCGCGTGCAGCAACGGCGTCGACCAATAAGTCATCCGCCGCGTCCTTCGTGGCCTGCAAATCGGCCAGCGGTGCCCTGGCATCGGTCAGGGCTTTGTCGGCCGCGGCGACTGCGTCCTCGGCCAGCTTCACTTCGCTCTTGATGGTCTCGAGCGCCGTCTGCGCTGCCGCGAGACCGTTCTTTGCGTCTTCAAGCTTCTGCTCTGCGGCCGCGAGCTTTGCCGCCGTGTACACGTTGGCTGCGAGTTGCTGGTCCACTTCATCGAGCGCTGCCTGCGCGTCATCGACAGACTTTCGCAGCCCGGGCAGCTTGCGTTTCTCGGCGTCGATCTTCTGGTCGAGCGCGTTGAGCTTGATCTTGAGCAACTCGACGCGGCCCTTGGCATCATCGCCGGCGCGGACTTCCTTCTCGAGCTCAGCGATCTGGGCGTCGTATGCGGCACGTTCGCTGCCATCGGCGTCGTAGAAGTCGGACGACTTCAACAATGCAATTTCGGCGTCGTGTTCGTCGATCGCCTTCTGAAGCTTCTTGATGTCTTCCTGCAGCAGGATCGAGCGGGTCAGCTCTTCGCCGCGGCTTTCAAGCTCGTCACGGAAGCGCGAGATCGGCGCGCTTAGAGTCTTTGCTGCATTTCCGAGCGTGGGGTACACGCCGGTTGCGGCCTGCCGGCGCCAGTGCCCGATGATGCCGAGAACATCGTCCTTGCTCGCCACAAGCGCTTTGTCGGACAGTGACGCAGCGCCGTCGCCCTTGGGATGGCCTTCTTCGGCCTTCAGTCGGGCGTCAGCGTCCTCGATCGCAGCGAGCATGATGTTTTCGAACGCGGTGATCTCGCGCGGCCCATCGCGCAGGATTTCCTCAGCGCGCATGGCCTCAAGCTTGGCAGCCAGCGCACGCAGCGCGCGGTCGACCACCAGCAGGTTGTTTTCAGCCCGCAGCGGGAAGCTTTCGGTATTCAGCCAGTGCAGGCGAGTCTTGAAGCGTTCATCGGCGCTGATGCGCAGCACGCGGAAATCTTCCATGCCCCGAACACCGACGAGCGGCGGCTGGCCGTCGAAGAACATGGCCCACTGGCCCCGATTGATCAGTACGCGCTCGGCACCTTCCCGGCCTGCGTTGATCGAGCCGTGGAACACCCGCACGATTGCTTGCGGCTTCAGCTCAATGCGAGCGACGGACAACGCAACGCGCTCCTGGCCGCGGCCGATCGTGAGCTTGAGTTGTTCGCCTGCCTTGAGCTTTGATACGGCCGCCAGCAGGTCCTCGCGGTTGCCGATCGCGATGCCCTCGACGCTTTCGATTCGGTCGCCTTCCTCAAGCCCCGGCTCGGCAAAGCGGAAACCCGCGTAAGCCAGCATTGCCGTCTTTGCGGCAATTCCGCCGTTGCCCGGCTCAAATGCCGCGACGAATGCTCGCAGCCTTTCGCGCTCAAGGTTGTCGGGCAGCATGTCGGATGTGGCCGGGCCAACAATCAGGTCAAAGTCTGCGCCGCCAGAGCTGGCGATTTCGGAAACCTGCCCGGCCGAGACCGGAAACTCGACGACAAACGCGTGGCCAGCGGATGTGAAGCGGCCCCAGATTTCACCGGCCTCGAGACCCATGACCTGGCGGGCGTTCTCGCGAGGTTCCAGCAGTTTCAACTTGCTGCCGGGCGCCATCAGGACGCGGTTGGCGTCATCAAGCACGAGTCGGGCCTGTGAGCCATCAGGTGTTTCAACGCTGTCGCCGATCTTCAGACGCGCGTCTGTCGGCATCCTGGGTGTGCCCTCGACCGCTGTGATCTCGACTTCCGGCGGCGCGATGTAGGCGCCGACGCTGTGGAACATCAGCATGATCGCGGCAATGCCGACTACCTGCAGCCAAAGCGCAGCCACCGGCGGAAGCGCAAGCGCATGGTGGGGGTTGCGGGCGCGCACGTTTACCGCGATCGACGAAAGCTCGTACGGGGCGCTGTCGAACAGCTCACGGATCGCGTCACTCTGTGAGCGCAACTCATCCAGCCTCCGCTGGGCGATCTTGTCCTTGATGATGCTGCGCTCGAACTTGGCCGTTTCATCTTCCGGCATGCGCCCGTCGATGTAGCGGCGCATGGTCGTATCTTTGGGATCGGCGCTGCCGCGGTTCTTGCGGGCCATGCCCTCGGCGAGCCGGTTCGCGGCCTTGCCGAGCAACTCCTCAATCTGCGTCGCCGTCAGGCCCGCCCAGCGTGCGATCAACTCCGGGCTGAAGCCGAGCCGGAAATGCAGGCACAGCAACTCGCGCTCCGCCGCCGTGACGTGATAGGCCTGGCTGGCCTTTCGCGCCCCGAGACCGGGGATGCTGTCGCCTTTGATCTTCAACTGGTCGTTGTCGCGGACGGCGCGGTACTTGCCTTCGCTGATGCCGGCCGTCAGCTCGGCCTCGGTCAGCTTCGTACGCTCAAGCACTTCCTTGAAGTTGTAGCTGGTGGTGGCCTTGCTCGGTTTGGCTTCACCGTCGAGCACATCGCGGTAGCGTGCGCGCACGGTATGAAGCGCGGACTCGATCACGTATTCGAATACCTGCTCGTCTGACTGGGCGCGGGCAGTCGTTCGCGCCTGCGAAATCACGTCGACCAGAATGTCTTCAACCATACGCTCAAATGGCGCGGAACGGTCCGGGATCAGCGCGGTGGCGTAGTCGATAACCGGCTTGGCGAAGCGCCGCAGTACGCGGTTTACGCCGCCCGGCCGCCCGGCCAGCAGGTCTCGCACTTCGCGTGGTGATTCTGCTACTGGCACCGGCTACTCCGTCGCGTCTTCCGCACCGAGGGATTCCAGGTCAAACAGCGCCTCGACGAACTGGTCCGCGTCGAAGGGCTGCATGTCTTCCAGTTTCTCGCCAAGCCCGACAAATTTCACGGGTACTTCTACTTTTTCGTTAATGCTGAGTACTGCGCCGCCCTTGGCCGTGCCGTCGAGTTTCGCCAGAAACAGGCCGGTTACTTCCGCTGCTTCCTTGAACATCTCGGCTTGCACGACCGCATTCTGGCCTGTGGTTGCATCTAGTACGAGGATTGTCTCGTGCGGCGCACCCTCGATTTGCTTGGCGCGGCATGCATTACGGATCTTGCGCAGCTCATCCATCAGGTTCTTCTGCGTATGCAGCCTGCCCGCGGTGTCTACCAGCAGGACGTCTGCCCCGACTTCGATTGCGCGCTCCGCACCCTTGTGGGCCACGCTGGCCGGGTCGGCGTTGTCGGCACCCGTCACGATTTCGCAGCCGATGCGCTCAGACCATGTTTCAAGCTGCTTGACCGCAGCGGCGCGGAATGTGTCGGCTGCCGCGAGGACCGTGTGGTGGCCGGATTTCTCGAGGTACCAGGCAAGCTTGGCCACGCTGGTGGTCTTGCCTGCGCCGTTCACGCCTACGACGAGGATGACGGTCGGCCCCTTCTCTGCGAACTTCAGCGAATTGCCGCGGTGCGTGAGTCGATGCTTCAGGTCCTTGCGCAGGAACGGGACGATGTCGCTCGTGGTCTCGATCTTGCCGCCTTTCCAGGCGCCGCGCAGAACATCCATGAGGAAGTCGCTTGTCTCGACGCCGAAGTCGGCCTCGATCATGGCTTCTTCAATGGTCTCGAGAATGTCGGCGTTGATCTTCTGGCCCAGGCCGACGGCGCCGAGCACCTTGCGGTTCAGCACCATGCGCGTGCGCGAGATGGCCTTGGTCAGCTTGGCCAGCATGCCCTTCTTTTCGGGCGGCGGCGCGTCGGCGTCATCCGGCTCGACGGGTGGCGCTGCGGGTGCGTCTTCCTTCTTCTTCTTTGAGAAGAGTCCCAAGGGCTAGACCTTTTCGGGGCAGCGGGTCTGGTAGATCTTGTCCAGTACTCCGTTAACGAAGGCGCCGGACTTCTCGGTTGAGTATTTCTTGGCCAGCTCAACGGCTTCGTTGATGGTGACCTTCGGCGGCACGTCGTGCATATACAACAGCTCGTGAACACCCATGCGCAGGATCGCGCGGTCGATCACCGGCATACGGCTGACCTGCCAGTTTACGGCCACTTCCTGGATGGCGGCATCAAGCGCTTCACGTTCGGTGCGGACACCGTCGGCGATTTCGCCGGCCAGCGCCGCGATGCGCGAGTCCGGGCGCTCCATGTCCAGGACGTCACGCCGCTGGTCGTCGATCTGTTCGGGGCGGCTCAGGTCCGACACGTATAGGAGTTTCAGCGCCAGTTCGCGGGCGAGGGTGCGGGAATCGGCCTGGTCGCTCGAGCCTTCCATGGCGTCGTGTATACCAAACCGGATCGCTGCCGGAACTACCAGCTACTTCACGTCACGCAGCAGATTCACCATCTCGATGGCGGTGACCGCTGCTTCAAAGCCCTTGTTGCCCATCTTGCTGCCGCAGCGCTCGATGGCCTGCTCGAGGTTTTCGGTGGTGATGACGCCGAAGATGCAGGGTACGCCGGTCTTGATGCCGACCTGGCCGATTCCCTTTGCGGCCTCGCCTGCAACGTACTCGAAGTGGGGGGTGCTGCCGCGGATCACCGCACCGAGGCAGATCACGGCGTCGTATTTACCGCTCTCTGCAAGCTTGAGCGCAGCGACGGGGATTTCGAAGGCACCGGGCACCCACACGAGGCTTGCTTTACTGACGTCGCCACCGTGCCGCTTGATGGCATCGAACGCGCCGCTGACGAGGTGCGAGACCAGGAACTCGTTGAAGCGGCTTGCGACAATTGCGAACCGGGCATTGCCCGCAAGCAGGTCGCCTTCGATTACGCGTGGCTCAGTCTTCTTGTTGTCTGCCAAGTGCTTCTCCGGTGTGTCAGTAATGAAAGCGGGCGGGAATTGTATGGAAGGACGGAATTCCCGGCAACCAGTTGACCCCGTGGCCGCGGCGCGTAGCATTGAGGCACCCCGAAAGTCCCCTCCTATTATTGAATTGCGTGTTCGTGCGTTGAGCTGGTCCCTTGCTGCGTTGGAAGCATTGGAACTACTGACCGGGCTCTATGTGTAATAAGTGCACACACGGTGGATACGTTGGTTCCGAGACAGTTTCACAAAGGCTTTGAAATAAGGCATTTGCGCCGTACGAAAGTTTTGGCACGGCGTTAGCTAACAGGCTACTGATTCAAGTGTGGAAGCACCCCGAGTTTGACCCCGAGCCCGACATTAGTCGGATTCTGAAGCCAGGAGAGACTTATGAAGCGTGTAGCGGTACTTATGACTCTTGGAGTTGTCCTGCTTGCAGGCTGCGGCTCCGACGGCATCGAGTTCAACGGCTTGCGTCAGGTTGAACAGTTCCCGATCCGCAAGACTCCGATCGTGCACTACAACCTTCCCTCCGAAGTGATCGACCCGATCTCGGGTGATGCAGAGGTGGATGTGGCGGCTTTCAACGCCATCAACCTTCAGGTCACAGATTTCGTCGAGCAGGCGACCCCAGGTCACGACCTGTGGGCGATGGCGATGATGGGCCAGTGCACGGACAACCCGACTTGCCCGACTATCGCGCCGAAAGAAGACTGGGCGTACACCCTTGAGAACTACAAGACGGCCGGCGCCGCGTGGCCTGACCCGACGGTCACCTCGACCGGCATTTCGCCGATTCTGTACATCGCGGCCTGGACGCTGTCGCTTCAACACCAGTGGTTCCTGCGCGAAGTCAACGGCTCGGCGATTGTCCCGGCCGTGGTGGGTAACCCGCCGGTGCGCTATGAAAGCGTCGACTTCTCGTCGATGGCGATCAGCATCATTGAAGGCGCGCAACTCGTGACGCCGATTTCCGGACTTTCAGTTCCTTCTCAGCAGGAAGCGATTCCTGCGGGCCCGGCCGGCACGGGCGCCAACGGCGTGGAACAGATCGTCGTGCCGGCGAGCAATGTGCTCGACTACGCATACAACGGCCAGGGAGCACCGCAGGGACTTCTGGCTGTCTCCTGGCAGGAAGCCCCCGCAGAGAACAAGCACATCGAGACTTCCATTACTGCCCTGCAGGGCGTGCCAGTACCTTGCTATTTCGGTGGCGGCGGCACGATTCAGGCCGGCGGTGGCGTCTACCACAAGCGCTTCTCCGACAACTGGCAGCAGACGACCGCGGGTACCAACTCGACGATCGACTTTGACGATGGGGTGAACTACTCCTACTACCTCGCCTGCGTCGGCAACCACCTGATCGGCTACGGCCTCGGCATGATTGACAGCGCCTACGCCCTTCCGGGCGCCGTCAACAACCAGGAAGACATCATGAATCTCAGTGTCGTCCTGGACATGACCGCGTTCATTGCCGCGGGCAAGGAATTCCAGTTCGTGGTGGAAGACCTGCTGCGACTGCAGGACACCGTGAATGGCGACTGGATGACCCCGGGACCGCTCAGCACCCTGCCGGGAACGTACCGCTAGGACCAGTTGAACTGAAGATAACCCCGCGTGTGTCGCGGATAAAAGGAAACGAAAATGCGCAAGCTACTCACCATCGTCCCCACCCTGCTGCTGGTCGGAGCCATTGCTTCGCTCGCAGGTTGTGACGGCAAGTTCGCCGGCCCTCCGGGCGGCTCAGCTGTGGGTACCCCGGGCACGGACCCGCTGTTCGGTGTCACGGTGTTCACCTTCTGCGTCGAGAACCCTCTGGTTACCGGCTACTACAACGATGTCTGGTACGTTGACCCGGGTCGTGACTCGGACGACGGACCTGGCGGTGTGATCGGCGCGTTCTTTGCCGACACTATCCAGGCACTGGCGACCGCGGGCTTCAGCGGCTGGCTCATCAAAGAGCAGTCACCGACGCACATCGAGGTCAACAACCAGTACCCGCTGATGCTCAGCTTCATGAGCCAGTGGTTCCGCCGCAACGCGGACGGCACCCGTATCCGTGAGCGTGACCAGTTCGGCTTCCTGGTCTGGTCACCGAAGAGCCTCGACATCAACTTCGTCACCGCGCCCGTTCAGCGCATCGTGCTGCCGAGCGGCCAGGTGCTCTACGTCGTGGACCGCCAGGCTTACCCGTCCGGCAGCCAGGGCTCAGTGATGTTCGGCTGGACCAGCCCGCCGCCAAACAGCCCCGGCGATTTCCCGCCGCCGCAGAGCCGCTTCCTTAATAAGAACTACAGCGAAATCGGCCTGGTGCTCCTGACCAAGCTTCTCCCGGCCGGCGCGCCGCAGCTCAGCCAGGCGCTTGGTGAAACGATCGGTGACAACATCGACAACGAGAACGTCGAGAACCTCGGCGCCATCCCGCAGAACGCGGGCGGCGGTTTCGCCCCGGTACCGAAGCCGACCGGCGTGTTCGGTGACCTGTTCGCCCTGGATTACAAGGCGGCTCCGGTCCTCAAGCCCACCACCCCGGGCCACAGTGAGGAAGAAGCGGTTATCGAGTACTCACGCCACCTCGGTGCACTCCACAGCAACATGATCGCCCAGGCCGTGGGCCTGAACTCAGGCGAAGTAGGCACCATCATGGACCCGGCCCAGGTGATCTGGCAGAACGGCTACGGCTATTCATTCATCCAGAAAGACCTCAACGCCCTCGACACCCTGCACCTGCCCGGAAAGGGACGTGACCCGAACGCGCCGTAAGCGCCACGGGCCAGGACTGGGAACCCCATAAACGAACAAACACGAACTGAGGACAGGAATGAAAACCAAGACCCTATTCTGCGCACTGGCCATGCTGGCGATGATCGTCGCGGGCGAGGCCTCAGCCGAGGCGCAGAAGTACAGCCTGCACCGCACCACCGTGCAGCAGCTTACCGAGAATGCCCAGGTCGTGCTGGTTGGCCAGCTTGACCGGGTCGAAGACATCGAACTGAGCGTGAAAGGCCAGGACGCCGCGGTTTACAAGCGGCTGAACGACGGCGCGATCCAGGACGGTCAGGACTTCGTCCGCCGCGAAGGCGTGATCACGGTGAACTCCGTGCTCAAGGGCGACGCAACCCTGATCGGAAGTGAGTTCCGCTTCGTGAGCATCCGCCAGCTGAAGCTGGCAGCTTACGACGCCGACCTGCGCACCGGCGAGGCCATCTACTTCCTCAGTGCACGTGCTGAAGACGGCCGTTACGCCATCCATGATGATGAGCGCGGCACCGTCAGCACTGCGGAATGCACCGCCGGCGACCTGCTGAGCGTTGCGCAGTACATCCAGACGCAACTTGCGACCAGCGCCATCGACCAGCTCGCCATCGACCGCATGTTGAACGCGATTGCCCTCGACGGTAGCCGCCTCTCGGTCGACAGCGCTGTCGAGCTCTCCTGGCACTACGAGACGTACGCCCCGGCCATGACCGCCGAACAGCGGAACCGCATCAAGGACCTCGGCGTGCTCAGCCTGCCGGGAAGCGAAGAACGCAACCAGCTTCTGACCGCCATGGGCCGTCACCCGGCCGAAGGCGCGCTGGATGCGCTGCTCGACATCATGCTGGGTGACTCCAGCTGGGCCACCACCAGCCTCGGCAGCATGTCCCTGGAATACGTGGACCGTAACCAGGCCATCAACCGCCTGCTTGATCAGTACCCGCTGGCCGGCAACGACGACACCCGCATGGTGATCGTCCGCAGCCTCGGGCTGATTCGCCCGAAGGCCGACTACGACGGCACCGAGCTTCGCAACCGCACGCTCGACCTGGTGAAGGGACTGCTGAAGTCCACCACCAGCAAGAAGCTGCTGCGCGAAGCGCTGATCGCCTCACGCGACCTTCGCAGCGAGAACGCCCACGTCACCGAATTGAAGGCCCTCATCGACGGTCGTGAGACCAACGGGCTGACCGGCGCCGAAGTCAACGCCGCCATCGTGGCGCTGTCGGCCGGTCGCACGGTAGATGCAGCCGGTAACGTAAACTGCTTCGCGAAGGATTACCTGGTTGCCCTGGGAGAAGCTGACCCGGTACTGGACCAGGTTGTGAAGGCTTCGATGAAGTTCCCTTACACCACCCTGATTCTCGGCGCTGACGGCAAGGGCCACTAAACAGAGACCCGTGCGGACGCACACAGAGAAGGTAACAGAGGAAAAATCATGCGGAAGGCAATCGCAACACTCGCAGTGATCACGGTGATGACCCTGGTGTCCACCGCGCTGCAGGCCAACTTCACCATGTTCGACATGGCCAAGGACTCGATGTACATCGTCCGCGGCGAGTACACCGGCCTGGAGCGTACCCAGAAGGGCGACCGGCTGACCCTGCGCTGCGACGTGATCATCAAGGGTGATCTTGTTGTCGGCCAGGACATCAAGCTCGAGCCGTTTGAGCCCGCCCCGGCCGACGCGGCCCTGGGTCGTGAAGTCATCGCCTGCTTCAACCTGATTGACAACAAGGCAATGACGTACGCCTACTTCAACCACCCGTTCGCGTGGCGCAGCTTCATCTTCGAGGATTCCGACATGGACTCCGCGCCGGGCGGCCTCGACAAGAACGAGCAGGCCCTGCGCAACTTCCTCGCCATCAACGCGCCGCACGAGGCTGAGATCTACGCCGAGTGGATGAAGCGCGTCGAGCGCCAGGACATGGGCTACGAAGGCAAGTTCGCTCAGCCGCTCATCGACGAGTGGAAGGCCGAGCTGCTGAAGCAGCTTACCTGGTCCGGCACCCGCGCCGCTTTCGACGCGGCCAAGGCCCTGTGCGAGCACGATCTGTTCAAGGGCCAGCTTAGCGTGGCTGAGCTGCAGCAGATCGGCGCTCACGTTCCGATGTCAGCTGCGGGCACGCTGGAACGCTCCTATGAGCTGGAGTTGATCCGAAACGAAAACAGCGCCCACCCGGACTTCAACACACAGATGGCCATGCTGCGCGAAGAGACCTCCGAGGCATGCGTCGGCAAGCTTTCCAACCTGATGCTGGCCGTCGAAGACCGCCAGCAGGTTCTGGAACGCGTTGGCACTCTGGCGTCAAACCGCAACGAAACGGTCCAGGTTCGCGTCAACGCCCTGCAGATCCTGCAAGCGCTGAAGGACACCGACGGGTTGATCTACGTGCACCAGGCCCTGCTTGGTGAGCTGGAAGCGCCGGACACCAGTAAGGACGTCATGCGCCGCGCATTCAGTGCCCTGCGCAGCACGCCTCACGCAGACAGCGCCCCGGTCCTGGATACCGCGATCGCCAGTGAATATGTCCAGGCCAGCTGGGAGCTTCAGCAGCGCGCATGGATCGCTTACTCGATGATCGACACCAACGACACCAACGCCACCATCCGCGCCAAGTTCAACGCCGCGGAAACCCAGGGCCTCAAGTTCTTCTTCCAGAAGTTGCTGCCCGAGAACAAGATCATCCGCAAGCTCATGATCGTCCACAAGGAAGACTAGGGTTAGACCAGTCCGAAACACTCGTGAGGACGAGGCACACTGAGGAAATACAAACGGCCGGGATCCCCCGGCCGTTTGTCATTTGAATCCCAGTGCTCAGTCGCGGCGCGCGCGTTGAACCAGGTCGCGGATGCCCGGCAGCAGGTCGAGTCGTGCGCGGCCGTCAAGCAGCGTCGCGGCTGCGGGCTCATACTCAAACAGTTTCAGTTCCCAGCTGTTGCCGGCGCGCTCAAACGACAGCGTGGCGCGAGCCTCGCCAAGCTCAACCAGGTACGAATAGGTCACGCTGACCCGGCGGGCCGCAGCGGGCAAAGATGTCAGCGAGCAGTTGCCGTCCAGCAGCCCGTGAAGCGCCGCCTGCATGAATCGCAGATCAAGGTCGTCGGACTTGCCGCGTTTGCCTTCAGCCACCGTGAACGGCAGTCGCTGTGCCCCGCCGTCGGCCAGGCGCGAGAGCGCGACGATCCCGCTGACGACCGGGCTGTCGGGGCCGGGCAAAACCAGATCCAGCAGCAGTGCCGGAGCCGTGTAGCCATCCAGTTGATCCTGCGGGCCGGGAAAGCTTACTCCAAGCGGGTTCTCGACGCCGCAACGCTGGTGCGGCCCCAGCAGGCTCTCGCAGAGAGTTACCGTTACGGGCTGCGCGTAGTCCAGCTCAATCGTCCAGCTTGATGCAAGATAGCCGGATTGCCGCTCGTCCACGGACGGCGAGAAGCGGCGCCATGCGGCAAGCAGCTGGCCGGTCGGGTCGGCATCGGTATGGGCATCGAGAACGAGGCTGACAAATTGCTCCAGCGTCGCGGGGCGGGCCCTTGGTGCAAAGCCATTCGGGACCATCTGGTTGCTGTAGAAGCCGAACTCGTTGAAGGCCGCACGATCCTGCCCGAAGCCTCGCGGCTCGGCCGTTTCCCAGAGCGTGCGCGCGAGCCGCATGTCGGATGGGTAGGCGAGGCTCAGCTCTTCGAGGATCTTCTCGGGCGTGCGCTGCTCGGCCCATGGTTCGCGCAGCCCGTGCTCAATGCGCGAGATCGTCTCGGCCGTCGCGATGGCCGAGTAGCGCATGGATTCAAGCTCCTCGAGCGAGATGGCCGTGCCGTCGTGGCGCGTAAGGGTTGTCTCGCGCAGCAATGGCCCGTCGGGCGGCGGGGGCTCGCTGGTGGAGGCACAGCCGGCAACAGCCGCGCCAAGGCAGAGCAGAATGAGAGACGTGCGCGCCATGGCGGCATTCTAGTCCGGGGTTGGGGCAGGGGCTATTTCTTCTCGTTTTCGGGCTTGTTGTCGACAGCCTTGATCGCGGCTCTAGCCCGCTCAACGTCGTAGTCGCTGCCACGGAACACCACCTTGCGATCACGCTCGAAGCCGCCGATCTGGACCGCGCCGCTGGCGACCTTGGACTCGAACATCTGCCGCAGAGTCGCGACAGCCTCGGCGGGCGTCAGGTAGATCAGCTTGATGGTCTGTGTGCTTTCCTTGAACGCGGCGTTCTCTTCATGGCCGTCGAGCAGCGACAGGCGCGTCATGACCCGATCGACCTCGTCGCGGCGGCCGCTGAGCAGCAAAACGTTTGCGATCTCGTTGATGGTTGCCTTCCACGTTTCACTGGTTTCGCGCAGGCGCTCGATTGCTGCCACCGCCCGCTCGGCCGTGCCGTTACGAACCGCGTAATCCATCACCACCAGGTCGTCTTCGCGGTCGGGCGCGTTGTCGGCCGACATTGCAATTTCCCAGGCGGCCAACAGCCGCTCACTGAAGTCGCTGACGATCAGGCTGTGGGTGTCTTCGAACACTTCAATGCTGCCGACGCCGGGCGTCAGCACGTTGCGGATGCGAGGGGCGACGCTCTGCACGCCGGCACTGTGCAGCTCGATGGCAAGCGAGGCGAAGTACATGCCGCCCAGCTCTTCGGGGGCGCGCACGATCACTGCGTTGCGCGCCGCGCCGTCGGCAGCGTACAGGTGATACGTCGGCCCGGGCATACCCCCGACTTCGAACGCCACCAGGCCGCAACGCTTCAGCAGCTCGAATAGCAGCAGGGTCTTCTCGGGCTTGGTCTGCGGCTCGACGTGGCTGGCAGTGACCTTGCGGATCTGTTTGGAGTCGGGGTTGTTGAGGACATCCCCCTCATAGATGAAACCGACGCCCATCGACTTCTGCGCCCACAGCAGCACGTCGGTGACAGGTGCGTTGTTGAACTCCGGCTTGGGCTGAGCCTCTTGTGCGCCTGCAGGCGCGAGTGTCCACGCAAGCAGTCCGGCAATCAGCGCGATCGGTAGGAGTTTTCGGGTCATGGGGATGCCTCCGCCATCTGGGGTTTGCGCCCTGCCAGCAGGCCGATCGCCACTCCGCCCAGCAGCAGCAGGCCGCCCACAATCTGCGTGGGGGTCAGGCTGCTTTCGCGGAAGACTTCGTAGTGCTTGCGCAGCAGGTACATCAGCAACAGGGCCAGTATCGGCTCACCAAGGATCGTAAGGTTCACGTAGAACACGGGCACGTACTTTACTACGTAGTGAAACAGCGAATGGCCTACCAGAGTTGGCACCAGTATGGCCAAACCAAGCCAGAACCATTGATTTCCGCCGTAGCCGAATAGCGCATCGCCGGCCACCAGCGCGCTGGCAAGGCAGGTCAGCCCGCCGATTGTGTACAGCGCCCCGAGATAGCCGATCAGACTCATACGCGGGCGAAGCTTGCGGCCTGCACTGTAGCTGAGCACGATTGCCACTCCGCAAGCCAGTACCAGCGCGTCACCGACCAGGTTGGATTGATCGAAGCGGTAGTCGTGCCAAACGAAGATGAGCAGCCCGACAATTGCGAGGGCCGACGCCGCCAGCATCTTGCGGGTGATGCTCTCCTTAAGCCAAAGCGCGCCGATCGCGGCCGCCATCAGCGGCTGTGCGCCCAGCAGCACGACCACGCTTTCCTTGGTCGTGTGCCCGAACGCCAGGTTGAACAGCCCGAAGTGGACACCGTACAGCACGCCGGACGCAATCAGGTATGTCAGCTCGCGGCCGCTGAGCTGCCTGAGGTCGCGGATCAGGCGGCCGGCGGTGAATGGCAACAGCACGATCGCGACCATCAGCAGCCGCCACGCCGCCAGCGCAAACGGCGGCACATCTGCCAGCAGGATCAGCGGGGGTGCGGTGGCCACGGCCAACATGCCGAGCAGAAGTGCGAAGAAGGGCATGCGTGCCATGCGGCCAGTGTGATATCGGGCGCGGGCTTGGCAATACGAGGGATTCTTTGCATTGCGCGCCAATGGAAGTCTAAACTGCGGGCCCCCCACAAGGGACACCGATGCCGCTATTCAAAGTACTCGATGAGTATGGTTGCCAGTCATTGACCTTTGTCAGTGACGCGGCGTCCGGTCTCAATGCCATCATTGCCATCCACAGCACGCGCCGGGGGCCCGCCTTCGGGGGCATCCGCACGCTGAGCTACCAGACGCAGAGTGCCGGGGTTACCGACGCCGTGCGCCTCGCCCAGGCCATGAGCTACAAGGCCGCATGCGCCGATCTGCCCGCAGGCGGGGGCAAAGTCGTCGTGATCAAGACCGACGGCATGGACCGGGCCAAGGCCTTCCAGGCGCTCGGCCGCGCGATTGAACAGTTCGGCGGGCACTACTTCACCGGTCTCGACGTCGGCACGACGCATGCGGACCTTGTCGAGGTTGCCAAGGAAACAAAGTTCGTTGCCAAGGACCTCGACTTTGGAAAGGCCACAGCCCGCGGGGTGATGGCTGCAATCAAGGCCGCGCTGAAGCACAAGTTCGGAAGCGAATCTTTCGAGGGCCGCAGCGTCGCGGTGCAGGGCCTCGGCGCGGTGGGGGCTGAACTGGTCACCATGCTGCATGCCGAAGGCGCCGAGCTGTTCGTGGCGGACGCCGACCAGGCCCTCGCGGCCGAAGTCGGCGAGAAGATGGAGTGCGAGGTGGTGAACGCCGCCCGCGTCCTGAGTGCCGAGGTGGATGTGCTTTCCCCATGCGCGCTCGGCAGCATTCTCACCGTACAGAATGCGGACAGCCTGCGTTGCGCGATCATCGCCGGCAGCGCCAATAACCAGCTTGCCAGCCCGGCCGCGGGAGAATCTTTGCGCAAGGCGGGTATCGTATGGGTGCCGGATTACGTCGCCAATGCTGGTGCGCTGATCAAGGGCGTGACCGAGTACGTCGAGGGGCATGAGGTCGGCTTTGACGTGGTAGACAAGATCCACGCCAACACGCTGATGGTTCTCGAGCGTGCCGCCAAGGAAGGCAAACCCACGAACGAGGTTGCCGACGCCATAGCGCGGGAGCGCCTCGCGTGAGCCACGTCGTCGGCAGACTCGCACCGACGCCATCCGGCTATCTGCACTTGGGCAACGCGCGCAGCTTCCTGCTGGCGTGGCTGTGGGCTCGGCATGAACAAGGCCGCGTGGTCATGCGCATCGAGGACATCGACCAGGCCCGCTGCAAGCCCGAGCTGCGCGAGGCCTCGCTAAGCGAGCTGGCATGGCTTGGGCTCGATTGGGATGCCGGCCCGCACGCGGGCGACCCACCCGGCGAGTACGACCAGCACACCCGCTTCGAGTTCTACCGAACACACCTGACGCGACTGGCTGAAGCCGGACTTGCATACCCCTGCACGTGCACTCGCAAGGACATCGAGGAGGCGTCGAGCGCCCCGCACGGCGACGAGGGAGCAATCTATCCCGGCACCTGCCGCGGGCGCTGGCGCGGCTTCGAGCAAGCCAGACTTGAAAGTGGCATCACGCCCGCATGGCGCTTCCTGTGGGACTCCGAGCCCGTCGAGTTTCATGACGAGGTGCAGGGGGACATTACCATTGACCCGTCAACACTGGGCGACTTCGTGCTCTGGCGTCGCGACAATCTGCCCAGCTATCAGCTCGCCGTCACCGTCGACGACGCCGATCAGGCCGTCACGCAAGTCCTGCGCGGGCGCGACCTGATATCCAGCACCGCCCGGCAGCTGGCGCTGTATGAAGCTCTAGAGCTGACGCCGCCGAGGCAATGGGCGCACGTGCCGTTCATTCAGGATGCCGCCGGGCGTCGCATGGCCAAGCGCGATGGTGACCTGGCTTTGGCCCATCTGCGCGAGTCCGGCGTGGATCCCGCACGCGTGCTTGGCCTGCTGGCATGGAGTGCAGGCCTGCTGACCGAGCTGCGCCCCGCGCAGCCGGCCGATCTGGTGGGGGAGTTCGATCTGAAGCGGATCGGGCGGGACGACTTCGCCATCACGGCTGAGCATCTGGCCTGGTTGCGTGGTTAAAGCAAAGCCCCCGCCTTTCAGCGGGGGCTTCTCTACCGTCCGATTCCCTACTTCAGGAAGCGGCTCTTCTTGGCGCCGTCGGTCTTGGTCGGCTTGTCGAGGTCCGACAGGCTGACGCTGCCTCCGCCCTTCTTGCCTTCGTCCGCGGCCACCAGCTCTTCGGCCTTGAACTTGGTCTTGCGCTGCTCAAAGCCGCGAATCAGCTTGCCAAGCTCGCTGTCGTCGCTGTCGCCGTTGATCGTCTTGTTCAACTCGGCGAGGTCTTCCTTGGCCTTCTGCAGCTTGATCTCGGCACTGATGCTCTTGACTTGCTTGCGCAGTTCCTTGATCTCTTCTTCTTCCTTGGCGATCTGCACGTTCCAGGCCTCGATGGACTGGTCGTACTGGTCAACCATCTGCGCCACACGGTCCTTGTTGGCTTCAGCCTCGACCAGCGCGTTCTCGATGTTGCCGAGCTGGGCGATCACGTCTTCCGCCTTCATTTCGCGGCTGATGGTTGTGCCGTCCTTCTGCGGGATGCGGCAGGTGATCATGGCGTCGGCCGCGAGTTCGCCGGTGTCGGCATCGATGACCGCGTTGGCAGCGCCGGCCGCTTCCTTGTAGGAGGAAGCGAGGGCTTCACCCTGCTTGGTGCGGTGCTCGATTTCGTGCTCGTAGCCGTAGAGCGTCCAGAAACCGGTGTCTTTCTGTTCCTTGAAGTTGGCGTCGCCAAGCTCGGCATGGCCGGCCCAAAGCACGCGATCAACCTTCATCTTCTTCTGGATCTGCTTGTGCTCGGCAATCTTCTTTTCGAAGTCGTCCAGTTCGCGGTTGGCGAGAGTCTCGAAGTTATCGAGCTTCTTCTCGTCCCACCATTCCTGTGCCTGCTCCGGTGCGTCCGTGAGCTTGTAAATGGCGTATCCACCGCCGCCGATCACTGCCAATGCTACGATTCCGATGAGTGCCCACTTCATTCGCTCGCTCCTTCCCTCTCGGGGGTCTGAGGGTTCAACTTCCGTCCATGGTTTCAGTTTGCCTTTCGGGAATTTCATCCCGGGACAACAGTAACCGGTGATTCATGAGGGCGGCCATTATAAAGAGGCCCACCTTTTTGAACAGCCGGGTTTGTGCTTCCGCACACGCTTATCAAGGCTGTGTAAAGAGTGCCCCGGCGGGCGCTTAGGCGGTCTTTGCCCACTCAAGGCAGCTTTTCAGCTGGCGGGCGGCTTCTACCCGCGAAGCGTGCAGAGGCCAGCCGTGTCCCGGCAGCACCCATTCGAAGGTCAGATCCGCAAGCCGGTGCAGTGACTTCACGACTTCGTCCCAGTCATACCAGCAGGCGCTGCGGAATGCGTACAGGTGCCCCAGCCGCTGAGACCAGGCCATGTGGTCGCCGGTGAACAGGAACCTGTCGGCATAATGGAGACAGGCTGAGCCGCGCGTGTGGCCGGGCGTCGGGATGACGGTCAGGCCGGGGGCGATCTCGTAGTCGTCGTCACCCTTGAGCTTGGTCTCGGCGTTCATGCCGCGCGCGTCTGCGGCCATGATGATGCGCTCGCAGCCGAATTTGGCGGCCCACTTCTCGTGGTCGGCGACGTCGTCGCGGTGGGTGAGGAACATCCAGCGGATGCCACCCAGCGCCTCGATGCGCTTGACCAGGGGCGCGGCGAAACGTGGCGAATCCACCAGCACGTTGCCACCCTCGCGCCGGATGAAGTAGCTGGCAGCGCCATAGCTGTTCTCGCTGTGAAAGCCGCAGTGGTGGACGCCGTCTTCCAGCTCGTGGGGGAACTGGGCGACCGCGTCCTTCAGCAGCGCCCGTGAGCCCGGTTCAGTGACGCCAATGCTCGCGGTGGGGCATGCCACGACGGCCCGCAAGGCCGCCGCGCGCTGGGCGTCGTCTGTCGGCTGGTGATACACGGCCGACATGCCGCCCTGTGCATTGAAAACCTCCGGCGCCATCCAGCGGCAGGTGGCGCAATCAATGCACGACTCATCGACATAGAAGTCGCCGGGTGCATTCTCACTGCGCCTGTGCTTCACATTGGCCATGCACTTAGTAAAGCAAAAACTATGGAAAAGGAAATCGCCGATTGGATGAAATCCACAAGTTGGCGGTTGTTATTGTGCTGGATATCCCGGGTTCGAGCCAATGGTACTGATCGCGCACCTAGTCATTCACCTGGCAATCCCGGTCGTCTTGATCGCCGCAACGCTGCTCGTAGTTAGTCGGCGAAGGTCACGACTTGCAAAGTGGGCCGAGCAGAATGCGATGATCCGTGACGGATCACGCTTCATCCGAGTGGGTGGTGGGCCCCGACTTGAGTTGTGTCTGGAAGAGCAATCCATGGGCGGCGGTGGTTGGGGCCACGCGGTCGGACAGAACCTTCACCTCACTGTCTCTGCTACGGCCGAAGTCCCCGCGAATCTGCCCGCAGGGCTGGAAATCCACAGCGCCAGATACCGCGGGCGCACTGAATCCAAAGACGTTCAGACAGGAGACGTGGACATAGATTCGCATTTCAGAATCTGCGCGCACGATCAAGCCACAACGAAGGCCATGTTTGCCCAAACGGACTTCGCAAATGCACTGCTGAACGTAGCCCTATCGGCTGCCGACCTGACGCTAAAGGCAGGAGTCGTCACTCTCCGGTTCTGGGGTGGTCAGGAGACGATGACCGACCAGCGTCCGTTGCTTGACCATGCCCTGAATTCCGCAATCCTTGCCGCGCATGTGCTGGCGTGCGGCGCGGAAGGTGTTCCAGTTGGGGGCGAGGTCGGGCAGACACGTCCAGTGTTCACGTCCTCGCCCAATGTCGAGCGGCAACCGTTGAGGCTACCGCAACCCAAGTTTCCCACCAAACGCTCGCCCAAAGCTGGCTGAGTGGCAAGCCGCGTCAGCGCAGCGGCTGGTACTCCGGTGCGTGTTGCCAGTCTTCGGGCTCGAACACGGGCGCGTCGACCATTGCTGCGTAGCGCGGCTTGACGACGATTTCGTAGACGCCATACACGATCTCGCGTGCCTCGTTGGGCTGGGCGCCTTCCAGCTTGACGGCTTTCGTGCCGCCGCCGGCCGCTACGCCGATGTTCCAGTCAGTCGTGCCGCTGCCGCTAAAGTCGTTGCGCACGCTGAGGAACCCGCTGTTGATGATCGCGCTTCGGACCTTGCCGTACTCGTCTGCGCTGAGCTTGAACTCAACCTTGCGGTTGCGGCTGCGCGGGATTGCGCCGTCGATCCAGCCTTCGTTGAAGATGAAGTAGCCGCTGCGGTCCTCGCGTACTTCCATCACCCAGATCGGCGCCGCATTCATGGTCTCGATAAACTTGAAGTGAAAGTCGCTGGCCTCACCAAGCTCGACATCGCGGTCGACCTCGCCCTGCGGGAAGAACTCGATGTCTTCATCCGAACTCGGCGGCGAGTCGTTTACGAAGTTCCGCCAATACTCCGCGTCTCGCGGCGGCGGCCCGGAAACGCAGCCCGCGATCAGCACGGCCAGCAGGCCTGTCAGCAACAGCAGCTTCTTCATAGTGACTCCTCAGTGGCCGATGACGCTACAACACGCGCCACTTGCCGTCTTCCTTTACCAGTTGGCGCTCGGCGTCGTACTCGGCGCGTTTGCCGTCCTTGAAGAACGTGATGTGGTGAAAGCTGATGATGGTGCGCTCGCCCTCGACGCGCTCTCCGGTGATGGTGATGACCATGCGCTCGATCTTGTCGCGCTTGGCCTTCAGTTGATCTTCGATCTGCTTGCGGGCCTGCTCGCGGCTGGCCTCGGCCGTCAACTCGATCATGCGATCCACGTCAAACGCCACCTGTGCCTTGAAGTAGGCCTCGGCGCAGTCATGGGCTGTTGCCGGCTCGGTTGATCCGCAGGCGGCGCCAAGCATGGCCAGAGAAATCAACAGGGCACTCAGCAGCTTCATTCCAGCTTCTCCGCCAGGCTCGCCCAGCTGCCCACCGGCAGCTTGCGAATGACCGGCACGCAGTTGGCGATCGGCTCGACGCCGGTAGATGGATCGACAGCATCGAGCAGTGTCAGCACGCCCGCGAGTATGCGGCCATGCGCAAAGACGATCGTGTTGTGCGGGCCATCGAGCGCCGCAAGCGCGCGGATGGCACGCCCGGCGGCGGCTACGATGCTCTCGCCATTCGGCGGCGTGAAGTCCCACGTCGCGAGCTTGATGCTGACTTCAGGCTCGTAGTAGCGGCGGCGGTATTCCTCGCCCATCACGCGCTCACGCAGGTCGTGCACGATTTGGTGCTCATGGCTCAGCAGGCGTGCGGCACGCTCGGCCGTCTGGCGCGCGCGGAGGTACGGTGAGACCAGCACGCGCTGGATCGGTAGCTCGGCGACGGCCGGCGCGAGCGAGTCGGCCTGCTGCTCGCCGAGGCGTGACAGCGGCGTCTCATGGTCGGGACCGTCCCATTCGCCGGTCTGCGCCTGCGATTCCCCATGACGTACGAACCACCAAGTAGGCATATCGCTACCTTATTCAGCGCCCGCACGCTCGGCCATGGCGTTGCCCGCAAGCCAGCCGGTCGTCCAGCAGCACTGGAAGTTGAAACCGCCGGTGATGCCGTCGATGTCCAGCAGCTCGCCCGCGAAGTACAGCCCGGGCACGATGCGGCTCTGCATGGTCTTGAAGTCAACTTCGCTCAGCCGCACGCCGCCGCAGGTGACGAACTCGTCCTTGTTCATGGTCTTGCCGCTGACCGGCAGCTCGGTGCGTATGAGCTGTTGAACCAGCGCGTATTGCTGAGCCTTCGACAACTCCGACCAGCGCGTCTCGCGCGGGATGCCGGCTGCGATCACCAGCGCCTCCCACAGACGCGCCTGTAACGGCGCGATCGGCGTGTTGACCACCAGCTTCGCCGGGCTCGATTCACGCCGCGCCGCAAGTTCGGCCGCGACGTCCGCTTCCGGCAGCCAGTTGATTGTCAGCGGGAAGTGGTAGTCCGCCTCCGCGATCTTGCGCGCGCCCCACGCCGAAAGGCGCAGGACCACCGGCCCGCTCACGCCCCAGTGAGTGAACAGCAGAATGCCGGTTTCGCTCAGCCCGACGCCCGAGGCTTCCACCGGCTCGACCACGATGCCCGCAAGCTCGCGCACCCACGGCACGTCCAAGTGGAATGTGAACAGCGATGGCACCGGCGGCTCCAGCGTATGCCCGAGCGAAACAGCCAGCGCGCCCATCGCCGGCACGCGGCAGCCGCCAGTTGCGATCAGCACCTGCTCGGCCTGCAGCGCCTCGCCGCTCGCCAGTGTCAGTGTGAACACGCCATCGTCGTGGCTGATTGCCTCGACACCCGCGTTGGCACGCAGCTTCACGCCGGCCGCCTGCGCAGACTGGACGAAGCAGTCGATGACAGTCTGCGAGGAGTCGCTCATCGGGAACAGGCAGCCGTCGTCCATCGTGTACATCTCGACACCGCGCTTGCGGAACCACTCGACCGTGTCCTCGGGCTGGAAGCCCTTGAGCGGGCCGATCAGCTCGCGCTGTCCGCGCGGGTAGTGCTTGGCCAGCTCGCGCGCGTCGAAGCAGGCGTGGGTGACGTTGCAGCGTCCGCCGCCGGATATCTTGACCTTCGAAAGGAAGCGCGGCGATTTCTCGAGGATCGTCACGTTCGCCGCGCCGGCCTCCGCGCACGTGATCGCCGCAAAGAACCCGGCCGCGCCACCGCCGATGATTGCTACTCGCGATTGGCTCATGCGTCAGAGGGGTCAACGCGCTGCAGGCGGGTGGAGACGTCGCCCAGGTACTTGAAGCCCTTCAGCTCACTGATGACCGGCACCAGGTCGGAAGGCCGCATGTCGATCTTCTTCAGCTTCTGCGGATCGATCCACTCGACCGCGACCTGTGCGCTGTCGGGCACGTTGCCCATGCCGATCTTGCCGCCCTCGAGCGTGCAGGCGAAGTAGAACTCGATGGCGTGGGTCGCGTTGTGATGGTCATGGAACTCGAGCACGCACAGCATGTCGCCCACGTTCACGATCGCGCCGGTTTCCTCGACGCACTCGCGGGCCACGGCCTGCGCCAGCGTCTCGCCCGGCTCCTGTCCGCCGCCGGGGCAGCAGTACCAGTCGCCGGAGTGGTCCACGCAGCGCGTCAGTAGCACGCGCCCCTCATGCACCAGCACCGCCTTGGCCGAGTTCCGAAGTTTCATCCCAAAAGTGTAACGGCACGAGAATCGAGCGGCAGGGGCAGGCAAGTCTTTAGGTGAATCCAGTCGGCTCAACGGTCTCCGCGCCAGCTGCGCTGGGCGAGGTAGACGGCCTTTGGCGTATCCGCCGGTGGAGCCGGCCTAATGGCCCTGACAAACTCCGATGCGGTGATTGCGTCGACGGCTTCTGTCAACGGTTCCAGCTTTGGTGGTCGACCGCGAGCGATGAGGATGTGGTCTGTGGAGCGATAGCTCGCTCGCAGAAAGTAGCGTGGTTCCGGGTTGCCATTACCACTCTGGTAGTGCTTCGCGGTCGCCGAAAGTTCGAGAGCTTGAACCGCCGCCCACAGCTGATTGAGTTGATCTGAATTGAGCACGAACTGCCGTTCGAGCAGACTGTCGTCTCCCGCCCATTCCACGAAAGACGCGCTACCGGCGGGGTCGAAGCCCAGATAGTCGTAGCAGGCGGCGGCTGTTGTGAAGCAGTGTTCTCGCTCCCAGCTATCGGAGAGGAAGCCAAACGTAAGGCTGAAGTCCTCGGGTCTCGACATGCTGGCACACTCGCTGGCACTGCGGGCATTCCGCCTTACTGTGCGAGATCCTTTAACTGCTCATCGCTAAGCAGCTTTTTGCTGGCCTTCGCGGCTTCGAGGATTTTGTGGACTCGGTCGTCGGTGGCTTCGATGCCGTGGCTTTCGAGCCAGAAGATCACGTTGCTTTTGCCGCTCATGTGGCCTACGCGGATGCGTTGCTCGAGACCGAATTCGCTGGCGGGGACTCCTGAATACACGCGGTCCGCCAACCAGTCCTCGCCCTTCTTTTTGGCCTTGATGACGGCGCTGGCGTGAACGCCTGTGCCGGTGTCGAAGGCGTCTTCGCCGAACACCGGGTAGTTCTCCGGCAGCGGCACGCCGGTGTAGTCGTGCGCCTTCTTCACGTACTCGGCCAGCGCGCTGAGGTCGTTGTCAATCAAACCCAGCAATTTCAGATTCACCAGCAACTGGTCCATCTGTGTGTTGCCGACGCGCTCGCCCAAGCCGAGCGCCGTGCCGTGGATGATGTCGGCACCGGCCTCCACGGCCGCGAGCGCGTTCATCAGCCCGAGGCCGCGGTCGCTGTGGCCGTGCCAGTTGACTAGCGTGCCCTTGCCGGCTGGGTTGACGATTTCATCGAACACGAACTTGACCAGTTGCCGCACGCCGTGGGGCGTGACGTGGCCGCAGGTGTCGCAGACGCAGATGCTGTAGGCGCCAAGCTCGATGGCGCGCGAATACAACGCCTTGATGTCGCCCGGCTTGCTGCGCGTGGTGTCTTCCGTGACGAACATGACCGGGATCTTGTGCTCGACGGCCCATTTCACGGCCGTCTCCATCGTGCTCATGAGCTTTTCGAGCGTCCAGCCTTCGGCGTACTGGCGGATCGGGCTGGTGCCGAGGAACGCGCTGGCCTGGATCGGAATGCCGAATTTCTGCTGCAGCATGTCGATCGGCTCGATGTCGCTGACCACCGTGCGCACAGCGGCACCCGGCTTGATGTTCATTTTCTCGTCGACGATGGTCTTGAGCAGCGCCTCGATATGCTCGATGTGCTGGGGCCCGGCGCCGGGGAGACCTAAGTCAACGCGGTCGATGCCCAACTTTTCCATTAAACGCAGGATTTCAATCTTCTGTTCGATTGTTGGGTTGATCGCCGAGGGACTCTGCAAACCGTCACGCAAAGTCTCGTCATCGAAGGCGATGGGTTTCTTGCGGTCGAGAATCGCGTCGTGGCCGGTGCGATTCCAGTCGTAGATCAGCTCATTTTCAGCAGGTGTCGCTGTGCTCATTGCTTGCTCCAAGGCCCTTAACGCGTGCTGTTGCGGCCTTTGTTCCTCAAGTATAGCCGAAGGCGGGGGCCTGTTGGATTCTTTTAGGCAATGGACGCCGGCTTGGCCACCGGCTGCGGCAAGATCAGGCAACTTTGGCCGGCGGATGGCGCCGAGAACTGCATTTCCCGGTGTGCACGCAGCCGCGCAGATCAAGGCTGAATCCGAGGGCCAAACCCGACCAGCGCGCGCCTTGAATAAGCCACAGGACACGTACATACTCGCGCCTTCGCGCACGGTTACGGCGCGCAGGCGCGCCCGAGGATGAAGATGAAGAAGTTGTTGATTCTGCTCTGCTGCACCGGTGGCCTGCTGGTTGCATGCCACAACAGCGTCAAGGAAATCGAGCCCAGCGAGGCTTTCCGAAACGCGCTCGATGAGGTGATGCTGCGCCAGCCGAAAGACCTGAAGGTCAAGCCGGATAGCCTGGACCGCCGCAAAGAGCCGATCATCCTGAAGCTCTCGTTCGATGACTGCATCGAGCTGGCAATGACGCACAACCGCGCCATCCTGTTCGAGCAGCTGAACGCGGAGGTCGCGCGCGCGAACGTGCAGGGCGCGAAGTCGAACCTGGATTTCACCGTCGGCGCGAACCTCGGCTACAACCGCACCGAGCAAGCCGTGCAGAGTCGATTCCCCGGCGACTCACGTACAAAGGACATCACCGCCGTCACCAACTTCGGCATTTTCGCGACACTGCCGTTTGCGACCGGCACGACGCTGGACATCAGCGGCAACTTCGTGCGCAACGACAGCAACAGCCCGTTCCAGTCGTTTGAGTTCTATCCGTCCACAACCTTGAAGGTCACGCAGCACCTGTTGAACGGCTTCGGTTTCGTGCCGAACCTGGGCAATTCATGGATCGCCGAGAACAACCTGAACGTCGCCGACTGGCAGGTTGAAGTCACGCGCAATGAACAGGCGCTGGCCGTGGCAATGGCGTACTGGAACCTGGTCGAGGCTGAACAGGAACTGGATGTGCTATACCGGCAGGAAGACCTCGCCAAGGACGCACTGGACCTGGCCAAGAGCCGCCTCGAGGCCGAGATCGGCACGCGCCTCGATGTGCTGGCACAGGAAGCAAACCTGAAGGCGCAGCAGGTTTCGATCATCCAGGCCGAGACGCTGGTTGAGCAGCGCACCGACGAGCTGCTGCATGCCATTCACCCGGACCTGATTCACGGCTACGCGTTGTACGACAACTACAGCATCGTGATCGAGCCGACCACCAACGCAGACATTTCGCGCGTGGGCGCCGATGAGCCGAACCTGCTGGCCGAAGTGAAGGCCGCCCTGCGCCGCCGCCCGGAGATTCGTCAGGCCGCCAAGCAGATCGAAAACGCCGGTATCTCGATCAACATGAGTGAGTATGGGCTGCTGCCGACGCTGGACCTTGAGTCGAGCATCACGATCAGCGGCTACGGTAAGGAGTTCGACGACTCGCTCAGCAGCTACAACGACTTTGACAACCTGAAGTACGGCTTTGACCTGCGCTTCGGCGTGCCGCTGCAGAACAGCGCGGCGCGTTCATCATTGACCAAGGCCGAGATCAGCAAGCGCAACGCGATCCTGAGCGCACGCGAAACGGAAACGGGCGTGATTCTCGAGGTCGCCGCAGCGGTGCGCCAGATCAAGAGCGCGCGCCGATCCGTAAACGCGGCCGAGGAGTCGCGCAACCTGCAGGCTGAGACCTACGAAGCCGAGCAGGAACGCCAGAAGGCCGGTCTTGCGACCAGCTTCGAGGTGAAGCAGTCGCTGAACGACCTGACACAGGCTGAGCTGGCGCTGGTGAAGACCAAGATCAATCTCGAACGCGCTCGCTTGCAACTCCAGAAGGCAACGGGCGAGCTCGGCCGTTAGTCGCCGAACCCGGTGGATTCTTCTTCCGCCTTGTGCTCAGCCTCCAGCAGTCGCTGCACGGCGCGATCGAAGCGTTTCAGCAGCCAGCCGGCGACGGGGAAGCTGACAAGCAACGCGCCCAGCCAGATCCACAGGGAGTACTGGCCCATGTGCTGGACGGACTCGGCCGCGAAATAGCCGAGCATGCCGTAGGCGGCCGCAACGGCCAGTGAGCCGAGCGCCGCAAAGCCCGCCACACGCGCAAAGTTCAGTTTGCGCAGCCCGGCGGCCGCTGGCACGAAACGCCCGACCCAGGGCAGGATGCGCCCGAGTGTGATCAGCGGAAACGAATACTTATGCATGCCGTGCTCAAGCACCTTCAGGCGGGCGCGGCCTTTCTCGGAGCGCACGATGCGGTCAAGCCAGTTCGCGCGCCACCGGCCAATGCCGTAGAACAGGATATCCGACACGAAGCTGCCGAGCGCCCCGGCAATGATCACGCCATAGATGGAAACACCGTCGGCGACCTGTGACACGACGCCGCCCGCGATCACGAACGACTGCAGGCCGGACTGGTCAATGAAAGTGCCGACCATGACGGCCAGGTAGCCGTACTGAAGCACGTATTGCTGAATGACTTCCCAGTCCATGGCGCGGGAGCATAGCTTGATCGGGGCTTACGGGGCATACTCGCCGAATGACGACAACCAGTGAAATCCCGACGCCTGCGCTGTTGCTTGATCGCGCAAAGCTTGAGTCCAATGCGGCATTCATGACCGGGCGGGCGAAGCAGCTCGGCGTGCAGCTGCGCCCGCACATGAAGACGGCCAAGTCGGTCGATGTCGCGCGCATTGCGACGGCGGGCAACTTTGGCGGCATCACAGTGTCGACGCTGGCGGAGGCGCGCTACTTCATGAAGGCGGGCCTGCGGGACATCACGTATGCGGTGGGGCTCGCGCCGTCAAAGATCGATGAGGCGTTGTCGCTGGCCAGCCTTGGCGCTGACCTCAACGTGCTGACGGACAACATTGAGCTCGCCAGGTACCTGATTTCACGCGCGGCCGGGCAGTCTGATTCGCCGCTCAGCCTTTTGATCGAGATTGACTGCGGCGACAGGCGTGGGGGAGTCGCGCCCGATTCAGCGGCGCTGCTGGAGATCGCGCGACTTGTGAACGGGCGTGCCGGCGTGTTGTTCGCCGGTGTGCTGACCCACGCGGGGCACTCGTACGCATGCAGCAGTGTGAACGAGATTGCCCAGGTTGCCGAGGACGAGCGTGCGGCCGCGGTCCTGGCGGCACAGCGTATCCGCGACCTGGGCATGGCATGCGATACGGTCAGCGTAGGCTCAACCCCGACGGCCACGCATGCGCGGCACCTCGATGGCGTGACCGAGATGCGGCCGGGCGTCTATATGTTCGGTGACCTGGACCAGGTCGGCCTTGAATCGTTGCCCGATGACCGGATTGCTGTCAGCGTGCTGGCAAGCGTGATCGGCGCATACCCGGACCGGCTGATCGTAGACGCCGGCGGGCTTGCGCTTTCGAAAGACACCAGCGCGCAGCGACACAACCCGAACATCGGCTACGGCAGGGTCGTGGGTCTGCGCGGCGCCAGCGTCGTGAAGGCAAATCAGGAGCATGGCATCATCATGGCCGAAGACCCGGGCGTTCTGCGGGATGTGAAAGTGGGCGACCGGGTGCGTATCGTGCCCAACCACGTGTGCATGACCGCGGCGGCCCACCCGGGATACTACGTCGTGAACGGGACCAAGGTGCTCGACCGTTGGCCGCGCATCAACGGCTGGGAGCAGTGGACTGTCGCGACCCGCAAGGCTAAGTAAGCTTGACACGTAAAGAGTGGCCGAGTGGCGGAATGGTAGACGCTGGGGCCTTAAAAGCCCTTGGGGGTTTCCCTCGTGTGGGTTCGAGTCCCACCTCGGCCACCAGACTTTGCTCGACTCCGTCGAGCTAGGTCGGGCGAGCCCGACTACCCGCCGATGTCGAATGATGCCTTCAGCCCGTCCTCGGTTACGTAGATGGCCTTGATGCCGGGCGTCTTGGCCACCCACTTCAGCCCCTCGTCAGGGCCCATCACGAACAGGGCCGTCGCCAATGCATCGGCCATGGCGCAGTCAGGCGCGAACACGCTGACTGAGCCGGTGAAAGGGGCCGGCCGGCCCGTGCGCGGGTCGATGATGTGGCCGTACTGTTTGCCCTCAATTTCCGTGTAGCGGATGTAGTTGCCCGAGGTCGCGACGGAGCCGTCCTGCAATTCAAAGCTGCCGGCCGGCGCGGGCGGCCGATACGGGTCGGTGATCTTGAAAGTCCACGGCCCTTCGGGGCCAACGCCGGCCGTGCGCAGGTCGCCGCCGATGTTGACGATCAGGTTGCTGTAACCACGCTTCTTCAGCGCGAGAAACACGGCATCAACGATCCAGCCCTTGGCGACAGCCCCAAGACCGAGCTTCGTGCCGGGCTGCGAGAAGCTGACCATCGAGTCCTCAATGATCACTTTCTCGTAGCCCACGGATTTCATCACCTCGGCCAGTTCGGTCTCGCTCGGCAGCTTGTCGCTTTCAGCGGCCTGCTTCCAAAGACCGCTGAGCGGGTACCAGGTGACGTCAAACGCTCCGGCCGTTGCCTTCGAGACCTTGAGTGATGCGCTGATCACCTTCAGCAGGTCGCCGTGGACCTCCACCGGATGCTCACCCGCTTCGCGATTCAGCCGGCTGATGTCGCTGTCGTCCTTCCATTCGCTCAGGTGCCGCTCGGCCTCGCGACACACTTCGCGGGCGGCGGCCAGGTCTGTGGCCGCCTTTTCCTCGTCGGTTGCCATCACCACGACGTCGTAGCTGGTGCCAAGCTCGGTGCCTGAATCGGCGACCGGCGCAAGCGTCTTCGTGGCGGCAGATTGTTCGCCGGCGGGCACGTCCTCGATGCTGTGGTAGGTGCCGGTGAGCTTGCCATCCGCGTCAAAGGTCAGAAGCGTCGGCGTTTTCTCGACGTCGAAGTACTCGGAAACTTTGCCTTCCGGGTCGGCGTAGGCGTTCAGCTTGAACTTGCGGTCGGTGACGATCTCGTTGGACTTGTCGACGTCACTGCCGGCGATCACGTAGAACACGCGCGTAGTGCCGCCGTTTGTCTCCGCGAACTCTTCGACCTTCGGCTGCTCTTTGCGGCACGGCACGCACCATGAGGTCATGATGACCAGCAGCGTGCGCCTGTCGTGCGCAAGCGCATCGGCGAACGCCACGGACTTGCCGTCCAGGCCGGTCAGCGCAGGGCGGTCGTCTGCGGGCTCCTGTGTGTCCTCTGTCGGCTCTTCGGTGTTTCCTGCCGGCTCCTGATGTTCCGGCTCAGGCGCCGATGTGTGCTTGCCCGATGCGCAGCCGGCCAGCGCCAACAGCAGCCCTGCAATCCATAGTTTGTTCATACCTTGTCTCCTACCAGTCGAATTCAATGCCGACCAGGCCGCCGTAGCCGAGGATGTGGTCGCTGCGGCTGAAGGCGTAGCCACTGACGCGTAAGTTCCAGTCGAGCTCGCCCCAGCGTGCCAGGCGGAAAAAAAACAAAGCGCCGCCACTGTGTGTTGAGAATGTCAGCAGGTCAGCGTCATCGGTCTGGTACCTGTACTCATGCGTCGGGTGCCCGCGGTGAAAGCGCGTTCCCCACTGATACGAGTATCGGTACCAGGCGCGCCAGAGCGCAACCTCAGGCACGAAGTAGCCGTCAACCTGCGGCTCGATCGCCGCATTCATGATGCCCCAGTCGTCGATGTAGAAGCTGTGGTCTGCGCCAATACCCCAGCCAGTGAGCGGGGAGAAGCGCACCCGAGTGTTGAACTGCAGGCGGTTGCGAACATTGGGCAGCTTCTCGTTTGCGAATAGGACCGGCACCTTGTTCTGGTCATACAGTGTCAGTACCGCATTGGGCGCACTCAGCGAGCCGTGCTGGAGCGTGTACTGAACCGATGCGTTCAGGCGCCACTCCGGTGACAGGATCTGCGTGAAGCCAAACTGGAAGTTGTGCGTCCAGCGTGTGTCGATCTGGTTGATCGGCGGCGCCCTCTCCACGGTCGGGTCACCCTCGCCTTCATCCTCTTCGCCCTCCCCACCTTCGCCGTCTTCGCCCTCCTCGCCCATCACGCCAAATATACCGGACAATCCCAGTTTGCCGGCCGTCAACGAGTCCCAGCGGAAGCCGTATGAGAAGGACGGGATGAAGTTGCCGTTGAACAGCTCCACGCTGGCCGAGAAGTCCAGCCCGCGCGAGACGTAGTTGTCCTGCCAGGAAAAGAATGCCCCCGGGCTGAGTGTCCAGTCGCTGCCGATCGGCTTGATGTCAAAGCCCATCGACGTCGTGACCGGCGTGTAGTCAGACTTGCCGCCTGCGCGGTTGCTGGAGCGCTGCGAGGCTGAAGTCGTCGTCGCGTTGGTGATGGTTGAGGGCACATCCGGCTTGCCACCCGCGTACAGCAGGGCACCGGAAATGGTCGGGCGGATCGTCAGGACCTTGTTGACCTTGAGTTTGGCCGAGGCGCGGGCGCCGACGTACAGCATTTCCTCGTTCTGGATCTTGTTGCCGCCGTGGTCTTCCTGGTTGAAGACGAATATGTCGAGCTGGGCGTTGTTGTCAGTCTGCTGTGCGAAGATGCAGCTGCCGTACGAGACCACCAGCGCGACCAGGAAGATGGTCACGAACCGATGCGCCGCCCGGTGGCGCATGGTTTTTACTGGCATCCACACCCTCCGGCCTCGGCAGAACCAAATCCGCCCAGTGAGCCCTCACGCGCCGCTTCGATCTTCTGGCGCAAATAGTTGAGACCGCCGTCCTGGTCGAACTGCATGGCGCGGTCGTTGAGTTTTTCGCGTTGGTAGAACTCGGTGGTCGCGCAGCCCTGTGTGAACAACAGGCAGTTCGCCAACAGGTACACCATCAATGCGCGACTGCAGAAGCGGCGCATCGGCGCTGTCCAGAAGGCCGACCACTTTGCCATGGCTGTCTGGCGTGTGCTGGAAAGGCGTAGCATGTACTGCTGCATGGGTGGCCTGTTGCGAGATCAGCTTAAGCGTACCACGCGGCGGCGGCGCAGGCCAAAGATTGAATGCCGGGGCGAATTTCGCTGGCGAGTTAACTCACAAGGCGGCGCAGCAATCTCGCCGGGTATGCCTCATCCGCAAGCGGTGCCGGGTTGAGCCTTGCGGCCTGCGGTGGGCTTGCAGCCTGACCCAGCGTCAGCCGGATCACCGGCCTGCCGCCGGCAGAGCCGTCCAGCTGTGCGACGACTGTCATGTCGAGGTCGGGCAGGATTCTGCTGAAGCGCAGCTCACCTACCTGGCAGGTGTCAACGGCGGCACAAGCCCGCCGCACAGGCGCGGCGGCCTCGCCCAGGATGCTGTGCAAGCTCGTCTCATCCACACCGCGCGCGGCCGCGAATTCCAGCGCCGAGGTGGACACCAGCAGTTGGCCCCCGAGTGAGCTGACGGCCAGCGGGGTTTTAGCACTGTTGGATTGCAGCTGCTGTGAAGCCCTGACCAGCGAATTCGTTTCTGCACCGGGGGCCACGGTTGCGACGGCCAGCTCAGCAACCGGCAGGCTGTCCTCGTGCCCGGCGAGGCCGGAGAGCAGGCGGACGATCTGGCGACATGTACCGATGCGCAGGTCCGATGCCAGCTCAATTGAGGCGATCGCGTGCTGCTCGATCGAGATCTGAAGGCCGTGCAACGCTGCCTCGATGGCGCGGCGTGCAAAGGCGCGTCTGCGCCAATCCACGGCGGTCTTGGGCGTCATGTCGCTGACACCTGAAATGACGGCCGATGCAATCTCTGAGGCGCTGCTCGCGCGCCGGATCTTGCGTGCAGTACGCAGGTATTGCTCGGCCTTCTCGTTGTCGTCGGGCATCGGGCTCACAGTGCGTTGATCTGTGCCATTTCGAACATTTCGAACAGGTCGTCCAGGAAATTCGTTTCCGTGGGCGGACGCGAGGCCGCCATTGGGTCATTGGGCAATGTCAACTCAAGGCGTGGCTTGCCGTCCCGGATAAATGCCACGTCGCCGCCGTGATGGTTCGCGATGAAGAACGCGGACAGCATCTCGAGCCCGCCGTCCTTCACACCCGTGGAATTGGGTGTGAGCGCCGTAAACAGGCTCTCGGTGGCGGATTCCTTCCAGCCGTCGCCTGCGCCTTCAATCGTAAAGCGCACGCCCGGTGTTCCCCACACGGTTACAGGCCCCTCGAGCCTGATGCTGATGTCGCCGCGCGTGCCGTTGAGTGCAACAGCTTTGCTCAAGAGGATATCGATCATCTTGTCAGCCAACTCACGATTGACCCTCAATTCGGCAAGGTCGTCGCCTGTGGCCGGATCGAGCCTGCAACCTCCCTTATCTGCCCGCTCAACCGCCTCGCTGAGGAATGCAGACGGCGCAACGAAGGTCTCAAATGCGTCGTTGGGCTCAACGACCACGGATGAGACCTTCTCTACGAGCTGCAGCACGCGCCGGCTTTCGATCTGGGCGGATTCCCAAACGTCCTGCCAGTAGCCCGGGTCGCGCAGGGTCTCTTTCGGGACTTCCGCGTGGAGTTTGTCGGGCATCATGTCGAGGAACTTTTTCAGCGCGGACATTGAGTTGCGAATGTGGTGGGACAGGCCGGCGGCAAGGACCGCGAGGCTGCGAACGCGATCGGAAACCATCATGCGCTGCAGCACGCTAAGTTTCTCGTGCAGCAGCGCGTCGCGCTGGCGCTGAACGATAAAGAAGTCCATGGCGCGCAAGAGAACGCCGCGAAGGTCGCGCACGTCCCATGGCTTGACAATGTACTTGTAGATGGCGCCGCTGTTTACGCCCTCAATGGCGCTGTCGAGATCGCTGTAAGCAGTGGTGAGCACGCGGATGATTCCCGGTCGCTCTTTGCGTACGCGCGCAAGAAGGTCTGTGCCTTTCTCGCCGGGCATGCGCTGGTCGCAGACGAGAATGCCGATCCGGTCGCCGTGTTCGGCGAGGATTGTGGTCGCCTCGGCGACATTCTCGGCCGTGTAGATATCGAAGTCCTTTTCCAGCGCTTTTCGGAAGTACTTCAGCGCCTGGACTTCGTCATCAACGTACAGCACGGGAAACTGGCGGTAGTCGTGGTTCGTGACCATCAATGATGCTCCTGCCTGTGTAATGGTAGATCGATGGAAACCTCGGTCCAATGGCCTTGCTCGCTGCTGAGGCTGATCTCACCACCGTGGCTCTTGATGATGGTGTGACAAATACTGAGCCCCAGGCCCATGCCCTGCCCCGGCTCGCCGGTCGTGTAGAACGGGTCGAAAACGTTGCGTAGAGCCTCTTTGGAGATGCCGACGCCGTTGTCGCGCACGGTGATTCGGACATTTTCGTTCTTGTCGCACGCGGACAATTTTATTTCTCGCGGACGCTCGGCAGATGTGCGCTCGGTGGCCTTGGCTGCGTTCGTCAGCAGGTTGATCAGCACCTGCACGATCTGGTTTTCCGCGCCCATGAAGCGCAGGTCGTCCGCCACTTTCAGCTCAAGATTGCAGTCCTTGAGTTCATGTGCGCAGAGCCTTAGCGCAACTTCGAGCGCCTTGTTGAAAGAGAACATTCCCTGGTTTGCCGCGCGTTCCGGATACGCGAACGATCGCAGGTCAGACACGATGTTCCGGATGCGTTGCATGCCTTGTTCGATGTCATCCAGCATTTCGCGCATGCCGGCGTCGTCGTCATCGATATCGCCCTTGGCAAGCTGGATCGCAGTGAGGGTGAAGTTGAGCGGGTTGTTGATCTCATGCAGCAGCCCGGCCGAGAGCGTGCCAAGCGCGTTGATCTTCTCGCTCTGGATCAGCTGGGCTTCAGTTTCACGCAAGGTACGGATAGCGCTTTCGAGCCGGCGGTTTGTCGTGCGCAGGTTGTCCTCGAGTTCCGCCGACCGCAGCAGGTTATCCAGCCGCTTACGAACCTCAAGAGAACTGAAGGGCTTGGTGATGAAGTCGTTGGCGCCACGCTCAAGCGCATCCAGTTTCGATGCCTCGTCCGTGCGAGCGGTCAACAGAACAATTTTCAGAGACTCCAGTCCCGGCGTTTCGCGCAGCTTGCTGCACAGGTCGAGGCCGTCCATGCCGGGCAGCATGAGGTCCAGCAATGCGAGCTCGGGCTTTTCGCGCACGGCGAGATCGTAGCCGGTCAAGCCGTCCGCGGCCTGCACCACTCGGTAGGTCTTTGCCAGCAGCGACACCAGGAAGCGCCGCATGTCCGGCTCATCTTCGACCAGCAGCACGGTTCGCCCGGCGGCACCGACTACCGGAAGCTCGTCGGTACTGTTGTCTTCCAGCGTAAGTGAGCGCTGTGCCGCTCGATGAACTTCCGAGAGCGCGTCCTGGACATCGGGCTCGGCCGCGACGCCGTCCCCACGACCGAGCGGCAACTCGATGCGCATCGTCGTGCCGTGCTCCGGCTCGCTGAACGCGTGGAGGGTTCCGTTGTGGGCTTCAACGAGGTCTCGGGACAATGCCAGCCCGATGCCCACGCCCGAGTACTTGCGCGTGCTGGACGAGTCGAGTTGCCCGAAGCGATCGAAGATGCGGGGGAGGTCCGTGCTCGCAATGCCGATGCCGCTGTCCTTAACCTCGATGACGGCCTTGCCGTCGGCCTCGGACAGCTCGATGTCAATCCGGCCGCCGGTGGGAGTGAACTTGACGGCATTCGTGAACAGATTCAGCAGTACCTTTTCCATGGCGTTTGCGTCGACAGGCGAGATGACTTCACCCTCCGGGACGTTGACACCGAGGTGAAGGCCCTTGGCCTTGGCGAGGTGGGCGGCGGAGGTGATCACGCCCGGGACGAGCGTCGAAAGATTCTCCGGGGAGAACTTCAGGTTCGCGCCCTTCTCATCGAGCCGCACCAGGTCAAGCAGATCGTTGATGAGCCGTAACAGACGCAGCGCGTTGTCACGTGCGATCGTGATGGTTTCATCCAACGTCGCTTTGCCGGTACCTCCGCTCTTCAGAAGTTCCTGCAGCGGGGCGATGATCAGGGTCAGCGGCGTGCGAAGCTCGTGGCTTACGTTGGCGAAGAACTCGGACTTGGCCCGGTCGACTTCGGCAAGCTTTTCATAGGAAGCTGCCAGCTGGTTGTTGCTGTCAGCAAGCTCGTGCCGGTTGCGCCAGTCCTGAAAGCGCAGGCGGGACAGGAAGAAACTCGCCGTCGCGCAGATGATGGCCGTCAAGCTGACGAAGTAGACGTTATTGGCAAACGCCTTGAGCGCGACTTGGCCGTGCTCCGGTGTATCAAAGGCTCCGACCAAGCCGGGAGTACACGCCGCTACATAGAAGCCAAGAGTGATGCTGCAGGTCAGCAGGACTTCCGCAAGCGTCCACGGCATCAGCAGGCTGACCGCGATAATCACGAGGTTGAGCCCGGCGTAGTACGAAGACATCGGCCCGCCCTCGTACCAGATCATCCAGGAAATGGCGGCGGCCGGAAGCAGCGCCCACGCGATCCCCAGCGTCCGGATATGGCGCTCGCCAAAGCTCGTGAACAACAGGCCCAGTACGGCGAGCACGCCGACGTCACAGAGCAATCGGCCGGAGAAGAGCAGCCACAGGTCATTGGGATAAACGAACCAGTCCAGAACGAAGCCCGCGGGCATCAATACGAGGGCCAGCACGCAGCCGATCTTGCTGTGCGTTACGCGTTGGCGCCTGTCGTCTTCCTTGAAGGCGGCAAGCATCGGGCTGTTTGCGCGTTCAGCCAGTTGCGGACTCCGGCTTGTCGACTACCAGGTAAACGTTCACGCCTGTGCTGTCCGTGCTGATCTGCGGGCGCCAGTCCTCGGGCACGAGCTGTGCAAAGCCGGCGTCATCGCGATAGACGAGGTGCCAGTCCAGGATGTGTTCCATGAACAGCCGGATCGGATTGCTAGCGTGGACATTGGTGGCGGCCACGCGGCCCCCCGGCCTGGTCCAGCTGTGGAACAGCTTCAGCAGGCGCTTGCAGATGCGATCGGAGAGGTAGTCGAACAACCCCGCGCAGAACACCAGGTCCCATTGCTCCGCGGGTTTTTCGCCCTTGGCCGATTCCTTCAGCAGGTCGTGGATCGACTTGTGCATGAAGCGCAACTCAGGCGATCGGCCGCTCTGGCTGCACGCTGCCCCGAGCCTGCGCCTCGCGTACTCAAGCGTTTCGTCGTTGAAGTCCAGCATGGTGAACACGCCGCGCTCGCACTGCGCTGTTTCTCGGATAAAGCGCTCTGTCTCGCGCGCGGGCCCGCAGCCGATGTTCAGTACCCGGAACTTCCGACCCTCCGTCGCTGCCAGTTTCGCTTCGCGATGCAGCAGATCGACGAGAAAATCGATGCGATTTCGATGCGCCTCGGCCGGCTCGCGGGCAAGCACGAAGCTGTTCACGATGCGCGCATAGGTGTTCGGCCCTTCGATCGAGTCGCGCAGGATCATGTTCACCATTTCGTAGTCGCCGGCATAGCCAAGCGGCTTGGTGAAGGTGCGGTGCACGAACGGAGAAACAAGCATCAGCGGGTGCAGCTCACGCTGGGCGAACGCCTTGTGCTGGATTTCCTCTTCCGGGCCGATCTTGGCCGCCACGCGCTCGAAATTGCCGAACAGCTCATGGATCTTCGGCGTCAGCGAATTTTGCAGGCTCGCCACGATGTCGCGGTCGCGCTCGCCCGGTAGGTGCTCGCTGGCGCCGGTTTCGGCCTCGAGCTGGCCGAGCCAGCGACTGAGCTCTGACAGGAACGCATTGATGGTGGTCACTGACAGCTGATACTCGGGCAGCAGGTTGTGGCTGGCGTTCCAGTCGGCCACGAAATCGAAGACCTCGCGCTCGAGTTCTTCACCCGGCTCAATCCCCACCAGGTCGGTCCACGGGTCCACAAGCGTGGCCGAAACGATCAGCATCAGCCCGGTCGAGACGAGGTTGCTCACGACCGATCGACCGGAGTAGACGACGCGTTCACCGCGCGTCACGCGGAAGTCGCTGAGCACTTCGCTGAGCTGGACAATCGAGTAAGGGTTGTAGACCTCGAAGACGACCATGTTACGCGTCAGGTGCACGAGTGTGCCGTTGGCCTTGACGCCTTGTGAGTTGCGGAACGCAACCATGCTCTCGATGCTTTTGGTCGGGCGGCTCAAGCAAGTCCTCGAAATGCAGATCAAAGGTGTTATTGCCACGACTGCACAAGTTTGACTGCAGATTCTACAACATCACACTCCTTTGATGTTTGGGTACTGGCTCGCTTCGCCGCCATCCGGCGGTTCGGCGAGAGCAGTTTCAGTTTCAGGGACCTGCGACGCTAACGCACGAGCTTACTCCGTCGGCACTACAACGTCATGCACTTAGTGCAGCGTCAAGTGCAGGGCGTAACTCGGGGAATTTGAATGTGAACCCCAGCTCGGTGGTACGATGCGGCAAGACGCGCTGGCCGTTCAGGATCATGTCGGCCATCTCTCCATACAGCAGCCGTAGCGCGAATGCGGGGGCCGGGGGCATCACCGGCCGGTGGACCGCGCGGGCAAGCTCAACGGTGAATTCGCGGTTGGTCACGGGCTCCGGTGCTGTGCCGTTCAATGGCCCTGAAACGTCGTTCAACAGTGCGAACGCGAACAACTCAACGATGTCGTCAAGGTGGATCCACGACCAGTACTGGCGCCCGTCGCCCATTCGCCCTCCAAGGAACCACTTGAAGAACGGCAGCATGACCTTGAGTGCGCCCCCCGACCGATGCAGCACAAGGCCGGTGCGGATGACCGCCACACGCATCTTGTCGCATTGGGCCGCGGCTTCCCACTGCGCGGAGAGATTCGCCAGGAAGTCCGTTCCAGGCACTGAAAATTCTGTGCATTTCTCGTGGCCACGGTTGCCGTAATAGCCGATCGCGGAGCCGCTGATGAACGCGCCGGCGCCGCGCTGCTCGGCGGCCTCGCGCAGCTGTGTGGTGAGTTCAACGCGACTGTCGATGATCTCCTGCTTGTAGGCCTTGTTCCAGCGGCGATCCAGTGTTGCGCCGGCGAGGTTCACGACCGCGTCGAAACTCTCGGGCAGTTCTTCCAGCAGGCAACTCTGCGCCTTGCCGCCAAACTGCGCGGCCGCCTTTGCAGGGTTGCGCGAAATGACGGTAACGGCATGCTCACGTTGCAGCAGGTAGCGCACAACGTGCGCCCCAATGAAGCCTGTGCCGCCGGAAATCACTACATGCATGGATTACCCCGTTATCCATGCGTTGTTTATCATGCACGGCCCATGTCGGTAGGAGTGAACGTGAAGCCACATCTTTTGATCGTGCTGTTGCTGGTGCTGGGCGTGGCCGGATGTCGGTTGCCTGTCAGCGAGTCGCTGGTCCATGAAGGTAACAGTGTCAGTGACTTCAACATGGACCTGGACTACGAAGTCTGGCTGCCGGACGGCTACGACAAAGAGCCGACGCGCAGCTATCCGGTGCTCGTGTGGTTCCACGGTGGCGGCGAGAACGAGCTCGGTTGGGGCCGCGAAGGCAGGATCGGCACGATCGTGCAGGAGCGCGTGAAGAAGGGCGAGTTGCAGCCATTCATCGTGGTGAGCCCGAGCGCCGGCACCTTCCAGCCGATCTTCCGAACCTACGACAAGCTGGTCGTCGACTACATGCTGCCGCAGGTCGAGAAGAAGTACCGCACGAATGGCACGGTCGTGGCGTTTGGCCATTCGATGGGCGGGCTGAGTGCTTTAATCGTGGCGCTCAAACACCCGGACCTGTTCAAGGCGGCCGTGATTGCCAGCCCGTTTGTATTCGACACGACTCCGTGGGACACGCCCGAAGAGAAGCGTGAGTTCGACGAAACGCTGGGCGGGCGCTTCAACAGGAACTGGCGCTACCAGGTAGGCATGAACTTCAGCTCGCGTGAGAAGTACGACCAATGGTCGCCCTACAGCCTGGTACGAAGATGGGGGACGATTGAAATCGAGCTGCTCAGCGATGGCGCTCCCAAGTTGAAGCCTGTGCAGAGGCCACAGTTCGGCAAGCTGCTGCTAACGGTCGGCGACAAGGACCAGCTCGGGCTGCTGCCGCACAATACACACCTTCACGAGTTGATGGCCGAGCACGGCATCGTACACGAATGGTACGTCCAGAAGGGCGTGGGCCACGGCACGGTGGAAGATCCCTACCTGATGGACTGGCTCAACGAGCAGGCAGGGGACTAGCGCTGCAACTGCCGGAAACCGCGAAGCACCGCTAAGGGTCGCGAAGAACTGCAAAGGTTCAGGCCACGCAGTGGCAGTCTTCGCGGACCTTTGCGGTGCTTCGCGGTTGAATTGCTTTTGCAGTTGAAGTTGCCGCTGCCCCGCGCGATCTTCGCATTCATGGCCGACCGACGTCCGTTGATCACCACCCGCGCGATCATCCTGCATCGCGGGCACGTGCTGTTCATCCGCGCGGAAGATCCCGGGCGCGAGTGGTTCTTCCTTCCCGGCGGCCTGGTCGAGCATGGCGAAACCCTCGAACAGGCCTGCGCGCGCGAAGTTCTGGAAGAAACTGCGCTGAAGGTTCACGTGCGCCGCCCGTTGTACCTTCGCGAGTTCATCGCCGAGCGCCACCAGCGCCGCAGCGTCCACATGCCGGGCAAGCATCACGTAATGGGCGTCCTGTTTCTGTGTGAGCTGGCCGAAGAGCACGCGGCCACGCCAATCGACCAGCTGGGAACGTTCCAGCCCGACGAAGGCGCCAGGGGTGTAAAGGGTCTCGAGTGGATTCCCATGCCGCGTGTGCCCGAGATCGAGATCATGCCGCCGCACGTCAAAGACGCGCTGATGGGGGAGTTCCCGCCGCCCGCCGACCGGGGCATGCAATTCTGGCCCGAGGATTAGGAAATTCTCAATCGTCCGTCTCGCCACTGCGCTAATATGGCCGCGGGCGCGTTCAGACGGGGGGAGCGATGTTTTATGTCGGCCGCACATATACCGCGACGATGGACGGCTCTGTCCTCAAGTTCGAGACGTGCGAGAAGTGCCACACACAGTACGTGTATCGCGCCTATCGTCGCGCCAAGGGCTCCGGCCACGCTCCCTACTACATCGGCACCGCCAGCGCCGAGGCGCGCGCCCAGGCGGGTGCGGAAAAGTCCCTCAACAACGCGCTGGAAAAGGCGATTGACCCCGTGCACTGCCCCGGTTGTCGCCACGTTCGATCTGTGGCCGTGCGTAAGGAACGTATCCACCGCGCCGCCCGTACATTTGCAGTGGGGATGCTGCTAACCCTGCCGCTGTGCCTGTTCGTCCGGGTCACGAACCTGGACGAGTCCGGCCCGATGCTCATGACCGTGGCGTTTGTTGTCGGGACGCTCATCAGTGTCGGCGCGTCCGCGCTCTGGTGGGTCGCCTGGGATCCCGCCGCCGGGCGCATGCCGATCTGGGCCGTGAAGCCAGAGGTGTTGGAGGGCGCGATTACTATAGAGGCCTACCAGGCAATCCTTGAAGAAGAACGGCAGGCCGAAGAAGCTCGACGGACGGCTCAACCGTTGCCGCCGCCGAATGCGTACCCGCCTCAGGCCTACGGCTCGCCTCCGCCGATGCCTTCGCAGCAGGGCCCTGCACATCCGCAGCCCTATCACGCGCCTGCGCCGCCGCACAACCAGACTCGCGGGCCCCAACCCGGTGGCATGAACAGCGCCGAGAAGGCCCCGTGGGAACGCTGAAAACTCTCCCCGCCCGCGTGCCCTGAACGTACAAGGGTGCCGGGGGGACTCATGAGACTGATGCTAGTATCGGCAGCCTTGCTGCTGGCGCCGCTTCTGTGGGCGCAGGACGACGTGCGGCGCGGCTTTGATCAGCTTGCGCAGGCGCACCCGGGGTTTCTCAAAGTCCAGAAGCTGCCCGGTATCGACAACCTTTCATTCGTCGCCACGATCCGCGACTTCTCGGTCAAGGGTGACCTGCCGGGCGTGCTGCTGCTGGGCAGCGTCCACGGGCGCGAGCAGGAGCCTGGAGTGGCCTGCCTGCGCGTTGCCCGGGCGATCCTTGAAGACAAGGCATTCGTGGACCAGTTGAAGGGCCGGGAGCTGATCATTATTCCATCAGCGAATCCGGCCGGGCGGCTGGCGCATCTCGACGGTGTGCCGCTCGCTTTCGACGACGACCGCGACGGAAAGTCCGATGAAGACGGCCCGAGTGACGTCAACGGAGACGGCCTGATCACCCAGATGCGCGTGAAGCGCAAGGGCGGCAGGTACGTCGCGAGCAAGCTCGACCCGCGCGTGCTGATTGAAGCTGAGCCCGGCCAGCCCGGCGAGTGGGACGTCTACTGGGAAGGCAAGGACGACGACGGCGACGGCCGAATCAACGAAGACGCCCGCGGCACGGTCACGCTCGCTAACGACTGGTCGATTCGCTGGAGCGACGGCCAACCCGGCGCGAACCGTTTCATGATGCAGCTTGCCGAGACGCGCGCGCTGGCGGACTTCATCATCGCGCACCCCAGCCTGGTTGCGGGCTTCCAGTTGCGCTCCATTGGCGGCGAGCCCCAGTTCGCACAGGGCCCACGCAAGGATCAGCGAGCCCCCGGGGCGGCCGAAGCAAACCGCGACAAGGATATGACGGCGATGCTCGCCAGGCTCTGGCCCGAGACTGAGAAATCAGCCGTGAAGGGTGACAGCGAAGGCGCCGGGAACCTGCTGGATTGGCTGTACGAGTCCCGAGGGATGCTGGCGGCAAACCTTTTCCTCGCACCCGTGCCCGAGCCCAAGAGCGAGGAAGAAAAGAAGGACGACGACGAAGAGAAGGAAGAAGAGAAGAAGGAGGAACAGAAGCCGAAGCTGAAACGTGAGTTGCCCTCTGTAGAGGAATCGACGCAACTGGCATGGCTCAGCTACGCGCCGCGCGATTACGTCGAGTGGAAGACGTTCACGCACCCGCAGCTCGGGGAAGTTGAGATCGGCGGCTGGCGCATCGACCGCCGCTGCGATCCCATCGAGCCCGACGCCGAGGCCGGTGCCGCGCGCACTGCTGAATACGTAAAGGCCGTTCTGCTGGCGATGCCGAGACTTGAGGTCCCGAAAGTCGAGGTCGAAGACAAGGGCGACAACCTCTACCGCGTGCGCGTGACGCTGCACAACGCGGGCAAGCTCGACTACAAATGCAAGTTCAGCGAAGACAAACGCATCCGCATGCCGCTGTTTGTTTCACTGGCGGACACCAAGGACGTCGAGCTGATCAGCGGCACCCGCCGCCAGGATTGTGAGAATATCCGCGCCGACGAAACGGCGACCTTCGAATGGTTCGTACGCGTGAAGGGCAAAGACACCGAAATCAAGTTCGCGCTCGAGAGCGACATCACCGGCAACTTCGACCACACGGCCGTCATCAAGGACTGCCCCGCCATCAAGACGGAGGACGAATAATGCGCGCACTCAAAGTCATCATCGCGCTCGCCTGTGTCATGGCGTTTGGCTCGCTCGTGCCCGATGCGCAGAACGCGCCGCCGCGCGGGCCTGACCCGTTCCCGGGTTGGAACCAGCGCGTGGCCGACACGCACCTCGACTTCCGCCACTACTACCCGCTCGACGAGGTCAACTCGACCTGCGAGATGCTGGTCAATCGCTTCCCAGAGCTGCTCACTATGAAAGAGATCGGGCGCAGCTACCAGGACAGGCCGATTTACTGCCTCACCATGTGCGCCCAGAAAACCGGCACGGCCGACAGCAAGCCTGCCATGTACATCGACGCCAACATCCACGGCAACGAAACCCAGGGCACGGAAATCATTCTCGTGACCATCTGGTACCTGCTGCGGAACTACGGTTCTGAAGACTGGGTGACTAGGCTGGTGGACACGCGCACGTTCTACTTCGTGCCGGTCGTCAATGTGGACTCGCGTTATCACTGGTTTGCTGAGCCCAACAATCCGCATAGCCTTCGCGAAAACCACCGGCCGTACGATGACGACCGCGACGGCAAGTTCGACGAAGACCCGCCCAACGACCTCAACGGCGACGGCGTCATTACCAGCATGCGCAAGAAGGACCCCAACGGCGACTGGGTGCTGTCTGAGGACAAGCGGATCATGGTCCGCAAGAAGCCCGGCCAGCAGGGCGAGTACCGTCTGTACTGGAGCGAAGGCATCGACGACGACGGCGACGGGCGAATCAACGAGGACGACCTCGGCGGCGTCGACCTGAACCGAAACTTTCCGGTCGGCTGGCAGCCGCGCTATCGCCAGTACGGCGCCGGCGACTACCCGTGCAGCGAGCCCGAAGTGCGCGCGTGTGTGGACTTCATCTCTTCCCACAACAACATCGCCGGCATGCAGTTCTATCACAACGCAGCGCGCATGATTCTGCGCCCGCCCGGAAGCAGCCCCGACGCCGGTGTCACGCCCCGCGACGACGTACGCGTCTACGACCTCATCGGCCGGCGCGGTGAGCGCATTATCCCCGGATACAAGTACGCGCAGACCCACGACGACCTGTACGAGGCGTTCGGCACGCAGATTGATTTCGGCTATCTAGGTCTTGGTCGGTTTGTCTTCACGAACGAGCTGTGGGGCGGGACCGGCCACGAAGTTGACGGCCAGCCCGGCATCGGCCCGGAGGACACGCGCGACTGGGCGGACGAGTTCGGCTCCGGCCGTGCGTACCACGACTGGAAACCGTTCAAGCACCCGGCGCTGGGCGATATCGAGATCGGCGGCTGGGATCAGTTCGCCACACGCATGCCGCCCGCCGAGCTGTTCATAGAGGAGGGTTTCCGCAACGCCCTGTTCTCGCTAAGGCACGCGGAGAGCTTCGCCGAGTTGGAGTTCGTCAGTGCCGAGGCTACGCCCGCGGGCAACGGCCTGTGCCGCGTGCGCATCGCAATCAAGAACAAGGGCGTGATGCCCACGGACAGCTCGATGGCCATCCAGCGCCACGAGGACAACCCGGTCGAGATCACGATGGAAGGCGGAACCATCGCCATGGCCGCGCTCGCCGACGAGACTTACACGCGCATCGACTTGCAGGATGGAAAGACCGACAAACTCAAGATCCAGCGGATCAGGCCCGACGACATCCAATACGCCGAGCTGATCGTGAAAGCCAAGGCCGGTACACAGTTAAAGCTCCATGCCCACCACATCCGCGCCGTGGACGCCGACACGGCCGTAACGATGCCCTAACTGCAGGGCGCGTCCCCGCCCCACCAAATCGCAGAAGCCCCCGAAAAGGGGGCTTCTGTCGTGGTTGGAAGAGGCGCAATGTTGCGCACATGTGTGGCAGGAAGGATGGCGGGATGGCAGCGGCTAGTCGTCGATCTTCTTCATGAGCCTCCATCCAATATACGCCAGTAGCAGCGTCACCAGTGATGCTACGACAACGCCGAGCCAGGGAGCATCAACGGACCAATAATAGAAGCCGACAACCGGCACGATGCCGGAAGTTGTTGAGTGTGGAGATTCGCTCGTGCTGGGCATCAGTTCAGGCTATCACACCACCCATCTCGCTCGAACAGAATTGCCGCTCAGAGCGCTGAGCCGCCCTCGATCATCTCGTACCACACGGTAACGTAGGCGAACACCTGCGACATGCCCGTCGAGATGTGCTTGACCACGATCTGGTGGGCGTACTGGTCCATCCAGTTTGCGGCGTCGCTGTTGGCCTTCTCCAGCGCGGCCGTGATAACGCCCGCCCCGAAACCGAACCTGAACTCTTCACTTTTGAAGACCTGGTAGCGCATGTTCCCTCCAGCCCCAGTCTGCTCAGGGCAAAGGGCCGGTGCATTCCAAAAGCACCTGCTCGCCTGTAGCAGCGCAACCAGCCGCCGGAGGCGGCGTAATAGATTAGCCCGGGGCAGTTCGCGAAGCGAACGTACCTGAGGCAACGCGTGCCGTTGCCGATGGCCCCCCGGGTTCGCGTTGCAGAAGAATGTGAGCCCCGGAGGGGCGGCATAGCTGGATTCACGAACCCGTCAAACTACACCAGTCCTCAATCGCTGACTGAGTGTCACGCTGCAGCGTCTCAATGTCATAAGTAGCTTTCTGCTTGGCGAGCTTCGCCTTCAGTGCGGACAACGCCTCCAGTAGGGCGTCACAGAGAATAGCCTTCTGGTGCTCAACGCTCTTCTTGGCGAAACCCTCGCCGATCGTCAGGTCACAGGAGAAGGACTTCTGCTTGCTTCGGTAGGCACCGATTTTCAAACCGGGGCTTCCACTTGCGACCCAAGGAATAGGGCAGTGGAGGGTCATGTAAAGGCGGTCGAGTGCGTCTCCGTAGTCATTTGGGCGCAAGTGTCTTTTAAGAACTGTCGAGAGTTCGCGCCGCAACTCGCTCACGGCGTCGGTGTCAGGGCTCGCCGCGCCGGACACACCCATAGTGATTGGCATTTGCTTCAGGCAGTTTCGTTGGGACGCGAGTCGGTCCCGGTCCACGATAGGAAATTTCTTTCCCGCCTCCTGCATCCATTCCTTGGCGGGCACACCCGGTCCGTCGGGACTCGGTCGATATTCGGGATTGAACAGAACCCAGCCGGCTTTCCGTTTGTGCCAATGCCCAACTCGGAATCGCCGCTGCCCGGTGGCGTTGACGAAGTAGGTGTCCCAGCAATCGCCATTGTAGTGTGTGACCGCGTCGACGCGTTCCCTCGATCCCCAGCCCAGTACGGCAAGGGCCTCGCACGTTCTGACTGCAATCTCCCACTCTGCCGCAGTGTCATACTCGGCAACGTCGTCAAACGCCGCTTGGAGTTGTTGTCTCAACTTCTTGTCGTCGGATGCTAGCGCCAGGTTCTCCTCAACCTCTGAGAGTTGCAGGTCGTTTTCGAGGATGCGGCGAATTACCGCAGAGCCGGCTGTTCGCTTCCGCTTCGACATGGAACTACATTAGCAGTTCGGGTGGCGGGCGTGTGTCGCGAATACGGTCTATGCCGCCCCTCCGGGGCTCTGATCAAATTTCGCGTGTATTCCCGGCGATGCGCACCGGGTTATGTGATGACACACCCTCTCGGGCGCTGATCTGAGCTTCACATTGGCTAATCCGCTGAAGCGGCTTTCTCTGAGTCTGACAACGAGGCGACCGTGTCGCCGTAGATCTTGCGGTATCCTTCGAAGCCGGCGTCTTGATCCCATTTCCCCACCAGATTGGCGTGGCCAACAACGTCGGTACCGCCGTCCGGTCTCACTTTCATTCGCACCAGCAGGTGTCCACTCGTCTCGAATTCTTTCTCGTTGACTCTCACACGCATGCCGCCATTCCTCGCTCGTTCGAGCGAAATCGTTACAGCTACCTCTACATCGCCGGAGTCGGGGAACACCCAGCGAGTAGTCTGGCCATGATCGGTACTCTCCGTTTCCACGGTAGTTTGCTTGTCAGGGACAAGCCCAGCTTCGGCGACTTCTGAAAAGTCAACGCTGGCCATCACGACGATGTCTTGGTCTTTGGTGAGCCCAATGAGTGAGACGTACTTCCCCGAATCACCACTAGCACTCACTGGGCCGAATCCGCCGCTTGCGATCTGATCGCCGCTGCAAGCAGCCAGACAAAAAGCGAGAAGCACGAGGCTGAGCCACTTCATCTGCGCAGCGTACCATCGGCCCACAGCGTTGGAGGGGAAAAGCCGGCGTGTCCTGACGCACCGTCCAGGATGTGTCGCGCCCCTCGTTACACTTGTGGCGGCTCTTTTGATGAGGTGACTGCCATGAGTAACAAGAAGTATCGCCCTCCGGTGGAACGGCCGGTGCACGAAACCGTGACCAGCTCCGCTTCGCTGGACCTTTCGATTGCGGGCAAGTCGGTCGGGCCGATCTCGGACGATGATGCCCGCGCCATGCTCGGCCGTGCTGCGCGCTGCATTGATTGCTTCATTGCCAGGGCGCACGCGGCGCTGGAGAAGATCTCGCCTGACCGCCTGTACGCGGCCGTGCTGGAACTCGACCGCACGCCCAGCGATGAGCCCCAGCACACCGACCAGCGCAAACGTCCGCGCGGCGCACCCGACCCGCTGGTGGTGATGCTGAAGCTGATCGTCAGCGCGGCGCGGATTCTGCGGCGGATTCTGCCCGCCACCAACCCGGTGATCTTCGGCGTGCTGAACCCGCTCGAGCGCGACCTGATGGCCACGCTCAAACAAGGCGAAGGCTTCGTCGAGGGGCTAAGAAGGGCCAAAGAAATCCGCGGGCTGTCGCCGGGGTAGAACGCACGGAATTCAGGCGGGACGCCCGCGACGACCAACTACAATGGTCGCGGAGGAGGTACCTATGTTCGCCACGAAATCATTGGCGACGGTGGCCGCTTGTGCAGGGTTGCTTGTCGCAGGTTGCGCAAGTCGAGCTGGTGCAGCGCGAGGAGTATTACCACACCGCCCCCCAGTGTGCAGCCCGGCGAGTTCTGAACCGGTCGCGGTTACCTTGGCCGCGGCGGAGTATTGGGAGTACATAGGCCGGGACGGCCCCGACGACTACACCTACGTTGCGAAACTGTACTGGCCGGACGGAAGACTCAAGGCGTGCTGGGACATGAACGTAAACACAGCTGCGTTTACCACCTATGACCGGCGTGGGCGCATTCGCTATGACGAGACTTACCACTTGCCACGTGTTGTCGACCTGTCGAATGTCGCGCCCGGCGAAATAGCGTGGGAAACGCGATGGCAATCGCTTGAGGGCGTCTACATTGTCGACAATGACCGCATCAATGACAAACAAGTGCTCGCGCTATACAACGATTCGCGAATCAGGTGGATGATCGTAGAGAGGTGTAGTCGTGTCTCCCGCGATTGCCTTCGGACAATCAGACCCAAGCTCGTGCATCGCCCCGGCGACCAACATCGCCGCTCTTCCGACCAACCCTGATGTCCCGCCGCGCCAGCTACGGGTAGGGGAAACCGGGGGCTCGGATCCGCTCAACCGTTGCCGTCGCAGCCTGGGAGTGGTCCGGCCGGTGACCCCAATCACGCAGTGAACTTTCGGCCGGGGGCTTGGGGCTCTACCATAGCCGGGTGGAATTTCGTGATTCTGTGAACCGCCCAGTACGCACCCGGCATTCAGGGGGTTGATGCAGGTGGCTTCGATCGATCGGAAGTCGACATTCGAGAGGATCATCCACGCGCACCAGCGCGGGGTCTGGCGCTATTTGCGCTTCATTGGGGCAGGGCGTACCGAAGCCGACGACCTTACCCAAGAGACCTTCCTGGCCGCGTGGAAGGCGGACTTTGAAGAGATCAATGACGCAGCCACGGCCGGATACCTGCGCACGGTCGCGAAAAGCCGCTTCCTGATGATGCTGCGCGCCAAGGGCCGCCGCATCACGGAGACCGACTTTGCCGAGGTCGAGGCTGACTGGGTGCAACTGGTTGAGCAGGACGGCGGCTGGGACGACCGCACCATCGCGCTGGAAGAATGCCTGCAAGGCGTACAGGGCAAGGCGCGCGAGGCGATCGACCTGAATTACACAAAAGACATGCGCTACGCGGAAATCGCCGAGCGCCTGGGCATGAAACCGGAAGGCGTGCGCACCCTGATGAAGCGCGTGATCGCGAAACTTCGGGAGTGCATGGAAAGGAAACTCGGGTGGCCCGCAGAATAGAGAGACTGATCCACCTGTTGATGCGCGAGAAGCTCGGCGGTGTGCAGCCCCCGGACCTTTCTGAGCGCATCCTGGGCGCGATCGATGCAGAGGCCGGCGCGCAGCCGTCGGTGCGCCGCGTGACCGGCCCGGTGGCCAGGCCCGTGCAGCAGTTGCCGCAACCGACTGTGTTCCGGCCGTGGATGGCGATTGCGGCGTCGATCGCGCTGGTGGCGGCCGTGGCGCTGGCCGTCAGCGCGTACATGCTTTCCAGCGATCGTGACAACGCCTCGCCGATGGCGACGGAAGACAACCACGTGCAGGCGATTCCGTCATTGCAGGATCGAGCCAACGGCGAGAGTCGAGAAACTCCGCGCCCGGGGCCGCAGCATCAGCCGGAGCCACAGCCGCCGGAGCAGGTGGAAAAGCCCCAGCCGATGCCGAAGCCCGAGCCGACACCTGAGTTGCCGACGCCCGAGCAGCCGAAGCCGGAAAAGGACCCGGTTGTCGAGCAGCCAGCGCCTGAGCCGACACCGGACCCGCAGCCGACACCAACACCGGAGCAGCCAAAGCCCGAGAAGGATCCGGTTGTCGAACAGCCGCCCAAGCCCGCGCCGACGCCCGATCCCGAGCGTCCGCCGACCGTGCCGCAGAAAGACCCGGTCGTGAAGCTGGGGTCAGTGCTGTATGCGTCGGACAAGGCCAAGCTGACCTTCCGCATGAGCGCAGAAGACAAGTGGCAGGACTGGGTCGCCGATAGCGCGGTGGTATCCGGTATGCAGCTCAAGGCGCGCAAACCTGTCTGCATCGAGCTGCCGGACGGCGCGCGCTTCTACTTTGATGGTGAGATCGCGCTGACGGGCACCGACATGGCGCTCGACGTCAACATTGAGGACGAAAGCGTGTACTTCGACGTCTACGGCAGCAAGCGCGACTTCAGCGTCCGGCACGGCGAGGCCGTGCTCAAGTTCCGCGACGCCGAGCTGCTTGCCGAGCGCTCCGGGCTGCGCATGCAGGTCTCGTGCCTGGGCGGCGAAATCACGGCCGGCGAAGTGACGCTCAAGGCCGGCTGGACGGCATCCGTCAGTGATGAAGGCTTCTCGCGCCAGAAGTTCGAAGGCGAGCGCGTACGCAACAACCCGTTGGTGTTCAACATGGACCGCGCGTTCGTCCTCATGCGTGAGGAGCTGAACGCCGACGCCCGGCCGCGCGTATATCACGGCGACTGGAAAGACGGCGTGGTGACCGGCTCAGGCAAAGAGCTGGCGTTCGGCATCGAGCTTTCGGAAGACATCGAGGTCAAGGACCGCGCCTACGTGCGCATGCGAGTGCGCGTGCATGGCAGCAAGGACGGCATCTCGATCGGCTTCGGGGCCGGCAAGGAATCTGACTGGCGCTACTTCCAGTCGCACCACAAGGACATCGTCAACGACGAATGGACCATCGTGCGCATACCGCTGAGGCTGCTGCAGGATGACGGGGCGAAGAAGGGCATCTGGCCGGGCGTGTTGCTGCACAAGTTCCAGATCGTGCTTTGGACGAAAGAGGGCTCGAGCGTGGATGTAGACTGGTTCGAGCTCGGCGTTGACCCGGAATGGAATGCACCTGTTGATAAGGAACGCAAATGATCAGGCGATTCGCACTGGCGCTGTTGTTGCTGGTACCGCTGGCGGGCGTGTTCAGTGCCGCCGACGAGCCGGCGAAGCTGACCGACAAGAACTACGTGCAGACCCGCGACTACCTTCTGCCCAAGGGCGATGAGGAGGACTGGGTCAAGGTTGAGTGGCGCACAACGCTGTGGGACGGCGTGATCGACGCACAGAATGAAGACAAGCCGATCATGCTGTTTGCCATGAACGGCCATCCGTTCGGCTGCACGTGAAACAACGGTGTGATTGCCAGGCAGTCTGTCTGGTCCGATGAAACCGTTCAGAAGCTGCTGAAGGACTTTGTCCCGTGTGCGGATGAAGTCTGGCGGCTGTACAACCGCCCCGATCCTGACTGCAAGTTCTTCCAGGGGTTCTGCGACGAAGGCGGCATGCTCAATGGCCAGGGCATGGACAAGACCACCACGCGCCAGGGCACGTACTGCTGCACGCCGAGCGGCAAGTTCCTGGGCAGCGCCAACAGCCGCCAGCCGATGGTGATCGCCAAGCTGCTGCGCGATTCGCTCAAGAAGTGGAAGGCGCTGAAGAAGGAAGACCGTCTGCTGGACTATGACCCGGCCGACAAGGTCAAGGACATCGACCGCGCGGAAAGCCACTACCCGAAGAACGGGATGGTGTTGAAGGTCAACTCGCGTGACATGCCGCGCGAAGGGTTGAACGAGAATGACTGGCGCACGAACGCATGGAACTTCGACTTCGCTTGGTTCAACAAGGACGAGGTCGAGAGCATGCTGCCGAAGAAGTTCGAGAAGAACGCCGAATGGGACCTGCCGGATGCGCTCGTACAGCGCGTCGCGCGGCTGCACCTGCTCGACAACGTTCGCGGCCAGACCAGCATCTTCCCGAAGGACGCGGTCAAGGCGGCGGCGGTCAAGTGCAAGGTCGAGAAGATCAAGAAGGGCGTCGTGTACTTTGACATGACCGGAGAAGTCAAACTCGAAGAAGGGAATCGTGGCCTTGACGCGTCAATCCTCGGCAAGGGCGAGTACAGCGTGAAGGACCGCAAGTTCACCCGGTTCGAGCTGGTGGTCGTCGGAGACCGCTGGGGCAGCACACGCTACAACGCCCGCGAAGATGACACGGCCAAGGCGCCGATCGGTTATTGCCTGCAGATCGCAAGCGATAAACCGACCGACAAGGTCGCCCCGGCCTCGTTCTGGGAGTACGGCTGGTAGCAGCGCAAATGCGCTGGGCACGATGACGGGCGGCGCCGGTGCGGTGGCCGCCCGTTGTCTGTTTGCACCCGCTTGGCCCGGCAACCACCGTGCGTTATGCTTGCCGCGCCGGAGGAGTGGCAGAGTGGTCGATTGCGGCGGTTTTGAAAACCGCTGATGCCGCAAGGTATCCGGGGGTTCGAATCCCTCCTCCTCCGCCATCGCAAACAGCGCCCGAAAGGCGCTGTTTGCGTTGGCGCCCGCCGAACGCGGACTCTTGCGTGTCAATCGATGTCGCAACGGTGTGGTAGCTTCCCTCGGGAGGCTACGGTTGCTCGAGGAACTTCAAACTCTGGTAGCGGATGTTGGCGTCGAGCTGGTTGGGGATCCACTTGTCGTTGGTCCAGATAAGCCGGATCGTGTGGACGCCGTCGAGCTTGCCCAGGCTGGTGCGCGCCGTGCGCTCGGTGATGCTGTCGGCCATGATCGTCAGCGTCGTCTTCTTCACGCCATCGACGTACACGTCGACCTTGAATTCGTACTGGTTGTCAACGATGCCATTGTTCGTGCAGCCGAGTACCATGTCGAAGCTGCCGCCTTCTTCGCCTTCTTCGGGCGCCTCACCGAAGTCGACTTCGTACTCGATCCAATGGTGCGACCAGGCCGTGTAGATGCCGGGGTCTTCGGGCTTGGCATCCGGGAACCAGCGCGTTTCGTCTTCGACGGCCGTGTAGTTGCGCGGCGTGATTTCGAGTTTGCGCCCCGGGCTCAGCTCGACGTTCACGACGCCATCGCCTGCCTCCTGCAACGCAAGCGGATCCAGCAGCGTCCTCGGGAAATAGCCGAGTTTCTCAAGGGTGACCGACTTGATCGACACGGCGGATTCCAGCAGGAAGTGGCCGTCGGTGGACGTGAGCTGCGTGAACACGGGGGCCATCGGTTTGCCTGCGTTCTTGCCCCATGGCGTGATGCCAATGACTTGCGCGCTGAGGTCCGTCAGCGGCGTCTGGGTAACGCGGTCGATCACGAACAGACTGATCCGGGGGCGGCGAATCGCGAGCGTGATCGTCACGTTCGAGTCGCCCGGCTTGACCGGGTTGACTCGTGCCTCGACAAAGTCGTCATGCACGCACAGCAGCGCGCTGGTCTTTTCCGGTGGGTCTTCCAGGTAGAACCAGCCCGCCGCGTCTGTGACCGTGCTCTGCGACAGCACGTCGCCGGTGGTGGTGACCACAGCGCTGGCCACGGCCGCGCCATCGGCATCCACGACTTGCCCGCTGATCGGCGTCAACGCGTCGTTTTCAAACACCAGCTCGTTGAACGGCTGGGGAAGACTGCCCGGCTGGCTGGAGCTGCTGATGACAGTGGCGCGAGCCGGGCGACGGGTCTGCAAAACTTGCGTGCCGCTAAGCAGGCTGACGTACGGCGCGTCCTTTTCATCCCAGGTGCCGATGACTTCTGCCTTGCCCGCGGGCAGGCCATCACCGTCCGGCGACTCTTTGGCGACGGCGTAGGCCGGGAAGTAGTCCAGCGTCTCGGCTCGCTTGGCAGTGTGCCAGCGCTGAGGGTCGAGCTCGCCGGTCGAGACGACTTTCAGATCGCCGTCAAACTGGCTGGCGTCGGCCTTCAGCGTGTATGGTGTTTCCGGTGCCCAGAATATGCCGAACTCATTGGCTTTGCCGACATCGAGCACGTCGATCGGCATAGCCGCGACAATCCGGTGGCCTTCGTAGCTGACGGCCAGAGCGACCGGTGGATAATTGAACGGGGCCAGCTTGCTTGCCGGCATGTTGCCGCCGAAGTAGCCGTTGTCGTCCGTCTCGAATTCCGTGATGACCGGCAACAGCGGCCCGCCTGCGACGCCGTCGACCGGGAAGAAGCTGATCAGGCCCACCTTTGCCTTAGCCAAGCCTTCGCGAGCTTCCTGGCTCATGATCTTGCCGTGCACCGGCGTTGGCGTCATTTCGGGCGGCGTGAAGCCTTCCTGGTACCACTGTTCTTCCCACTTCTCCTGCTCGGCCGACTTCGCGAGCTTGCCGGCATCGCCGGATGCTCCGGGAGTGCGGCCGAGCTTGTCGGCCAGCGCGGGGCGCCCCGACTGCTTTCGGCGTTCCTCTTCGCGCTCTGCCGGCGTGAGCTTCTTTGCCGGTGCCGGCGCTGCGGGCTGTTTGCCGGTCTTGTTGCCTTTCTTGCCGGACGGTTGTGTTCCCGCCGGCTCGCTGTTGCCGCTTCCCGTGCCAGAGCTGCCAGTGCCACCTTCGGCTGTCTCTTGCGTGTGGTCAACCTCAGCGGACTTGCCGCTGCCCGTCACGTCCGTAAGTGGAAGGGGCTCGTCTGCCGCCGTTGTGTTTGCTTTGGGTGCTGAATGGTCGGTATCGCCTTCGAGCGGTTGATCGACGTCTACAGGCGCGTCAAGCAGTGCGGCCTGATCGGCCGGCTTTACCGGATTGCCGCCGCTGGTAACCACGTACAGCGTTCCGCCGCCGCCGAGTAGCAACACGACCACCAGTACGATGAGCAGGTGACGATTGTTCAAACTGTGCTCCCCTGCGTCATTGTGGTCATCGTCACGCCATCGGGCAAGCAAACTCGCATGCAATCGGCAGATCTGCCGCGCAGAGTTAAGTGGAAGCAGGGCCGGATTCCTTGCAGACGGCTTCAAATCAAACCGGGGACGCCATTTGGCGTCCCCGGTCGATGATGGCTCACGTCTACTTGCTTGCGACCTCGAGGTCCGCGGCCACGTCGGCCGTGACATCGGCGCCGTCGTAGGCGTCGTTGACGTTGATCTTGGTCTTCTTGGACTTCTCGTTCTTGACCATGTTGATGTGGCCGTCTTCGCCGAGGCTCTTGGCCGTCAGGTTCTTGTCGTCGAAGATGTAGTTGAACTTGGCGTCCTTGGCGACGACCTTGTCGGCGTACTCGCGCAGGTGGATGAAGTACGCAAGGTAGTTCATCGTCTGCATCATTGCCGCCGGCTGGTACTTCAGCGTGCCCCACAGCATCTTGAGCGCGAAGTTACGCTTCTCCTTGCCGCCCGCGAAGTAGTACTTCAGGATCAGCATGGTTGCAAACAGCAGGTGGAAACGCGGACGCCCGAGCGGCTTCTGGATCCACTTGCGATGCGGGTCATCGGCCGGGTTCTTTTCATCGAGCTTCTTGCCAGGGAACGGCGGCACGTCGCGCTTGCTGCCCCACTGCTTGACGTTGTTCAGCCAGCGCTCGCCGATTGCATCCAGCGTGTAAGCGCGCAGGAACAGATCACGATAGCCGCCGACCAGCTCCTCGTATGTCATCTTCAGCGGCTCGATATTCGTGACGCTGAGCGTGTTGTTGCCCTGTGCCGCGCTGCGCAGACGCCCGGCCTTCTCGATGCGCTCATAGAGCGGCGTACGCGGGATCGCCTGCAGGATGCCGAGCATCGCAATGGGGATGCCCGCGACCTGCAAGAATGTGTATTGGTCTTCGAAGATGCCCAAGTCGTCGTTGTCGAAGCCAACGATCATGCCGGCCGCGATTACCACGCCGTAGCTCTGGATGATCTTGATCGCGTCCAGCAGCGGCGTGGCAGCGTTCTGGAACTTCTTCGTTTCCTTCAGCTGCTCGGCCTTGGGCGACTCGATGCCGAGGAATGTCTCGACAACGTTTGCCCAGCGCAGCAGCTCAAGGAACTCGACGTCGCGCGCCGCGTCGACACTCATTTCGACGTAGAACGCGAGCGGATACTTGCGGGCGCGGTTCCAGTCGCCGACGGCCTTAAGCATCTTCTTGGCGTAAATGCGGTCGCCGACAAGGTTGTCGTCCGCGATCGTCACGAAGTCGACGCCGGCGTCGGCCCAGGTCTGCAGCTCCTTGATCACGTTCTCAATGGGCTTGGTGCGGACCTTGCGGCCGTAGGTGACGATGATGTCGCAGAACTCGCAGTTGAATGGGCAGCCGCGCGTGGTCTGGATGCAGCCTACGCGGTATGCGCTGGGTGTAAGCAGGTCAACGCGGGGCGCCGGGGTGTCGGCCAGGTTGACTTTCTCTTCCTGGACGTAGTTGTCCTTGTGCGTGCCCTGTTCCCACTCGCCCAGGAACTGCTTCCAGGTGTACTCGCCTTCGCCTTCGAACAGCACGTCGCAATGCGGGCGGCAGCGGCCGGGAAGCACGTTGCAGATCGGGCCGCCCATGCACACGAAGTAGCCGCGGCGGCGGAACTCATCCGCCAGCTCAAACATGCGCTCTTCCTGGATGGCCATGGAAGAGAGCACGATGATGTCGGCGTTGATTTCGAAATCGACGTCTTCGATGTTCTCGTCGACGATGACCACGTCGTACTCGGGCGGCGTCAGCGCGGCCAGGGTGGCCAGGCCGAGCGGCGGCATGACGGTCTTGAACCCGCCGATTTCCTTGATGAAGCCGAAGCTCCAGAAAGAAGGAGGAAACTTCGGGTGGACCATCGCGATGCGCTTGCGTCGCTTGGGGGTCGCAGCTTCAACCATGGGATAATCCCTTTCCAGTCAAACTCTTACGTATCGCGTCTCGAACTCTTTGTCCACGTGTCGGCGGAAGATGTTACAGGCTCGCATGGACTACGTGTGGATAATTCCGCTATGAATAGGACAACAAGGAAGGTGCCAGTAATCAAGTGCGTTCAGGGCGAGCCCGAACGAAGGGGTTCTGTGACACAGTTTGGCTGAAGCGGCCAACCTGAGGCTGTCGAAATTCATGGGGCAGATTGCGCGCGTTTGGCGCGCAGCCATGAAATGGAGACGAGCCTTGAAAGATCGCAAAGCATTCGTGGCCGAGATCATTTCGGCCGAAGAGAACATGAGCCAGTTGGAGATTTCGCGGGCGGTAAAGGACGAGTTCGGCGTCGGCCTGAGCTTCGTCCAGATCCGCAGACTGCGCGACGCACACGAAGCCGGTGCGTTCGACCGGGTCTGGGACGAACTGTTTGCCGTCGAGGAAGCGGCACCGGAAGGCGGCGGGCGGCGCAAGAAGCCCCGCGGCGACCGCCGGCGCAAGACGCAGCTTCGGGGGCGTCGCAACCTCGACCTCGACAAGTTCGTGCTGAACACGCTCAAGAACCACCTGGTGATCTACCGCGCCGAAGGCGGCGTGCTGAATAGCCAGGCGTTCAAGTCGCGCGAGCGCGCGGAGCAGTTGATCAAGCAGCTGCTCGATGAGGGCCACCCGCCTGAGCAGATCGGCTACTTCCGCCGGAATGAAGTCAGCAAGGCGGCATAGAGTCGGAGCAAATGAAAGCCGGGGTGACGCTCGCGTCACCCCGGCTTGCGTTGAAGCTACTTTTCATCGTCCTTCGGTGTCGGGTTCCACGGGTCGTCTTCAGGCAGGCGCGGACCCTTTGGCTTGACCGGACCATGTCCTGACTCTTCCTTCCAGGTGTCCTCGGCCGGCACTGGCTCGCCCTTGGCGTTCAGCTCAAGCGCGTCCTTCAGGACTTCGCCGGAAAGCCAGCCTGTGGTTCCGTCGGCGTACAGCACCACGTGGCCGCCAAGCGTATCGGCGTTCTGCTGGTAGGCGACGATGAAGCCGGTCTTCCAGTCGGTCATCCAGCCGGCGATGTCGCCTTCGGCCAGCACCACCGAGACAAAGCCCGCATTCTCGTTCTGCTCGATCAGGGCTGCGGCGTCCTTGTCGACCCACTCCGGCAGGTTGCCTTCGCTGTCCCGCACGACCTGGTCAAGTGTGGTCCAGCCCAGCGCGTCGATGCCGCCCTTCCAGCGAGCGTCAAACGGAGTCTGCAGCACGCCCTTGCGGATGTCCTTGGCCTCCAGCATGTCTTCAAGGCTAAGCGACTTCTCGGCATCGACACGGCGGCGCAGGGCATCGCCCAGCGTGCGCAGGTTGTCTTCCGAGTAGTTGTAGGCGTTGCGCTTGGCACTGCCACCGCCGAAGGGCGACAGTTCTCCGTCGAGGAACTGGCCAAAGTCAGGAAGCCCGGCGACGCGAATGGCAAGCTCCACGCCGTCCTTGGCTTCCTTCAGTCGGATGGCCAGGGTCATGTCGGTCATGGCAGACATCGGGTCTTTCTCAAGCGGCGGCTCGGCGTAGCGGTCGAGGCGCTTGGCGAGGTCTTCGCTCAGCACGGCGTTCATGCGGGATACCGCACCGAAGTCGAACTCGATGAACTTGCTGCCGTTCTTGACGAAGCTGTTGCCACCGGTGACGGTGTGCGTGGCCGCGTCAGTCATGGCCTTCAGCGCGGTGATCAGCGGCTGGGTGGCGTCTTCATCCACAAGCCCGTTGCAGATTGCGATCAGCAGCGCGTCGTCAGTGAAGGCATAGCCGTACGGGTGCGAAGGGCTGACGTTGAAGTTCACGCCCTGGTAGCCCACCTCCGTGAAATCACGGAATGCCCCTTCGGGGTCCTTTTCGCGAACCCTGGCAAGCAGCGCCTTGGCCTTGGCAACATCCTTGATGTTGATAGCGATGCACAGGTCAGAGGCGTCCATCAGGGCGCCCATGCCGGTGCGTCCGCCCGCGCGGGCGCGAGCAACATCCGGGCGGGCGAACACGATCGCTTCGCTGCCCAGGATGCCGAGGATTTCGTCGGTGCTGGTGCCGTACTCGCCGAGCATTTTCTCCAGCTCTGCGAGCGCCTTGTCGACCTGGCTTTCGGCCGCCTCAGTTTCTTCGCCGTCCTCGCCGTCTTCACCTTCCATGCCGCCGCCCATATCCTGCAGGGCTTTCAGCAACTCGCCGGGCTTGAGCGACTTCATCTCGCCGCCGTTGCCTTCTTCCGGTGGCATTGAGCCGTCATCAGGAGGCATCGGTGGGCTGCTCTTGCCGCGCATGCCGTTCTCAATTTCCTTGGCCCACTTCTCGACGTCGTAGGCAAGGTCCTTGAAGTTGTTGAACGTTGTCTTGGCATCGCCCAGCTGGATGCCGGCCGTCAGGATCGCGCCTTCCGGCACGTACTTCAGCAGCTTGAACTCGGCCGGTGCGATCGACAGCTTCTCGAGCAGCCGGGTCTGGCGGCGTGTCTTGAATGACGCTGCGACGGTGATGCCGCGCGCCGCGTCTTCATAGTCCATGTCGAAGACGACGTACTTGTACTCGCGGAACTGGAACCAGCCGTCCACCTCGTTATAGATCTCCTCGGCGTCGACGCCTGCCTGCTCTTTGCTGGGCAGGACGCGCTCGATCGCGTTCTGGATCTCGCGGCCGATCACGAACATGGAAAGGTCGTGCGGCTTGCGGCTCTTGCTCCATTCGGCGAACTCTTCGCGGCCGCTGAGTGAGTCGCTGTAGTCCTGGCTGGACAGGCGGTCGATCGCCTCGCGGATGCTGGTCTCGAAATTGCTGATCAGCAGGCCGGTTGGCGTGCTTGCGACGTAGTAGCGGTCGAAGCCGAACATCTTGTCGCCGAGCGCATTGCGGGGCTCTTCATCCTTGTAGTCGGGGCTGTCCGGCGGCTCGTCGCCCTTGGGGGGCTGCTCATCACCGCCGCCCTTCTTGGGTACGCGATACAGGAAGTACTTGGTGCCCTTGTACTCCGGTGATTCAGCCAGGAACTCCTTCAGGAATTCCGGCTGCGGGTTGATGCTCTGGCCCTGCTTGGTCTTGAGCAGCAGCAGGTACTTCGGGCCGTCGAGGGTGACGTCCAGCAGGCCGATCTCGACTCGCTCGACGCTTTCGTAGCTGCCGAACACATAGTCGAAGATCTGGCGGTCGCGCTGGGCTTCTTCACTGTCTGCGTCATCCTTGTGGGCCTTGAGCATTGAGCTCTCGGCGAAGCTGCGCAGCTTCCAGCCGCCCTTGTCGTCGCGGCCGAACAGCCGGTACAGCGTGTCCGGGTGGTCGCTGACCATGTAGGCAATCGTGCCGGTGCGCGGGATCAGGTCACCCGGGCCCGGCGCATTTTGCGCGGCAAGCGCCGAGGCGCAGCCGGCAATCAACAGCAATGCAGTGAGTCGAACTCGAAACATTCCTACCTCCGTCGTGACTGTCACTTAGTCAGAATCCTTGTCTTTGGCTTTCAGGGCGGACTCAGTGCGGCGCATGAGCGTCGCCTGCTGGTCCTGCGCGCCGACGTCCACTTCGATCGTCGACTCATTCCCCTCATCATCAATGACCTCGACCGTGACCTTCGTTTCGTCCGGCCAATCGTCGTAGATCACTTCGCGCGGGTCCTTGCCCTCGTGCAGCGGCTTGAGCACTTCGCGATACCACTCACCGTCGCGGGCCAGCGGCTCGCCTTTCTTTGCAAGCTCGATTGCCTTTTCAAGCTGCACCGGGGTCATCTCGACCACGTGCGTGTTCCAGAGAACCGCCATGTAGTCACCGCGCAGGCCGGGCTTGCGCTGGTAGGCGCAGAGGATGGCCTGGCGTATGTCCACGTCATCGGGCACTTCGGCGAGGTGATAGTCGCGCTGCTGGTCGCCCTCTTCGTCTGCGCCGTACGGGTCGATTCCCCAGTCCTTGCGGACGAGCACTCCGCTCTCGAGCAACTCGCTGACTTCCTTGGCGGGCTTGCCCTTGATTGCGAACTGGGCCCGGGCGGCGTCGCGAAGCCTTACGAAGTCATCGCGGACCTGGCGGTTGCGCTCGACGTCGCGGTAATGCAGCGCCATGCCGCGCATGCGGGTGCGATCTGGCCAGCCAGCGGCGGCCAGCCGCACGCTGACGCCGCTGTCGTTGCTGCGGGCACTGCCGACCACAATGGTGTCCTTGAAGAAATCGGAAAGGAACGGGACGGGGTCGTCGTCCTTTTCCGTGTCGTCGCGGTCGAACTTGGCCTGCTCTTCGTCTTCTCCCCAGTCGAACATGAATGCGCGCGAAGAGAACGAGCCCACGGTGCGCAGCAGGGCCCGCGTTGAGGTACACATGCGCGCTGCCCTGTTCCCAGAGCAGTTTGCGGGCGGCTGTCCAGCTTGGCATCGAGACCAGGTTGTTCTTCGCGCCCTGTGCCGTGACTACCGCTGTAACGCCGCCAAGGTCGCCGATCACGAACGCGCTGAGCTCTTTGCCGTCGATAAACGCGAACGCCATCTGGCCCGATTCGTCGTGATGAATCTCGACGCCGTCGATGCACGTGACCGGTGCCAGCTCGCCCTCGGGGTCTGCAAAGGCCTCGCCGAGCCGTGAGCCCATCAGCCGGCGGTAGAAGAACTCTTCGGCCGCCTTACGATCCTTTACGCCGAGAATGAATGCGAAGTTCGTCGGGTTGAAGTCCGTGATGTCTTCCTGCGCCCGCGGAATGACGACGACGGCCTGGCCGCCTCCGAGATGGCTGAGGGCCTCCGGCAGGTTGGCGTTCTTGTCGTGCAGCTCTTTCTCGGCGTTGATCCAGCGATCGGCAAGCTCGGTCTGCCCGGCCGCTTTGCAACGCTCAATGAAGAAGCCCTTCACGCGCTCGTACATGCCGCCTACATCGTCGACGCAGTCGGTCAGCGCCAGCATTGAGTTGGCGGGGATGAACTCGGTCAGCGGCATCGGCTTGGGCTCGATGCGCACGGTGTTGAACCAGCCGGGTGCGTTGTGGAACACCAGGTTTGCGTCCATGCGCAGGGTCAGTGCCTTCTCGTCCAGCCAGAAACCGGCCGCGAAGCTCTTGAACTGCTCGTACTGCATCAGGCCCACGAAGAACTGAACCTGCTCGGGTGTTACACCGAACTGCCAGGTCAGCATCTCGAACATGCCGGCCGAGCTGCCCTTGTCGCCGGTCAGGCGTTCCATGGTGTTGATGACCGACTGGATGTTGACGAAGAACAGGCCCTGCGGCTTGTCGAAGTCCGCGATCGCCTCTTTGTAGCGGGCATTCCCGAGCAGCGTGTCGATCGGGTCATCGGGAAATGACAGGTAGTCGATGGCGTCCTTGACCGCATTGTCGCTGGTGGCGACGACGAGGTAGGTGTTGTTCAGGATCGCGACCCAGTAGGCCTGGTTGCTCATCCAGCTGCCGAACGGGTTCATGTCCATGCTGAAGTCGTCGCGCGGTGCGGAGGCCGGCAGCGGCAGCTCTATCTCATAGACCAGGTTGCCGTAGTAGTCCTCGACACCCGGCACGGTGGACGCGCCTTCGGCCTGCGCCTCTTTCAGTGCCCGGGCAAGCGCGCCCAGGTGCTGGTGCTGGATCACGATTTCGAACTTGGGGCCGCTGACGGCGACGTCGAGCAGGCCAATCGCGCTGACGCGAACGCCGCGTGCGAGCGCCGAAACTTCTTCGTCGGAAAGCTTAAGCTCAAGTCGGTCGCGCGCGATTTCGCCAAGGTCAGGCAGGTCAAGATCGCTCTCAAGCCCGGCGAAGATCTCTTCGGGGTTGAGCGCGTCGAAGTAGTCGTTGGTATCTGCCCGCAGGTAGACCATGGTCGTGCTGGGGAACGCGACGGCGAGGTCTACCTTCTTCTCTTTCTCGTCCTGCGCGTGCGCAAATGGCGCGGCCGCCAAAAGGGCAAGCAGAAGAATCGCGATGCGCATGAAGCCTCCCAATCGGTCCAATTCCGGGCGAGCCATTGTAGGTCGGACAGCGCCCGAAAGCTAACAGGCGTTGATACGTGTCACGCATGCATTCTTGGAGGTTTAAGGCCGTTCCGCGTGAGACTGGTTGCCCAGAGTGTGCTGGATGGCCGCGATGAGCGCCCGGCGTACGTCGGCCCAGTCCCGGGGCGGTTTGGCGGCGAAAGACTGGTTTAGCTCGATCTCGAAGCCGGCATAGCGCCGGCCGATTTCCCGCCGCAACCAGGTCGTTACTCCGTCGCTGGTGCCTCTGTAGGGGTAGTTGCGCCGAATGCGCAGCGCCGGCAGCGACTCGCAAAGCTCTGCGTGCCAGGCGTCGGCCGTCGCCTTCTCCAGCTTGCGGCGAGGGTCGTACAGCAGCCCGATTTCGGCGTTTCGGACTTCGCCATGCAACTCCGGCGTAAAGCTGTGGCAGGAGACGTGCAGCAGCCGCCCCTTCGCGGCCAGACGCCTGGCGTCCGCCAGCACGGCCGAGCGCCAATTGCGATGATACGCAAGCAACGCGGCGCGGCCTGCCTCGGGGGTGTACTCCGAGAACGTTCCCTTTGAGCCTTCGCGGCGATTCAAGTCGATCAGGAGTCTGGTGAGCTTGCCGGTGTGGGCCTGGACGCCGGCTGCCTTTGCCAACTCCCGCGCCAGTGTCAGCGCGCCCGGGTCCCATGCGCGATGTGTTGAAAGCACCGGCCGATTGGCGAAAGGATACGTTCCAGTCGCGTTGCTGGCGTGTTCACAAGTGATCAGCAACTGGTCAAAGCGCGGCGGGGTCAAAGAGTTGCCCCTCACTCAGGCAGCGGGCCAGCTCATGGTAGATCGCTGACAGCCGCTCGCGTTTCGGGTCCTTGCCTGCTGCGGCACGGATGCGTGTTGCCAGCGTACCCTTGGTGCGGATGTGTCCCAGCGCCGTGCGCCATTGCTTTCGGGCCTTGCCGCCGGCGGGCATCGTGGCGTCGATCAGGCTGTCCCAGACCTCGCCGATGCTGGCCGAGTCGGCCTGCAGGCCCAGGCCCGCAAGGTAGTCGCGGTCCGAGATCACTGTGTTCTCACCGGTCACGCAGGCGCGCTTGAACAACTCGGCCAGTGGCTCCACGCCGACGTTTGAAAGCTCCTCCATCGGCATCCAGCGCCCTTCGGTAAGTGCCTGCAGCACGCCCTTGATGGCGGCCGCAATCGCAATGTCCGCTTCGGGGCACTCCTGGATGTCCAGCACGCGAATCTCAATGGCCATGCGGTCGAAGCGTGCGATCGCGCCACGGGCGTTGGCGTACTCGCCCTCGAGGTTGCCATCCGGGTCGAACGGTGCGGTCTCGGCCCAGATCTTGTGCAGGATCTCGCGGTAGTAGTCTTCTTTCGTGTACCAGTTTTCGGGGATGACCTTGCCGGTCGCAATCGGGATGCGTGCGCTGTTTTGCGAGTACTGGACAAGCCGATAGTCCAGCGCAGGCGCGAGCTTGCCTTCCGCAACCGGTGTGCTGGCGGCCAGTCCCGGCAGGATCGGCAGAATGTACCGCACGGCCGCGTGCAGGCGGGCGAACTCGGCGTCATCGGCAAACGGCAGGTTGATGTGCATGCTTTGCAGATTCGACCAGCCGTGGCCGCGGCAGTCAAAGATGCGGTTGTAGGTCTCATAGACCGCGTTGTATTCGTGCGGCCAGATCTTGGTTTCGGTCATCGGGTCGAAGAACGGGTGCATGCCCGTTGGCAGCAGGCAGGCGTCCCATGCCTCGAGGCGTCTGTTGGCGTCGTTTACCTGCTGCTGGAACAACTCGGGTAGCGGCTCAAGCGCCGCGGCCGGGCCGTTCGTCTTGAACTCGACGACGTGCAGGACCAGTTCATTGGACCACGCGGCCGCGCCGTTCTCGTAGTCCGCGACGTAGTTGCCGGTAATGGACTTGATCAACTCATCCGCAATCGGCTTCACGGCCAGTGTCTTGCGGTCGACGATCATGTACTCCAGCTCGATGCCGTAGCCTTCCCAAAGGTGGAGGGTCATGACTGCACCCCGTTGCGCTTTGCCTCGATGCGCTTCAGGAAGACCTGCGCAATCGTGGTCCAGAGCTCGTCTTTCAGCAGGGCGTCTTCGTAGCCGGCATCGAGGTTGGGATTGTCATTAACCTCGATCACGTACGGCTTGCCGTCGACTTCCTTCAGGTCAACGCCATACAGCCCGAGGCCGATCAGGCGGGATGACTTCACCGCCGCCTCGACTACTTTCGGCGGCGCGTCTTCGATTGCGAGCGTGTCCACCTTGCCAAAGCGCGAGTTCTCGCCGTCGTGCTTGGCGATCTGCCAGTGCTTCGATGCCATGTGGTAGCGGCAGGCATAGAGCGGCTTGCCGTCGAGCACTCCGATGCGCCAGTCGTATTCGGTCGGCATCCATTCCTGTGCGAGCACGAGATCCGAATCTTCGAGCATCGACTCAATCGCATTGCGCAGGTCGTCCACGTTCGCGGCCTTCATGACGCCCTGGCTGAAGGCGCCATCGGGGCGCTTCAACACACAAGGCAGCCCAAGGTGCACGATGACGTCGTCGAGGTTGTCCTTGTGCGCAATCACGGTCCGCGGCGCCGGGATGCCGGCGTGTTCCAGCAATTCGGCCAGATACACCTTGTTGGTGCAGCGCAGGATGCTGAGCGGGTCGTCCATTACCACCAGCCCCAGGTTCGCGGCGCGGCGCGAGAAGCGATAGGTGTAGTGATTTACGTTTGTGGTTTCGCGGATGAACAGCGCGTCGAATTCGGCCAGGCGCCCGTAGTCGGATTTGTCGATGACTTCGGTATTGATGCCGAGGTCCCACGCCGCATCGGAGAAGCGCTTGATTGCGCGATCGTTCGAAGGTGTGTGCTCTTCTTCGGGATTGAACAGGATTGCCATGTCGTACTTTGCGTGTTTGCGCCGTGAGCCCGGGCGGCGATTGCGCGACAGGTACTCGACGGCGCATTCCTGAACAAACGGCTTGTGAGTGTCCGGTACTTCCGAGTAGGGGATCGTCCCGATGTTCGTCAGCGACCACCAGTCTGCCTCGCGCACAAAGTTCGCACGCAGAAACGGGGCCGGGAACAGATTGAACAGGAGCAGCGCCAGGCGTCTGTAGCGTGCAGCCATGTTTCGGCCGAAGTAAATGCTGAGCGTAAACTCGTCGCCCTTCAGCGGCTTCAGCACTCGCTGGATTTCTTCTTCAATGTCCTGGGCATCCGCGCGCGGCATGCTGAGGCTGCGCAGGTTCATGATTGTGTTGACGTCCGGCATCGGCCGGTGCCCGCGGGCTTCGGCCAGCAGCGACACGTAGTAGCCCATCGACTGGTACGAGTAGTGCCGGCACAGGTTGAAGACCTTCACGCCCTTGAGGTCGCTGTAGCGCCCGTCGGTCAGGTAGGTCTTGGCTGCGACGATTTCAACGTCCGGGATGCTGAGCGGCCACTTGGCCGGGTTGTTTACAACGATCAGCGTGCTCATTGGGCCTTCTTGGGCTGGATCACAAGCAGATTGGCATCGAATGTAACAATGCCCAGCAGAATCGCCGCGATCAGGCGGTCGATGTCGACGCTGTACTGCTGATCTTCACCAGTAATGGGGTTCTGGTGCCACGGGTCCGCGATCTGGACCGCGCGGCCTTGCGGGCTGTAGCCGACGACAACCACGAAATGCCCCGAAGGCGTCCCGCGTATATCGTCGTAGTCATCGTTCGGCCCGAACTCGCGCGCCGTGCCGTACAGGTAAGTCGCGCTGAGCCCGGTCAGGAGCGGCGTGCCCTTCTTCAGCAGGCGGCGCACCAGGTTGGGCGACAGGTTCTCGTATTTCAGCTTGCCGCCCTGGTCGAGGTATTCGACGTAGGCGCGGGTGGCCGACGTGAGGCGCGGGTCGTCTTTGAATGTTGCCTGTCGCAGCAGCTTGTTCTGGATGTTTGTGCCGCGCTTTTCGAACCAGCTCGGGTCAAACATGTTCAGGTTGTACGTGTAGATTGTGACGTCGAAGCCGCGGCGCAGGGCATCAAGCCCCAGCAACACGCCGAGCGTCCCGCCGCTGGCCAGATGCTCGACCTCGTCAATCAGTGACGGCAACGGAATCGAGAGGCCGTAATAGCCGTACACCGCGTGCAGGCAGGTGACGCCGCAGGTCTGGTCATCCGGTTGAGGGAGGATTTCTAGCTCGATGTGGCGGGACATGAATCCGTATCAGGCGCGTGGCGGCAGAGACAAGGCCCTGCCAAGCGCGGGAAATCTACCACATCTACGCACCGCGCAAGGGTTGCCGAGGCGATTTGGCAAGAAATCTTGCGTAGCGGGGGCAACTCAGTGCATAAGGACGGAATGGATAAGATCGTTGAAGGCATTCGGCGCTTCCGCCGTGACATCTACCCCGGGCTGAAACCCCGCTACGACGAGCTGGTCAAGACCGGCCAGAAACCGCACGCACTGGTGATCGGCTGCAGCGATTCCCGTGTGGCTTTCGAGTCGCTGACGGGCTGCGGCCCCGGCGAGCTGTTTATTGTGCGCAACGCCGGCAACATCATTCCACAGTACGGAAAGTACATGGGCGGCGTGACGGCCAGCATCGAGTTTGCGGTGACCGCCCTGCCGATCCGCGACGTGATCGTCTGCGGTCACACGCATTGCGGCGCCATGTCGGCCTTGCTGAAGCCTGAAATGTCGACGGACATGCCGGCCGTGCAGAAGTGGGTCAGCTTCGCGCGCCAGGCCAAGCGACGCATCGGCAAGGAGCACACGCACGTGTTCGACACGCACCTGCGCGAAGCCATCGCCGAGAACGTGAAGCTTCAGGTGGAGCATCTGCGCACGTACCCGTGCATTGAGAAGAAGCTGAAGTCCGGCGAAATCCGCTTGCACGGCTGGGTCTACGAAATCGAAAACGGCGACGTAGTAGAGCACGACGAAACCAACAACCGCTGGCTGTCACTCACCGAGCCCGAAGAGCCCAAACGCGACGTAAGCGGCCGCTTCCGGGCAACGGAATGAATTGCAATGAACTGCCTCACGCAACGACGAGACGAGCGCTACGACGCCAGGCGTGATCCGAGGTAGGAAGAGTCCCGTTGAGTCGTAGCGCTCGTCGCGTCGTGGCGTGAGGCACTATCGAAAACCCCCGGCTTGCGCCGGGGGCTCTTGTTTTTCTGACAACTGACAACCGACAACTAGATGTCGAAGTACAGCTCGAACTCGTGCGGATGCGGCCTTAGGCGCATGGCCTGTACTTCGTTCTTCATCTTGTAGCTGATCCACTCCTCGATGATGTCCTTGCTGAACACGTCGCCCTTGAGCAGGAATTCGTGGTCCTTTTCCAGTGCGCGCAGTGACTCCTCGAGGCTGCCCGGGGTCTGTGGGATCTCTTTCAGCTGCTCCGGCGGCAGGTCGTACAAATCCTTGTCCATCGGCTGGCCCGGGTCGATCTTGTTCTGGATGCCGTCCAGCGCCGCCATCGTGATCGCGCTGAAGGTCAGGTACGGGTTGCTGCTCGGGTCCGGGCAGCGGTACTCGAATCGCTTGGCCGCGGCCTCGTCACCCGCCAGCGGGATGCGCACGCACGCGCTGCGGTTGCGGCTGCTGTATGCCAGGTTCACCGGCGCCTCGTAGCCCGGCACCAGACGGTGATAGCTGTTGGTGGTCGGGTTCGTGATCGCGCACAGTGCGGCCGCATGCTTCAGCACGCCGCCGATCGCGTAGATTGCTGTCTTGCTGAGCCCCGCGTAGCCGTCGCCGGCGTACTGGTTCTTGCCGCCCTTCCAGATGCTGCTGTGGCAGTGCATGCCGCTGCCGTTGTCGCCATAAAGGGGCTTGGGCATGAAGGTCGCCGTCTTGCCATTCGCGCGCGCGACGTTCTTGACGACGTGCTTGTACATCATCAGCTGGTCGCCCATTCGAGTGAGCGTATTGAAGCGGATGCTCAGCTCACACTGGCCGCCGCTGGCGACCTCGTGGTGGTGCAGCTCGGGCACGCAGCCGACTTTCTCAAGCGTCAGCAGCATTTCGGTGCGCAGGTCGTGCAGGCTGTCCATCGGCGGGACCGGGAAGTAGCCCTGCTTGGTGCGCGGCTTGTAGCCGAGGTTGCCACCCTCTTCAAAGCGGTCGGTGTTCCATGAGCCCTCGACGCTGTCCACCTCGTAGTAGCCCATGTTGGTGGTCTGGCGGAAGCGCACGTCGTCGAAGATGAAGAACTCGGCTTCCGGGCCGAAGTAGATGGTGTCGCCGATGCCGGTGCTCTTCAGGTAGGCCTCGGCGCGGTTGGCCACGCTGCGCGGGCAACGGCCGTAAGCCGTGCGCTCGATGGGGTCGACGATGTTGCCGATCAGCACCAGCGTCTTTTCCTTCATGAACGGGTCGATGAAGGCGGTTTGCGCCTCGGGGATGACCAGCATGTCGGATTCGTTGATGGTCTTCCAGCCGCGCAGGCTGCTGCCGTCAAAGGGCAGGCCTTCTTCGAACAGCTCGGCCTCGAGCTTGCGGATGGGGAATGTGTAGTGCTGCCAGAGCCCCGGCAGGTCCATGAAGCGGATGTCGAGCATGGTACATCCGCGATCTTTGGCAAAGCTGATTACGTCTTCAACACCGGTGCCCTCCGGGTGAAGCTTTGAGTCGCTGGACATGAGTCGTCTCCGTACCGCGCTGCAAAACCAAAAAAGTCATCGGCCCGCCACAAGGCGGGTCGTCGTTTTCGATTGGTAACGGGTGGTTGTAATGTATCCCCGGTACGGGGACGTTACGTTAGCTTGGTCTGAATTCGCCATCAAGCCCCAACCCGCTTAAAATGCGTATTCACAGCCTATCCACAGTTTCTTGACGAGCTTGAACGAGTTGCAAGGGATGATCATTTCAACGGTTAGGCATCAAAGTGTGCGTTCAGCATGGCACGAAAAAACCTAGGGACACACACTCGAGCGAATCGATTTCTCTCCAACCCTTCATGAGTACAACCCCACACAGCGACCCGCAAACACAACCAGAGCCGCCTTCCATGGCGGTGTGGAACATGGGGCTGCGCTTCCTGCTGGAAGTCGCCGGGGCGGCTGCTCTGGTGTGGTGGGGCTGGATTGTGGTTGATTCGTGGCCTCACTATCTGCTGGCGCCCGGCGCGCCGTTGTTTGTCATGACACTGTGGGGTGTCTTCAATGTGCCGGGCGACCGTAGCCGTTCCGGCAAAGCGCCAGTGCGAGTGCCTGGTGTCGTGCGTTTGCTGCTGGAGTTTGGGATCTTCGGCTCGGCCGTCGCGGCCCTTTCCGTGGCCTGGAACGCTACGGCCGCGGCCGCGTTTGCTGGAGTGCTCTTGCTGCACTACGCCGCGTCACGGCGTCGGGTTGTGTGGCTGCTGCGAACACGCTAGGCGCCGGCCGCGATGGCTGCGGCCATTGCCAGCTTGTGGTCTTTCTGCCAGGGCGGTCCCAGTTGGGCCTTGGTCTGCTTAAACAGCTCTTCGATGGGTCCGCGTTTGAAGGTGCGCTCAGCGTCCGTGAACACGGTCTTTGCATCGAACCAGTAGACAGCCCAGCCGCGGTCTCGCGCCGCCTTTGCGACCGCTTCGCGGTACATGACGCCGTCCGCGCGAGTCTGCGCGTGATAGCTGGCGATGCGTCCTGCGATGGTGTCCGGCAGCTTCGGAAGGGTCCGCAGCGCGATCTCGCCGATCTCGCCGGACAGGGACTTCGCCAGTGCATCAAGACAGGTGGCCGCGTGCTTTTCGGCTGATTGCTGGACACGCTTGACCAACGCGACGCCCTCAGCTTCAGGCTTTCCTTGTGCTTCATGGTGGTGGGGGAGGCACGGCAGGCCTTCATCGATCAGCGCAACCCGACGGCGATCGAGCAGCGCATGGTGCGGGCCGACGGTCATCAGCACGGCCCACCCAGCGTGGTCTGACACACCGACGATTGCGTGGCTTGCCATCAGCGCTCTGTACGCAAAGCTGCGGCCCCGGCAGTGTACGCCGAGGCCGCATTTGAAGCTGGTGCGCAGGGCGGGACTTGAACCCGCACACCCCGAAGGGAACCAGATCCTTAGTCTGGCGCGTCTGCCAATTCCGCCACCTGCGCAGTGGATCGGGGAAGGTAGCACCCGCCCCTAGACTGTCAACGGGGAGCGGTTTCCAAGCCACCGGCTGACTTTTGGGCCTTGAGCCTTTGGACTGCCCGTCTAGTTTGCTTGACGCGTATTACCTTTGTTAACTAGAGTCCCGCTTTCCCCGGCTCGGAGGCTGTTTTGAGCGAACCGCAAGAGCACAAACCGGAAGTCGCGCCGGAACTGGCGGGTGTCGACGGCGTGCATGGGCCGGTCATTCACGACTCCGTCAAAGACGAGATCGTTGCCCATCCGTTGCTCGACATCCAGGGCCTCAAGACTTACTTCCATACCGACCACGGCGTCGTGAAGGCCGTTGACGACATCAGCCTCCGCATCGGCGCCGGTGAAACACTCGGCGTGGTGGGTGAGTCCGGCTCGGGCAAGTCGATGACGGCGTACAGTATGCTCAAGCTGCTGCCCAGCCAGACCGGGCGCATCGAGGGTGGCCAGATCCAGTGGCGCGGCGAGGACGGCACCGACAGCGACCTCACCCGCTTGAACGAAACACAGCTGCGCAAGATCCGCGGCGGCGACATCGCGATGATCTTCCAGGAGCCGATGACTAGCCTGAACCCCGTGTTCACGTGCGGGTCGCAGGTCGTTGAAGCCCTGACGCTGCACCTGGGCATGAACAAGAACGAGGCGTGGCAGCGCACCATCGAGCTGTTCGACGAAGTGGGCATCCCCGAGCCCGCCACGCGCGTCAAGCAGTACCCGTTCGAGCTGTCGGGCGGCATGAAGCAGCGCGTGATGATCGCCATGGCGCTCGCCTGCAATCCGCGCATGCTGATCTGCGACGAGCCGACTACGGCGCTCGACGTGACGATCCAGAAACAGATCCTTGAGCTGATCAAGGGTGTCCAGAACAAGCGCCAGATGGCCGTGCTGTTCATTACACACGACCTCGGCGTTGTGGCCGAAGTGACCGACAAGGTCGCCGTGATGTTCCGCGGCAAGATCGTCGAGTACGGCCGTGTGCTTGATATTTTCGCGAACCCGCAGCACCCGTACACCAAGGGCCTGCTCGCCTGCCGCCCGCGCCTGACAACGAAGGCCGAGCGCCTGCCGACTGTTGAGGATTTCATCGACGCCGACAAGAAGGGCCTCGAGCTCGACCCGACGGACCCGGACCTGACGATTCCCGGCAAGCACCGCCCGGACAAGCGCCGCGAACAAATGGAAGGCTTTGATGCGCCGCTGCTGAAGATCGAGGGGCTGAAGACCTACTTCCCGATCAAGAAGGGCGTGTTCCGCAAAACCGTCGGCTACGTGAAGGCCGTCGACGACGTCACCCTGACCGTGAAGAAGGGGCGCACGATCGGGCTGGTGGGCGAGTCGGGCTGCGGCAAGACGACGCTGGGGCGCAGTATCCTGCGCCTGATCGATCCGACGGAAGGCCGCGTCTACTACGGCGACAGCGAAATCACCGGCATGCCCAGCGCCGAGCTGCGCGCCATGCGGCGCAAGATGCAGATCATTTTCCAGGACCCGTTCTCGTCGCTCAACCCGCGCATGACCATCGGCGCAGCGATCATGGAGCCGATGCTGGTCCACGGGCTGCAGGGCAATCGCCGCGAGCGTGAAGACCGCGCCGCGTGGCTGCTGGAAAAGGTCGGTCTCCCGGCCGATCACCTTAAGCGCTATCCCCACGCCTTCAGTGGCGGCCAGCGCCAGCGCATCGGCATCGCGCGCACGCTGGCGGTTGAGCCTGAGTTCATCGTGTGCGACGAGTCGGTCAGCGCTTTGGACGTATCCGTGCAGGCCGGCGTGCTCAACCTGCTGCTGGACCTGCAGGACGAGTTCGGGCTGACGTACATCTTTATCTCACACGACCTGAGCGTGGTGAAATTCATCAGCGACGACATCGCGGTGATGTGCCCCGGGGCGACGCTGCGCGAGTTGTGGGAAGAGGGCAAGCGCGAGGGCGTGAAGGAAGAAGATTTTGGCCGTGGCGGCCACATCGTCGAGTACGCCAGCAGCGACGAAATCTATCGCAACCCGCAGCACGCCTACACCAAGCGCCTCACGGAAGCCATCCCCGACCCGGACATCGAAGACATCCGCAAACGAGTCGAAGGCGCGGTCTAGGGCATTGGCACTTGCTGTTGACGAACGCTCCGCTGGGCTCAGCGGAGCGTTTGTGTAGCATCAGGACCATCTGTGCGGATTCGTTGAGCACGCGCGATTCGTCGATACACTTGTGTGGCCAATCCACTCCGGGAGATCCGTGATGCGATTCCTCACGTTCTGTGCGGTGCTTGCTGTTGCGCCAATTCTTGCCGCGCAGTCGATGGTCCTGGATATCAACCCCTCGGGCTCCTCGGTTTCGCCTTCGTACGAGGCGCTTACGCTGGGTAGCACCGTGTACTTCACGGCCGACGACGGTACGAACGGATTGGAAGTCTGGAAAACCGACGGGACGGCTGGCGGAACTTCCATGTTGAAGGACATTGTAACTGGATCCGGCTCCTCGTATCCGCGATACCTGACAGCTTGGGGAAGCAATCTGATCTTTGCTGCCGGAAGCAGACCCTGGATCAGCGACAGTACTACTGCGAATACGATTCAGCTAAGCGCCACGGCAAATCAGCCGTACTTGTTCACCGAGTTCAACGGAGAGATGTATTTCCGCGCCGGCACGGCGACGGAAGGTACGGAGTTGTGGAAGACCGACGGTACGCCGGGCGGTACTTCCATGGTGGACGATATCGTTCCCGGCACCGGCAGCAGCAACCCGCTTGCCATGGCCGTGATCGGCAACATGCTCTATTTCATAGGCATGTCGGCTTCGGACGCATTGGTCCTCTACCAAACGGATGGGACGGCGGCAGGTACCTCGCAGGTTGTAGTGATTCGCAGCGGCAACACGGCGTCGTGGGGCGGCGGCGGCATGACCCTGAACGGTCTCTGGGTGTTTTCGGCTGACGATGGCGTTCACGGCGAAGAACCGTGGGTTACGGATGGCACGGCAGCAGGTACTCAGCTACTAGTGGACGCGTTTGCGGGTAGCCAGCGTTCGATCACCCAAAACTTCATGGTCGTGGCTGGAACCGGCTTTTTCATCGCCGAGAGTGACACACTCGGGCGCGAGCTCTGGAAGACCGACGGAACGCCGGGAGGGACGTCAATCATCGACGCCATATCAACCGGCTTGTCGGGCAGTGAGCCCGCAGTGCTCGGCGTCTTGGGCAACGAAATATTCCTTGAGGCCACCAACGGAACCTACGGGTGCGAAGTCTGGAAGACGGATGGAACTGCCGGCGGTACTTCGCTGGTGCGGGACATCCGCACCGGTTTTTGGAACGGTGTGGCGCACGGAGGGCTCGCCTGGAACGGTTATGTGTTCTTTGCTGGTTGGGACCCGGTTTACGGCACCGAACTGTGGCGAACGGACGGAACGGCCGCAGGCACCGAGATGATTGCGGACTGCAGCACCGGCAGCGGCGACGGACTGATTGCGTGGTCAAGTAGCTTGTACCAAGTGAATCGTTTCGGCGGTGTCGGCACGAACCTGGTCTTTTTCGCGGACGACGGGACGAACGGCAGGGAACCGTGGGTCATTTCCACGACGGCGACAGGCACGACTGCGGGTGGGGGAAGCGGCGGAATTCCGTGGTCGGGGACAACATCTTCGAATTTGGTGCTGGACATCAACACAGGCTTCGGCGACAGCGCCACAAACAGCCCACCGCTCTACAAGGTGCCCAGCCTGGGTTTGGTGTTCTTCTCTGCCGACGACGGAGTTAATGGCATCGAGCTATGGGCTACAGATGGGACTACTGGCGGCACATACCTGGTAAAGGACGTGAACCCGACCGGCAGCAGTAGCCCGATTCAGGGGTTCGCGTCGAGCACCGGATTCTATTTTACCGCGGATGACGGCACCAACGGTTACGAGTTGTGGTTCTCGGATGGAACCACCGCCAACACTTACATGGTTAGGGACATTAACCCGGGCTCACCCGGAAGCTTGCCGCAGAAACACATTGAGTTTGGCTCATATGTGTACTTCTCTGCACTCGATGCAACAAATGGACGAGAGTTGTGGCGTACTGACGGAACGACTGCGGGTACAACCCTTGTCTTCGACATAAGCGCTGGAACCGGCCACGGGAACCCAAGCGACTTCATTGAGCAAGGCGGCTATCTGTTCTTTAAGGCGACCCGGCCGGCAGAGGGCTACGAACTCTGGCGCACTGACGGGACGGCTGCCGGCACTACCCTGTTCCTTGACATCAACCCTGGAACGGCCAGTGGCGCGCCGATGCACATGACGTCCTACAACGGGAAGTTCTGGTTCCGGGGAATTGATACCACGTACGGTGCAGAGCTGTGGTGCAGCGATGGAACGGTTGCCGGGACCGTCGTGTTCAAGGATATTTCGCCTGGCACCGGAAACGGGGACCCGTACGGGATGTATGTGCACGGGGCGTACATGTATTTCATCGGTCGAGATCAGACCAACGGTATCGAGCTTTGGCGAACAGACGGAACGGCAGCCGGTACGTTCATGATAAAGGATTGCTACCCGGGCTATGACACGGGTGCCGGCCCATACGCGTATATCGGAGGCGACAACAACGACCTGTATTTTGCCAAGGACGACGGCACACACGGCAAGGAACTGTGGAAGACAGACGGCACGACGGCGGGCACGTACATGTTTGAGGACATGTTCCCAGGGCCCGATGGCAGCAATCCGAACGGCGGCTTTTTCATCAACGGGCGCGTCTTCACTACCGCCGAATACACGTCGTTGGGTTTCGAACTCTGGATGTCCGACGGAACGGATATGCTTCCGTACGGTGAGATCCTTCCCGGAAACGGCGATGGAACGCACTACTACGGGTACTTTGTGCAACTGAACAATAAGGTCCTGTTCTACGCAAATGATGGCGTGCACGGAAACGAGTTATGGTCTATCGATGCGCCGCCTCCGCCTGTCGGCTACGGCTCACCCGCACAGGCCGACGCGACGGCCGGTTCTGCCCTCTCTGGCGGAACGAACGGTCCGTTCAGTATCACGCTCAATGCCGGAGATACCCTGGCGAGCGTGAGCATCATTCTCAGCGATCCGGACGGCGACGACATTCAGGTCACGTCCATTGTTCCCCCCGGCTCTGTACCGGTTGGCGTAGTCGCGCCGTCGATTCCAGCGCCAGGCCAGCCGCAGACTCTCACTTGGACCGGTACGATTGACGCTGCCACGCCCGGCGGCGCGTACACGTGGACCGTGACGTTCATGGATGTGATCAATCAAACCGGCGTCACGGTCGACGTCACCATCAACGTAATCGCGGCACCACCACCGGGAGGAGGCTCCTCAAGCGGTGGGGGCAAGTCGGGTGGTGATTCCGGTTGCAGCTCTGACGCAACTTTGGCGTTAGGGCACCTACTTCTACTTTCGATTTGTTTCGTCATCGTCGCTGCGCGCCTGAGGCGAACGCCGCAGTAAGCTCGCATCGCACGCTCAGCCCCCGCGACATCGCGGGGGCTTCGATCATTTTCGGCGGCGTCTACAGAAATCGCTACTCGTGTTTCACATTCGATGAGGCAGGGTCTATCCTTTCTCCGAATCAGCTGGAGAACGACCATGCGCAGACTCGTCCTCGCCGTGCCCCTGCTGTTGCTGGTGATCAGCAGCGCGTCCGCCTCGGGCGACGAATACCAGAACATGGTCACCAACACGGACTACCAGGGCCGCAATCTCGGCGTCCTGCTGCGCGCCGACCGCAAGAAGATCGAGTCTGCCATGGATTCACTGGTGAAGTCGGACAAGAAACTGGCTTCGAAGGCATATGTCGCCGCGGCCCTTGCGGACATCAAAGGGCTCGAGAAGGCGCGCAAGCCGGCGATGGAGGGCGACGACTACCGCAACGCACTCGCCTACTACCTGATGCACGCACGACCGAAGTCCGACGACAGGTTGGCTCTAGACTGTTGGCTTGAGACTTCGGACGCGGCCTTGCGCAACGTCAGCTCGCACCTGCGCGAGTACCGGCTGGATGCGGGCACTCTCGGGGATCTCAAGTCTGCGCTTGAGAAAGGCGGCATCGGCGGCAAGCACCAGGAGGACGGCCTCGAGATCCTGAACAAGCAAGTCGGTATGAAAGGGCTATCGCTTGCGAAGCTGAACGCCGGCTGGGCCAAGCTGACCGAATACCTGAAGCAGAGCGACAAGGAGTTTGTTGAGCTGAACAAGCGCAAGTCCTTCCGTCTGCTGAAGACGGTGGACGTCGGTGAACTGTCCGGGTTCTGCCTGGATCCGCAAGGCAAGTTCCTGGTCGGCTACGAAAAGGAAGGCGAGACCTGGACAGCTGTGAAGCTGGACGCGCACAGCGGCAAGCGCGTGGGCGGCAAGTATACCTATTTCGAAGTGGGAAAGGACTCCGGGACCGTGCCGTCACCGAGGGTCACCGGCGACGGCAAACAGATCCTGCTGTGGGGCGCGAAGCTGAAAGTACTTGACGCGGACAGCCTCGAGCTCGTGCACGCAGAAGACCTTGATGTCGCCTCATCGGGCTGGAAACTCTCCGGCGACAGGCTCAGCCTCTACAAGCTGTCAGGCGCCGAGCTGGTCGTGCGCGGCCTGACCGACCCTGCGCCGACCGCGAACATGAAAGTGGTCGGCGGGAACACTCTGTTCTCGTCGAACATGAAGTTCTGTGCCTGCTCCGGCTCGAGTGAAAAGGAGTGGGAGTTGTTCGACCTCACGGAGGGCAAATCTCTGCGCAAGTTTGAGGCTGAGGTTACCTACGGAGTGGGCCTAACCGACGACGGCGCATGGCTGATCATGGACTCTTCGCTCGTGCAAGGCCGCGTGGCCGTCAGCACAACGACGGGGGTCAACACCTTTCGAATGGGTGACAGCTTCGCTAAATGGAAAGAGATGCTGGGGCGCACGGCCGTGATGGAGTGGGAGAATGAGGCCTGGTGCGTGGTCCACGCGACCAGTGGCCGGATTCTCGGCGTCGTGCCCCGGCCCGAAGGCAAGCAGAATCACCTGGTCGGGGTGAGTGAGGATGGGCGACTGCTTGTGACCCGAAGCTTCGTCGGCGACCCGAACGCCGCAGCCAAGGCTCGAAGCACCGGCGACCCCAACGACAACAGCCTTGCATCGAAAGTCACGAGCGAGCTGCAGATCTGGTCCGGGAACTAGCGCTCCTCCTGGGGTGCGCGAGACTTGGAAACCTGGCCGATGCGCGCCAGCGCTTTTCCTTTACCTATATGGGTTTCGGTCGTTTCATAGGCTGACCCTTGGAGGCTGAAATGACTGCGGTTCGTTTACTATTGGTAGCGCTGTTGCTTGCGGGTGCGGGCTGCCTGCATGCCACGGTGGCGCTGAAGCTGGATGTTGCGACTCTCACTGAGAAATCGGATCTGATCGTTGTGGGCAAGGTCGATACGTCGACGGCTAAGTGGGATGCGGCGAAGACCGGCATCTGGACGCACCACGATGTTACCGTCAGCGAAACGCTGAAGGGCGCACACGAAAAGACGCGCGATGTTGTCACGCGCGGCGGCGTCGTAGGCGGCGTCGGCCAAGCGGTTGCGGGCTCAGGAAATCTGGAAATCGGCACCGAGTACGTGTTCTTTCTCTGGAAGGACTACGACGGCCGGTATCGCCTGCAGGGCATGGCGCAGGGCGCGTTTGAGATCAGCGAACGCGAGGGCGTGAAGTATGCCGAAAACAGCCTGGCCGGCATGACCATCGTCGATGCCGAGACGCTCAAGCCCAGTCGCAACAAGACCGACAAGCTGCCACTCGAATTCAAACTGGCTGACCTCAAGAAGACCGTCGCCGATCTGCAGAAGCCCGCCGCAGGGGAAGACGAATGAGGCTGCTTCGTCTGATGCTATTTGTGCTCGCGGCCGGCGTGGTCCTGACCATCGCCGGCGGCTCGGCTGATGCCTACATGACGATTCGCGTGCCGGTGGGGGGTGCGGGACAGGCGCTGCCTGTTCGCTGGGATTTGAACAACATCGCCGGGCGCCCGAACGTCGCCAATGCGCGCGTGCTGTATGAGATCGATGACGTCGGCTGCGCCGATGCGGGCGGCTTCCTGGGCCCGATCAATGAGTTTGAGGCCGTCCAGAACAGCTTCGCCGCCTGGCGCGACGTGCACGAATCAAACCTCGATTTCGAGTTCGCCGGCAATACCACCAACGCCGTGACCAATGCCGGCGACAACCGCAACGTAATCCACTGGCGCACCAGCGGCATGGCCGCCGGTGTCTTTGCTGTCACCATCACTACGTTCGACACAACCAACGGCCAGATCACGGACGCGGACATGGAACTCAACGACCGCGATTTCACCTGGGACACGCTTGGCCCCGGAGGCACCACCGGCGTAATCGGCCGCGCCATGATTGAGAACGTCGTGACGCACGAGGCCGGCCACTTTTTCGGGCTGGATCACGCATTCAATGCCCAGGCAACGATGTATGCCCAAAGCAGCGCCGGCCTGATCAATGCAGTGAGCCTCTCAGCGGATGACAGCGCACCGCTGATCGCCAACTACACCAACGCGGGCGTTGTGAACGCGAGCCTTGGCACAGTGCAGGGCAGCGTCAGCAACGGAACCGCTGGACAGTTCGGGGTCTATGTGACGCTGGTGGATGTCTCGACCGGCGCCAATGTCGTCGGCCACGTCAGCGAGGGCACTCCGGGGCCGTTTACGCTCGGTGACTACACGATCGACAACGTGCCGCCGGGAAACTATCTCGCGTTCGCGCTGCCGGTGACGAAGTCGCAACTGGGCAGCTACTACAGCACCGCATTCACGAGCTTCTTCCCGATCGTGCGTGGCGTGGCGGTAGGCACCATCGGCGCGCCCACGCTGGTGAAGGTCGCGCCCGGCGCGACGGTCACGGGCGTGGACTTCGTGCTGCCCGGCTCGTCGCAGAATCCGCTTGAGCCCGACGGTACCAGCGGCGCCGCGCACCCGATTGCCAGCGGCGAAGTCGTGGTCTCGAAGATCTCGGGCGCGACGGACGAGGACTACTACAGCTTCACAACAACGACGTCGAACCAGCAGGTTACGATTCGCGTGCTGTCGGACACCTTCGGCTTCAGCCTGAACCCGACGCTGACGCTCTACGACACCAACGGCACCACGGTGCTGGCGAGCCCAACGTTCGGCGACCCGACCTACATGTCATCAGCCAACGATGTGGACGACACGGCCTTTGACCTGAGCGGCGTGAACTTCGATGCGCGCATCGTGCGCACGATGACGACGCCGGGGACATACTTCTTCAAGGTCTCCAGTAAAGTGGGAGCGACCACGGGCACCTACCTGGCCACGCTTGAAATCAGCGGCGAAGACACGAATGCTGACGCGGCGGCAAGCACGATTGAGAGCAGCGTGGCCGGGATTCTCGCCAACTCCGGGGGTACGTTCCAGGTGACGGTCACGCCGCGCAATGTGTTCGCGCGCGACCTGAACGCACCAAACAGCTACACGGTGGAGTTGTTGGACCTCACGGGTACGCCAACCGTCCTGCAGACGATCGCGGCGGGCACAACCCCGTTTGCGTTCACCGTCAGTGCGGCCACGGTCGGGCAAGTCGTGAAGTACGGGGCGACGATTGACGGAACGCAGATCGGCGCGACGGTCAACGTGAGCCACTATGGGACGCTCTCGACAACCAACAGCCGGATCACGCTGCTTGAGACCACGTTGAACGCCAACGGCTACGACCGGATCCCGGTGATGGTTGAGCTGCGTGACGGCAGCAACAACCCGCTGCCGAACTCCGGCATTGCAGTCACGCTGAGCACGACGGCCGGTACGCTCGACAACGGCACGACATCCGGCGCAAGCAACATCGCGGCCACATTCGACAGTCTGCTCGGTGTCTGGTTCATTGAGCTGGTGGCCCCGACCAATTCTGGCACGGCCACGATCACAGCGTTCGCCAACAGCACACAGATCGACAGCAAGCAGGTCAGCATTCTTGCACGCGCAAACGGAACGGGCGGCGGCGCAAACCCCGGCGGTGGGGGAGGCGGCGGCAACAACGACAAGGGCGGCGGTTGTGTTGTGGATCCGGTGGGCTCATCAATGCTGGTGCTGCTTGTGGCCGGAATCATGGCTGCCATTCTTCGGAGGCGCGCTGTTCGCCCGGCCCCGCCTGAAAGGGCGGGGAGGTAATCGGGATGCTGTGGGATGGAATCCCCGGGCCTGCGCTCGGGGCGGATCGGGAAAACGCAAAACCCGCCCGTTTACGGGCGGGTTTTGCGTTTGGTCCATCTGCTAGCGCAGCTTTTCGAACTCCTGATGGATCTCGGTGAAGCTGTCTTCACACAGTTCAGTGCGGGTCCGCGTGCGGGCTTCATCGCGCGTATCGCGACGGATGTCCTTCTTCTTGACCGTGTGCTGCGCGAAAGGCGCATTCTCGCCGTTCTTGTAAAGCTTGTAGGTCAGCTCGCCGTCGTAGACGGCGTATAGCTCGGCGCCCATGAACTCGGGGTTCTTGGTCAGCGTCAGCTCAATGTCGAGCTGCACGCGCATCTCATAGTCCTTTTCGTCGCCGATGCTGTAATTCATCTCTGTGAAGTGGTCGGTCATCCAGGTCTTGGCCGTGTCGTCGGCCTTCTTCATGTCGATCCAGACCTTGAATGTACCGCGCGTGGGTGGTGGTAGCGGCTTGTCCTTGTCCGGCTTCGGTTGGTCTGGGACCACCGGGTTATCCGGGTCTTCTTTGTCTTCGGGCGGCTGAGCCGCGCCGTCTTCGCCAGGAATCTCAAGCCCGTCGACTTTCGGCAGCTCGTTCAGGCGGTCGCGAACTTCCTTGTTCTTGGGCTCAAGCTTCAGGGCTGTGACCAGGACGTAGGACTCTTCTTCGTCCATCGCGAACTGGTGGCAGAAGTCAGCGAGCTTCAGGACCGAGGCAAATTTCGAGAAGTCCGCAGCCGACTTGCGCAGCTCATAATGCTTGTCGCCGCGCGTGTAGTCCCAATTGATGAATAGCTCAACACCGTCGCCGATATCGAGCTTTACACCGTCTTCGTCGACCTTCTTGACCGTGCCGTTCAGAATGTCGCCGCTCTTGAGATAGAGCGCGAGTTGCTTGCCGTCGTCGGAGTCCTGCGCCAGCGCGCTGCCGACTGCCAGCACCGCGACACAGAGCAGTGAGAAGGTGAGTCGTTTCATGCTCGCTCCCCTAGGGCCTTGCAAAGGGCCAGGTATTCCGCACCGGGGTCTGAAGCGTTGAGCAAAGCGCTCGACACTGCAATGTGTCGGGCGCCATGGCCAACCAGCTTAGCCACGTTGTCCTGTCTGATGCCCCCGATGCAAAAGACCGGGATGTTCATCCCCGGCCGCACCGTCGAAACCAGCGCTGGACCGCCCAAGGATTGTACTTTCTTTGTGTCTGTGTGAAACATCGCACCTATTCCGACGTAGTCGGCGCCCATGTCCTGGGCATCAAGTGCTTCGGCCCGGTCGTGGGTACTTATGCCGATCAGGGCGTTGGGGCCCAATATCTTGCGGGCGTGGACGATATCCAGGTCATCCTGCCCAAGGTGGACCCCATTGGCGCCGGTGGCGGCTGCCACGTCGGCCCGGTCGTTGATGATGACGGTAGCCTCGTGTTTGCGAGTCACGGCCTTGAAGGCCACCACGTGGGCGACGAAGTTGCGGGCGGAAATGTCCTTTTCGCGCAACTGGAACAGGCGCGCTCCGGCATCCAGCAGGCTCGCGAGCACGTCACGCCAGTCATCGCGGGCAGCCATGTTTGAGAATACGACCATCACCGGCGAAGCCAGCGCGGCGCGTTGTGGGGTCAAGACGAACAGGCTCTGCTCCGCCTGGTAGGCGGCGTAGCGCGCTTTGGCGGCTGCGCCCGCGGCGGCAGGTGAGTGAAGTTGGGCGAACTCCTCAACCACACGCAGGGCCTCCTGCGCACGTTTCAGCCCGGCGGCGGCGATGTCACGCTCGGAGCCACGCCGCACGTCGTCAGCTTCCGGCCGTGTGCCTGGGTCACCCTCGATGTCGCGCGCGGCCAGCAGCCCGGGCCCGAAGGCTTCGGTGCAAGCCTGGACATGCTTGCGCACGTCTTTCAGCGCTTGGGCGGCCGGGGCGTCTTCCAACACAAGGCGTGCGTACTCCTCGGCCGTGCGAAGACCTTCGCGCGCTCGGTTCAGGTTGGCGTCAATGACTCGCAAGGACTTGTCCACGCGTAGATTATAGCGGCAGCCGGCTTATAGTCGCCGGGGGAGACGATGATGGCAGACCATGACACCTTCCAGCACCCGTTGGTCGGGCGCTATGCGGCCAAGGAGATGCGGCAGCTTTTCGGCCAGCAGAAGCGGATCGGGCTTTGGCGCCGTTTGTGGGTGGCACTGGCGGAATCCGAGCAGGAGCTAGGCCTGAGCCAGATCACCGACGCCGCTCTGGCCGAGATGCGTGCACACCTCGACGACATCGATTTCGCAAAGGCGGCCGACTACGAGAAACAGTTCCGCCACGACGTGATGGCGCACGTGCATACGTATGGCGACGTCGCGCCTGCGGCCAAGGCGATCATTCATCTGGGCGCGACCAGTTGCTACGTGACGGACAACGCCGAGCTGATCCTGATGCGTGAAGGCCTGCGCATGTTGCTGAAACGCCTGCGCGGTGTGATCGCCGCATTTGCCGAGTTTGCAGGCAAGCATGCTGATCTGGCTTGCCTTGGCGCGACCCACTTCCAGGTCGCGCAGCTTACAACCGTGGGCAAGCGCGCGGCGATGTGGCTGCAGGACCTTGTCAGCGATTACGTCGAGCTCTCGCGCCTCGAGCGCGAAATGCCGATGCGCGGAGTGAAGGGCACCACCGGTACCCAGGCCAGTTTCCTCGAACTATTTGACGGCGATGCAGAGAAGGTCAAACAGCTCAATAGGGCCGTTTGCAAGAAGATGGGCTTCGAGAAGGCATTTGCCGTCACTGGTCAGACCTACCCTCGAAAGTACGACCATCAGGTGCTGTCCACGGTTGCGGGCATTGGCGTCAGTGCGCAGAAGCTGGCGACGGACATTCGCCTGCTTTGCGGACTCGGCGAGCTGGACGAGCCGTTCGAGGAAAAGCAGATCGGCAGCAGCGCCATGGCATACAAGCGCAACCCGATGCGCAGCGAACGATGCTGCGCCATCGCGCGCTACCTGATCAACCTGCCGGCCAATGCGGCCTCCACGGCTGCCGAGCAATGGCTGGAGCGCACCCTCGATGACAGCGCCAACCGGCGCATGAGCATACCGGAAACGTTTCTCGCCGCCGATGTGGTGCTGAGCATTCTGCACAACATCGGGAGCGGGCTGATCGCGAACCAGCCGGTGATCGCGGCCCGCGTGAAGCGTGAGCTGCCGCTGATGGCCACGGAAAAGATCATCATGCAGGCCGTGCGCGCCGGCGGCGACCGGCAGGAGATTCATGAGGCGATCCGCGTGCACTCTCATGCAGCGATCAAACGGATGAAGACCGAGGGCGCGCCGGACAACGACCTGATCGACCGGTTGAAGGGCGACGCGCTGTTCAGCAAGGTCGGTCTCGATGACCTGCTGGATGCATCACGCTTCGTCGGCATGGCGCCGCAGCAGACGCGCGAGTTTCTCGATGAGTGCGTCAGACCCATTCTTGCAGAAGGCGAGGCCCTCAAGGGCGAAGGCCTCAGCGTGTAGCTTGGCCAGCTTGGCCATGTAGTGCGCACCGGCCTCTGGCCGATGCTACTTCTCTTTGCCGGTTGGCAGGCTGATGTAGTTGGCGATCGCCCATGCCTTGAAGGCGGTCATGAAGTCGGCCTCGTTTGTGCCCAGCACCGTCAGCATGCGATCCAGCAATTCCTGCGCACTCTCTGCCGGTTTCTTTTCCTTGTAGCGGGCGACGAAGGCCTTGTAGGCGTCGTCCATGAACTCGCCCAGCTTTTCCTTGTGCTCGTGCAGCAGGTAGTCCGTGAAGCAGTAGGCGGCGGCCATTTCGTTCTGGCCATAGTCCTGCGGGCGCATCTTGACCAGGTCCGTCAGCGTCAGCGGTGTTTCGCCTGCGACCGTCATTGCGACGTGCAGTCGCCAGCCGGCCGGGCTGTTCCCGAGGCCAGGCAGCGCCTCAGCACCACCGGTGTCGATGGTGCCGGTGCTCTTGACGGCGAAGAATTGTGAGAGGATTGAGCCGTTCATCTGCGTGCTCATCACGTAGCCGAATGCGCGCGTCAGCCAGTAGTAGTTCTCGCTGCCGAAGTGCCGGACCATTTCCTTGTAGCCCAGGTCGTGCGCCAGCCCGTCACGGATGCCGAAGTCATTCGTCGTGTTTGGATAAAACCAGCATGCGCCGTAGGGCTTGTAGACCGGGGTGCCGCTGGAATTCTCTGCGCGGGTCTTGCGATCGCTGGCATCCGGAATGCCTGAGCACTTCTCTACGAACCTGGCAAACCGGTCGCGTTCGATCAGCACGGTGTAGTGCAGGCGATTTTCGTCGGCAGCCGGCTCCTTGGGTGCGTCCGTGCCCAGCAACTCAAGCATCCTTGTGCGGCAGGCTTCGCCGTATTGCGCGATGTTCCTGGCCCATTCGGCGCCCTTGTCGCCCATGTCGACGTGGATCACGAGGTACTTGGTGCGACGCTTGGACATCGGCAGCCCGCTCTGTTCTTCGTAGGGGGACTTCTCCTCAAACGCTTCACCGGCGTCAGCGCGCTGGACCCACACAACGCGGTTGGTGTCGGCGTCGTCGTCGAGCTGGTGCTTGTACCAGTAGTCGGCCGGCATGCTGCGCGCGGCCTTTTGGGCCCCGCGATGCTCCGGGAAGAGCTGCAGCACGTGGTAGAGCGCCAGCATGCGCTGGGGCGCGGCGAGCTCGGTATCTTCAACGAATTCCCAGAGCTTCTCGGCCGCCTTCTCGCGCACCGGCGCGGTGTCGACTCGCAGCTTCTCAACCAGTTCGTCGCGCTTGGACTCGTTGATTTTGTCCGTGAGCGGGATCATGTCCTCTTCGAGGACCCAGGTGCCCTTCTTGCGCTCGAAGCCCATTACCTTGCGGATCTTCTTGTGGTCGGGGTCGAACTCGAGCCCGTGGCTGAAGTATGAGCGGGCGTAGGTGTAGAGCCCTTTGCCCTTGGCCGCGTCGCCGCACTCGAAGCAGGTGTCGGCCAGGTTTTCCAGTGCCTTGGCGAGCTTCTTTTCGGGTGTGACGCCGAAGTTTTCGTCGGCGACGGCGGGCCTCGGCGCGGCCAGCAGCAACAGTGCAATGGCAACCGATGCTGTCCAGATCAGCTTTCGCATGGCTCCTCCTCCTCGGGGGCAAGTGTAACAAATTGCGCCCGAGTGAGCCTTAATCCGGGAGTTGGTGCTGCCCGCTGCGGTCGATGTATTGACCGCCGGTGGCCTTGGCAAGGCCCTCGAGCAACGGCCTGGGGTGAGGCCCGATGCCGACCGTGTGGATCACCGCGCGCCGGAACAGGTTCAGGCGGCGGACTTCAAGGATGATGTTTTCGGTGACCGTGAACCTCGGGCGTGCCATCGGGTCGGCGACGCGGTCCGGCGGGTTCTTTTCATCGCTGACATTCGGTGAGCCGTCGGTCAGGAAGAAGATCGTGGTGGCGCCGCCGAGCAGGCAGTTCAGGTCCGAAGCCGGATCGGCCTTGCCGTTCATCATGTCGGCCGGGTCCAGAGACTTCTTTTCATTGATGCAGAAGGCGCGGTTCAGTGCGCCGTGGATGTTGGTCGCGCCCATCACTTCCAGCTGCTCGACCTTCTTGATGAACGTCTGTTTGTTCGTATCCGTGGCCTGGACGAATTCTGACCGGCTCTGGATCAGCATGCTGTGTGTTGAGCCGTACGTGACGATGTTGAACGAGTAGTCCTGCGGCAGGTTCTTGAGCGTGAAGATCAGCTCAACCTTGGCGAGGTCCAGCTTGGTTACGACGCCGCTGTAGTCCGGCTTTTCAATTTCGTCATCCTTCTTGTCGTCGTCCTTGTCGCCCTTGCGCTTGCCGCTGACAGGACCGTCTTTCTTGTCAGTCTTCGGGCTGGGCGGGTCTTCACCCATTTCAACGGGCGAACTCATGGAGCCCGACACGTCGATCACAAACACGACGCGCTTTCCGACGGCCTCGGCGTCGAAGAAGGCAGGTGGCCGCTTGCCGGTGGATGTCTTGCCTTCATGCTCGGGCTGATCATCCGGTGTGACTCCGCCGACTTTTACCCACCAGCGCCAGTACTGGGACTGCACGTACGGCGGCTTGCCTGAAATGTCGCCCAACGCCTTGCTGGTGAACCAGCGGATTCGGTCATCCTTGGCCTTGTCGAGGATGTCGGCCAGCTTCAGGACGACTTCGAATCGCGTGTCGTTGTCCTTTGCGCTGACCAGGCGCGGGCAGGCGGCAAGCACCGTCAGTGCGAACAGCCAGCGCTCGTTTTCCCAGCGGGAGTTGTACTCGGCCAGCAACGGCGGCAGCAGGTGCCCCATGTCGGTTCGTCCGGCACTTGCCAGCGCCTCGATGAACGCCGACCCGAAGTAGATATCGCGCTCGCTTACGTCGTCGGCCAGCCCGGCCAGCACTTCGTCGCCCGCTTTGCTGCGCTGTTTGGCGAGCCCGGTCAGTAACCAGACCGCGCCCATCAGGTTTTCGGGCTTGTTCCACTTTCCGACGGTCTTTCCGATCAGCTTCAGGGCGTCGGCGTCAGTGAGGTCGGCGACGGCGTCGCCCATGCGAAATCCGGCCGGCCCGTCACGCTCTACCTGAAGAGCCGCCAGGACATAGCCCGCGGCCAGCTTGTTGTTGATGCGGCACAGATCTTCGACGGCCCGGGCGCGTTCTTCGGGGGTCTTCGCTGCCGGCCGCCTTGCCCAGCCGGTTGGTCACTTCATCATCACCGGCATGTGCCGGGATACTGCAGAGCAGCGCAAGCAAAGTGAGAAGACTGAAGAGCGCGATGCGTCGCAGAGGCATGAACGGGGTTCCAATCCTGAAGGGGTCTGTTCATGTGCGGGTAGAAAACCGGGGGCGCTCGAGCGCCCCCGGCCAACAAATCCTAGCGTCCCGCGAGTCCCGTACGGTCGATGTACTCGCCGCCGGACATGCGCGCCAGCGCCTCAAGTAGCCGACCGTCGTGGGGGCCGATGCCCACCGTGTTGATCACACATTTGCGGAACACGTTCATCCGCGCCATGTCGAGCGCGATGTTTTCGGGCTGACAGAACCGCCCGTTGCCGATCATCGGCCCACCGGGACGCCCCACCTGGCCGCCATCGGTGCAATCGTCACTGATGGTCGGCGTGCCGTCCGTCAGGAAGAAGATCGTAGTGGCGCCGGTGCGCAGGCATTCCGGGTCCCATGCCGGGTTGTTTTCCTTTTTGCCGATCTTGTTCGGGTCAAGCGACTTGCGCTTGTTGCCGCAGAAGCCGCGGGTCAGCGCACCGTGGATGTTGGTGAGTTGTGCCCAGTTCAGCGCCTCGACCTTCTTGATGAACTTGGCCTTGTTGCTTTCCGTGGCCTGGACGAATTCCTTGTTGCTGCCGTCGATCCAGTCGTGGCCGGTCGAGTAGATCACAACGTTGAACCAATAGTCATCAGGCAGGTACTTAAGCGTGTGAATCAGCTCGACCTTTGCGAGGTCCATCTTCGTCTTGACCTTGCTGTAGTCGGGCGGCGGAATCTCGGCCTTCTTTTCCTTGTCGTCATCGTCGCCGTCTTTGCCGCTCTTCTTGCCGCCGGTGACGGGGCCGTCTTCTTTCTTCGGATCTTCCTTGGCGGGCTCTTTCTCGGGCGGCGGCATCGTGACCGGGCCCTGCATCGAGCCGGAAATGTCGATCACGAACATCACGCGCTTGCCGACGGCCGCGGCCTTGAAGAACTTGGGCACGTCGCGACCCGCGACCGTGTTGCCATCGCCACCACCGTCGCCGCGGGCAACCTTCTTGCCACCCATCTCAACCCACCAGCGCCAGAAGCGTGCTTCGATGTAGGTGTCTTCGCCGGTGATCTCAGCCAATGCCTTGCAGGTGAACCACTGGATGCGGTCATCCTTGGATTTCTCGAGGATGTCGGCCAGCGCGAGTACGATGTTGTTGCGCAGCGTCGTGTCGCCGCCGTTGGTCATCTTCGGCGACGCCTGGATGCAAGTCAGTGCGATGATCGGCGTCTTTTCGTCCCAGTCTTCTTCGTAGGTCTTGAGCACCTTCAGCAGCAGCTCGGCCATGTCGGTTCGGCCGGTGCGTGCCATGGCCTCGATCGCGGCCGAGCGCAGATAGATGTCATCATCCTTGGAGTCTTCGATCGCCTGGCGCAGAATCGCGTTGCCGCGTTCGCTGTTCTGCTGGCTCAGGCCGAGGAACGTCCAGAACGCGCCGAACAGGTTTTCCGGCCTGTTCCACTTCAGCACGTTCTTCTCGACGACGTCGAGCGCTTCTTCCGACGTGAGCATCGAGATGGACTCAGCCATGTTCCAGCCGGCCGGTCCGTCGTCTTCTGTGGCAAGGCAGGTCATGATGAACGTGGCACCCGACTTGTTGTTCGCACGGGCGAGGTCTGCCACGGCCTTGGCGCGAACATCCGGGTTCTTGTCGGTGATGTTCTTGCTGGCGATCCTGACGGCTTCGTCGGCCGCGTCTGCGCCCACGGTAGTGGTAGAGACGCACATTAATGCCGTCAGGCACGCGCCTGCCAGCATAGTCTTGGTCCAGAGTCTGCTTGTCATTGAGTCAATCCTCCCACGGATTCGCACCCCACTGCCCAGCGATTCGATTCTTCTGGCGATTCCCGTCTCGCCCCTCGTCGTGCTACCGGCCTCTGCCTCCGCCGGAGAAATTCTGCGTCCAGTACGCGCCGTCATGCCCGACGCCGATGATGCTGTGGTTGCCGATCATGTTGCGATGGTGTTCTGCCGCACCGTACCACTGCCACACGGCCTGATCACCGTTTTCCGCGCCAACCAGGCAGTTCTCGGCGACGCTGCCGGCGAAGCCCGCATTCTTGGCGCGCGCCTGCGGTGTCGCGCCACCAGGCTCACCCGGAATGTTGTGCGCAAGCTTCTTGATCTTGTTCATGTACTGCGAGTGGCCGGTCGTGGCCTTGCACAGGCTCAAGTTGATCGAAACACAGCCCTTGCCAAGCATCATCCGGTAGTCGTTCAGAACACGGACGTGGCGCTTGTCTTCATCGGTGAGGGTGCCGCCTTCCAGCGCTTCATTGGCCTCGAGCACGCCTGAGTTGGCCTTGTATTCCTTCTCCTTGACGTTTAACAGCTCGGCGCCCTTCTGGCGCATCATGGCCTCGGCGCCGTCAAAGCCCTCGGGCCAGGTTGCCAGCTCGGGTACGATTTCGCCGAGTGTCGCTGCCAGGGCATCCAGCTTTGCGGCCGGTGCCGCCAGGTCGAGGCCGAAGTGCTCGGCCGCGTAGCCGACCGGATCTCGCCAGACTTCAAACAGTGGCTTGCATGCGGCGTCGACTTCGGGCTGTTTCTTGCAGCCGTCGGATTCCGTGTAGGCCGGATCCATGATGGCCTTGAGTGCGAGCGGGCGATTCTCATCAAGCACCGTCCGCAGGCGATCAACCGTGACACCGGAAGCGCGGATCGCGTCGTCTACGGCGCGGGCTGCTTCCTTTTCCTTGAAGCCCTTGAAGTCTTCGGCGACCTTTGCAGCCAGCTCTTTGTCTTCGCCGATGGCGCCCTTGAGCGCTTCGACGGCCTCTTTCACGAGCTGCTGGTCTGTTTCCTTGTCGGAGTCCCATTTGCGCTGGATCGTGCTGACCCAACCGGAAGCAGTGGGCGGCAGCTTTGGCTTGGCGGGCTCGGGCGGCTTCTCGACGGCGTCCGGGTCCTTGCCTTCGGCAATGGCCTTTTCTCGCGCCTTCTTCTTGCGCAGCTCTTTGATGAAATCGTCGTCATCGTCCTGGGCGGACAACGCCGGGGCGGCCATGACCAGCATGACCAATAACAACACAATCCACTTCAGGGTCGGAACCAAGCGACTACGGGCCATGGCGTCTCCAAATGGCCGCACGGGTGCACATATGCACCCTAAGTCTAACTCGCCCAGTGTCTGCTTACGAACGAATCAGAAAATGAATGGTTCAGCACCGCTTAATGATTGGCAGTGGTTTCGTAAGTGACAGAGCGGTGGTGGTTTACGTCGCGGGCTTGCGAACGAGGCAGAGCAGGCTGACGCCCATCAGGCTCGGCAGCCACGGCAGCAGCCAGCGCTCGCTCGCAAAGATGCTGTATAGAGCGAAATTCACCGGCCCGGCAGGTACATGCTCCGTGTCGCTCTTGCCGTCGCCTTGTCCGTCATCCCTGCTGACCAACCGCACCGCGGCCACCAGCGGGAAAAGGGCCGTATTGATGTACCGATACTTGCGAATGCGGAAGCCGGCCGAGGTCACCTTGTCGCGGAATTCGGCACGGCGGTAGCGACGTACGTGGTGTAGTGCCCGGTCATGGGCCGAAAACATCCAGGGGTGCGCCGGTACCGTGAACAGCCCGTGCCCGCCTGGCTTGAGTATGCGGAAGATCTCGCTTAGTGCAGCCTGGTCGTTGTCGATGTGCTCAAGCGTGTCGAGCGATGTCACCAGATCGAGGCTCGCGTCTGCAATCGGCAGGCGGCGCAGGTCGGCCTGTATCAGTCGCTCGAGGCCTCGCTCCCGCGTGTGTTTCAGCGCCAGGCCGTGCAGGTCGGCGCCGATCTGCACCCACTGTGGAAGCTGCTTCAGCGTCATGCCGGTGCCGCAGCTGCAATCCAGCCCGACACCGGGCGGCACGTACTTGCGCAGGAACGTGCGAACCACGGCCAGCCGCGCCCGAAACCACCAGTGGCGCTCCTCTACCCGGGCCATGCGATCGTATTCGGCGGTTTCCATCAGATCAGCCTGTTGCCGCGGCCTCCGTAGAAGGCGTCAGTTTCGGCGTCGCACGCTCATACTCGCCGCGTTTGTAGCGCTTCTTGATGCGTCGCACGGCCTGCAACATCCGCCAACCATCGCGAAACAGGCTGACCTTGCTGCCGGCCATCTCGGTCCAGTTCACGAACACTTCGGCGATCTTCAGCCGGCGGCGCTGCGCAATGAGCAGCAACTCGACGTCGAACGCGAACCCGTCCTCCTGCGCGATACTGAATAACTCCAGCGCGGCCGGGCTGCCGAACAGCTTGAAACCGCACTGGGTATCCCGGATGCCCTTCACAGCGCCCATTCGCACGGCACGATTGAACCAGCGCCCCAGAAAGCGGCGCAGCGGGCTGGCCTGCACCAGCTTGTCCGCGCCCTCGCGGCTGGCGACGGCGATGTCGGCGCCCTCCGCAATCGCGCGCTCAAGCGCCGGCAATTCGTCCATTGTGGTTGCGCCGTCGGCGTCCGCGAACAGGCGCATGCGCCCGGTTGCCGCAAGCATGCCGGTCCGGACGGCGGCACCCTTGCCGGCGTTCTGCAAATGCGAGATGACTCGCACTGCTTCCCGGGCGGCCGTGGCGGCTGTGCCGTCGCTGCTGCCGTCATCCACCACGATGATCTCAGTGCCCGGCCGGTTCTTGCTGCACCAGGCGACGACCGAGTCCAGGAACGCCGGCAGCCTCGCGGCTTCATTGTAGGCCGGAATGATAATCGATAGCCCGACGCCGCTATTGGCGCCGGAGGCGGTGGGAGGCTCGGTTGAGGCGGCAGTCTCGGGCATGGAATCCGGGGCAATGGTCAATGATCAGAGATCAATGGTCAATTGGCTCTGTCACCTCATTGATCATTGGCCAATCTTCATTGATCATTCCGCCCATGCCTTCAGACCATGCCTATCTCGACGGCGGCAATGAGCTCGGCCGACGGTATATCACCGATTTCGCCCGCGTGGAGGCGTTTTACAGCAGCGACTACCGCCGGCCGGAGCATCTCGCCGCGCAGGCCAGCCGCCTGCTGAACCGCACGTGGAAGCCGCGTTTTGAGCGCGAAACGATCGTCCAGCTGCTGAAACAGTACGCCGAGCGCCACCCTGCACCTCGCGCCGTGCATGAGAACATCGAGCGTCTGGCCGACCCTGCGGCCGTCTGCGTGGTTACCGGCCAGCAGGCGGGGCTCGGCGGTGGCCCGGTGCTGGTGTTGTACAAGGCGCTCACGGCCGTGCGGCTTGCCCGCGAAGTTGAGCGCGCGTCAGGCCAGCCGTGCATCCCGATCTTCTGGAACGCCAGCGACGACAGCGACATCGAGGAAATCAACCGGATTCGAAGCGTCGGCGCAGGCGGCGAGTTGCGCAAATTCCGCTTTGACATACCGGCCGGCAAACGCCACGTGCGCGACATCATGCTGCCGGGCCCGGAAGACGCTTCATGGCAGGCGGCGCAGGAAGCCCTGGGCGACGGCCCGTTCGCCGAGCGGGCGTCGCTGCTGCTGCGTGAGGGCGCCGGGCGCAATTTCGGTGCCGCCTTCACGCGGCTGCTGAACGAGCTGCTGGGGTCGCGCGGGCTGGTCGTCATCGAGCCATGGGCGCTGGTCGATCACCCGGCGTGGAAGCGCCTGCTGTTACTTGAAGTCGAAAAGCGCGAGGAGCGTCGTACGGCCCTGCAACGCGTCGCCGAGCGCCTGGATGCCCTCGGTCTGCCCGCAGGCGTGCCTATTTCAAACCACCTGAACCTGTTCAAGACCGTACGCGGCGAGCGCCGCCATGTCAGTACCGAAGGCAAGCGGCTGGTCATTGAGGGCTCGGACGAGTCGATTTCGAAGACCGAGCTGCTGAAACAGATCCGGGCCGAGCCGGGCAAGTTCACGCCGAACGTGCTGCTGCGGCCGTTGGTACAGAACGCGATTTTCCCGACCGTTGCATACGTCGGCGGTCAGGCCGAGATTGCGTATCACGGCCTGCTGAAAGGCCTGCACCGGACGTCGCAGGTGTTCATGCCGTCGCTGTTCCCTCGTTTGTCGATGACGCTGGTCGACGCCGCGGATGCGAAGTTGTTCGACAAGATCGTCGCGTTCCGGAAGCGCCTGAAGTGGCGGCAGAACGAGGCGGGCATCGTGAGCGATGAGGCGCAACTGGCTGTGCGCCGTGCGTTCCATGACTTGCGCGAGAATCTGACGGGCCTCGCCAAGCCGCTTGAGCAGGATATCGTCAAGTTCGAGCAGCGCACGATGCGCGCAGTGGGGGATGTGATGACACGGGTCAAATATGACCCGCTCAGCATCACAGAAGGCGGCGGCGAGATGCAGCCACTGCTGAACCGCTATTTCCCCGAAGACAAGCCGCAGGAGCGGGTGATCACGCTACTCAGCGCCTACGCCCGCTACGGCCTCAAGCTGATCGAAGCCATCGACAGCGTCCCCGAAGTCTTCGACTTCGGCCACCACGTCGCGGTGATGTAGAAGAGTTCGCCAGAAAGCACGCACACAAGACCCTTCTGGCGAGCGGCCGGGCACCACTTACGCTCTGCTGCGCCGAACGACCAACGCCATCAGGCTGAGCAGCAGGGCTGCGTACACAGTGCCACCGCTTCCCGTGCCGGTGCTGCAGCTCTCTTCGTCACCGCCGCTGTCTTTCTTGCCGCCGCCGGTTGAGGCTACGTCGAAAGTAGTGCTCACGGTGCTTCCGAGGGGGCCGTTGGTGTTGGTGAACGTCAGCGTGTAGCCCATGCCGCCGCGGTCGATTTCAAGGTCGTTGAACGAAATGTAGCCGGCGATGGCCGTGACCGTCAGCGTGCCGCCAAGTACCGCAGATGGGTGGCCCGTGCCTGAGCTGATGCTTGCCAGTACTTGTGTTGTGTAGTCATCCGTCCGCACTGCGCCGCTGGCATCGGTGACGGCCAGAACCGGCGGCGTGGGAAAGACTTGTCCGGCCGTTGCGTCGGTCGGCTCGGTGATCATGCGGATCTCGGTTGCCGTGACCACGCCGGTACCCTGGATCGTTACGTTGTATGGGTTTCGGGCCGGATCGTTGTTGGCGATCCAGAGCTCGAAACTCCAGTTGCCGTGGTAAGTCGGCGTTACGTCGATACTGCAATTGGTCGAACCGCCGACCGCGACAGGTGTACCGGGCAGGGTGGTGATGGACGTGTTGCAGCCAGCCGTGTTGTAGACGCCCAACAGTGGCGTTCCGGTCAGGTTCAGGCTTGCCGCGCCGGCGTTCTGGATTGTGAAGCCCACGCTGATTGGCGAGCTTGCTGTGAACGTGCCGATGTTCAGCGAGCCGCCGTCCGTGATCATCGTCGTGTTGTACCACAGCTGCATCAGAGGCTGCGGTGTGGTCGTACCGACGCCGGTGACCGGCAGGTAATAGGGAGAGGGCTGGGTCGGGTCCGTGTGCGCGATCCGCACGTACGCATCTTTTTGCCCGTTCGAAGCCGGATCGAATGCGACCGTGAAACTCGTGGATTGTCCAGGCGTAAGGCTGGAAAGCATCCCGGTGGCGTTGACGACGTATTCTGTCCACCAGGTTCCACCCATGTCAGGCGTTGCCAGCGCGAGCGTGCCGGTACCCGTGTTCGTTATGAAGATCGTGATCGCGGCCGTCGGTCCGGCTGAGATGTCTTGCGTCGCGAAGTCTCGGCCAGTCCCTGTGGGAGACTGCTGATGGGCAATTGGTGTACCGCCGACGGACCCCTCAGTGACTGTGATCCTGGGCTGCGGCACGATCGCCTCTCCGGTTAAGTTGATGTCGAACGGAGAGGTACCCGATGAAACGGCGTTGTGCGGAAGATGGACTGCTGCGGTGCTCGTGCCTGCCGTCGTGCGATAGAACGTGATCGTGAATGCGGTTGATTGGCCCACGCCCAGCGGATTCGTCATTGCAGATGTGTTCAGGTAGAAATCGAGGGGCTGGGCCCCCGTCTTGGTCATGGTCAAGAACGTGATCGCAGTCGTCCCCGTATTGGTGAGGTAAATCGTCAGCGGGGCACTTTGTGTGGAAACAGCGATCTGTCCGAAATCGCGCTGGCCGCCAACGGCCTGATCATCGGTGATCGGAGTTCCCCCGGCACCACCTTCTCGTACTTCAAGTACACCCTGCGCGGCGACAGCACCGGCCAGAGCTGAGACGACCAGTGCGATCAGAATGGGCTTGAGCATTACCAGGTACCTCCATGTGTCGAATGCGTTCTGCGCCTCAGTCGGATCAGCAGACTGAACATTGTCAGCAACGCCAGCAGCTGCATGGCGCCGCCGTTCCCGGAGCTAGTGCTGCACTTGCTTTCTTCACCACCACCACCACCGCCGCCGCCTGCACCACTCTTGGCGACGTTGAACGTATCGCTGACGACCGAGCCGTAACTGCCATTTGTGTTGGTGAAGGTCAGTGAGTAGCCACTTGCGGCGGTGTCGATCTCAAGGTCGGTGAACGCGATGTAGCCGCCGGTTGCTGTCTTGGTCATCGTGCCTGCCAGCGCGGCTGCGGGGTTTCCCGTTCCGGACGTGATGGCGACGGTTACTTGCGTGACATTGTCGTTTGTTTGCACAGCACCCGCCGAGTCCGTCACCGCCACCACCGGCGGTACGCTGAACACCTGCCCAGGCGTGGCGTTGATTGGTTGTGTGATGATTCGAATCTCGGAGGCAATAACCGTCGACGTCCCCTGCATCGTGACATTGTAGGGATTGTGCGCCGCGTCATCGTTGTCGATGGAAAGCTGGAAACTCCAGAACCCCTGAATGTACGGCGTGACGTCGATACTGAAGCTCGTGCTGTTGCCAGGCGTGATCAGGGTAGTTCCGGGTGCCGAGTTAATGGCCGCGCTGCAGCCAGTTGCGCTGACGATTGCAACTTCAGGCGTGCCGGTGAGATTAAGATCAGCCTGGCCATTGTTGAGAATCAAGAACGTCAGGTTCGTCGCGATACTGGCGGTCACGTTGCCGACCGAAGCCCCTCCTCCGTCACTGACGATTGCCGAGTTGTATTCAAGCGCCATGTCGGGCGCCGGAGGTACGCCGTTGGCCGAAAACGTGACGTTGTACGGATTCCGGACCGGGTCGTCGTTGTCGATTGACAGCTGGAAAGTGCATGTGCCCGTTGCAGTCGGCATGACGTCCACGCTGAACGTGGTGTTGCTCCCCTGCGTAACCAGAGTTGTGCCGACGCCCGTATTGATGGACGCCGTGCAGCCCGTTTGGCCGTTGAGCGCGACCGGCGGGGTGCCGGTCAGGTTCAGGTCCGCGGTGCCGGTATTGCTGATGGTGAACTGCAGGTTTGCGGTAAACCCGACCGTGAGATTGCCGAGGCTCGGGCTGCTTCCATCGGGCACGGCCGTCGCTCCGAGCGCCAGCGACATGGACGGCGTCGGTACTACGACACCCAGACCGGTGACCGGTATGAAGTAAGGGCTTGGCTGGGAGCCGTCCGTGTGCACGACGCGGACATACGCATCCTTCTGTCCCGCCGAGCTTGGGTCAAATGCAACTGTGAAACTGGTGGACTGCCCCGGCGTGAGCGAAGAAAGCATACCGGTAGAATTCACCGTGAACTCCGTCCACCAGGTGCCGCCCATGTCCGGCGTGGCGATACTGAGAGTTCCGGTGCCCGTGTTGCTGATGTACAGGGTGAGCGCTGCTGTAGGGCCGGCCGACACGTTTTGCGATCCGAAGTCTCGATTGGTGCTCACCGGTGACTGTTGATGGGCAATTGTTGGGCCCGTAGGTGAGCCAGTCGAAATCTGGATGATCGGATTCGGCACATAGGCTTCGGCCGTCAAGTTGATGTCGAACGGTGTGGTTCCGGAGTAGGCGGCGTTGTGCGGAATCTGAATGGTGGCGGTGCTGACGCCGACGGTGGTGCGATAGAAGATAATCGTGAAGGAGGTCGTTTGTCCGACAGGCAGGGGATTCGCAAGTGCGGACGTGTTGAGATAGAAATCCGTCGGCTGGGCACCGACCTTGGCAATCGTCCCGAATGTGATCGGCGTCGGTCCATTGTTGGTGATGACAATGTACAGCGGCGACGACGATGTGTTCGTCGGGATCAAGCCGAAGTCGCGTAGCCCGCCGACCGCTTCATTGTCGGTAATCGGGGTACCTGAGGCGCTGCCCTCACGCACGTCCATGTCCATGGACGGCTCCTCGATGATCAGGTCGTCGATGCACCAGCCTGTGTGTGCCACCGCGCCCGTTGGGCCGATGCCGAAGCGCACTTTTACGTTGGGGTAGCCGGCCGCCATGCCGCTGATGTCATAGAAGATGCTTGTCCAAGCGGATTCATAAATCGTCGAGGTGCCGGGATGGGTCCAGACGTTCATCCAGGTCGTGCCATTGATACTGAGGTCGATGCTGGCCTGCGACCCAACGGCAAGGCCGAGCACGCGCCAGAAGCGAAGCCGTACAATCGACGCCGACGAACAGTCGAAATAGGGAGACTCAGCGTAGTAGGTGGTGCTGTCGTTGGTCGCATACACGTTGCCGATCGTGTCGCCGAGGATCTGGTTATCGGTGGTGGAACTGGTGTGGTCTGTGCCCGGTTCGTACATCGGCGGTGAACTCATCGAGAACGCTTGTGCGGGGGCAATCTGCCACGGGCCGTTCAGCGTCCAGCCGGTTCCCGAGCTGAAGTCTTCGGCGAACGGGAGGCTGGCGCCAGGCGCGAGGATCGTTATCTGGTACGCCTTGCTGTCTGAGAGTGGTGTACCGGACGTGCTGTCCTGCACCGCAACCGTGAAGTTCGAGACCGCCTGGGCGGTGGGCATACCCGAGATCAGCAGATCATTGCCTGACGGGCTGGCCGTCAGCCCGGCCGGGAGCGATCCCGCCGTTAAGTACGTCGTAGGATTCTGCCAGATGTAGGGCGTCGTGCCCGCAGCTGCCTGGATCACTGCACTATACGCCACGCCGACGGCACCGTGCGGCAGCGGCGACGGGGTGATGATCGTCAAACCGAAATTGACAAGATAGTCCTCAGCTTCGCCATAGGCGAGCGAGTTGGTCGGGTGATTGGGTGGCATGCCCGTGGACGTGCCGGTGTAGGCCGCGCGGATGCGCAGACGCTTGAGGCTGGCGCCCGTCGTCGTTTGCGGAGTGAAGTTGATGGAACAGGGTCCGGGTTGGAGGACGTTTGGGCTGCTCCCGCCGAGGTACTCGCCCGAATCGAGGAAGTCGCCGTCGTCGTTGTAATCGATCCATGCGCCAATCCCCATGTAGTAGCTGCCATTGCCGAAGGTCACGGAGATGCTGTGCTGGGCGGAGGCCGTAAGCGGCGAGCAGGAGACCGAGTTGTAGTAGGTATTGTAGGGGGTCGCAGTGTACCCAGAACTGTTCGACAAGAGGGTGGTTGCGCCCCGTTTGAGCTCGACCTGAGTGATCCAGAACCCAAAAGGGGCGCCATCCGAAGAATACGATGCGTCGGTGTACTGTGCTGACAAGCCACTCGCAAAAAGCGCTCCCACTGCAGCAAGAGCTGCAAATAGAATTCTCATGGGTGGTCCCCTCTCGTACCCAATCGTTGCTGAGATTTCAGTGGAACTGCGGTCCTCAGGGCCGAGAGTCCACCAATTCAAGCCTGTGCCTAGAGCCCAATTCGCACAGATTAGCGAGGCTCAATCCCAAACGCACGTAGTTAGCACGCACGATCAATCATTTGCGCGCGTGGCGCCCGATTTTCACGCCGTTGGCCCTGTGGTGGACGAATGCGCTCCACTTGCCGCCAAAGTGACAAGCAGCACGCAATGTCGTTTGCTTGGACGCAGTTGTCTGGTTGCTGGCTCGCCGCCTCAAGAATACCGCCTAAACCACAATCATGATTGAACTTGCGTGTAGATAGGGCGAGCGGTAGCATTCTGCCCTTCGGACTGACAAAGAATCTTCGCTTTTTATTGGGTGGAAACGAACCACCCTGCACAGGCCCCGTTTATTTAGGGGTCGCAAGAAACATTCCCTTCCCGGGGAAAACGCCTAGATGTGAATGGAGGCAGCTGTGGCGGGTCAACAGCAATACTACGAAGAGCCGGCTGATCAGGAGTATTACGGGCAGGAAGAACAGATGCCCGCAGGCTCCACCGGCGAAGATCTTACGGCGCTGGCTTCAGTGCCCTGGGTGGCGATTGCACTGGCCGTGCACGTCATCCTGCTCGTGATCGCCTGGTTCATCATCCCGACGACGCCGGAACGCGCAAAGATCGAGGTGATTCAGGCCCAGCAGGAACAGATTGCTGAGCCGCCACCACCCGAGCAGCCGCCCGAGCAGCCGGTTGAATACCCGAAGGATGAGCCGGTCCAGGAAGACCCGACCGAAGACGAGCGCATCGTTGAAGACGCGAAGGATGAGGTCAACGAAGACCCTTCCGACAAGCCGAACAACGACCTCGCCGAGAACCCGAACGACGACCCGTCCGACAACGAGTCACCGCACCCGAACAAGAACTCCACGACCAGCGCCGTCGGCCTGGGTGGTGGCGTTGGTGGTGGCGGCGGCCGTGGCGGCAAGGGTGGTTTTGCCTATCGCCGTGCCCGTGGCGGTGGTGGCCGTCCGCACGACGACCGTAACCGCGCCGCGCTCGAGTGGCTGAAGGATCACCAGAACCGCGAAGGTTACTGGAGCAGCACCACCTTCAGCGACGACAGCACCCGCACCAGCGCCAAGAAGACCTACAACACCGAGTTCGTCGATCCAGGTAGCCCCTCCGGCGACAAGGGTTGGGAAGCGACTTGCGACATCGGGCTTACCGGTATGGCTCTGCTGGCCTTCGTCGGCGCGGGCTATGACCACAAGGAAGGCGACTACCGCGCCACCTGCCGTCAGGCGATCCTGTACCTGCGCAAGGTTCAGGACAACGACGGCTGCTTCGGCGCCAAGGAAGACGACCACTTCGTATACAACCACGCCATCTGCGCGATGGCCATGGCTGAGGCGTACGGCCTGTCCGGTGACCAGGTGCTGAAGCCGATCGCTGACAAGGCAGTCGACTTCATCCTCAAGTGCCAGAACCCGGGCCTTGGCTGGCGCTACGGCGTGCAGCCGGGCATCAACGACAGCTCGGTTTCGGGCTGGATGGTGCTGGCTCTCAAGAGTTGCAAGATGGCCGGCCTCGAGTTCGACTACACCAAGTGCTACAACGACGCGGCCGAGTGGTACAAGATGGTCACCGTCGACGTGAACGGCTATCCGAAGACCGGCTACGACAGCCCGGGCAGCAACAACGCCCGCCTTCGCAGCAGCCAGGAGTTCGAGCACAACCCGTCGATGGACAGCATCTACGTCATGAGCATGCTGTTCATGGGCAAGGCTGACCTGAACGACAAGACCATCAAGGCACAGGCCAAGACCTGCACCGAGAAGGACTACCTGCCGAGCTGGGACCAGTACAAGATCGACTACTACTACTGGTACTACGCAAGCCTCGCCCTGTATCAGGTCGGCGGCGGCACCTGGAAGACCTGGGAAAAGGCCATGTCCTCAACCCTGCTGGACCACCAGCGCGGCTACACCGAGGGCGACAAGAAGGCCGGCCTGACCAGCAAGGAAGCGCTCGATGAGCACGGCAGCTGGGACGCAGTCGACGCCTGGAGTTCAGCCGGCGGCCGCGTGTACGCCACAGCGATCAATTGCCTGACGCTTGAGGTGTACTACCGCTACCTGCGCCTCGAAGAAGGCCACTAGACAGAGACGTATCGAAAGAGGCGGCCTTCGGGCCGCCTCTTTTCATTGGTGACCGTTGCCCTTGCACGGTTGGGCCATAGAATCTGACACACTCATGGCCAAGAAGAAGAAGAAGCAAGGCGGCAACCAGCCCGGCGCGAAACCGCCGGCTGCTTCGCCTTCGAAGCAGAACGCCGCGCCGAAGCCGCCCGCGTCGCGGGATGAGTCCCGCGATACGGTCATGCTGCCGGCAACGCTGAAGAACGCGCTGCGGGCGGACTACAGCCAGCTTCTTCGCATTCGCAATGTGCAATGGCTGATCGTGATTGCGGCGGTCGTGGGGGCCCTGTTTCTGGGCTATTACCTCTCGGCCGTGTTTGTGCCGCTGCTGGTGGCCATGGCGATCGCCTACATCCTGAACCCGCTGGTGAAGGGGCTGGAAAAGCGCGGTGTCAGCCGAACCCGCGCTGTGCTTTTGATTTTTGTGGCATTCCTGGCGGCCAGCGCGGCCGTGGGCAGTTGGTTCGTGGCCAGTGTCGTCCGTGACGTGGAGGGCATGGGGAACCAACTGGGTGAGATGCTGCAGGAGTTCAAGGATCATCAGGATGAATGGATCGCCGACTGGAACAACAACACGCCTACAGAGCTTCACCTGGATCCGAAGGAAGACCCGTTCGGGCGAGTAACCGAGTTGGCGATCGAGAAGTTTGCGCCGACTTCGTCAAAGGTCGAGTCGCCGGAGGCTGCCACTGCGCGCGCGTCAATGGTGGCGGCGCGGGCGGACCTGATGGGCGCCTTCCAGCGCGCAGACGTGAACAGCAACCTCGTACTGGACCGCAGCGAGATCGACGAAGCCGAGTTTGACCTGATGGACGGCAACAAGGATGGCCGCGTCTCTGTAAACGAATGGTTGCTGCGCTTCGGCGCGACCGTACCCGAAGAGGACGGTCGTACACTATCCAAGGGAGGGGCCAAGGCTGCGGAAGGCATAGTAGGAGTGGTTAGCAGCGGCCTGTTGTCGATCTTCACTTTGCTGCTCTTCATTACACTGGTGCCGATCTACACGTTCTACTTCATGGTCGGCTGGGAGAAGGTTGTCGCGCGCGGTCGCGAATACCTGCCGGGCAACCATCGCCCGCGCATTGAGCGTATCCTGGGCAAGATCGACGGAATGCTGAAGGCGTTCTTCCGTGGCCGCATGGTGATTGTCTGCATCATCACGGTGCTGACGACGACGGTGTACCTGGTTTTTGGCGTGAAGTACGCGGTGTTGCTCGGCTTGCTGGGCGGCATTGGTGTGCTGATACCGTATGCCGCAATGGTGTTCAGCTGGATCCCGGCCGTGATCGTGATGGCGATCGACCCCAATGCCGGCGTGGTCGCGATTGTCGCCATGAGCCTGTGTTTCCACGGCATCCAGGCACTGGAGCAGTTTGTGCTGACGCCCAAGCTGCTTGGCAACGCGGTTGAGCTGCACCCGGTTACCGTGCTGGTCGGCGTGTTCGTGATGTTCTCGCTGTTCGGGCTGTTCGGCGCGCTTCTGGCTGTGCCGCTGACTGCGATTGCCAAAACCCTTGGACGTGAGTTCCTGTTGCCCTATTTTAAGTCCCTGGCGGCCGTGAAGCCCAAACCCGCCGGCGAGACATGAGCAACGCCCCGCTAGATGTGCATAGAGACAGCATCCCCGGCGCGATCCGCGTCGCCGCACGTGCATTGATCATTGAAGACCACAGGCTGCTGGTGATGACTTACGCCGACGACAAGGGCAGCTGGTGCGTCACGCCCGGCGGCGGCATTGCGAAGCAGGAGACCCTGGGTGAAGGCCTCCGGCGCGAAGTGCGGGAAGAGCTTGGCATCGATATCAGCCCGGGTGACATCGTCTACGTTCGTGAATTGCTGGGCCGAACGGCCAAGGTCCTGCACGGCGGAATCACCGAAGACACACACCAACTGGAGATATTCTTCCGTTGCAAACGCGGCGGCGAAGTCCGCATGGGCAAACAACTCGACAACTACTGCACCGGCTTCGAATGGGTGCCGCTTGTCGACCTGGTGGATCGCAACTTCTTCCCCAAGACCCTCGCGGGGCGACTGGCCAACGACGTTGCGAGCGGCTTCAAGCCACATAACAATTATCTTGGCGACGCGTGATGATTCGCTATCTCGCTGGTGGCCTGCTTGACCTGTTGCTGCCTCGGCATTGCGCCGTCAGTGGCCGGCCGTTGATGGGTGACGAAACCGGACCGGTCGCACCGGAGGTATTGCGCGAGGTCGAGGTCGCAGGCGCCGACTACTGCACGCGCTGTGGCGCCCCACAGGGCGCGGGCGTCGGCGTGATCCGGGAATGCGCCAGCTGCCGTGAGTATCGTGACGGCTTCGGTACGCGCGAAGTCGTCGCCGTCGGCAAGTATGAGGGCGTGTTGAAAGAGATCTGCCTCGCCCTGAAGTTCGGCGGAGAACGCAAGCTGGCCGACGTGCTGGCAGCTTGGCTGGCGCAACTGGCGTTTGACCGCGGCATAGCCGAGAAAGTGGAAGCAGTCGTGCCCATGCCGCTGCATATCATCCGCCGTTTCCAGCGCGGCTACAACCAGGCCGAGTTGATCGCCCGCCCGCTGGCACGAACGCTGGAAAAGCCGCTGCTGAATGACCTGCTCCGGCGTTCCGAGAAGACCGAGCGCCAGGCGACCCTGTCACCCGCGCAACGAAAGGCCAATGTAGAGGGTGTTTTCGAAGTGCGTGATGGGCGAACGTCCGATATCGACGGCAAGGTCGTTCTGCTGATCGATGACGTCATGACAACCGGCGCAACCATGGGTGCCGCCGCCAGATGCCTGAAAAAGGCGGGCGCCCGGGCAGTCTATGCCGGAATCGCCGCGCGCGCGTCACTCGACGCCGGCGCCTGATCACGATTTTCCTCAATTCCATGCGCGTGCCATGCCGAACACTGACATGGCGCGGCACCGACGCGCCGTCACGCATCACCAGAGAAGAGGCTGACCATGGCATCACGCAGAAGCAGGCGAGGCAAGAAGAGCGGCGGCAAAAGCATCATGATCATCGCAGCAGCGATCCTGATCGCGCTGGGCGCCGGTGGCTTCTACATGTTTGGCGGTAGCAAGGGCGACGCAACCGAGTCGTCCATCAGCGACCTGATCCCCGGTATGGATGGTGACGCTCCGCAGATCGGCGAACAGACGGGCGGCGGCGATTCACAATCGCTGGCTCAGGTCGAGAGCCTGCTGCACGACGTCAGCGCAAACCTTGCAACAACGGAAGGCGAAGGGCGCGAGAAGGCCCTGCGCGACGGCTACGCCCGACTGGCGCAGCTGTTGGAAAACCCGCTGCCGGCCGAAGAGCGTGGCCGGTCAATCGAGCTGTTTCACACCATCACGGACGAGTTGTTCCTCAGTGCAGTGCACAACGAGTTCTGCGACAACTACGTAGTCCAGCCCGGCGACAGCTACGACAAGATCGCCCGCAAGCATCACATCAGCACCAACCTCCTGTATGACCTCAACAACCGCCCTCGTGGCAAGGCCATGCTTCACCCGAACGACAACCTGAAGGTCCCCAAGGGCGACCCGCATCTCGTGGTCCACAAGCGTGACTTCACGGCAAGCATCTACTTCGGCGAGTACCTGGTACGGCAGTACATCATCGCCCACGGCCGCAACAACAACACGCCGGAAGGCAGCACGACCATCATCAGCATGACCGTCGATCCGGAGAAGTCCGCCCAGGGCCCGAATGACCCACGCGGCGAAATGAAACTGCGCTGGATCGGGCTTGATGAGTATGCCGATCACCGCACGGGTATCGGCTTCCACGGCACCCAGTATCCGGACAGCATTCCGGGCATGACCAGCGCCGGTTGCATCCGCATGCAGGATGCTGATGTAGTCGAGCTGTACGACATCGTCCGCATCGGAAACAAAGTCGAAGTGAAGGCATAGACAGCGCGTATGGAGGCAAGCCTGAAGCTGGGCCGCCTGCCAAAGTCGCGCGAAACAAAGTCCTGAAACCAAACACCTGTAGTCCTCCACGGAGCAAGTGATGAAAACGCTTCTTTACACCATGATGCTCTCGGCCCTTATGGCCGGGTGCGCCCTCACCACTCTGAACAGCAAGGGCGAGGTCCAGCGGCCTGAGCCTGCACCGGTCGAAAGCACGTCCGAGCACCTGGGCGACCCGACCTTCACGGATGCGGTCGTGGCCGAAGGCGACGAAGACGCAGAGCCCGCAACCGACAGCGCCGTCGTCGGAACGGACAACACCGTGCCAAGCAAGATCGAGCCGGCGGTTGATGTGAACCTCGCCAACGGGCTCGCCCTGTATGAGGACGCCAAGCTCCGCGATGCACGCGTTGCGCTGACGGCAGCACTCAACGACAACCTCAGCGAAGAAGACGAGGCAAAAGCGCTGCAGGTTCTGCGCGACATCAACAGCCAGATCTTCCTGAGTGCCGGCGAAGGCGGCGACCTGACCACCTACACCGTCAAGGCCGGCGACACTCTCGGCAAAATCGCCCATGCCAAGGGAACCACCTGGGAAATGATCCAGCGCCTGAACGGCCTTAAGTCCACCCGCATCGACGTCGGCCAGCATCTGCGGATCCTGGGCGGCACGTTTGAGCTGATCGTTCGCAAGGACAAGTTCGTGATGGACTTGATGCTCGACGGCCAGTTCATCCAGCGCTACGAAGTCGGCCTCGGGCTTGCCGGCTGCACGCCGCTCGGTGAGTTCACGATCAAGAATCGCATCCCGAAGCCCGCAGACGGCAGCTACCCTTACGGCCACGAAAAGCACCGCATCGGCTCACGCTGGTTGGGCCTGAAGGGCGACCCGAAGCTCCAGGGCTATGGCATCCACGGCTGCCGCGCCGAAGAAGAGAGCCAGATCCCGGGCGAATGCAGCCAGGGTTGCGTGCGGATGAAGAACGGCGATATCGAGGAGATCTACGACATCGTTCCGGTCAACACGCAGGTAGTGATCCAGAGCAAGTAGGCTCCGCAAGTAATCAAAAGCCCCCGACTCAGTCGGGGGCTTTCGTTTTGGCGCCCAGATTGCGACCATGAAGCCATGACAGAGCCCGTTGCACCCGACAAGGCCGAGATCGTCAGCCGTGCCCGCCGCGCATTGTGGGCTTGCGGAATCTGCTTTGGCCTGTTGTTCCTGATGGGGCTCAGCGGCGTCGCAAGCATCACGCTGCTGTATGACGATCCGCTCTACCGCACCGGCACGCAGGGTTTTGAAGGTGACGTAGTTCGCACGGTTTCCGCGCTGTCTGGAGTCATTGGGGTCATCCACAGCTGGGGGGGGTACGTCGGCATCGTGCTTGCCGGCTGGGCCGGGCTGGAGATGTTCTCGTTCGCCCGTCTGCTGCGTCGAACCGATGAAGGCGATTGGCGCTCAGCCGGGCGCAGGTTGATCCCGCTGGGTCTCGCGGGCGCTGGGATACTGATTGTGGCGCTGATCCTGCTGATCCCGAGCGGCGTGGCCGCGAAGGGCTTTCTCAGTTACACCGAGCCCAAAGTCGTGAACGATACTCCCAACCCCGGCAGTTTCGCCCCAAGGATTCCCGGTCGGGTAGAGCTGGAAGATGGCGACGACAGCAAGTTCGTCGAATGGCACACGCGCGAGCTGAACTACATGCTGGCCGTCGGAGCGCTCTTGCTGGTTTTCGCAGCCAGCAGCACTCGCAAGATCGAGCTCGCGGCGAAGAAGCTGCCCGAGTCTGAGTCCTAGCTGGTCGCAGGCAGCAGCCAGAAATAGACCACCAGGTAGGCAAGCAACATCAACGTAATGAGTAGCACCGGCACGGATACGGCCCATGAGCCGGGCAGTCGCCGACGCACGCTCGCTGGCATTGAGCCGTCATCTGTGAACGAAGATGGCAGGAACTCAAGCACAGCCTTCTGCGCGCGATCCAGACCTTCGAGCAGCGGCGTTACGACATCGTGCCAGAATTTGGGAATGAAGCGTCGCCAGATCCAGTCGATGTCCAGCGTGATCGACTCCGACCGTTTCATGAGCGGCAACAGCACAAAGAAGGAAAGCCCGGCAAACAGCAGCATCCCGAGCATCAACATCACGTGGTCGACGCTGTAGACGACATTCGCGAACTCGGCCGCTTCGGCCTTGTAGGGAAGGATTGCGTAAAGGGGGCCCGGGAAGATGCCCAGGAAGATGCATATTCCGGCGAACCCGATCATCGCCGCCTTCATGTTCCAGGGTACTTCCGGTGGACGGAGGCCCGAGTCCTTCTGGAAGAACACGAACCAGGTCAACTTGATGAAGGCGTCGATGAAGACGCCCGCGGTGGCAGCCTCGAATATGATCCACGTGACAATCAGGTAGGTGTGGCTCTGGCCTAAGTCCGCCATGCGGGCCGATTCGTTCGTGATTGCCTCCAGCACCATGCTCTTGGATGTGAAACCTGACGTGAGCGGGAACCCGGATATCGACAGCCCGCCGATGATCAAACACCACATCGTGACAGGCATCGTCCGGTACAGCCCGCCCAGCTGATTCATCTTGGTTCTTCCGGTCGCCCACAGCACGCTTCCGGTCGCCATGAACAGCAGTGCCTTGTATATGATGTGGGCAAACGCGTGGCCGGCGGCGCCGTCGATGGCAAGGTGCGTGCCTATGCCTATGCCGACCAACATGAAGCCGACCTGGTTGACCAGTGAATAGCTGAGCAGCCGGCGGATGTCGTTTTCCAGAATCCCATAAACAACGCCGTAGACGGCCATGTACAGCCCGAAGTAGATCACCACCTCGACGCCGGCAAACGCCGTCATGAGTGTGAACACGGCCGTCTTGGTGGTGAACGCGCTGAGAAACACCGTGCCCGATGGGCTTCCCTGCGGGTACGCGTCGGGAATCCACGAACTGAAGGGCGGCGCGCCCGCATTCACGAGCATGCCGATCAGTATCAGCCACATGCCGATCGAATCCCAACTCAACGTGCTCCAGAGTGTCACCATGGAGTCGAAGTGTCGGAACGCCAGTGGGTCGGCGTCGCCCGAATGGACACGCTGAGATATCACTATGATGATGCCCATGAGCAGTAATACACCGCCGGCCGCATGCATTCCGAAGTAACGCATACCGGCGCCTTGGCTGTCGGCGCGTCGCCCGGCCCAAATGATGACCGTACTGCCGAGAGTCATCAGCTCCCAGAAGATGAACATCGATACCAGGTCGCCCGCAAATAGCACTCCGAGGGCTCCGCCGGCGTAGACGCTCGCGGCCGGCAGCTCGTAGTGCCGCTTCTGGTTCAGTGCGTAGAGCAGGCCACCAAGGACCATGATCGCGAAGACTGTGGCGAAAGCCGGCGTGGCGCTATGGACGTGGACTGGATTGAGAGTCATGCCGAGGAAAGGCACGTATACGTCGGTCCCATCGACGATGATCTGCCAGGCATCGGCTAGTGCAATGACCGGAAGCGCGAAGGCCAGCGCCCAGCGCAACTTTCCGCGCGCGGCCGGAATCAGAAGTGCGCCTGCAAAGAGTATCAGCGCGGGCGGAAAATCAGTCATCTGCATAGAACGTGTCCTTCCGTTTCAATGCGATGGCCAAGGTCTTTGCCACGATGATGAACACAAAAGCCGCGCCAAATCCGAACAGCGGGTAGAACTCCGGCAGTGTGTCGAACGTCAGCCCGTCACGCTCGAAGTGAGGGTGGTGATGCACACCCAGGTCAACCAGTATCACGATGCCCAGCAGCAGCAGCCCCGCGGCCCAGGCGAGCGCGGCAAGGCGTTTCTCTTCGGGGCTCATCTCATACTTCATCCGACGGCCCTCCTGACCAGCTCGGCCAGTTCCATCATTGGCTTGTTCCAGAAGAAGAAGAACAGTGTCAGCCCGGCCGTGAACATCAGCGCCGTTACGATCGGCCATGGTGCCTCACCGTGCGGGTGCTTCTGGTCTGCCTCGCTGAGCGGCTTGAAGAACGCGCGATAGACGATCGGCAGGAAATAGCCCGCATTCAGCAGCGTGCTGAACAGGATCACGACCAACGCGAAAATCTCATCAAAGTGCCCGCCGGCGATGCGGCCGCTTTCGATCACGCTGTTGATGAGATACCACTTGCTTACGAGCCCTACGGCCGGGGGCACGCCGATCATGCTGAGAGTACCGACGGTGAACGCTCCCATTGTCCATGGCATGCGGCGCCCGATGCCATCGAGCTGGCTGACCTGCGTCTTGTGGCCCGCCGTGTAGACGCTCCCGGCGGCGAAGAACAGGGTGATCTTGCCGAATGCGTGCGCCACGATGTGAACCACTGCCGCGAAGATCGACAGCGGCGTCAGCAACGCGGTCGCCATGACGATGTAGCTGAGTTGGCTGATCGTCGAATAGGCCAGGCGCTTCTTCAGATTGTCCTGGAACATGGCGATCAGTGAGCCGATCAGGATCGTGCCGCCCGCCGCATACAGCAGCCAGCCGCCCTGGTCGTAGCGGCGCAGAGTGTCCACGCCGAAGACGTAAACGGTCACCTTGATCACGCAGAAGACGCCTGCCTTGACCACGGCCACCGCATGCAGGAACGCACTGACCGGTGTCGGTGCGACCATGGCCGCCGGCAGCCAACGATGCACAGGCATCACGGCCGCCTTGCCTATGCCGTAGATGTATAGGAAGAAGAGCAGCCCGAAGATGCTGGGGTCGATGGCGTTGCTGGCCAGCCCCTCACGGAAGATGCCGCCGCGGGTGAAGTCGATGCTGCTTACGTCGCCCTGGTTGGCCAGCGCCACGATCCACATGACGGCAAGCAACTGGAAGCAGACAGACGTGGTAAGCAAGACGCCGAGATAGATTCGGCCGGACTTGACCGCATCACTGTTGCCCTTGTGCGTGACCAGCGGAAACGTGCTGAACGTCAGGGTCTCATAGAAGACGAACATCGTGAAGATGTTCTCGGCGAACGCGATGCCGATCGCGCTGGCAATCGCCAACGGGAAGCAGGCGTAGAAGCGTGTCTGGTGCTTCTCGTTGTTGGCGCGCATGTAGCCGAAGGCATAGAGCGAATTCGGAATCCACAGCAGCGTCGCCACGAGCGCGTAGACCATGCCCAGCGGCTCAAGCTTGAAGGCCAGCGGCACGCCCGGGATGACCGTAAGAAGCTCAACCCTGACTGCCTGCTGGTGCACAACGTACGGATACAGGCACGCGACGAGGCCGAACGTGGCAAGCGCCGTAAGCAGCGTGAATGCCTCGCGCAGATTGGGAACGCGCCCTGCCATCACGATCAGCAATGTGCCGAGCAACGGCACGCCGAGCGCAAGCGATAGGATCATCTCCGGATTCAAGGCGCGCCTCCCAGCAGGAAGTGCGCCGCGGCCGTAGCCACTCGCGAAGTCAGCGAGGCATCAATGCCGAAGTAGATGCTGCCGCCGGCCAGCAGCAGCACGGGCACCAGCATCGTGATTGGCGCCTCTTTGACTACCGGGGCGTTCTCGTCGCGTTTGCCGAAGTAAATTGTCTCGACCACCTTCCAGGTGTACAGCAGTGCGATCATCGACCCAACCAGAACGATCGCGGCCATCTCATAGCGGCCGGCCTCGATGCATGAACTGACGAGATACCACTTGCTGATGAAGCCCGCCGTCAGCGGCACGCCGATCAGTCCGAGGCCGCCGGCTGTGAAGGCCGCCATGGTGAACGGCAGCTTGCGCCCCAGACCCCGCAGGTCCTGAAGGCGCGTGTGGCCTGTACGGTACGCCACAATGCCAAGCGCCAGGAACATGCCGCCTTTGGTCAGCGCATGGTTGAACAGGTGAATCACTGAGGCTGTAAGCCCGCCCGCGTTACCGAGCGCGAACCCCAGCGTGATGTAGCCGATCTGGCCGATGCTTGAATATGCGAGCAGCTTCTTCACGTTAGTCTGCCGGAACGCCATCCATGACCCGAACAGGATGGCTGCGCCGGCTGAAAGCATCAGAACGGTATCTGTGTGCAGGAGCGTGTAGGCGAAGTTCACGCCGACCAGCGTGAAGATGACTCGAATGAACACGTACGCACCGACCTTTGTCGCGGTGCTGGCCAGCAACGCAGACACGGCGGAAGGCGAGTAGGTGTAGGCATTCGGCAGCCAGCCGTGCAGCGGAAACAGCGCCAGCTTGAGGCTCAGGCCCACCGCCATGAACGCGAAACCGGCGATCACCGTCGTGCGGTACATCGGTGCGCCGGTGCTCCAGGTCGGGAACACTTTGTTGGCAAGTATGTCGTGGATGTCGGCGATGTTCAGGCTGCCGGTCACCATGTACAGGTAGGCGATACCCAGCAGGTAGAAGCACGCCCCGATGCTGCCGAGCACGAGGTAATTGATCGCCGCCGTGAGCGCGCGCCGGTTGCGGTTGCGGCCAAGCGCCACCAGCGTGTATGTGCTCAGTGAGCTGATCTCGAGCAGCACATACAGGTTGAAGGCGTCGCCCGTGATCGTGATGCCGAGCAGGCCCGTAATGCAGAACAGCCACAGCGCATAGAAGAAATGCAGGCGGTTGTGGGCGATCTCGCTCGCGACACTTTTGCGTGCGTACAGGGTCACGACAGCCGAGATGATCGACACGATCACCAGTACCGATGCATTGAGCGGATCAACCACATAGCCGATGCCGAAGGGCGTCGGCCAGTTGCCCATCAGGTAGGTCACCGTCTGGGTGCCGCTGTCGAGCACGTTTGCCAGCAGCTGGATACTCATGGCGAGCACGGCCGCCGTCGTGCCCATGGCCAGGTACCAGCCGAGACCGCGGCGGCCGATGATCGACGTGATCAGCCCCATGATCAGGGGCGTCACAACGACGAGTGCGGGCAGATTTCGCTGGATGAGTTCCAAGCTAGTCCTGTGTCTCGTGTTCGAGTTGTTCCAGATCCTGCTCGTCGATCGTGCCGTAGCGCTCTCGAATATTGATGATGATGGCCATCGCCACTGCCAGCGTTGCGACACCGACGACGATTGCCGTCAGCATCAGTGCGTGCGGGAGTGGATTACTGTATGCGGGGTTGTCGACAGTCTTGTCGAGCACCGGCGCCGTGCCGCCCTCGACTTTGCCGATCGAGATGTAGAAGACCAGGATGCCGGTCTGGAACACGCTGAGCGAAAGCGCTTTCTTGACCAGGTTGGTCTTGGCGATGACGCCATAGAAACCCACCATCATCAGGATGATGCAGATCCAGTAGTTGTAGTAGTCGAAGACGACCTGCATCTACTGTTTCTCCATGATGATCGTGTTGTCCTCGGGCGCTGTGCCTTCGGTGATTTCGTTGAACACGGTGATCATCACCGCGGCGACAGTGATGCCAACGCCGTACTCAACGCTGGTCATGCCCCAGGGGGCGCCGCCGCCCGGGTTGCCGGGCATGATGGCCGTGTAGTCAAGAAACTCGTAGCCCATCAGCATGCAGTAGACGCCCGTGCCGGCGTAGATAAGCACGCCGAGGCCGGCCGCGATGTCCGTGACCCAGCGCGGCACGATGCGGCGCATTTCATGCCCGCCGAATACCATTCCATAGACGATGAATGCGGCCGCGATCATCACGCCCGACTGGAAGCCGCCGCCCGGGCCAAGCTCGCCGTGGGTCTGCGTGTAGAGGGCGAATATCAGCATGAACGGCATGTTCCAGCGCGCGGCAATGCGCATCAGGACGTTGTCTTTCATAGCAGCCCTCCGCGTAGCGGATTGCCCTTGCGCCCGCGAAGCAGCACGATCAGCCCGAGCCCGGCCGTGAAGATCACGCAGGTCTCGAACATCGTGTCGAAGCCTCGGTAGTCGACGATGATGCTGGTGACCTGGTTGGGTACGTGGCCGTGGTAGAAGTCGCCGTGCGCTGAGCCTGTCGAGTGGTCTTGTTCGGCGTGCTCGCCCGCGTGCTCACTGTGCTTCGCCGCCTGCTCTGCCTTGTACGCTTCGACGTTTTCGTGGCTCTTTCCGGTCGGTGCCTTCTCGACGTTCTGTTGCGTATAGCCCGAATACAGCGGGTGTTGCTGTGCGGGCGCATTGGGATCGCCGAATGCTGGCATCGACAGCGTGCCATAGATCAGCACGCCGCCCGCGCCGAGGCACGCCAACAGCGCCGGCCAGTGAACGGCCTTGCGAACTGTCTCGCGGGAGCCTGTCAGCACCAGAGTGCCGATCAGCAGGATCGTGGAGATGCCCGCGCCGACGGCCGCTTCGGTGTACGCGACATCCACTGCATCCATCGTCGTCCAGAAGCAGGCGATCAGCAGGCTGTAGATGCTCGATATCATCGCCGCGGCGAACAAGTTGCGTACTTCTACCGTGGCGACTGCGGTAATCAGCAGCAGCGCCAGCAGGATCAGGTCGATGATCAGCATGCCATTCATCGCCTTGGTTCCCCCTTCTTCCACGGGCGCAGACCGTCAACGTACGCCGCCTGTGTGATGGCGTGGCATGCAATCGGGCTGGCCATCAGCATGAACAGGACCATCAGCACCAGCCGGCCGGCGATCAGGTAGCTGTATTCATACTTCAGGCATTCGATCAGCATGGCGGCGCTGAACAACATCACGCCGAGGGTGTCGTTCTTGCCGGCAGGGTGAAGGCGCGTGTAGAAATCGGGAAAGCGCAGCACGCCCACGGCTGCGGTGATCGAGAAAAAGCTTCCCAGTCCGAGCAGGATCCACACGATTACGTCCAGGATGGCCACGACGATTGGATTCATCAGCCGAGCCTCCGGTGCCTGATGAACTTGAGAATCGCAATGGTGGCCAGGAAGTTCAGGATCGCGTAGACGAGCGCTATGTCGAGAAAGTCGGGTCGCTCGGTCATGAAGCCGATCAGCGCAATCATCAACGCCGCTTTGGTGCCGATCGCGTTCATGGCAAGGATGCGGTCATAGGTCGTCGGCCCGGCGATCGCCCGCACAAGCAGCAGCAGCACACCGGCCAGCAGCGCGATGCCGCCGACAAGCGTCGGGATGTCTGTGCGAAGCATCGACTCGGTTGCCAGGGCCAACATCATGTCTGGGCCCCTTCGCCTTCAACATGCGCGACCTTGTCGTGCATCGGCTTCAATCCGGCTTCACCACCCGGGTTCAGCTGATGCACCAGAAACTCCTTCTTGTCGGAGTCGATGTGCACCGTGACGGTGCCCGGCGTGAGCGTGATACTGTTGGCGTAAATCGCAATCGCCAGCTCGCTTTTCAGCGTGTAGGGCGCTTTCACCATCGACGGGTCTACGTTGAGCTTGGGCTGCCACACACGCTTGGCGACGTCCCAGTTCGAGACGACGATCTGCCACAGCAGCCACAACAGGTAGGGCGGCTGGCGCAGCATGATCCGGATCACGTTGCCTTCCTCAAACAGGAAGCCAACGCGCCAGCTGAGCAGCGTCGCCAGCGCACAGCTGACGAGACCGCATATCATGAGATAGCGCTGGTGGGTGTCCGACCAGTCGAGCTGGCCAGATAGGATGGCCCAGAACCCGCACAGGACGAGAAACAGCAACAAGTGGCGCAGCACGGCATCTCCAGACCAGCAAAAACAGTCCGCGCCTGTGCCGGGGGGAGGCGGGCGACGACTTCCCATCGGCCGTGCCCAAACAGCCGATGCAGAGCTATGAAACCGCTCGGCCGCGAAGTATCGCCGTGGTCCCAACCGGTGTCAACAACAGCCGCCATGCACGGGAGAGTACCGGTCGCCGTGCACAGCATCGGGGCGCTTGCGCTCAATTGCCGAGTACGCCAATAACGGATGCGAAGAGCTTTGGTTCGCTCCTCATTCGGCGAAAACCAGCAAGAGCAGGCCAACCAGGGCGGCGATCACAACCAATCGAAGCACCCAACGAAGGGCCCGGCCGCGTTCCGGCTCGTCGGCTTCCGAGCCAGCGTTCTTGAGCATCTCACGCAGGTGGATTCCGGTATGAATCCCGGTCTTGCGGCTGACTTCCATTGCCGGCAGCACACCACTATCCGCCGGAGTGTAGACGGTGTAGGCCGTTTCCAGCTGCTCCAGAGGCACTTCAACGCAGTAGTGCCCGGCTTGAGTGCCTACACGTGCGTCAATGCCGCCGGATTCGAGGTAGGTGCAGGTCATGCGTGCAGTGAGCTGGTCCGGCTGGTGGGCGAAAAGCACCCATTCTCGCGAGTCACGTTTGACCCACTCGACATTTGTGTCGTCTTCGCCGGGCATTGTCAGGCTCCGGACGGCTCGATCTTCCCGGTACCGCGTCGTGTGGGCGCGGCTTCGTATTCTGCCTTGAGGGCGTCGGCAAATGCCGCCAACTCGTCAAAAGTGCAGACCATGCCGCAGCGATGCTCGACGCTGCCGCCAAGTGCATTGCTCTGGCGGTAAGTGGCGCCGAATGAGACCCGTATTTCTTCGGCGACGTCGGAGTCCGGCTGGTCTTCCTTGGGTACGCCGGCGAGTCCCGTCACGTTGATCTTCTGCGTCCACTTGCTGCGCTTGGCGGCGAGGCTGAGCTCAATCTCCTGGGTGTCGCTGCGCAGCTGCATCATGCCGGTGCGTTTTTCGGTGAAGCTCTTTAGCTTCTCCACCATCCGGTTCAGGCCGCCGCGCGTGAGCTGGGGCTCGCCCTGGATTGGCTCGCCATAGGATTCAAACCGCACTATGCAGCCGATGCCGTCTTCGTCGCCGGTTGCGCCACGGCCACGGCTGATGTGCTGGGGCGTCAATTCAAAGAAGCTCTGGCCATCTGTTGATTCGATTCTTGCCATGCCCGGAGTGTGCCATAGGCCACGGAGTGTGCAATACGGCTGAAATGAAACGGGCCCGGCCAATTGGCCGGGCCCGGGAACAGTGACGGGTTACTCTTCTTCCAGCGCCTTCATGGCCTCGCGCTGGAGTTGCTGGGTTGCGGAATCCTGCGGAGTCTGCTTGAGGGCGCGATCGAGGCGCTCGGCCGCGGTCGAGGCATCGCCGGTCTGGAGCGCAACGTAGCCGCTGAGCAGCAGCAGGTCTGCATCTTCCGGGTTGTCCTTCAACTCGGCGTTGAGGCCGTCGATGTAGCCCTTGAGCACCACCGGGTCGCCGAATACACGCTCAAGGTCGATGCGGCCCTTTTCCGCGTCGAGCACAACGCCGCGGCGCAGGGCGAACGCTGCAAAGGCGAACTTGCCCTCGGCAAAGGCGCTGATGGCAAGGCTGTAGCGCGCGTCGGCGCTTTCCGGGTTGAGGATGACCGCTTCCTTGTAGGCCTTGGTGGCGGACTTGAAGTCACCGCTGGTGAATGAGTCCGTGCCGCGATTCATTTCGTAGCGATACTCCTCTGCGGCATCGGTACGGGTGCGGTCGATGGTGTTGTCCGGCACGCGCGGGCGGGGCTTGCTGCCGATCTGGTCGCGGCGGCGGCTGTCCTTGTAGGCCGACGTGTCGTCCGCGCCGTCTTCGTAGCCGCGGTTGTAGCCGTCGCTGTATCCGTCGTCGTACAGCGAATCGTAGTTCAGCGAGACGTAGCTGTAGGAGTACGGGCGGTAGTCGTACCAGCGCGAATAGCCGTACCAATACGGGCGAAGCACCGAGAAGTAGGTGCCGTGGTAGTGATAGCGGTGGCGATGGCGCCAGGTGCCCCAGGGCCAGTAGCTGCAGTGGCTGCCCCAGTTGTAGCCGAACCAGCCCAGGCTGGTGTAGGGCACGATATGCCAGGCGGTGCCGACCAGGAATGCCGCAGCAAAGCTGCCGGAGAAGGGATTGTATCCCCAGCCGCCGTAATAGGAGTGGCTCCACCAGCTTGAGCTGTAGCCGAAGTAGAAGCCGCTGCTTGAGTAGTAGCCGGTGTAATAGCCCGGCCAGCTGTACCCGTAGTTGTACGAGTAGTAGCGCGGCGTTGAGCCGCCGTAGCTGTTGGTGGAATAGCCGCCGTTCAGTGGCTCAGTCGGGCGTGATGTGTTGCCGCGGAAGCTGCTTGTAGAAGTCGGGCTGCGGAATGAGGTCAGAGTGCTACGCTCACTGAAAGTGCTGCCAGAGCCGCTTGGAGCCAGAACGCGGGAAGTTGTGGTCCCGGCGCGACTGGTGCTGGTTCCGCGCGATACCAGTGAAGACGGTGCGCGGGTGGCCGAGGATGAGCGTGTCGTTGCAACGGAGCGCGTGGCCGTCGTGGTGCCACTCGAGCCCGCAAGGCGTGAAGTGCTGGGCTGCGCGCGGCTGATGGTCGGGACGCCGCTGGAAGTAGTACGCGATGGTGCCGGGCGATAGCTGCTGCGTCCAAGCGAAGACACGCCACTGGATGTACCGGAGCTTGAGCCAGTGTAGCTGCTGCGTGAAGGCGTGCGCGTGGTCGAAGAACCGCTGGACGACGAGCGCGTGGTGCTCGGCGTGGAGCTTGAGCGGCTGGTTGAGCCGCGGCTGCTTCCGGAGCTGCTCGGGGTACGCCCAATCCCGCTGCTTGAGCGCGAGCTGCTGGGCGTACGTGAAGTACCAGAGGAGCGGCTGGAACCGGATGAAGAGCGTGTCGCAGATCCCGATGGGCGGCTCGTACCGCTTGATCTGCTCCCGGAGGATCCGATCCTTGACGATCCAATCTTCGACGAGCTGCCGCTGCTGCGACTCGAGCCGCCGCTGCGGGAAACACCGCCGCTGCTTCGCGACGAGCCACCAGAAGCGCCAGAAGAACTACCGGAACTTCCTCGTGTAACGCGCTGTGCGTCCACGTTCTGTACCGGTGCGGCAAAGACAATCACCGCCAGCACGGCGAATAGCGAGAAAACCAACTTCCTGGGGGTGAACATCGATGACCTCCGTCCGAGTTCGGGCAGGGCAATGAAAAAAGCCCCGGCGGCAATTCCTTGCCAAAAAGGGGCCCCTTCAGGCCGTAATCATAACGCATGGAACGGCGTATCGAAGCCAAAAAAGCGGATTTGCCCGCCATCATTACGCTTGTTGTAACCCGCTTTCACGCAGGCACTTGAGCACGCGGCTAAGGTCTTTGGGCAACTTCGCCTGCAGGGCCAGCTTCTGGCCGGTGATCGGGTGGGTGAAAGTGAGTGCCCGGGCGTGGATGAACTGGCGCTGCAGCCCACATTGATGGCGCAATTCCCCGTTCGCCTTCCTGTTGCCGTAGATGCCGTCGCCCGCGATCGGGCAGCCGATGTGCTCGAAGTGCGCGCGCAGCTGGTGCGTTCGGCCGGTGCGAATCGTGGCTGCGACCAGCGCGTAGGCATCCAGGACTTCTTCTACTTCATAGTCGGTGATGGTCGTCTGCGCCTCGGCTGCCTTGCTGACGGCGACTTTGCGACGCGGATGCTCGATCTTTGCCAGCGGGACGTTGATCGTGCCTTTGCGTGGCATGGGTACACCGGCCGTCAGCACCCAGTAGCGTTTCTCGAAGCGGTCTTCGCGAAGCATCTCGCCCAGTGCCGATAGTGCGGCCGGCGTTCGACCAAAGATGACCAGGCCGGATGTGTAGCGGTCCAGCCGGTGCACGGCCGCGATTTCCGGCTGCTTGAAGTGCTTGCGCAACTGGTCCTGCAGCGTTTGTTCGCCGTCCTCGGCCATGTTGGTGAGCAGCCCGGCCGGTTTGCTCACGACCAGCAGATGTTCGTCTTCATGAACGATGGCAAAACTGCGGTAGCTGGAGCCGCGCTGTGGTTTTCGAGGGCGCGGCATGGCTACAGCTCAAATGGGTTGGTGACGGGCTTCTTTTCGGCCTTGGTGCCACGTTCGCGGGGGTCGCCGCCCTTGCCGTCGGTGATCTCGCACTCCGGCAGAGCGCGCAGGATCTTCTTTCCGTAGCCCTTGGTGATGATTCGCGAATCGAGAATCACCACTGTGCCGAAGTCATCTTTGCGGCGGATCAGGCGGCCGAAGCCCTGCCGGAGCTTGATCGTCGCCTCAGGCACCATGTAGTCGGCAAAGTCGCTTCCGCCCGAACGGCGTACTTCCTCCATGCGCGCGGCGACCAATGGGTCGGACGGCACCGGGAAGGGCAGGCGCACCAGGATTACCGTTGTCAGCGCCTCGCCGGGCACATCCACGCCCTGCCAGAACGACTCGACGCCGAACAGCACCATCTTGTCGCCTTCTTTGAAGCGTTCCAGCATGCGCAGGCGGGATAACCCCTCGCCCTGGCGCAGCGGATTGAATCCCAGAAACTCGAGCTTTGCGTGCAGAGCGTCGTACACCCGCCGCATCTGGCCGTAGCTGGTGAACAGCACAAACGTGCCGCCTCGCGAGCGCTTAATCGCCTCGGTGACTTCTTCGTTCACGCGGTTGTCGTAGGCCGCGTCGATTCCGCCGCCCTTTGGGGGCTCCGGCATGTCGCGCGGGATCACGATCTGGGCGTTTTTCTTGAAGTCGAACGGGCTGCCGACCTGCAACTGCTCGGCATCGTCGGGTACGCCGAGGCGCCCGCGCACGTAGTCGAACTTGTCCGGACCTGTGGCCAGTGTCGCGCTGGTCATTACCACGCCCTTGCAGCGCTCGAACAGATGCTTGCGCAGCAGGTCACCGACGTGAACCGGCGCGGCGTGCAGCTCGATATTCTGCTCGTTGCGGCCGACGTTGGATTCAATCCAGTAGACCTGGCCTTCCAGTTGCTGGTTCACGAAGCTGAGGATTCCGGCGGCCGCGTTGTTCAGCCGTTTCATCACTGATTCGATGTCCAACCGCTCTTCTTCATTCTCGGTTCGTAACGTGCCGTCCTTCAGCATCAGCGCGAGCTCCATCAGCGCTTCGGCCGCGTCGGTTGGGAAAAGATCCGGCTGGTTGACGCGCACGGGGCTTTTGCCGTTTCGGCGTGTCCAGGCTTCCACCTCGATGAACAGGTGCTCGACCGCGTCGCGGGCTGTGCGTACGGCGTCGTGACAGCCGCGCAGGAAGTCAAAGCGATCTACCAGACCCTTCTTCGTGCGCGCATTGAACACCATGCCGAGGGCGTAGCGCATGCCGTCGCGGGTGACGTGAATGCCGAGATGGTCACTGGCGTAGCGCTCAAGATCGTGGGCTTCGTCCACGATCAGATACTTGTAGTCCGGCAGGTAGTTCACGCCTTGCGCCTTGAGCGCCAGGTCGGCACACAGTAGCGCGTGGTTAACCACGAGAATGTTCGCGTTGTAAATGCGCTTCTTGGCGCGCTGGTAGAAGCACTCTTTTTCAAAGTTTGGGCACCCGCGGCCGAGGCAGTTGTCACTGCTACTGACGACCATTTCCCACGCCTCGCCGCTGGGCGTGAAGTCCATGCTGCTGCGCGAGCCGTCGCCGGTGTCCTCGGCCCAGCGTTGGATACGTGACAGCTCACGATTCAGGTCGCTGTTACCTGCGCGCGCTTCGTTCTTGGTTGCATTGGCCAGTCGGCGCAGGCTGATGTAGTTACTGCGGCCCTTGGCCAGCACGGCCGTGAATTCCTGGTCCCAGACGCTGCGCAGAAACGGGATGTCCTTGCCGTACAGCTGCTCCTGCAATGCGATCGTGCCGGTACTGATCACGACCGGCTTGTCGTCCGGCTTACCCGAGACGGCGCGCTGGATTGCAGGCACCAGGTAAGCAAACGACTTGCCGACGCCGGTGCCGGCCTCGACCACCAGGTGCCGGCCTTCGCCCAGTGCGGCCTCTACAGCGCGCGACATTTCAAGCTGCTGCGGCCGGTCTTCGTAGCCGGGAAGCTTGGACGCAATCAGCCCGTCTGGGCCAAGGATGGTGTCTGCGAAACTCATGGACGGAGTGTACCAGCCGTTGCGACAAAATCCGGCGGTGGGGGACCTGTGGACAGCCGGGCTACTGTTCCTTCTTGCGGCGAGCGAACCTGAACCAGCCGGCGGCTTCCTTTATGGTCGCGGCGAAGTTCTTGATGATTCCGCGCTTTTCCATCCGCAGCTTGATCAGCTCCTGCAGCTTCTTCGTCGGCTCGTCGCCGGGCATCAGCATTTCGGCCCGGGCGGCGTACTTGGCGGCGTCGTCCACGCGGTCATTTTCCAGCAATGCGGCCGCGTAGTTTGTCAGCAGGGTCGGGTCTTCCGGCGCCGCGTCCATGGCATCCTGGGCGGCTTCGAGCGCTTGTTCCGGGCGGCCGAGGCGTGAGTAGATGCCGGTTAGTTCCTTGTCGATGGTCGGCAACAGCGCGTTCATCTTCAGGTTCTCAAGCACTTCGCAGGCTTCCTGCCATTTTTCCTGCCGGCGCAGCGCGATGCCAAGGAACAGGTGGGCTTCCCAGAAGTCCGGGAATTGCTCAACGAGCTCACGCATGCCCAGCTCGCCTTTTCCGGCGTCGCCGACCATGGCTGCGTCGGCCCACTTGCGGAATCGCTGCTCGACCTCCGGGTGTTCGGCGTAGCGGCGCTGGCGTGTGACCAGGTCGCGGATTTCCTCCACGCCGACGCAGACTTCCGCCTTCTCAAGCGCTTTCAGTGCGCGCTTGTGTCGCTCCAGTGCATTCAGCGAGCTTGCCATCAGCACGTGCGCAATGGCGTCACCCGGGTGCTCATCCGCGTAGCGCTCGGCGGCACTCAGGGCTTGTTCATGCTTGCGGTTTACGACGAAGAACTCGGCCGCATCGGCGAACACCTCGCGCGGCAGGCCCGGTGACTTAACCAGCGCTTCGTACTGCTCCGCCGCTTTGTCAGTCTCACCGCGTGAGCGATACAGCCGTGCAAGGTAGAGGCGTGCCGCGACACTCTGCGGCTCAAGCTCAAGAGCTCGCCGCCAGAGGCGCTCTGCCACGACCTGCTCACCTAGGGCGGCGCTGGAAGTGGCTGATTCCACGATTGCCTCGACGCGCAGGTTCTCTTCCTGCATCGCGAGGCTGAGTACGCGCTGGGCCTCAAGGTGCCGCTCTGCCATGTTGAACGCACGGCCGGCGAGCAGTGCCGCCGTCATGCGCTCGGTCTTCTCGGGCGCTTCGAGTTTGCCGCTGAGTACCTGGCAGAATGCCTTGGCCGCGTTCGAGGGCTCGTTGGCCGCAAGCATGATGTGCCCGCGCGCGCGCTGCGTGCGCCAGTCAGCACCTGAGCGCGAGACAGCGGCTTCCATGGCCTTCAATGCGTCTTTTGCCTCAAAGCCACGCTCAAGCACCAGTACCTGTGCGAGCTCAACCAGGCGGTCCCGGGCGGACTTGAACTGCGGGTCAAGGCGAAGCGCCTCGAGTGCCGGGCTGTAAACGCCCTCGGCGTCGCGTGCCACAGCGCCCACTTCGGCCGCGAGCAAAAGCGCACGTGTAATCAGCATGTTCAGCCATGCCTGGAAATTGCGGGTTTCCGGTGCGTATTCAGTCTTGGGCGCGAGGCCAAGCGCCTCGGCGATGTCCTTGAACAGGCGGCCGATCGACTCGCCGAACGTGATAGGCATCAGGTCGGCGGTGAATCTTCCACGCGGGAATCCGCCCTTGAGGTCGGTAACGGTAAGCGCAAGCGCGAGCCCGTCTGTGTATGGCGTATCGGCGATCTGCTCAAGGATTCCGCTTACGACGAGTTCAAAGTCCGGCTCGTCGTCCGACTCACCGCGCATGCTGAAGATCATCTCGGACACGTGCTCAGGCGTCAGCTCTTCGCTGAAGCTGACCAGCTTGCGCCACGCGCCATCTTCTTCGGTTTGTGCGCTGGTAAGGACCAACGGCTCGCCGCCAAGTCCCGACAGCCAGTCGGACAACTCAAGGCTCAGCCCGCGGGCAACATGCCCCGCGCGCTCGTCTGTGATGCGTGTGGAAAACGGGATCAGCGCAATGCTGCTCATGCCACGATTGTAGACGACTCTGCTACCTGAGCGAAAGCCCGCTCGGCCGCCGCGATCGTGGAATCGATGTCGCGGAAGGTGTGGGCATTGCTCACGAACCAGGACTCGAACTGGCTGGGCGGCAAGTAATGGCCCTGCTCGCGCATGAGGGCATGGAAGCGCGCGAACTGACCCGTATTGCTGCGTCGGGCGCCATCAAGGTCCTGTACCGGGCCCCTCTGGAAGAACACCGTCAGCATACTGCCACAGCGCGAGATGTAGACCGGCAGCCCGACGCGTTCCGCCGCACTGCGCAGCCCGAACTCCAGCCGGGCCGAGAGTACTTCGAGGCGGCGATAAATCTCCGGGTTGTTGCGAAGCTGGGTCAATGCGGCCAGCCCCGCCGCGACCGCGACCGGATTGCCGGAAAGCGTACCGGCCTGGTAGACCGGCCCCTCGGGCGCGAGCTGTTCCATGATCTCGCGACGTCCGCCGAATGCCGCCAGCGGCATGCCGCCGCCGATTACTTTACCCAGCACGGTCAGGTCGCCCTGGACATTCAGCAGCCGTTGTGCGCCACCCCACGCAACGCGGAAGCCGGTCATGACTTCATCGATGATCATCAGCGCGCCGGACTCACGCGTGATGGCCGCGATCGATTCCAGGTAGCCGCGCACGGGCATGACCACGCCCATGTTGCCGGCGATCGGCTCGACAATTGTGGCAGCGATTTCGTGGCCGAACTCGGCGTAGGCGCGCTCAACGTGATCGACGTCGTTGTACGGCAGAACAATCGTGTCGGCCGCGACGCTTGCGTTTACACCCGCGCTGTCAGGGCTGCCGAAGGTCAGCGCACCGCTGCCGGCGCTGACCAGCAGGCTGTCCACGTGGCCGTGGTAGCAGCCGGCGAACTTGACGATTTTGGGACGGCCGGTGACGCCGCGCGCCAGGCGCAGGGCGCTCATGGTTGCTTCGGTGCCGCTGTTGGTCAGGCGCACGCGCTCACAGTCAGGCAGTGCTTCGCAGATGATGCGGGCGAGCGCAGTCTCGGTGACCGTCGGCGCGCCGAAACTGGTGGAGGATTTTGCCGCACGGGTGATCGCCGTGATCACCGGCTCCGGTGCGTGGCCAAGAATATGCGGGCCCCATGAGCCGACGTAGTCGACGTATTCATTGCCTTCGATGTCGGTGATTTTGCAGCCGTAGCCGGATGCGAAGAACAGCGGCGTCTCGCCGACTGCTTTGAACGCGCGCACGGGGCTGTTGACGCCGCCGGCGATGTACCGGCGCGCATCGTCAAACGCCTCGCGATTGCTTGCCATGGGATTCTCCGCGACGAACTCTAGTCGCCTGTGTCCACCGGTTCAAGCGGCTCTGGTGCGTCAGGGTCCCGAAGGAAATTGTATGGCATGCCGGGTGAAATCGAACTCGTGATTCCAGCGGCATGGGTCAGAGGCAGTCGCAGCGCGTCCATGTCGTAGACTTTCGGAAGCTCCTCATGAAAGCGGCGCCAGACTGTCAGGTGAGTGAGCAGATTCTGTTCCCCCGCGCGCGTATGGTTCCGGCCCCTGGCTTCTTGCAGCAACTCGTCGCCGCGCTCCAGATCGCCATCTTCGTAGGCGTGCAAGGCGCGCGTCGCGTACCACGTCGAGCGCGTGAACGGCGCGCACGCGAATGCGGTTAAGCCGGCGATGGCCACGCAGACCAACGCGGCGGCCAGCGAATTGTAGAGGTCGAGCTCGCGCTTGTACTTGTGCTCGAAGAACATTCCTAGGATCACACCCGGCACAAAGCCGCCGAGGTGTCCCAGCAAACTGACGCCTGGCCGTGTGCTCATGTATGCGCCGAATGCCAGCCAGATCAGCAGCATGCGGGCGGCCGGAATCTGGACCAGACCCTTGAGGCTGCCAGTCTTCACGTAGAAGAAACCGAGTACCGCGCCGAACAGACCGTAGGCCGCGCCCGATGCGCCGACCAACGGAATCGCAGGGTCCATGAACGCCATCGCCAGCGCTGATCCGCCCATCAGCGAGACCATGTAGATGATGACGGTTGGCTTCCAGCCGTGCAGGCGTTCCACGATGCTGCCGAGGACATAGATCCCGTAGGCGTTGAACGCGATGTGCATGACGCTGCCGTGCACCCAGCCACAGGTAAACAGGCGCCAGTACTCGCCGTATTGCACGTCGATGCCGCGCGCCCAGCCGAGCTTCTCAATCACTCCGCCGCTGATGATGTCCGCAATCGCGATTGCAACATTGAGGGCGACAAGCGCGAGCGTCGCCGGGGGCATGTAGCCGGGGTTGTACTGCCGGATTGCCACTTCAGGCCGTTCCTGCCTTTTGGCGCTTCTCGTCTTTGTTGGGAAGCACGTCTGCATCGAGCGAAGCAACTTGCCCGATCACCAGCTTGTGGAACCCGAGCCCGGCCACCATCTCGGCGTTGTCGGTGCACAGGTTCAAGGGCGGCGCATGGAATGCAGTGTTCTTCTGCGCCTTACAGGCGGCAGCCATGACTTCACGGAGTCGCTTGTTCGCCGCGACGCCGCCGCACAGCACGACTGCCCGGCAGCGCACCTTGCGGGTACTGGCCAGCGTTGCCCGAACCAGGATGTCCACGGCCGCTTCCTGGAAGCTCGCGGCGATATCCGCCAGCGGCAGCTTCACGCTGAGGGTGCGGGTCTCGCTTTTCGGCACGGGAGCTTCTGGTGCGCGCGCTGTGATCAGGCGGCCTGCATTGCGCTGGGCCTCGATCACGAAGCCGCGTTTGCGCAGGTCGTTCAACACGGCTGTCTTCAGCCCGCTGAAACTAAGTTGAAGCCCGTCCGGGCCGGCTTCGCCGCGCGGGAACTTGATGGCATCGCGGTCGCCCCCGAGGCTGGTCATCTGCACGGCCGGGCCACCGGGATAGCCGATGCCGAGCAGCGCCGCGACCTTGTCAAAGCACTCCCCGGCCGCGTCGTCCAGTGTACGGGTAATCAGCTTGTGCTCCGTGGGACCGGTGCTCAGGAAGATGTCCGTGTGCCCGCCACTGACGACGACCGAAACGTGCGGGTAATCCAGCTCAGGATCATCCAGGTGTGCCGCGTAAATGTGGGCCTCAATATGGTCGACCGTCACCAGCGGCTTCGCCAGCGCCCAGGAGAGCGCCTTTGCGCTGCTGAGTCCCACGTACAGGCTGCCCACGAGCCCCGGCTGATTGGTCACTGCAATCGCGTCGATGTCGGACAGCTGCTTGCCGGACTGGGCGCAGACCTTCTGCACCAGCGGCATCATCGTTTCGTAGTGCATTCTGCACGCGACTTCAGGAACGATGCCACCGTACTGCGCGTGGACTTTCTCCTGGCTGGAGCGCGCTCCCGCCAGGATGTTCTGGCCGTTGTCCACCAGGGCTACGGCCGTGTCGTCACAGGATGTTTCGATGCCCAGTACAAGCATGCGGAGATTGTCGGTTTCTACGCGCGGATTGGAACTGCCAGTTGCACATGAAGGCACAAAGAACTGCCCGGGCAGTGCCTGGTGTTTTCGGTGCTTGCCCGAATTACTCGGCCGGCTTCACCGGTGCTTTGCCGATGCCGAACAGAGTCATTCCGAGCTCGCCGGCTTTCTTGCGGTCGATGCAGTTTCGACCGTCGAAGATCATCGGCACGCGGATGCTGGCCTTCACCTTGGCGAGGTCGGCCTCTTTGTATTCCGGCCATTCTGTGCAGACGATCAGAGCGTCGGCGCCGGAAGCGGCGTCAATCGGGTCTTTCGCGTAATACAGGTCCGGGTGGAGTTTGCGGGTGGCCGCCATGGCAACCGGGTCGTGCACGCGAAGCTTGGCCCCGGCGGCCTTGAGCTTCTCGATCAACCGCAGTGCCGGCGCCTCACGCAAGTCGTCCGTGTTCGGCTTGAAGGCAAGCCCCCAGATGGCGAGCGTCTTGTCGTTCAGGACCCACAGCTCAGCTTCGATGCGCTGATAGAAGTTGTCGAGCTGCGACTTGTTGGTGTCGCTGATCAGCCGGATCAGGGGCGCATCAACGCCGAGTTCTTCACTGATGTGTGCCAGTGCGTCCACGTCCTTCGGGAAGCAGCTTCCGCCGTATCCGATGCCCGCGCCGAAGAAGTGGCTGCCGATGCGATGGTCGAGCCCCATGCCGTGCACGACTTCGCTGATGTCAGCTCCGCTGGCCTCACACAGGCGCGAGAGCCAGTTGGCGTAGGTGATCTTGAGCGCAAGGAAGCTGTTGCTGGCGTGTTTGATCAGCTCGGCTGATCCGACGCTGGTGACTACAATGGGGCAGTTGAAGCCCTTGTAGACTTCGCGCATCAGGCTTTCGCCCTTGGCTGAGTCGACGCCAACCACCACGCGATCAGGGTTCAGCGTGTCGTAGATTGCGCTGCCTTCACGCAGGAACTCGGGGTTGCTTGCGACGTCAAAGTGAACGTCACCCTTGATGTAGCGGGCAATTGTGCGACGGATGCGCTCGCCGGTCTTGATGGGAACAGTGCTCTTTTCAATGACCAGGCGGTAGTCCTTCAGGTTCTCCGCGATGGTGCGCGCGACCTTCTCGACAAAGCTCATGTCGGCCTTGCCGCGTTCGGTGCTGGGCGTGCCGACGCAGATGAAGATCGCCTGTCCGAACTCGACGGCGTCTTCCGTCCGGTCGCTGAATACCAGCTTCTTGCTGGCCACATGCTTCTGCAGCAATTCAGGCAGGTCCGGCTCAAAGAACGGGACTTCGCCCTTCTTTAGCTTGGTGAGTTTGTCCTTGTCGTGGTCGACGCACAGGACCTCGTGACCCTTTTCGGCGAAGCAGACGCCGGTGATCAATCCCACATGGCCTGAGCCGATAACGCTGATCTTCATCCCAGTCTCCGAATACCGCCGCGCAGCCTAGTTTGGGACGAACGGAGTGGAAGATGTGTATTTGTTGACGATTAGCGCAGTAGGGACGCGCTGCTGCTTGGCGCACGGAAGGTTGCGGAAATGCTGAAGTAGAATCCAAGGCTGCCGTCGAGCGCATCGCGCACAAAAACGAACCCAAGGTCAAACGCCTCCAGCACGCGGCGGGTGAGCTCGATGCGCGTGTCGCGGAACTTGCCGGCCTGAAGGTCATACTCCTGCTTCACGCCGATTCCATACAGCCCGGTAGTAAGATTGCCCTGGATACCCACCACCTGGTGCTGTGCCTTGAGCAAGCGGTAGTAAATGTTGGCAGTGATGCCGGTCTGACCGAGGATCAGCACGTCAAAGCGGAAGCTGGCAGCCGCACGGTTGAAGTTGCCGCTGTAGGGGTCGATGAACATGTTGCCCTCAAGCGTGAAGCCGGGTGCGGGGCGCCAGGTCGCGGCGATTTCCAGGTCACCGAAGTTGCGGTCGTTGTTGTCACGGCGACGATTTGGATACCACGGGATCTCGGCCATGACCTCGAAGTAATCAACCGTGTGCCGGTCAGCGCCCCAACCCTTTCTCGTTTGCAGCCTCTCACGAAAGCCGAAGCGCACTTCGTGGAATTCGTCCAGCGTGTCAACCGTATCGAGCGGCGTGAACGCACGCCCCGGGATGTCATCGAGGCTGTTGTAGAAATAGTTGGTGTAGCGCACGAACGGGGCAAACACGTGCCGCAGACCGTCGATGGCAAGCCCGGGGATCTGCACATCGCTGAATGTACCGGTGAAGAAAGTCTGCAGGTTGGCGCCGAAGAACGGCAGGAAGCGGTACAGAAGCCCGTCGGCCTTTTCGTCTCCCGGACGCAAGCCCGGGAATGTGCCGTCGCTGCTCAGGAACGGGCGTGACTGGTCGTCAGCAAAGCGCAGGTGGTTGGTGGCAACCGTGAAGCGCGTGCCTGCAAACGGGTCCAGCGCGAACGGCCCCAGCTCAACCGGCAAACTGAACCAGGACGTGCTGTCTGCACGCAGCGTGGAAATCTCGTCGCGGTCGTCGCCGTCACCGGGCTTGAAACGCAACACGCTGGCATCAGTGCGGCTTGAGAACTGCAGCCCGAAGTCGCCGACGGCCTGCCGGTACGTCTCGAAGCCGAGCGTTGGCAGGTACTCGGTACGGGATTGCCACGGATGAACCTTGGGCTCAACCAGCAGGAAGAAGTTCAGGTTCTCGTAGCGCTTGGTGAGCTGGAGAAAGCTGTTCTCGGGTTCGTTATTGTCGTACTCGTTTACGTAGAACTCGCGGCGGAAGTTCTTGTCGCTTGAGTAATTCAACAGGTGGTCGAACTGCCATCCGTCGCCGAAGTTCTGTGAATACGCGCCGTAGATGCGCCCGCGGCTGTGTTTCTCGACGGGATACCAGCCGAGGTCTTTGGCGCGGCTTCGCTTGTCGCCGGGGTCGTTGATGTAGAGGCTGCGGAAGCTGCTGGCGCCGAATTCCTTGAACGAGCGTACGCCGCCCCAGTCCAGGTTGAGGCCCAGCCCCAGCCCGCGTCGTGAAAAGTAGTCGATCTGCGGACCGAGTCGCAGCGGATTGAACGGAGGCTCCGGGTCGGCAAAGAAGTCGTAGGTAGCGATTGCGTCGATGTACAGGCGGAAGGCGTAGCCGAAGCGGGCATTTGTAATGAAATCCAGCTGCCGGATGGGCGGTTGGCTGTCGACGTCATAGGCATAGTCTTCGGTCGGCAGCGTCAGCAGCGGGTAGTCCAGAACGCGCACAGAGGGGCGCGTCAGGTAGACGGTACTGCGGACCTTCGTCAGGCGGATCGTCAGTTTCTCTGCGGCCAGTGAATATGAGGCGATCGCAAGCGAACTGGATGAGACGCTGCCGTTCTCGAGATCCACTTCTTTCAGGTCTTCACCCAGCATGAACCGCAACTCATCTGCCCGGGCGAAGAGGCGAAGCCCCTGCTCATGCGGCAGCGACCGCAACTTGTCCGGTTTGTCCGGCTTGGCGTCGTCGGAAGGCGCAGCGCCCACCGTGTCTTCGGTACCCGCTGCTTCATCTGAGGCCGAGCCCACGCCGATACCGGACTTCAGCGGAGGGCCGCCCGGACCCTTGCCTGAATCTTCAGCGCCTGAATGCAGTTTGGCGTTGCTGACGCGCCCTCGCAGGTTCAGGACTTCGCGGCTGTTGTCGTTGCCGTTGGCGTCGTAGCTGACGATCTTGCTGCGAGCGAAGTCAAGAAACAGGCGGTCGGCACGCATCGTCACGGAACTCGCGCCCACCGTGTACTTCATCCAGATGTTGCCTTCGCCATAGAACTGAAGATTGCGCGCACCGCGAGTCATGGCCAGGAAAGGATCGCTTTCGACATCCGAATCGTCCGTGCCTTCGCCGGGCTCAAACCAGAGCAACGCACGGTCCGCCAGGAGTGTCAGCTTGCGAATTTCGCCTTTGTCCGGCGTTTTGTCCTGATATGTGAGGCTGACCGCGTAAGGCAGCGCCAGCACAAACGGACCCTCGGTTCCGTCGGCCCTTACCTCACGCCATGCTTCCCAGAACGTCGTCTGGTCTTCATCGACGACAAAACTGATCGCGACCTCGCCCGGCTCGTCACCGTCCGCGGGCTTGTCTTGCGCAAGCAGCGCACCGGCCGAGCAGGCCGTCAGCAGCAGGCAAAGCAGAATTGGGCGCGTTCGCGTCATTCGGGCCAGGGCCGAAAACAAAGCGTTACAGTAGCGGGGGAGGGCGGGGCGGCAATACTAACCCGGCCAAGCCAGTGCGATGGCGTCGCAGCACAGCTTGAGGTTGACGTTGCCGTCGAGACTTGAGCGCAGATCATCCAGCCTGGTTAACGACGCAACCAGCCTGTCCGTTGAATATGGTTCGCCTTCTATGGCGCGGGTGAGAGGCTTCATGTCCGCGCAGCCCATGCTTGAAAGCATCCGGTCGCGCAGTGCCGCACTCAATAGTGCAATGGCCTCGCGCAGCATCGCGCGTTTGGCCTCGTTGTCTTCACCTCCCTGCACAGAGCCGACCAACGTCTCGGATGCGTGGAACGGGTCGTCACGAACGAACTTCAGGAAGTCGCGCACGGTGTCCAGCACGTTTGCATCAGCCATCCGGCGCAGACGGCCGGGACTTCCCTGGGCGGCGCGTACCAGCACGGCACGAGAATCCGGATTGACCGGCAGCCCTTCCCAACCGCGGGATACTTCAGCCACGAGGTCATCCTGCAGCGGCGAAAAGCGGACGGACTGGCAACGTGAAAGGATGGTCGGCAGAACCTGGGCCAGATTCTCTGCCAGCAGGATGAAGACGAGATCGCCCGGCGGCTCCTCCAGTGTCTTGAGGAAAGCGTTTGCGGAGCTGTCATTGAAGCGGTCGGCGTCCGCGACGATGAACGTCCGCATCCCGGGCTCAAGGCGTTTCTTGGAGGCCTCGTCCACGATTTCGCGGACCAGCTCAACGGGGAAGGCCGACTTGTCATCCGGCTTGGCGAACTGACGCACGCTCGGGTGCAGGCCCTTGGAGATTCGCATGCATTCGTTGCATGCGCCGCAGGACCAGCCATCGGCGGGCTTTTCGCAGCGCAAGGCCGCTGCAAACTCGCGTGCCAGGGCGGCCTTGCCAATCCCATCAGGGCCAATGAACAGGTAGCCGCCGTTGGCTTTGCGCGCGGCGATCACGTGCTTGAGCCACTTGCGTACCTGGTCATGCCCCTTGGGTCGAAACAGCGCGTCGGTCATGATCTGGATTGTGTGTTCCATGCTCAGTCCAGACCACGACAAAACCAGCCTCAAGCATAGGCACACAGGCGCGGAGAACTGCCAGCCAGAGTTGCCTTCTCTGTGGGCTCTGCACCTCTCCGCGATACCGCAGTTTCTGAGACAAAACCAACAGGTGCTCAGTGTAAAACGACGCTTGACCGGGGCCCTCCTCATTTACAGACTCGCGCGCCCTGACGGGAAATGACATGGCTGAATCGCCCAAAGAAATCCGCAAGCGCATTCGCTCAGTGACTTCGACCAAGAAGATCACCAAGACGATGGAGCTTGTCGCCACCAGCAAAATGAAGCGCGCGCAGGACCGCGTGGCCGCAGCCGGCCCGTATACCGAAAAGCTCAACGAAATCATCAGCGCCATCGCCGAGGGCGGCGCGTCGCTGGACCTGCCTCTGCTGCAGACGCGCACCGAGGTCAAGAAGGTTGCGATTGTGCTGTTGACCGCCAATCGCGGCCTGTGCGGCGGCTTCAACGCCAACTTGATCAAGATGGCAAAGCGCACCATCGCTGCCGAGAAAGAAAAGGGTCGCGAAGTTCAGTTGACCTGCATCGGCAAGAAGGGCATGGCGACGTTGCGCTTCCAGGAGTACGCGATCCATCGCTCGATCGTCGACATCCCGGACAAGCCCACCTTCGACGACGCGCACCGCGTGGTGGACGAGCTGGTGGCAGATTTCATCAGTGGAGAAGTCGACGAAGTGCTGGTCGTGTATCCGCACTGGCAGGGCCTTGGCTCACAGCCGCCGACCGTCAAGAAGCTGCTGCCGATTGAGCCACCGAAAACTGATTCTGGAGACGAGCAGAAGGGCGTGCTGGACTTCATCTTCAGCCCGCCCGCGGCGGACATCCTGGCTGATCTGCTTCCCCGCTACGTTACGCAAACCATGTACACCATGCTGGTCATGAGCCACGCCGGTGAGCAGGTTGCGCGCCGTACGGCCATGAAGAGCGCCACCGACAACGCGCAGGAAATGCTCACGCACCTGACGCGCACACTGAACCGTGCCCGCCAGGCCCAGATTACGCAGGAAATCGCCGAAATCGTCGGCGGCGCAGCGGCGCTGCAGAAGTAGCCCGGTTCGGCCAAAACAAACAAAGGCCCGCCGTGCAAACGGCGGGTTTTTCATTTCCCTCTGAATTGGCGTTCAGATCCAGATCGTTCGCGCGCCAAGGCGCTCCGGCTTCAGCCCGGCTGACTTGCCGAGCAGGTGAACGCGTTCAGGCAGGTCTACTTCGAAGTGCCACTCGTCTGCACGCCCGCCGATCGCTATTGCTCGCTCGGCCCAGTCCTGCCACCACGGCGCGATTCTTGTGGCCAGGGGCTCAATGATCAGCACACGGCTGCCGCACTTGACTTGTTTCTCAAGCTCTGCCCAGACGCGTTCACGGTCTTGCTCATCCAGCTCGTTGATGGTGAAGGCCGCCACGATCCCGACTGGCGGCTTCGGCCATCGGTACTTCGCCAGGTGACAGCGCACGCCGCCCCCGCGGATGCCGAGGTCTTTGAACGTGAATGCGGCCTCGCGCAGGATTTCCGGGTCAAGCTCAACGCCCACGACGTTGCCGCCCGCATGCAGTGACCAGGCCGCGCCCGCCACACCGCTCCCGCAGCCCAGGTCGATCAGTGGCATCGGCGACTCGCCGGTAGCCGCCGTGCCCAGCGCCTTCAACACCTCTCGCACAATCACGAAGTGGCGCGGCGCATAATAGAGCGCGAAGGCGGCCTGCTTGCCGCGGCCCTCAAGCGCCTTGCCGCGCAGGCGTGTGCGCCGCTGCACATAGTCGCGCGTGAGCGCCTTCAAAGCGCGCGCAACTTCCTGGTGGGTCAGCTCACCCATCCATCGCGCGAACAGCTTCTCGATCCAGTTGTCGAACGCGTCGGGCACTAGAGCCGGTCCAGCTCGTCGGGCTTGCGTGTCCAGCTGTTGGCTTGCGCGTCACCGGTGTTCAGCGTAGTCGCAGGCTCAAACAGAAGCACGTTGCATGGCGTGACGGCCACCGGCTTGTGCTCGACTCCGTGTGGCACGACAAAGAACTCGCCGGGCGAAAGCTCGATCGTCTTGTCGCGCAGCTCGATGTTGAGGCGGCCGTCGATCACGTAGAAAAGCTCATCCTCGACTTCGTGCTTGTGCCACACGTATTCATTCTCGAACTTCACGAGCTTGACGTACTGGCCGTTCAACTCACCGACGATGGTGGGGGACCACAGCTCGGTAATCCGGGCCAGTTTGTCGGCTACGTTGACCTTCTCCACGTCGCCTCCTAGGCGCTGCGCTTGAGCGTCCAGAACAGCCAGTTGGCGCTGGCAACGCAACTTGCGACTTCCCAGCCTTCGCGGCCCAGTTCACTGAGCAGCTGTACCACAGCAGCGTACTCGCCCTGTGCCGTCTTGGTCGCGCCGCCCGGCAGGTCTGCGCGCAGACCGCCCGAATCCCAAAGCCACTCAACTGTCGCGTATTCGAAGCGTCCCATTGGTCTCTCCGCAAGAGTAATGCGCCGGATACTAACTCGCGTGCGGCGAAGGGCGACGGACTTTCGTGTGAAGTGAATCAGATCAGGTGCTTGAGCTTGTCTTTCAGCTTCTCGCGCCCTCGGTGCAGGCGCGAGCGCACGGTGCCGGGCGCGATGTCGAGTGTTTCGGCGATCTCTTCATAGCTCAGGCCCTGCAGGTCGCGCATGACCACGACGTCGCGGTACTCATCTTCAAGCTCGTCAATGGCGGCGCGAACCAGCACGCCGATGTCTTCGGCCGCAACCTGGTCGTCCGGCGTGCGCTGGTCGGCGCCCGGCTCGGGCATGCCTTCGATCTGCAGGCTGGTTTCGGTCTTGCTTCCGCCGCGTTTCTGGGCGCTTTCATGCCGGTAGTGGCTGGTGATGAGGTTCATCGCAATGCGGTACATCCAGGTGCTGAAGCGTGCGCGATCTTCATAGGTGTCGATCGCGCGATAGGCCTGGATGAAGGCCTCCTGGGTGATATCCATGGCCTTGTGTTCATCGCGGATCTGGCGCAGCACACTGGCGTAAATGCGATCCTGATTGGCTTGAACGAGCTGACCATAGGCGTCGCCGTCGCCTTCGCGAGCCTTGGCGATCAGGGCGAGTTCATCGTCCTTGTTATAGGCCATAGGACGGGAAACTGCCTTGTTCGCGGGGCTCTTGTCAACTACGTCTGTGACAGCCCTCAACAACGGCGCACCAATTGCGGCGCCTTGCCCGGGAGATTTGTCGGCGCCTATTAGTAATACCGGTGTAAACACAAAAGGGTTCAGGGTTTTCCGCGGAAAAGCTTCTGCGCTACAATCCGGACTCAAGGAGTCCAAATGCTCAGCCGCGACGAATGCCAGTCTTTGATCAGCAAAGTTGTGAAGCTCGCCGATGCCGAACAGGTTGAGGCGATTGTCTACTCCAGCACGACCAACAGCACCCGCTTCTCGAGCAACGTGATTACCCAGAACGTGGGCCTGACGGACCAGTCCCTGCGACTGCGAGTGATAACGGACGGGCGGCAGGGCGTTGCAACGATCAACCAGTTCGACGACGAAAGCATCAGGCGCGGTGTGCAGAGCGCACTGGCTGTTGCACGCGTCGCTGCCAGGGATGACAAGCTGCTGCCGCTGATCGACAAGCAGCCGGAATACGAGCCGGTTCACGCCTGGCATGAGGGCACGGCCAAGTATTCGCCGGCCCAGCGCGCAGAGGCGATTGGCAAGGTGCTGGCAGACTTTGACAAGCGCAAGCTGGAGGGCGCCGGGATCTTTGACACGGACGAGGGTGCGCTCGCATACGGCACCAGTACCGGCGTCTTTGCCTACAAGTCAGGCACGAAGGCTGAGTTCAGCGTCAGCGCGTTCCTTGAGAACGGCAACGTCGAAGGCTGGGCCGAGAGCTTCAACCTGGACGTCGCCAGGTGCGACCCATGGACGGCCGGCCAGCGCGCGGCAATGAAGGCCGAGCAGGGCGTTAGGCCGCAGGCAATTGACCCCGGTGAGTATACCGTGATCTTCGAGCCGTCGGCGATTGCCGAGATGATGCTCTTCTGGGGCTGGCTGACCGCCAACGGTCTGGCATTTGCCGAGGGTCGAAGCTTCCACCGTGGCGAGCTTGGCCAGGCGATCCTCGACAAGAAACTGACGATCGTGGAAAACCCCTTCCATCCGGAGCTTGGCGGCACACCGTTCGACATGGAGGGCTTCGCCACCCAGAAGGTCACGCTCGTCGAAAATGGCACCGTCAAAGCTGTGGTGCACGATCGCCGCAGTGCAGAAATGTGCGGCCAGAAGAACACCGGCCACGCCAGCCCCCAGCCGGATGCAGGCGGCGCGGGCCCCGGCAGCCTGGTTGTAAGCACCGGCGACCAGAGCGTAGAGGAAATGATCGCAAACACCGAGCGCGGGCTGCTGGTCACGAAGCTGCACTACACGAACGTCGTGAACCGGCAGGAAGTAAGCATCACCGGCATGACGCGCGCGGGCACATTCATGATTGAGAACGGCAAGACCACGCATGCCGTCAAGAACATGCGGTTCACGCAGTCCTTGCTCAGCGCATTCGCCCACATTGATGCGATCGGCAAAGAAGCGCATGCGGGCGGGGGCGCGCTGTTCGGTGGCAATTTCGTAGTGCCCGCGATGAAGATCAACAAGTGGCGATTCAGTAGTCCGACCGGTTTCTAGGACAGCAGCATGGCAGCGCAGGTAAGGATCCGCCTGGCAACGACTGAGGACGCGGAAGTCCTGTGCGAGGCCATGCGCGCGTTCCTGGCTGAGCTGGATGGCTCCAGTAGCGGGCTGGATGAGGAATCCGAAGTCGCGCTCGCGACAGACTTGCTGGCCGGCGACCAGCATCTGGTGCTGATGGCCGAGACCGATCGACCGGTAGGATTCATATCGGCGGCCCAGTCGGCCGCACTTCACGCGGGCGGCACGTACGGCGTGATCGATGAATTTTACGTTACGCCGGAGTTGCGCTCGACGGGCATAGGCAAGGCCCTTTTGGATGCATTGGTAGAGGTTGCGCAAGTACGAGGCTGGCGTCGGCTGGAGCTGACGACGACGTCACGCTCGGAATCGATGGCTCGCGCGATCGAGTTCTACAGCCGGGAGAGTTTCGAGCAGATCGGTCCTCGCCTCAAGCGCGTGCTCTAGGCCCAGCTAGTCCGGTTTCTTCAGGTTGTATTCGCTGATCTTTCGATCAAGCGTGGGACGGCTGATGCCGAGCAGCCCGCTGGTTTCTTTCTTGTTCCAGCCGGTCTTGTTCAGCACTTTCTCGATGTGTTTGGCCTCGACGCTGCTCATGGACAGGTCGCCGTCCGGTTTGACATCGTCCGTCGGCGTCGGGCCGACTGACAAGCGCAGATCGTCAGCGCGAATCTGCTCGCCGGGAGCCGACACACTGGCGCGCTTGATGACCGCCCTCAGCTCGCGCACGTTGCCCGGCCAGCTATGCGCCTGCATCTTCTTCATGGCCTCGGGTGCGATTCCCTTGATGTGTGTGCCGAAGCGCTCGTTGCACTCCTTGATGAAGCGCTGTGCGAGCGGCTCAATCTCCGGCTTGCGGGTGCGCAGCGGCGGCACCTCGATGGTGAATTCGTTCATTCGATAGAACAGGTCTTCGCGGAACTTGCCGGTGGCAAGCAGCGAATCCAGCGGGCGATTGGTCGCGGCGATGATGCGGACGTCAGTGTGCAGCGTCTCTTCGCCGCCGACACGCTCGAACTGGCGATATTCGAACGCGCGCAGGACTTTGGCCTGTGCCACGGCACTCATGTCGCCGATTTCGTCCAGAAACAGCGTGCCGCCGTCAGCCAGCTCAAACTTGCCGCGCCGGAGCTTGTCTGAGCTGGTGAACGCGCCCTTCTCGCTGCCGAACAACTCCGACTCGAGCAGACTGTCCGGAATCGCACTGCAGTTCACGCTCACAAATGGCTTGGTGTGACGTCGCGAAGCGTTGTGGATCGCCTGGGCTATTAAATTCTTGCCTGTGCCCGTTTCGCCCAGCAGCAGAATCGATACATCCTTGCCGGCAGCGCTCGCAGCAAGGCGGATGGCCTCGCGAAAAGGCTCGCTGTTGCATACCAGCGACTCGAACGTCACGCCGACGGAACGGTACGCGCTCGTGATGGTTGGCTGGTCCTGTACTGACATGTTTTTCCGGCCGTGATAGGGTTCGTGAGCGGACCCCTAGTATTAGTGATTCCGGTTCCCATGCGCAACGCTTCCACGCTGATCCTGCTGCTGCTTCTTGCCACGCCGATGTTCGCGCAGGAGGCTCCGCGCAAGGCGGTCGTGCTCGGTATCGATGCCGTAGACACCCGCCTGGCCGAGAAGTGGATGGATGCGGGCGACCTGCCCAACTTCAAAAAGCTGCGCGACGAAGGCACTTACCGACATCTCGAGACATCGTATCCGCCCATGAGCCCGGCCGCATGGTCCACCATGACCACCGGGCTGAACCCCGGCAAGACGGGCATCTTCGGGTTCCTGAAGCGCAGGGAAGGTACTTACGAGCCGGAGCTTTCGCTGGCCCGCCCCAATGAGCAGCCGTTGATCGGCGGTACGCCGTGGCAACGATTGCCGATTGCATTGGCGCTGGCCGCGTGCGTCCTCTTGTTTGCGTACCTGTTCGCGCACATGGCTGCACTGTTGCCACGCAAGGCGCGGCCCGTGCATCCGCTGATACCGGCGACCATTGCGATCGGGATGATTCTGGCCTCGCCGCTTGGCGGGCTGGACAACCGGCGCTGGGCCCTGATCGCGCTGGCGGGAATTGCGGTTGCGATGCCGCTGCTCGGCTACTTTCTTGTGCGCAACAGACTGAAACGTGCGTACTGGCTGATCCCGTTTCTCGCGCTGGCAGTCGGGCTGTTTGCGTTTGTGAACAACCTGCCCGAAAGCATGCCGCAGCCGGTTACCTCCCGCACAGGCACCACGTTCTGGAAAATCGCGGATGATCACGGCGTGCGCTGCAGGGTGATCGGCGCACCCGTGAATTGGCCCGCGGCCGAGGAGCTGGCGGAATCCAAGATGACCACCGGGCTCGCGACGCCGGACGCCATGGGCACGTTCCACACCTACACGCTGTTCAGCGAGCCGCACAACGAGCTGGCCGGCGGGCTGACCGAGATGTCCGGGCGCATCGAGGACCTCAAGTTCGACGGCGACGTGGCGCAGGCCCGCCTGCTGGGACCCCCGGCCAAGTTTGACAAAGCGCGCTGGAAGCAGTGGGAGGACCACGAACTCGATCTGATGCCGCGCGAAGAAATCCCGTTCACGGTGACGCGCGCCGAGGGTGGGGGAGTCGTGCTCAAGCTCCCCGCCGACAATGTCGTGGAGCAGTCGGAAGTTCCGCTCAAGGTCGGCGAGTGGGTTCGGCACATGCGCGTCGTCTACGACATTGGGGGACTGATCGAGCTTCACGGCACCGTCAGCTTCAAGCTGCTGGCGGGCGGGCGGCAGGTTCGCCTGTATGCGACACCGGTGAACTTCGACCCGAAAGAGCAACTGCCGCAGTTCGCAATCTCGCAGCCGCTGGAGTTCGGCGCATGGCTCGCCGACGAGTACGGAATGTTCGAGACCGTCGGCTGGGCGGAAGCCACAAGTGCGCTGCAGGACGGCGTGATCGACGACGGCACGTTCATGGAAACCTGCCAGCTCAGCTTCGATGAGAAGCGCGCGCAGATACTCGGGCTGCTCGGGCGCAGCGATGAATGGGACCTGCTGGTCGCGTTCACCTACGAGATCGACCGGGTCTCCCACATGATGTGGCGGCACATGGATGAGAAGCACCCCAATCACGACCCGCACGCGCCGGCCGAGTGGAAGACGGCGATCCACGACTTTTATGTGAAGTACGACGGGCTGATCGGCGAGGTCATGCACGCACTGCCGAAAGACGCGCTGTTGGTGATCTGCAGCGACCACGGCTTTCTTCCGTTCTATCGCGCCGTGAACCTGAATCGCTGGCTGCAGGAGAACGGCTACCTCGTGCTGAAGGAGAAAACCGGCGCGCCGACCATGGCGCAGCTCTTCGACAATGAAAGCGGGTACTACGGTCCATACGACTGGAGCAAGACACGCGCGTACGCCCTCGGGCTCAGCAAGATCTACATCAATTTAAGAGGTCGCGAGCCGAACGGCATCGTCACAGAGGAGGAGGCCGAGGCGCTGAAGACCGAGATCATCGCCAGGTTGTCGAAGCTGACTGACGATCAGGCGCACGGTTATGTGCCGGTCATCAGCGTCGTTAAGCGTCGCGAAGACATCTGGGAAGGCGAGCGGCTGGGCGAGGCCGGCGACCTGCAGATCGGCTACGCCCGCGGCTACCGGGTAAGCTGGCAGACCAGCCTAGGCGGCGCCGACGAGCCGATCATCGCCGACAATCTAAGGAACTGGTCCGGCGACCACTGCAGCTACGACCCCAAACTCGTGCCGGGCGTGCTGTTCAGCAACCGCAAGCTCGAGTCTGCACGCTTCGGACTGATCGACGTCGGCATGACTGCACTGCAGTACCTGCAAGTACCGCTGCCCGACACGCTGGGCCCGAAGGATGCCCGCGCATGGAATGTCAGGTAACGCAACCACGCAGGATGCCCCATGAAGCAGCTGGAGCCAGGAAATGCCTAGAAATACAGCAACAAAAAGTAGCCTGACCCCTGTTTAGTTCCTATGGATATATATCCGCATCAAGAATGGATGCACGTCGGGCTGCAAACAAAGTGACTTCTAGGCAAGAATCAAGCTTACCTGGGACATTACGGACGGCAAGACTGGCGAGAATCATGGAGTCGAGTATCCGGCTGACGACGGTTTTGATGACGAACCATGGGTAGGAGACGGCGAATGAAGCCCCCATGCTCAGCTATTCTCGCATCTGTCACGCAACTGGTCCTGCCGGTTATGTTAGGAGTTGTCGTCATATCGTGTCACAATTCGTCTGCCGACACCGAGTCCGTTTGTGCAGATACGACTTCCAAGAGCTCTGCAAGTTTCAACGGCGACCTACCAGAAACTCCGAGACAAGCGGCGATTGTTACTGAGCATGACCGTGCTGGCGGGGAGATGGCCCAGCCCGTTGAGATGGTCTTGGTGGCAAGTTGCCTTGGCTCCGATCGAATTGCGGTGCACAACATAGAGAACCTTCTCGCCGCGAATGACATTGCTAGCACACATGATGGGAGTAGGGTTTATCGTTTTCGTGTTCCAGTATCCCATAGGCGCATGGCTGAGAGACTATTGCTGGATGATGCTTGGCTGCACGGGTATTGGCTAAAGTTGGCTCAGACTAGTGGCGAGGCGCCGGAGGATGCCTCGCTTTGGCCTGTGCGTGAGATCAATGTAGATGGGCACCTTTCGGCCGAGAGTGACTTCGAAGTCCGTAGCGGATGGGGAGCGGAGACTCTTGCATTTGCGAAGGCCCTCGTAGTGCACGAGGACTACCGCAACAGGGTGGCCCACTTCCCCTGGGTCAGGCGAATAGAATTACGCGAACGACACTATGTTGGCCGGGATGGCCAACCTTCGAAAGCATTCAATGCGCGTGTGTATTACTCCGCCGGCGTGGACATTGAGAACGAGAACGTAGGTGTGATGTATTTTCAGTGGATGCCGGACGTTGGCATTTGCGGGGTTGGTGGCTATCTGCCTGAGTAACTACCAAGCTTCACTAAAACACCGTCAGGAATGTCCCTCCACCATGTGTCCGTCCAGTTGGGTGCGTTCAGCGCTTGTCGTGGGTGAAGCGAGTGTGCTTCGCGCTGCGAGAGCTGGTGTATGTAGGAACTCGTTGACCAGCCTCGTTGAGGTGAACCTGGCCCGGCGCAAGTGGCGCATCGCCACAAAAGCGGGCTTCCTGCCCAAGAGCGCCCTCGGCGAGGCGATTGCCTACGCCAATCTCATCTTCTGCACGCTGTCGCGCCACATCATGCAGGGTTACCTCGGCATCGACAACAACTTCGTAGAGAAAACGTTGAAGGACGTCGTCAGAGGCCGCAAGTTCTGGCTGTTCGCGGGCTCCGGAAAGGGCGGTCGCGGCGCCATGACGATCTACACCCTGATCCAGACCGCCGAACGCCGCGGCGTGAATCCCTACGTGTACCATGCTGGCCCAACTGCTTTCAGCGCGTCCTAGGAAAGTCCACAAGAGGCTTCCTTGCGACGCGTGGCTGCAGGCCTACACCCCCGAAATCGTTGCGATCCCGCCCGGGATCTCCCAGCTACGCCCCCCCCCCAGCCGCTAACAAACACCAACATGCCGACGTCATCGCACGTAGTATAAGTCAATTTGTGCCGGGCGGGACGGATACTCCAGTTCGACGTAATCGGTAAGGGGAGAATCATTCCCAGATACGACACCCCGGTAGCACCGCCTGCATCTTCTTGACACAGTCTGACGAAAATAGGTCACCGTAAACGTACAGGTCAGTTAGCGGGAGTTCCGCCACCACTTCTAATACTTTCTCACAACCTAAGTTGCGGCAATAGCTCAGAGACAAAGACTTCAGCTTGCCTGCCTTCCGGAGAGCGGTGAGGCCTTCATCGCTAACATCGGTGGATGCCACGCACAGCACGGCTAGATCTGGAAGATGTTTGACCAGTCCCCTCATGACCTCCGTAGTCAACCCAGAGCAACCCGCCAGCGATAGCTCCCTTAGGTCGGTGATTCGCTCCACGAACTGGTATTGACGTGTTGTGAGTAGCCTACAATCGTCTAAGACTAGGCTCTGCAGATTCCAGGTTGCATTGTCCGTCAGTACATCCAAACGCGCGCAACTACAGCTGCGGAGAGAAAGCGTTTCGAGCTTGCCCAACTTCGCAAGAGGGGCGAATCCTTCCGCAGAAGCCAAGCGTACATCGCTGAGTCGAAGGCTTACGAGCCCTTCCAATTCGCCAATGCAGGCGATGGCGATGTCCCCGCACTTTACGCATCCATTCAGAGTTAGGGAGCTTAGTGACTCCAGTCTCCGCAAGGCTTGCAGGCCAACGTCGGTAACGTTCTGGCACTCATCCAGCCAAAGTGTCTGAACTGTCGCTAGCGCCGACAGTTCAACTAGCCACGCATCCTCAGGCACCGATGTGGCGGAAGTCGGAGGAAAGCCCACAGAACTGCTGTTTCGAATAGACAGAGAGGTTATAGTCGATGATCGAGCAAGCTGATCGAAAAACACTTGGTCGATTTCGCAATTATAGATAGAGAGGGACTCCAGTGAAGCGAGGCTACCGGCCAAGGTTCCCAAAGCTGCCCCGAGTCCTGTCGACGAATTGACTTCCAACTCTCGCAGGCGAGGCAACTCCTGCAACCATTCTAGCGCTATCTCATTGCATCGCAGTCGTTGAGGAAGCTCAAGGTGTTGAAGCTCAGTCAACCCCGCCAATACGGCAAGCGCGTCCTTACCGGCGAATTGTGATAGTCGGCCTGACAACCGCAAGTCTGTAAGTGTAGACAGGCTAGCTAGCATGCTGAGTTTTTGCGGCAAGATGTTTCCGCTTAGCGTGAGCTGCGTAATGGACGCCTTCTCGCGCAAGGCGCATGCCGCTTCTTCGTCAAATATTGCGGATGGGCAGCTCAGTTCTCTTAGCACTTTTGACTTTGCACTAAACTGCACGACCTCATCAGCGGAAATGCCGCTTCCCAAGATGTTGAGCGCTTTCAGCCGTGGGCACTGCGTTAGCGGGGCTAACCTCTTGGAATCAGGCAGGGGAGGAACAGAAATCAGGTCCAGCCTTTCTAGTAGCGGGAGATCGCTGAGAACCGCACACTCAACGTCCGAAAAGTCTATAGGACGGCGAAGACCCAGCCATCTGACGTTACGAAGGCGACCAAGCGCAGCAAATTCTTTGCTGGTACCACCTACAAGTTCAATGGCTGCCGTTGACTCAGGCAGCGCGTTGATCTCGTCGACCGATGAAACTACCCGAACCGACGCTTGGACGGGGATCGATAAACGAGCCCCTTGCGCCGGCAGGCAACCTGGCGCCACCACCACGACCAAGAAACCTAGGGTCAACAACCAAGCATTTGCACATCCAGAGTACGTTAGCGCTGCGAGTGGCCCTTCTATTCTGGCAAAGGGGAGAAGGTGCAACGCAGACGCGGAGGTTGTAGGCGTGAGCAAGGCCGTATCACGAGAACAAACCAAGTGATTGTCAGTTGTTCCTGTTGGAACCGAGAACGTTAACCTAGTTGTCGCAACTGAGGTAGTCATCGCTGTCATTCTCCTTTTTGACTGGCTCCCGGTCGCCCTGCCCCCCCCCCCCGAGCTTCTTTGGCATCTCAAACAGCCCTTTTCGTATTGCTCCCAGTCTTCTGCGATCCAGTCTTCTTTGGAACTAAAAAGGGGTCAGGCTACTGTTAGTGGCCCTAGTTATGTGGGGTGGTGGCCTTTCCCTATGCCTGTTGTGCTTGCATTGATCCTGCCGACTTTGCTGCCATGTTATCAAACGGGGCAACGGCCGGGCGGTTGTTTCCCATAGGCCCAACGACTACGCCGCGTTTCTGCGTACGTTCTCACTGGCGTGCAAGCACCGCGCAGACTCGTGCCGGGCGTGTTGTTCTGCAACCGCAAGTTCGAGTCTGCACGCTTCGGCCTGATCGACGTCGGCATGACTGCACTGCAGTACCTGCAAGTACCGCTGCCCGACACACTCGGCCCGAGGGACGGCCGGGCCTGGAATGTCAGGTAACGCCACCACGCAGGATACCCCATGAAGGAGCTGGAGCCAGGAAAGGGCTAGAAATACAGCAACAAGAAGTAGCCCGACCCCTTATTGGTTCCCTTCCTGGTCGACGCAGGCCTGTGCGGTGGGGTTGTTGCCGTTGGGCACGGCGTTGTCGTAGACCTCGTCCGTGGTGACCGGCGCCGGGCTGTCGAAAGTTCGCGAAGCGAACGAACCTGAGCGTCACGCGTGACGCTCAGGAATGACGGTCACGCGCGGGCCGTCGCCCGGGATTTCCTCTCTCATTGCGCCCAGCAACGCCTAGCGCACTGGCGGAACCACCGGGGTGCGACTGAGCACAGTTCCCATCAACCGTCGCTCCAGAGTTGAACCCTCCTCGGTGATGGTGACGCTAACTTCCACTGTCTCGATGACAGATCCCTCGGTGATGTCTACACAACCGATGTACTCGCCGTTTCCGCGCCGCATCAAGTGTATCGCGTAGGGCGCATCCGCCACTTTCTTGTCGAGAATCTCGGCCGTCGCTGTCCGGTTGTCACCTTCCAGATCGGCGTCTTTCACACTAAACCAAACTCGTTCTACTCCGGGACTTCCAATCGACGGGAGCTTGCCCCATGACTCGACTGCCTTGCCGCATTGCTGCGAAATGTCGACCACTCGACTTGAATCGACGGCCGCCTCGAATACGTAACAGCGGTTGCCGGAGATCAGCTGAACATGCACTTCTTCCGGAATCAGCGAGAAGCCAGGGGCCATGAGCCCGTACTCGGACTCCGTGATGGGGGTCAATTCACAATACACAGTGCTGTGGTCCTGCTGAAACCAGAACAGGAAGACACGTGTGCCTTCGGGAAGCGGACCAGTCTTGTATGCGACCGCTTTGGAATACGCCTTGGGAGCACGCGAATTGCCGGCATTCGCGTCCTCGGCACTCACCACTGCGTGACGCAACATTGGTCCGAAAAGTAGTAGCGCGACGCCTAGGGCCAGAAGCGCGGCGATGGACGCCATCCGAGTGAAGTGTGGGGGCATGATCAAGTCTCTCCTGACCACGGACTTTGAAGTTTCAACGCCACACTGGCCGGTGCCGGGCGCCTGTTCGTCCCCGTGTGGTTGAAGCTCTCCCCCGCAGGAGAGGTCCTCGTACAGGCGCAGGCCAGGACGACCGCTTCGAACCCACCGCGTGGGCCCGCACAAATCACGGGCCTTGCGACTGAGGCTGAGCGGTATCAACTTCGAGGAATCGCATCCCTGTGTACCTGCAGTCGTGATACGTCTCTCTGAACTGTTCTGTACAGAATATCCGAGTTGACCGGTACTCGATAATTCGGAAGAGTTGATGTTCGCCGATGCTGTCATAGTTGAACCAGTAGGAGGTGATGTTGCGAATATCTCCGGTAGAGTACGTGTCGTACGTAGATTTGGTGATATCCACAGTATTCTGCAACACTGGAAGTCGTAGCCACTGATAATCTTCACCCGAGACCATCATAGGAAGAAGTTCACACTCCACGCCGAGCGTTCGGATTACTTCTTCAGCTTTCTGGGACGAGACGGCGAACTCGCTGTCAAAGCTCAGAAAAACAGGGCACTGACCTGACGCAGGATCAAATCCCGGGAACTCTGGATTGTTGTAGTACCTTAAGTGCCGGGCACGCCATTGCTCACGCAAGGTCAAATAGGCTGCTGGGCGCGGATGTGCGACACCAAAATACTGTCGGTCTTCGTCATTGACAAATTCCGCCCACCAGTAACCCTCGTAGGTTGGCTTTACCTGGTACATGATTCTCATTTCGGCACCAATCGCCATTCCGTTCTAGAGAAGCTCCTGCGAGGACCGCCGGCTCTCGGAACTAAAAAGGGGTCAGGGTTGCTCCGTTGAAAGCATACATTTCAAGCGGGTTTGGGGGTTGCTGAATCCGGCGACGCAAAAGCAGTGCTATGTTGTGCGCGAGCACTCGCAGGCACAGCTCGCCGAACTGGCCGTTGATGCTGCTGGCCGACGACTGGCTTCCGAACCGGCGCTTGTCCTGGCTGAACAGCGACTCCACCTGCCAGCGTTGGCCGTACTTCTTCTTTGGGAACCGGTTCGCCATCC